>JAZKGI010000021.1:0-53712 GCA_040385995.1 Pseudomonadota bacterium
ATGCGGTGCCACTCGGTCACTTCTTTTTGTTCGCCCGTGTTCTTGTCTTTCGACTTATACGATGTCGCTACAGCAATGTTGGCGATAGCATCACCGCTTGGCATGTAGCGGATTTCCGGATCGCGGCCCAAGTTGCCGACGATGATGACTTTGTTCACTGATGCCATGAATGACTCCTGTTGAGCTGCGGCTGCGGACCGCGGCGCGCGTAGATATTTTCTAAACGACGATTATAAGCCACTCACCTCGGCAAGGCGAGCGCTCGACCGCCCCGCTTCAGCCCTGGCCACGCGCACGAAGCTGGGATGTCAAGGTTAAAACAGCGGAGCCACATGGCAAAATACTGTTATTATATACAGTATTTCCCGATTGTTCTTTGACTCCTGCTCTTCCTTCAAGGGTCGCGCTGGGCGCCCCCGCACGCGTTTGCTTTCAGGGTGAACACTGGTATTATATACAGTATCAAGCACTGCACCAGCCGCACGATCCTGCGCAACATCAATACGCCCTCTCCGCATGCGTGAGCGCGGCAAGCGTCTTCGCGGACGCCGCTTTCGAAACACGGCTATAGTATGAAGCTGACCCGTTTAAGGCAAACACATGGAACTAATCCGCATTCGCGGCGCACGTACGCACAACCTGAAGAACATCAATCTTGACCTCCCACGCAACAAACTGATTGTGATCACCGGCTTGTCCGGCTCCGGCAAGTCGTCGCTGGCGTTCGACACCTTGTATGCCGAGGGGCAGCGCCGCTATGTCGAGTCGCTGTCGGCCTACGCGCGCCAGTTCCTGCAATTGATGGAAAAGCCGGACGTGGACTTGATCGAGGGCTTGTCTCCCGCCATTTCCATAGAACAAAAAGCCACGTCGCATAATCCGCGTTCGACAGTGGGCACGGTGACCGAGATCCACGATTACCTGCGCCTGCTGTACGCGCGCGTCGGCACCCCTTACTGCATCAACCACCCCGAACACGCGCTGGCGGCGCAAACGGTGTCGCAAATGGTCGATGCGGTGCTGGCCATGCCGCAAGACACCAAACTGATGATACTGGCCCCCGTGGTGGCCAACCGCAAGGGCGAGCACGCCGATCTGTTCGAGCAAATGCAAGCCCAGGGCTTTGTGCGCTTTCGCGTGCAAAGCGGCACCCAAGAGGCGCGCATCGTGGAAATCGACGATCTGCCCAAGCTGAAAAAAACGGAAAAACATACGATCGACGTGGTGATCGACCGCGTCAAGGTTCATCCGGACATCAAACAACGGCTGGCCGAAAGTTTCGAAACCGCCCTGCGCCTGGCCGACGGGCGCGCCATCGCGCTCGAAATGGATACGGCGCAAGAACAAATTTATTCGAACAAATTCGCCTGCAACGAGTGCGGCTATTCCCTGCAAGAGCTGGAACCGCGCCTGTTTTCGTTTAATAATCCGATGGGCGCCTGTCCCGAATGCGACGGTTTGGGCCACATTGAATTCTTTGATCCGAAACGCATTGTCGCGTTCCCCAATCTGTCGCTCGCCTCCGGCGCCGTCAAAGGCTGGGACAGGCGCAATCAGTTTTATTTTCAGATGCTCAAGAATCTGTCGGAGTTCTACGAATTCGACCTCGACATGCCGTTCGAACAACTGGCCCTCAATTCGCAGCAAGTGGTGTTGTACGGTTCGGGCAAGCAATCGATCCCCTTCGCTTATGTCAACGAGCGCGGCCGCTCGGTGGTGCGCGAACATACCTTCGAAGGCGTGGTCAACAATCTGTCGCGGCGCTACCGCGAAACCGATTCGATGGCGGTCAAGGAAGAGCTGGCCAAATTCATCAATGAAAAGCAATGTCCCGCCTGCCAGGGGGCGCGGCTGCGGGTCGAGGCCCGTTTCGTCAAGGTCGGCACCGGCAAACAGCAACGCGCCATTTATGAGGTGGCGGCCAAACCGCTGCGCGAGACGCTCGATTTTTTTGAAAAGCTCAAGCTCACGGGCGCCAAGAAAGACATCGCCGACCGGGTGGTGAAGGAAATCGTGTCGCGCCTGAAGTTCCTCAACAATGTGGGCCTCGATTATCTGTCGCTCGACCGCAGCGCCGATACGCTGTCCGGCGGCGAAGCCCAGCGCATCCGGCTGGCCTCGCAGATCGGTTCCGGCTTGACGGGGGTGATGTATGTGCTTGACGAACCGTCGATTGGTTTGCATCAGCGCGATAACGACCGCCTGATCGAAACGCTCAAGCATTTGCGCGACATCGGCAACAGCGTGCTGGTGGTCGAGCATGACGAGGATGCGATCCGCACCGCCGATTTCGTGGTGGACATGGGCTTGGGCGCGGGCGTGCACGGGGGCGAGATTATCGCCCAGGGCACGCTCAAGGATATTCTGAAGAATAAGAATTCCTTGACGGCGAAATACCTGAACGGCAGCTTGAAAATCGCCGTGCCCAAGCAGCGCCACCCGGCCAATCCGGACAAGCAAGTGGTGATCACTGGCGCCACCGGCAACAATCTGAAAAATGTCACGCTACAATTGCCGGTCGGTTTGATGACTTGTGTGACCGGCGTGTCCGGCTCGGGCAAGTCGTCGCTGGTCAACGATACCTTGTATCCGGCCCTGTCGCGCCATCTGTACGGTTCGCAGACGGAACCGTCGCCCCACGATTCGATTAGCGGTCTGGAGCATTTCGACAAGGTGATCGCGGTTGACCAGGCGCCGATCGGGCGCACCCCGCGCTCCAACCCGGCCACCTATACCGGCTTGTTTACCCCCATCCGCGATCTGTTCGCCACCGTGCCGGCCGCCAAGGAACGCGGTTACAGCGCCGGCCGCTTTTCCTTCAACGTCAAGGGCGGGCGCTGCGAAGCTTGCCAGGGCGACGGGGTGATCAAGGTGGAAATGCATTTCTTGCCGGATGTGTATGTGCCGTGCGATGTGTGCCACGGCAAGCGCTATAACCGGGAAACGCTGGAAGTCCATTACAAGGGCAAGAACGTGACCGAAGTGCTGGCCATGACGGTGGAAGAGGCGCACGTTTTCTTCAAGCCGGTTCCCGTGATCGCGCGCAAGCTGCAAACCCTGCTGGACGTCGGACTCGGCTACATCCGCCTGGGCCAAAGCGCCACCACCCTGTCGGGCGGCGAGGCGCAGCGGGTCAAGCTGTCGCTTGAATTGTCCAAGCGCGACACCGGCCGCACCCTGTACATTCTGGACGAGCCGACCACCGGTTTGCATTTCCACGACATCGATTTACTGCTCAAGGTGATCCACCGCCTGCGCGACCAGGGCAACACCCTGGTCATCATCGAGCACAATCTGGACGTGATCAAGACGGCCGACTGGCTGGTCGATCTGGGGCCGGAAGGCGGCGCCGGCGGCGGCCGGATCATCGCCAGCGGCACCCCGGAACAAGTGGCCGCCAATCCGGACAGTGTGACCGGCAAATACCTGGGGCCTTTGCTCAAGCAAAAATAGCGCCCGACGTGCGACGCCCGACGCAAGACGCCCGACGTGTTCTACACGCGCCGGGCGCGCCCTCAAGCCCGCAGACGCCGCTCCAGACTGGCCCTGGTATCGGTCAGCTCGGCCGGCAAATGGTGGGCCAGCCTGGCGAACAGTTCGTCATGCATGGCCAGTTCCGCCTGCCAGGCGTGCCGGTCGATCGAGGTCAGGCTGTCGAACTGTTGCTCCGTGAACGGCAGCCCCTCCCAATGCAGGTCGCTGAACCGCGGGCTGACGCCCAGCGCGTTGTCGACCCCGCCGCCCTGACCGGCGATCCGTTCCAGCATCCAACGCAACACCCGCATATTGTCACCGAACCCGGGCCACACGAACTTGCCGGCGGCATCGGTGCGGAACCAGTTGACACAATAAATTTTCGGCGGCACGGCGCCCTCGATGGCGCTCAGTTTACGGCCCAGATCCAGCCAGTGCTGGAAATAATCGCTCATGTTGTAGCCGACGAAAGGCAACATGGCAAACGGATCGCGCCGCACCACTCCCATCTGTCCGGCGGCGGCGGCCGTGGTTTCCGAGCCCATGGTGGCGGCCATATACACCCCCTCGACCCAGTCGCGCGCCTCGGTGACCAGCGGCACCGTGGTGGAGCGCCGGCCGCCGAAAATGAAGGCCGAGATCGGCACCCCGGCCGGGTCGTCCCAGGCCGGGTCGATCACGGGATTTTGCGTGGCGGCCACGGTGAAGCGGGCATTGGGATGGGCCGCCTTGCCGGCGCTGGCAGGGGTCCAGTGCTGGCCTTGCCAATCGATCAGATGGGCCGGCGCCTCTTTCGTCATGCCTTCCCACCAGACGTCGCCGTCGTCGGTCAGGGCGACATTGGTGAAGATGGTGTTCTCGCGCATCGAGGCCATGCAATTGAAATTGGTTTGCAAGTTAGTGCCGGGCGCCACGCCGAAATAGCCCGCCTCCGGGTTGATGGCGTACAGGCGGCCGTCCGCGCCGGGCTTGATCCAGGCGATATCGTCGCCGATGGTGCTCACTTTCCAGCCCTGGAAACTGGCGGGCGGAATCAGCATGGCGAAGTTGGTTTTGCCGCAAGCCGAGGGAAAGGCGGCGGCGATGTAATGTTTGTCGCCGGCCGGGCTTTCCACCCCTAAAATGAGCATGTGCTCGGCCAGCCAGCCTGGTCCACCGGCGCGCGCTTCCTGGTAACCCATGTGCGAGGCGATGCGCAGGGCGAAGCATTTTTTGCCCAGCAAGGCATTGCCGCCATAGCCGGAACCGAACGACCAGATTTCGCGCGTTTCGGGAAAATGGACGATGTATTTGGTGGGGTTGCACGGCCACGCCACGTCCGCTTGGCCCGGGCGCAGCGGCGCGCCCACGCTGTGTACGCACGGCACGAAGGCGCCGTCCGTGCCCAGCGCCTCGTACACCGCGCGGCCCATGCGCGTCATGAGCTTCATGTTGACCACCACATAGGGCGAGTCCGACAGTTCGACCCCGATGTGGGCGATCGGCGAACCGAGCGGCCCCATCGAAAACGGCACCACATACAAGGTACGCCCGCGCATGCAGCCGTCGAACAAGCCGTGCAAGGTGTCGCGCATGTGCTGGGGCGCGGTCCAGTTGTTGGTGGGGCCGGCCTCCTCTTTCGTGGCCGAGCAGATGAAGGTGCGCTCTTCCACCCGCGCCACATCGCTCGGGTCGGAACAGACCAGATAGGAATTCGGGCGTTTTTCCTGATTCAATTTTTTCATGGTGCCGGCGGCAACCATCTCGCCGCACAGGCGGTCGTATTCGGCCTGCGATCCATCGCACCAATGAATCTGTTGCGGCCTGGTGAGGGCGGCGATTTCGGCAACCCAATTGATAAGCGCTTGATGTTTGATGTAAGCTGGGACGTTTAGTGCGGCAACGCCACCCAAGACGGGCTGATTCATAGTACCTCCAATGCCAATAAGAAATCTATTTTGTCCCCGGCACGGCAGGATCGTCGTCAGCGGCCAGCTAGTCCGTCCAGGCGGAATTGGCGGCACGGCGGTCTTGTCGTTGGCGTCATTGCGCGCCGGCGCATGCGGCCGGGCGGGCGGGACGTGCTACACGAATTCGGATGCAGAACACTAAAATTGTCGGCGATTGTACACCTGCCAATATGCGTTTCAGACAAAAATGTAGGAATAATATCCGACTAAAGTAGTAAGCTATTTACGCGCCGCCGGAACCGGTTATTTCCCTACCAAATTCACTTGTTACTGTGCCAAATCCATGAAAATTGCCATTCTTGACGATTACCAAGACAGCGCGCGCGGTCTGCCCTGCTTTTCCTTATTAGACGGACACGAGGTTAAAGTGTTCACCAATTCCGCGCGCGGCGTTGGCCAACTGGCGATCCGGCTGGCGCCATACGATGCGCTGGTGTTGATACGCGAGCGCACCAGCCTGAGCCGTGCACTGCTTGCCAAGCTGCCTCGGCTGAAACTGATTTCGCAGACGGGAAAAGTGAGCGGGCATGTCGATGTGGCCGCCGCCACGGAGCTGGGCATCGCGATCGCCGAAGGCAGCGGTGCGCCGACCGCGCCGGCCGAGCTGACCTGGGCCCTGATCATGGCGGCGCAGCGCAAGATCGTGCCGTATGCGAACAATCTGAAAGATGGCTTGTGGCAAACGGCATCGATCGATCCGGCCCGCAACACGCTGGGCACGGCGCTCAAGGGCCGCACTTTGGCGATCTGGGGCTACGGCAAGATTGGCCAGATCATCGCCGGCTACGGGCGCGCCTTCGGCATGCGCGTGCTGGTGTGGGGTAGCCAGGCCAGCCGCGATGCGGCCGTGGCCGCCGACGACCAGGCGGCGCCGTCGCGGGAAGCATTTTTCGAGCAAGCCGACGTGCTCACTGTGCATGTGCGGCTCAGCGACGCCAGCCGCGGCCTCATCACGGCCACTGATTTGGCGCGCATGCGGGCGCACGCCCTATTCGTCAATACCAGCCGGGCCGAACTGGTGGAAGCAGGCGCCTTGGAAGCGGCTTTGCAACAAGGACGGCCGGGCGCCGCCGCGCTCGACGTGTTCACCAGCGAACCGCTGAGCCCGGACGCGCTGCTGCTGCGCATGCCAAACGTGCTGGCCACGCCCCACTTGGGTTATGTCGAGCAAGATAGCTACGAATTGTATTTCCGCGCCGCGTTTCAGAATCTGGTCGATTTCACCAACGGCAATTGCGGCAAACTGCTCAACCCGGACTACGAGCGCCACGCGCACGGTCGCCACTAGCCGCGGCGCCGATGGAGCGGCCCGCTCCACGCCCGGCCTGGCCGGTCTACTTGGTCGGTCTATCTAACGCAGCGCCGGCACCCCGCTCAAGTTGATCGGCGCGGCCGGCATCACATGGGTGCGCGTCCACAGCCCGGCCCAGCCGGGAGGCCAGCTCAGCGCCGGGCCCGCATACACGGGCAAGTTGGCGCGCACGGCGATCACGGGCACCGGCGGCATCTCGCACTGCGGGGCGCCGGCCGGGCGCTGCATGTCCAGGCTGTACATATAACCGGGCAGCAAAGCATCGCACACCGTTTCGAACCAGGCGCTGTGGTCTTCGTCCCGGCCCAGGGCTTGGGCCAGCCCCTGGGGATCGAATTTGGCCAGGGCATGGATCAATTCCTCGGTCGAGGCGCCGGGCGTATCGCCCCAGCCCATGACGGGATTGACGTTGTAATCGGCGCCGGAGCCGTACCAGCCCTCGCGCCACGGCCGCTGCATCCAGTCGCGCGAGCCGGCAAACAAATGCCAGCGCCAGTGTAAGCCGGAAGGTTTCGGCCAGGAATACAGATACAGGCGCTGGTAGCCGGCCCGGTGCAATTGACGCACCATCGCCATCAGGCGCGCGTGCGGCATGCGGTCGGGCGGCGCGCGCCGGAACAGGATCGCTTCGCCGTCGGCGAATTGCACGTCGTCGGTCGACAAGTTCAGGTCGAGCGTGCGCGATTCGCTGCCGAAACGGGCCGCGATCCAGCCGGTCAACAGATTAACGGAAGTGATGACGCCATAACCACGATGGCGATGAAAAATAACGGTACCGGGAGCAAGCGCTTTCATACATTAACCAATAGCGGATCAAGAATGCTGGTGCAACTCGGTTGGGAATCGTGTGGCCGCCGGCATGCGCCGGGCGCCGCCGGCGATCCCGCGACCGGCATATTCTCAGTGTAACCCAGGGAACGGCCGGCGGCGGCCCGGCACGGCAAAACTCGGTCCGCCCGGCTACACAGCCCGCGCGCTTCACGCTATCATGCGCCTCATTTTCCACCGAAACCAGGCCCACATCATGACACTGCGCATCCTCGCCACAGGCGGCACATTCGACAAACATTACAACGAGCTCAACGGTTCGCTGGGCTTCGACGTCAGCCATGTGCCGGAGGCAATCGCGCGCAGCCGGATGACGGTGGGCACCGTGCTGGAACAGTTGCCCCTGCTCGACTCGCTCGACATGCAGGACGCCGACCGGGCCCGGGTATTGTCCAGCTGCCGTGCGGCCGGCGAAACGGCCATCGTTATCGTGCACGGCACCGATACCATGCGCGAGACGGCGGCCGTGCTGGGCGCCGCCGCGCTCGGCAAGACGGTGGTGCTGACCGGCGCCATGATTCCCTACGAAATCGCCCACTCGGACGCTTTGTTCAATCTGGGTTTTGCCTGCGCGGCGGCGCAGATCTTGCCCGCCGGCGTGTATGTGGCCATGAACGGCACGATCTTCGCTTGGGACAATGTGCAAAAAAACCGCGACGCCGGCGTGTTTCAAACTCTCTAGCGGCAGGCGATGGTCCTGATGACAGGAAACAGGACGCATCGGCGCGACGTGCGAGGCGACTCAGGCGGTCGCCTCGCCGCCCAGCGCCTCCACCACATCGGCCATCAATTTGCTCAATTCGCCGGTCATCAACATCATATCGCCGTCGAAGCGCTCGTCGTCGTTCTTGGTGCTCGATTCGCTTTCCTTGATCACGTCAAGCGGTTTGATGCTCTTGATCGCCAACGATTCGGTCAATACGAAGGAGATCCGGTCATGCCACGTCATCGCCAGGCGCGTGCATTGTTTGCCGGCCGCGATGTGACGCCGCACCTCGTCCGCCTCCAGCGTATGGCGCACATAGCGCACCGTGGCCTTGCTTTCGCCGGTGGCGCGCAACTCCGTGTCCATGTCCACCGTGAAACCGCTGGGAGCGTCATCGGCTTGCAGCCATTCCGTCATCACGGCGACCGGCGAACGCTGCACACGCAAGCTCTCCAGCGGTAGTTTGTCCACCGCTTTTAACAGTAACTTGATGACTTCGTCGGCCTTCCCCGGGCTAGCCGCGTCGATCACCAGCCAACCGTTGACCGGATCGATCCAGGTCCAGACATTGCTGCGGATACTGAAGGCGCGCGGCAGCAATTCGTCGGCCACCCGCTCCTTCAATTCCTTCATCGCTTTCTTACCGGGCGCAAAGCCCTGCGCCTCTTCCATCTCGGCGGCGCGGGCCTTGGCCACCTGGTTGATGACGGTAGCCGGCAGCAATTTCTTTTCCGTGCCCAGCAAGATCAACATTTGTTTGTTGACCACATGTACCAGCGAGCCATTGCCGCGCGGCGAATCCCAGCCTTGGCGTAACAGATCCATGCTGGTGGCCGGCACAAAACTGTGTGGCGCGAGGGCCTTTTCAAGCTGTTCGGGGGTAAATGCCCAAGGCGCGGGCAGGCGATAAATCTGAAGATTCTTAAACCACATAAATTTTGTCTTCCGTTGTTTCAGTCATGCTGGAGGAATGCCATTTTACACGCTAGCGTGGCGCTGACGGCACTGCCAGGCAAGCGCGCCGGCGCCCATACGAGCGGCGGCGCCGTGTCGGTCACCGCGTCGGCTACCGCCTCGGTTACCGCCTCGGTTACCGCGTCGGCTACCGCGTCGGCTACCGCCTCGGTTACCGCGTCGGCTACCGCCTGAGTTAGCGCCTGGGTCGCCGCCGTGTCAGTCGAATCGACGTTAGCGGCAGGCCGGATCGGCGCCTTCTTCAAACAGCGATAGTTGTTCGCGCGCGGGCCCCTGCCCCAGGCGCACGCCGCAACCGAGCAACCTGACGGGCCGCAAACCGCGCTGAAAGCCCGTTTCCAGCAGTTTTTCAAACAGCGCCAGCCGGGGCGCGCCGCCCACGCATTCGACACTGGTGCGCTCAAAGTCGGCAAAGCGTATTTTGATAAACAATTTGTTCACATGGCCCATGGCGCCGGCCCGCTTGATGCGCGCCATCAAGTCTTCCAGCAGCGCGGGCAAACGCGCCAGGCAGCCCTGCAAGTCCGGCACGTCGGGCGTATAGGTCTCTTCCACACTGACCGACTTGCGTTCATGCACACTGCACACGGCGCGCGTGTCTATGCCACGACACAATTGATGCAGCCGGGCGCCGAACTGGCCGAAGTGATGCTCCAGATCTTGCAGGGTCCAGTGGCGCAGGTCGGCGCAGGTTTGCGCGCCCAGTGTATGCAACTTGGCCGCGGTCACTTTTCCGACACCAAACAGTTTCTTGACGGGTAAGGCAGCGACAAAGTCGTCCACCTGTTCCGGACGCACCAAAAACAAGCCATCCGGTTTATTCCAGTCGCTGGCGATCTTGGCCACGAATTTGTTCGGCGCCACCCCGGCCGAGGCGGTGATGCCGACCGTGGCCAGGATGCGGGCCCGGATTTCCTGTGCGATCAGGGTGGCGCTGCCCTTGCAGTGGGGCGCCTCGCTCACGTCCAAATAGGCTTCGTCCAGCGAGAGCGGCTCGACCAGATCGGTGTAATCGCGGTAAATGGCCAGAATCTGGCGCGAGGCGATCCGGTATTTTTCCATCGCCGGCGGCAGCAACACCAACTCCGGGCAGCGCTGCATGGCCTGGGCGGTGGCCATGGCCGAATGGATGCCGTAACGGCGCGCCTCGTAGTTGCAGGTCGCGATCACGCCGCGCTGGTCGGCGCGACCGCCCACCGCCACCGGCAGCGTGCGCAGGGCGGGATTGTCGCGCATTTCGACGGCCGCATAGAAACAGTCGCAATCGCAATGGATAATTTTTCGGACAGGGGCGTTCAATCTGGCGTCACCACGCTTGGCCATCCCGGCATCGGGATGAATACTGTAATTGCATACAGTATCGGCCCAATTCGAATTTGCCGCAAGTTAAGCAAGACCAGCGAATCTGTCTATTCAGTCAAAGCTGCCTTTTCTCCTATTGGGTTTTAACAACAGCAGCGACGAACTCATGCCGACAGGTCACCATTCCAGCGTACTATTTGACAGTCATAACGAGCCCGCGCCATGAAAAACCGACAAATATTGATATCGATCATTGCAAGCGCGGCGGCGGGTACGGCAGGCGCGCAAACCCAGTTCAGCGCGGCCGGCGGGCTCGATGCCTATGCCGGTTCGCTGAAAAACAGTGGCGATCGCGCCAGCCGGCGGGTGGTCGGCAGCGGCGGCCTGAGTACCTCGTGGTTCGGTTTCCGGGGCAAGGAAGACTTGGGCGGCGGACTCAAGGCGGAGATGGCGCTAAACGGTTTTTTTGTTATCGATACCGGCAACTCCGGCCGCTTCGCCGGCGACACCCTGTTTTCACGCGACGCCAATATCGGCTTGTCCGGGTCGTTCGGCAAGCTGATGCTGGGGCGCGCGTCGGCGCCCAGCTTTCTGCCCCTGGCGCAAGCCAATCCCTTCGGCAACTCCTTCATTTTTTCGCCCCTGATCGTGCATGCCTATTCGCCCTCCGGCCCGGCGGGCGGGCGCAACTGGACCGGCGCGCTGGCCGGCGATAGTGGCTGGAGCAATCAGATTCAATACAGCAGCCCGACGCTGGCGGGCTGGCGCGCCAATTTTTTTTACCAGCCGGGCGAACAGAGCGGCGACGCCGGCGCCAAAAATCTGGCGCTGAACCTGTTTTACGCCAACGGCCCCTTGGCCCTGAGCGCTTTTGCGCACCGGGTACGGGCCAGCAATCCCTTACCGGGCACCGTTTTGATGGACGCCGGCAAGGCGCCGGTCAACTATGCGTCGCTGACCTTGAACAAGGCCTTGTTCGCCGGCGGCAGCTACGACTGGGGCCGGTTCAAGCTATACGGGTCGCTGCAAGGCACCGAGAACGACGCCGGCGCGGCCACCGTCATGCGCGACCGCACCTGGGCCGCCGGCTGGCAAGCGCCGCTGGGGGCGGGCGCGTTGCTATTCCATTACGCTCATACGGGGCGCGCCGGCACTCTGCTGGGCGCGCTGGCCAGCAGCCGCCAGAGCGCCTCGTTCGGCTACGACTACAAAGCCTCCAAACGCACCGACTTGTACCTGATCTACATGGCCGACCGGGTGCGCCGCCGCGCGACGGCCGCCAGCGTCGGCCTCGGCATACGACACACGTACTAACACGGCCACGCGCGGGCCATTGCTTACCTTCGAAGGAGTCAATATGAACTTTTCCAACCTGAGAATCGCCGGGCGCCTGGCCATCGGTTTTGGCTTAACCATTGTTATCATGCTGGTCATGTCGCTGGTCGGCATCGACCGCATCAATCGCACCAGCGACTTGACCGACAGAATTTTGAACGACCGCTACCGCAAGGTGGCCTTGACCACCGAGCTGCGTGGCATCAACAGCCGCGCCTCCCAGCTGTTGCGCAACGCCATGCTCACCACCGATGCGGCCGAGTCGAAATCCATGCTGGCGGCCGTGGCGGCGCTCGATGCGACCATGAGCGAGACCTCGGCCACGATGGAAAAACTGCTCAACACGGAAAAAGGCAAGGCGCTGTTCCGCGAACAAAGCGCGGCGCTGGCCAAGTTCGCCGAGCGGCGCGACGCGCTGATCAAGATGGTGGAGCAAGGCCAGCGGGTCGAGGCGGTGGCCTTCCTGTTCAAGGAAGTGAGCCCGGTGCAAGACGCTTATCAAGAACAGCTGGCCCAGATGCTCAAATTCCAGTCGAACCTGATGGAGTCGGATGGGCGCGACGTGGTGGCGTCGGCCAGCGCCGCCACCATGCTGCTGCTGGGCTTACTGGCCGTCGCTACCTTGGTCTCGGCCGTGGCCGGCTACCTGATCACCCGCTCGGTCACCGGCCCCATTCATGAGGCGGTGGCGCTTGCCGAACAGGTGGCGCAGGGCGACTTAAGCGCCGAGATCGTGGTCCGTCGCAAGGACGAGGCCGGCCGGCTGCTATCGGCCCTGAAAGACATGGTGGCCAGCCTGACCCGCACCGTCGGCGTGGTGCGCGGCAGCACCGAGACCATCGGCACCGCATCGGCCCAGATCGCCAGCGGCAACCAGGACTTGTCCACCCGCACCGAACAGCAAGCGGCCAGCCTGGAAGAAACCGCCTCCTCGATGGAGCAGCTCACTTCGACCGTGAAACAAAACGCCGACAACGCGCGCCACGCCAATCAGCTGGTGGTGTCGGCGGCCGAGTTCGCCGCCAAGGGCGGCCAGGTGGTCGCGCAAGTGGTGCAAACCATGGGCTCGATCAAGGAGAGCTCGGGCAAGATCGTCGACATCATCGGGGTCATCGACAGCATCGCCTTCCAGACCAATATCCTGGCCCTAAACGCGGCGGTGGAGGCGGCCCGGGCCGGCGAGCAAGGCCGCGGCTTCGCGGTGGTGGCCTCGGAAGTGCGCAACCTGGCCCAGCGCTCGGCCGGCGCGGCCAAGGAAATCAAGGCCTTGATCGGCGATTCGGTCGACAAGGTGGGCGCCGGCGGCAGGCTGGTGGACGAGGCCGGGGTGACCATGCAGCAAATCGTCACCTCGGTGCGCCAAGTGGCCGACATCATGAGCGAAATCGCGGCCGCCAGCCTGGAGCAGAGCGCCGGCATCGAGCAAGTCAATACCTCGATCTCCGCCATGGACAACACCACCCAGCAAAACGCGGCCCTGGTCGAGCAAGCGGCGGCGGCGGCGGCCAGCATGCAACAGCAAGCCGTGGCGTTGATGCAAGCGGTCAGCATTTTCAAGATGGCCGGCATGGCGCCGGCCGCCCCGCTCGCGCCGTTGGCGATGGCCGCGCCGCAGCGCCCGCCCGCCCGCGCCAAGGCCAAACCGGCCGCGCTGGCCAAGCCGGCCACCAGCCAGGGACCCGATAGCGACGGCTGGGAAAGCTTTTAAAACGCCGGCGCCGGCCGGCGCGCATAAAAAACCCTTGCGCGCGTCGCCGGCGCCATTGTAAAATTCGGGCCTCTTCAGACGAGGTGACAATCGTCGGATGGTTTTCTGAGGTAGGCAACCATGGGTGCTTAGCTCAGTTGGTAGAGCGGCGCCCTTACAAGGCGTAGGTCGGGAGTTCGAGCCTCTCAGCACCCACCAGTTCAGAAAATCGTTCATGCTTTATGGATCGCGCAGCACAGATCACGCAAGCTTGGAGTGGTAGTTCAGTTGGTTAGAATACCGGCCTGTCACGTCGGGGGTCGCGGGTTCGAGTCCCGTCCACTCCGCCAGCATTTATAAGGGCCCGATTCGTCGGGCCCTTATTCTTTTCCCCAACGCTTTATCGCGGCGCATCAGGCGTAAAAAAACCGGAGCGGCCCAAGGGCGGCTCCGGCGGGCGCGGCGCGCGCCAAGACCCGTTAAACTCAGGCCGCCACCGCCACCTGCGGCAGTGGCGCCGCCGTGTCGATCTCGTCGTCGGACCGGATCAGGTGCTCGAAGGCCGACAGGGCCGCCTTGGCGCCCTCGCCCACGGCGATGACGATTTGCTTGAACGGCACCGTGGTCACGTCCCCGGCGGCGAACACGCCCGGAATCGAGGTTTGGCCGCGGGCGTCGATTTCAATCTCGCCGTGACGCGACAGCGCCACCGTGCCCTTGAGCCACTCGGTGTTGGGCACCAGGCCGATCTGCACGAACACCCCTTCCAGCTCGACCTTGTGCGGCGTGCCCGTGACCCGGTCGGTATAGCTGAGCGCATTGACGACTTTGCCGTCGCCGTGGATCTCGCTGGTCTGGGCCGAGGTGATCACGCTCACATTGGCCAGGCTGCGCAGCTTGCGTTGCAGCACCGCGTCGGCCCGCAGCTCGGCGCCGAATTCGATCAGGGTCACATGCTTGACCAGACCGGCCAGATCGATCGCCGCCTCCACCCCGGAATTGCCGCCGCCGATCACCGCCACCCGCTTGCCCTTGAACAGGGGGCCGTCGCAATGGGGGCAATAGGCCACGCCGTGGTTGCGGTATTGCTGCTCGCCCGGCACGTTGATCTCGCGCCAGCGCGCGCCTGTGGCCAGGATCACCGACTTGCTCTTCAATACCGCGCCGCTGGCGGTGTGCACCTCGATCAGCTTGCCCGGCACCAGGGCCGCGGCGCGCTGGGTGTTCATGATGTCCACCTCATACTGCTTGACGTGCTGTTCCAGCGCGATGGCGAAGTGGGGGCCATCGGTTTCCTTGACCGAGACAAAATTTTCGATGGCCAAGGTATCGAGCACCTGGCCGCCGAAGCGCTCGGCCAGCACGCCGGTCTTGATGCCCTTGCGGGCGGCGTAGATGGCGGCGGCCGCGCCGGCCGGGCCACCGCCGACGATGAGCACGTCGAACACCTCTTTTTGGCTCAGCTGGGCGGCCTGGCGCTGACCGGCATTCTTGTCCAGCTTGGCCAAGATCTCTTCCACATTGCTGCGGCCCTGGCCGAAATGCTCGCCGTTCAAGAACATCATCGGCACTGCCATGATTTGGCGCGCTTCGACTTCTTGCGGGAACACTCCGCCATCGATGGTGGTGACGCGGATGCGCGGATTGATCACCGACATGGTGTTCAAGGCTTGCACCACTTCCGGGCAGTTATGGCAGCTCAGCGAAATAAAGGTTTCAAATTC
Organism: Pseudomonadota bacterium; assembly: GCA_040385995.1. Classification (GTDB taxonomy): domain Bacteria; phylum Pseudomonadota; class Gammaproteobacteria; order Burkholderiales; family Burkholderiaceae_D; genus Janthinobacterium. Next base: position 15,293 of record JAZKGI010000021.1, read on the forward strand.
GTAATCGCCATCGAGCGCGCGGATCTGTTCGATCACCGCTTGGTCCAGCTTGATAGTATGGCCGCCCACGTGCAGCAGCGCCAGCACCAGAGAGGTGAATTCATGGCCCATCGGGATGCCGGCGAAACGCACGCCGATCCCGGTGCCCGGACGATTGATGCTGAACGACGGCTTGCGCTCGTCGCCATCGGTTTTTTCAACCAGCGAAATCTTGTCGCTCAACAGGACGATATCCTGGAGCAGATCTTGCATTTCGCGCGCCTTGGCGCTGTCATCGAGAGAGGCGACGATCTCAATCGGCTGCACGACCTTTTCCAAATAGGCTTTCAACTGGGCTTTGAGCGTAGCATCTAACATGATGACTTTTCCTTTTATTTGCAATCTTTTGTTTGCAATACCGATGCCGGCCCGGACCATCCGGGCCGGCATCGCGTTACCAACTACTTGTTACCAGTGCTGCTTAGATCTTGCCAACCAGGTCGAGCGAGGGGGTCAAGGTGGCGGCGCCTTCGGTCCACTTGGCCGGGCACACTTCACCGGGATGCGAGGCGACGTACTGGGCCGCGCGCACCTTGCGCAGCAGTTCGGAGGCGTCGCGGCCGATGCCGTTGTCATGCACTTCCAGCACCTTGATCTGGCCTTCCGGGTTGATCACGAACGTGCCGCGCAGGGCCAGGCCTTCCTCTTCGATCAGCACTTCGAAATTGCGCGACAAAATGGTGGTCGGGTCGCCGATCAGCGGGTATTGCACTTTCTTGATGGCGTCCGAGGTGTCGTGCCACGCCTTGTGCGCGAAATGGGTATCGGTCGACACGCCATACACTTCCACGCCCAGCTTTTGGAAATGCGCGTAATTGTCAGCCAAGTCTTCCAATTCGGTCGGGCAAACGAAGGTGAAGTCAGCAGGGTAAAACACGAAAACCGACCATTTGCCTTTCAAGGACGCTTCGGTTACATCAATGAACTTGCCATTGTGGTAAGCGGTAGCCTTGAACGGTTTGATTTGGGTATTGATGAGAGACATGTGTTTTCCTCGTTGGTTGTGAATCACTGAAATGCTAGTGTAAAGATTTTTCATCCATAAGCAAAATTGATTGTGGCAATGATTTCAATACGTTTTGCCTATCAATCTGCCGTGGCCGACCTTTATTATCCTCGCTCCCGGCAATTCCAGCACAGCATGAACGCACGGGCGCGCCACACCGCGCGGCCGGCCTGAATGGTGGTCACGGCGACGGGCAAGGCGGAGGGGATGACAGGCAGGAACGGTCGGAACAATGGCGGGCGGGCGGCCGGCATCGCGGCGGGCAGGCGGCGCGCGCAGACGCCGCCACCGATAGGAGCGCAAGTGGGCCGATATCGGCCGATACCGGCGAATATTATTTGCGGCGGCCGGCGGCGGCCGGTTTGCCGCCCGGCTTGGCGTTTGGCGGCGCCGCGGCCGGTTTGGCCTTGGTCTTGATGGTTGACAGAATGGAGGCGCGCGGTTTCGACTCGATCGCCACCCGCGCCGTCAGCGAACCGGTCAGCGCATTGGCGCGCGCCCCGCGTGGAGCGGAGGCGGGCTCGCCCCTGGGTGCGCCCTTGGGCATGGCTTGCGGCGGCCCACTGCGCTTGCCCTCGGCGGGCGGCTTGCCGCTGCCTTCGGAAGCGTTCCAAGCCGGAATCAGATGCTTGTCGCCATTGCCGATCAAATCGGCGCGGCCCATACCCACCAGCGCCTCGCGCAGGATGCCCCAGTTTTCCGGGTCCTGGTAGCGCAGGAACGCCTTATGGATGCGCCGAATCTTGCCGCTGCGGGCAGTCTCCACCACTTCCGAATCGGCCGTCACCTTGCGCAACGGATTTTTTCGCGTGTGATACATGGTGGTGGCCATCGCCATCGGCGTGGGCATAAAGGTTTGCACCTGATCGAGCTTGAAGTTGTTTTTCTTGAGCCACAGCGCCAGGTTCAGCATGTCTTCATCGGTGGTGCCGGGATGGGCCGCGATGAAGTAAGGAATCAGGTACTGCTTCTTGCCCGCTTCCAGCGAAAAGCGGTCGAACATTTCCTTGAACTCGTCGTAGGCGCCGATGCCCGGCTTCATCATCTTCGACAGCGTGTTTTCTTCCGTGTGCTCGGGCGCGATCTTGAGCAAGCCACCCACGTGATGGGTGACCAGCTCTTTCACGTATTCGGGCGAGCGCACCGCCAGATCGTAGCGCAAGCCCGAGCTGATCAACACCTTCTTAATGCCGGGAATGGCGCGCGCCTTGCGATACAGGGAAATGAGCTTGCTATGGTCGGTGCCCAGATTGACGCAGATCGAGGGGTAGACGCACGACAGGCGGCGGCACGATTCCTCGATGGTCTTGTCCTTGCAGGCCAGCCGGTACATATTGGCGGTGGGGCCGCCCATGTCAGAAATAGTGCCGGTGAAACCCTTGGTCTTGTCGCGGATATGCTCGATCTCGCGCAGGATCGACGGCTCCGAGCGGCTCTGGATGATGCGCCCCTCGTGCTCCGTGATCGAGCAAAAGGTGCAGCCGCCGAAGCAGCCGCGCATGATGTTGACCGAAAACCGTATCATTTCCCAGGCCGGAATGCGGGCCTTGCCGTAGCTGGGATGGGGCGCGCGCGCGTAATTCATATCGTACACGCCGTCCATTTCGTCCATTGCCAGCGGCAACGGCGGCGGGTTGAGCCACACGTCGCGCTCGCCGTGCGCCTGCACCATGGCGCGCGCATTGCCGGGATTCGATTCCAGGTGGAACACGCGCGAAGCGTGCGCATACATCACCGGGTCGTCCTTGACCACGTCGTAAGCGGGCAAGCGCACCACGGTTTTATCGTGTTTTTCCTTGGCCATGGCCAGCCGTTCTTCGCGCGACATGATGCGGATCGGCTTGACCACCTCGGCTTCCTTCTTGGCGCTGTCGGAAGCGCAGCTTTCCTTGTTTTCCGGCGCCATCGCATACGGATCGTGGTGGGCGTCGATCTTGCCGGGGGTGTCGACCCGGGTCGAATTGTGCACGCCCCAGTCGGCGCCGGGCAGCCAGCCGGGCGGCACCATGAAGGCGGTGCCGCGCAAATCGCGGATCTGGCGGATATCTTCGCCGCCGGCCATGCGGTGGGTCAAATCGACCAGCGCGCGCTCGGCGTTGCCGAAGATGAGCAGATCGGCTTTGGAATCGGGCAGCACCGAGCGCCGCACCTTGTCCGACCAATAGTCGAAATGGGCGATACGGCGCAGCGAAGCCTCGATGCTGCCGATCACCACCGCGGCATCCGGATACGCTTCGCGCGCGCGCTGGGCATACACCGTCACCGCGCGGTCGGGGCGCCGGTTGGGCGCGCCATCGGCCGTGTAAGCGTCGTCGGAACGGATCTTGCGGTCGGCCGTATAGCGGTTGACCATGGAATCCATATTGCCGGCCGTGATGCCGAAATACAGCTTGGGCTTGCCCAGCGCGCGAAAGGCGTCGGCCGACAGCCAGTCGGGCTGGCTGATGATGCCGACCCGGAAACCTTGCGCTTCCAATAAACGCCCGACCAGGGCCATGCCGAAGCTGGGGTGGTCGATATAGGCGTCGCCGGTGACCAGGATCACATCGCAGGCATCCCAGCCCAGCGCGTCCATTTCGGCGCGGGACATGGGCAGGAAAGGCGCGACGGCAGCGCGGGCAGACCGTTTGGGGACGGTCGCGAATAAATTGGTAGGGGAGCTCATATGGCAGCGATTGTACCGGAAATGCCAGGCACCGGCTCATCGCCGGCCCGTTTCGCGCTCAAAAGCGGCGAAAAATTCGTTTATTTTTCAAACACTTGTAAGTTTATGCATCAAAATGAGGCAGCGCCAAGCCGGCAGGGGTCGCCCTTCAAATCCCCATATTGGCCAGGATCGTGCCCAGCTCGCGCAATGACGATTCCAGGGTCGGGTGCTGGGCGGCGAACTTGGCCGACATTTCCTGGGTGCGCTCGGCCAAGCCATAGGTGGTGGTGTCTTGCGGGCTGGCGCTGCGCTGCTCGAGCAGCTGCTTGATGTCGCCATCGAGTTGTTGTAGCAACTCATGCAACTCTTCGTCCACCGGCCCGCTGCTGGCCAGATTGGCTTGCAGATTTTTCAACGATGCCTTCAGATTGCTGTCCATGCTTTTTCCAGTCAATTGGTAAACGTAGTGGCGAGATAAAGCTGCTCGACCTTGGTCCTGGCCCACGGCGTCTTGCGCAGAAATTTCAGGCTGGACTTCACGCTGGGGTCGCTGATGAAACAATTGATGTCGACATGCAGAGCCAACTGCTCCCAGCCATAATGGGCCTGCAAGCGCGTCACCACCGTTTCGAGCGTGACCCCGTTCAAATCCGGTGCGTTCATCTCGTGCTCGTTCATTTTATCGCGTACTCGTATTATTGATCACACATGCGGCAGGCCAGGCCTAGCCTGGCCTAGCCTGGCCGGGCCGGGCCGGGCGCTGATCTTACTGCGCGTTCAAGCCGCGCCGTACCAGCAAGGCATCGATCTTGGCGTCGCGGCCGCGGAAGTTGCGAAACATTTGCAAGGCTTCATCGGTACCGCCGCGCGACAGCAGCTTGGCGCGGAACCAGTCGCCGTTTTTGCGCGACAGGCCGCCGTTCTCTTTGAACCACTCGACCGTGTCGGCGTCGAGCTTCTCGCTCCACAGATAAGCATAGTAACCGGCCGAGTAGCCGCCGGAAAAACTGTGCGAAAAATAGGTGGTGCGATAGCGCGGCGGCACCGGCGCGAAATCGACCCCCGCCTCGCGCAAGGCGGCCATCTCGAACGCCAGCACATCGGTCGGCACTTGCGCCGGCGTCAACTGATGCCAGCGCTGATCGAGCAGGGACGCGGCCAAGTATTCCGTGGTCATGAAACCCTGGTTAAACTTCTTCATCGCCACCACCTTGTCCAGCAAATCTTGCGGCATGGCGGCGCCGCTCTGATAATGCTTGGCATAGTTTTGCAACACTTCCGGCCAGACCGCCCACATCTCGTTCACTTGCGACGGATATTCGACAAAGTCGCGCGGCACATTGGTGCCGGAAAAACGGGGATACTTCACATTTGAAAACATGCCGTGCAAGGCATGGCCGAATTCATGAAACATGGTGGTCACTTCATCGAAAGTGAGCAGGGTCGGCTCGCCGGCCGCCGGCTTCGGAATATTGAGGTGATTGGCCACCACCGAACGGTTGCCCAGCAAACTAGATTGCGACACGTATTCATTCATCCAGGCGCCGCCGCGCTTGTTGCCGCGGGCGTAAAAGTCGGCCAGAAACAGCGCCAGCGGTTTGCCGTCGGCATCGATCACATCGAACACGCGCACGTCCGGGTTATACACCGGCAAATCCTTGCGCTCCTTGAAGGTAATGCCATACAACTTGGTGGCGGCGAAAAACACCCCATTATTGAGCACATTGTTCAACTCGAAATACGGTTTCAACTGATTTTCATCGGAATTGAAACGGGCCGCCCGCACCTTGTCGGTATAGAACGCCCAATCGTGGGCGGCGACCTGAAAGCCGCCCTTCTCGGCATCGATCACGGCCTGGATATCGGCCGCCTCGTGCTTGGCGTTGGCCACCGCCGGCTTGGCCAGCTCGGCCAGCAAGGTATTGACGGCGCCGGTGGTCTTGGCGGTCTGGTCTTCCAGCTCGTAAGCCGCGTAATTGGCATAACCGAGCAAGGCGGCCCGTTCGGCGCGCAGCTTGGCCAGCTTGAGCACCACCGCCCGGTTGTCGAATTCGCCGCCGTGGCTGGCGCGCGCCATCGAGGCGGCCAGCAAGCGTTCGCGCAGCGCCCGGTTGCGCAGCACCGACAGCGGCGCCTGGCCGGTGGTATTGGTCAGCGCGATCAGAAACTTGCCTTCCAAACCTTTTTCCTTGGCCGCGTTGGCGGCCGACTCGATGGCGGCCGGCTCCATGCCGTCGAGTTCCTCACGCGTGTCGACCACCAGGGCCGAGGCATTCGTTTCCTTAAGCAGATTCTGGCTGAACTGGGTGCCCTGAGCGGCCAGCTCGGCGTTATACGCCTTCAGCTTTTCCTTGTCGGCCGCAGACAACTTGGCGCCGGCGCGCACGAAATCGGTGTGGTAGCGCTCCAGCAAATAGAGCGACTCGGCGTCGAGGCCCAGCTTGGCGCGTTTCTCGTACAGCGCCTTGACGCGCTGATACAGTTTGCCGTTGAGCATAATGGCATCGCTGTGGGCCGCCAGCTTGGGCGCCATATCGCGCTCGACCGCCTCGATGGTGTCGTTGGTATTGGCGCCGGACAAATTATCGAAGGTGGCCTCGACCCGTTGCAGCATGCGGCCGGAGCGCTCCAGCGCCACGATGGTGTTGTCGAACGTGGCGGGCTTGCCGTTGTTGGCGATGCGCGCCACCTCGGCCAGGTGCTGGCGCATGCCTTCGGCAAAAGCGGGCGCGAAATGCTCGTTGCGGATCTGGTCGAAAGCCGGCATATGCAGCGGCAAGTTGCTCACTTTGAGGAAAGGATTGGACGCGGCGATCGGCGCGGCGACACCCGGGTCGATGGCCGGCGTGGCGGCGCCATGGGCTAGGTTCACCAGCAACAGGCTGGCGGCGATGACAAGCAGGTGAGGACGGGCCATAACATCTTTCAAGAGAACGATAGGAAGCCGCGAAGCGCCGGGCGCATGCGGAACAGATGCTAAATCATATCAGTATGACACCAGCGAGGCGATCCCCGCCGCAACGCTTACTGGCTTAAACGCGTTTCGATGCGGGCGTCGGGCATGAACCACAGCACCGCCACCGCCACATAGACCGCGCAACCGAGCCAGGGATGGACCATCGTCAAGCCGATCCCTAGCGTGTAGAGAAGGAGCGACAGCAGCAATTTGCGATCCTTGCCCAAAGCCAGCGCTAGTGGCGACTGCTCGCCTTCCTGGGCCACGATCGCACGTTCCAGTAGCAGATAGGCGAGCGCGCTCATCAGCAAGATCACGCCGTACAGGGCGGTGGGCAGCGCGCCGAAATGGTTTTCACCCATCCAGCCCGTGACGAAGGGAATCAGCGATAGCCAGAACAGCAAGTGCAGATTGGCCCACAGGATGCGGCCGTTCACCTTGCGCGCCGCCTGCAACAGATGATGGTGGTTGTTCCAGTAAATGCCGACATAAATAAAGCTGAGCACATAACTGAGCAGCACTGGCAACAGCGGCCGCAACGCCTCCAGATCGGCGCCATGCGGCACTTTCAATTCCAGCACCATGATGGTGATGATGATGGCGATCACGCCATCGCTGAACGCTTCAAGCCGGCCTTTGCCCATTCGTATCCTCGTTGTTGCGTTGGTTCGCGCTCACATCAATAATGCGGCGGCCGCTCGTTGACCGGGTTCGGCCCGCCCTGCTGATTGTCTTTCAGATGCTGGATCAAGGCGGCGCACATGGCTTCCAGCTTGTCCATCCGTTTTTGCTGCTGGTAGACCATCTGGTTAAGCGTTTCCACCATATCTTCCTGGTGCGCCAACTTGATCTCGATCTCGACAAAACGCGCTTCACTGCTCACGGCCACTCCCGACTGACAAAGCGTTATTCTACCGCCCGGGATGGCGCGTCCATGCGGTGAGGCGCCAAGCGTCAATATGTGAGTTCCCAAAAAAACAATACCGTTGTTATTCCTGTAAAATATCCATACGGCATTTACTCTAACGATTCACAGCGGGAAGATGGAAAGTATGACCACAACACCTTACAGTTGGCACGACCTCATCAGCGGTCGCCAGCACCGCCGCCTCCTGCGCCTGACTTTTCCTCACGACGATGCGCCGACCGCGCAATTGTTGGTCAACGACCTTGAAGCCAGCGAGAGCTTGTCGCGCGACTTCGAGTTCAAGCTAGAGCTTCTATCGAACAACGCCCACTTGGCCTTGAAAGACATGCAGGGCAAGCTGGTCTGCGTGGCACTGGTGCGGCACGACGGCAGCTTGCGCTATTTCACAGGATACTGCTTCACCTTCCGTCTGGTGAAGTCGGATGGCAACCTGACGTTTTATCAAGCGACGCTGGGGCCATGGCTCAAGTATCTTGGCCTGCGAAAAAACAACTACCTGTTCCACAATAAAACGGTGCGCGAGCAAACCGAAGCGATCTTCAGCGCCTATGGCGTGCACGCCCAATGGGACTGCCGGTTGCGCGGCGAAGACCGGGCCATGACCGACGCCTGCCAGTTCGACGAAACCGATTTTAATTACGTCAGCAGGCGTTGGGAAGCGGCCGGTTGGTACTACTGGTACGAGCATACGGCCGCCGGCCACCAATTGATGCTATCGGACGACTCGGTCTCGGCGGCGCCGATCGATGGCGGCGCCGATATCCGCTTCCAGCGCCACGGCGGCTCGCTGGAAGAGGACGGCATCGGCGAATGGTCGCCCGTGCGCCATACCATGCCGGGCAGCGTGGCGCTGACGACATTCGACTTCAAAAATTTTAGCCCGCACGACCCCGCGCTTGCGACCATGCCCACTATCAACAAGCAAGGCGCGGTACCCGATGTCGAGTCTTACGAATATGCGGGCGCGTACGGGTTTAGGGATGGCAAGCACGGCGACGCGCTGGCGCGCTTGCGCATGGAAGAGATGGAGGCGGTCGCCAAACATATCGACGCGGCCGGCAACAACCGGAGTGTGCTGCCGGGCCGCTGGTTCCGCTTGGTCGACCATTTCAACCACAGCCTGTTCAACGGCAGAGAAGCGCGCAGCAACGAATACTTGATTCTGGAAGTGCGCCACCTTGCCGCGAACAACTATCTGCAACAGGCCGAACGCGAGGCGGGGTATACCAACACCTTGCGCTGCCTGCGCAAAAACGTGCCATGGCGGCCGGGGCGTGGCTACAACAGCACCGATACCAAAATTTTGGCGCCGCAAACGGCCACCGTGGTCGGGCCAAGCGGACCGAACACCATTTATACGGACGAGTACGGCAGGGTGCGGGTGCAATTTCACTGGGACCGCATTGGCGAATATGACGAACGCAGCTCGGCCTGGGTGCGCGTCGCCAGCTCATGGGCGGGCAGCGAACTGGGGTTCATTACCATTCCGCGTATCGGCATGGAAGTCATCGTTCAATTTTTGAACGGCTCGCCCGACCGTTTCATCATCACCGGTTGCGTGTATAACTCGCGAAATATGCCGCCGTGGAAACTGCCGTCTCAACAAGCGCTTAGCGGCCTGCGCAGCCGAGAACTGTCGCCGGAGGGCGGCAACCGGGCCGGTGGGCGCAGCAACCATCTGCTGCTGGACGACACGAATGAACAAGTTCAAGCCCAGCTAAAAAGCGACCACCAGCAAAGCTTGTTGAGCCTTGGTTACATCACGCGCATCGACAACAATGCGGGCCGTAAAGAGGCGCGTGGCGAGGGCTGGGAGTTGGCTTCCAACGCCTGGGGCGTGGCGCGTGCCAACCAAGGCATGTTGATCACCACCGAAGCCCGGGTTGGCGCTGGCGCGCCGGCCAAAGATATGGGCGAGACCACACAACGGTTGGCGGCCGCGCGCGCGCAGCACGCAACCCAGGCCGACCTGGCCGAGCAACATGGCGCGCAAGACCAGACCGCGCGGCAAGCCGAAGTGGCGGACGCGATCAAGGCGCAAAACGACGCCATTCGTGGCGCCGGCGGCGACTTTCCGCAACTATCGGCGCCGCACTTGGTATTGGCCAGCCCGGTCGGAATCGAACTGACCAGCGCACAATCGACCCACATCGCCAGCGCCCACCATACCGCGCTCACCACCGGCAAAAGCCTGTCGATCGCCAGCGGCGACAGCCTGTTGGCCAGCATCCGTCACAGTTTCCGCCTATTCGTCCACAAGGCCGGCATGAAACTGATCGCCGCCGCGGGCGATATCGACATGCAAGCGCTATCGAACAGCATCAATATTTTGGCAAAGCTCGACATCACCCACACCGCCAACCGGATCACCATCACGGCCAAGGAAGAAGTGCTGATCAACGGGGGTGGGAGTTACGCCAGATTCAATGCGGGCGGCATCGAGCATGGCACCAACGGTCAGTATGTCGGTCACGCCGCAGGACATAGCTTTCCGGGTGCGAAAAGCTTGAACAACGCAATTCCGGTGACGGCGGTAAAACAAGAGGGCGCGCATGCCATTACGGTGCTCGCCCACAGCGCGGAGGGCCTCGCGCTGGCGGGCGCCAGCGTCACCTTCTTCGATCCAGAACGCCAAAGCCAGATCGCGCACCACGTGCTTTCCGACGACGGCAGCGGCGAGACATTAACAGCGGAACACAATCAGCTTTACCATGCCTTGGTTGGGTACGAGGGCTGGACCACGCAATTTCAGGCCATGCCGGACGATGACGATGACGACATCGAGTACGACCTGGGGGAACTGGACGAAGACCGCGACACCGAACATTTATAGGACGAGGCAATGCAAGAATACATCGTACAAGCCAAAGACAGTCTTTGGAAAATCGCCAAAACGCATGGCACGACCGTTGACGCCTTGGCGAAGATAAATGGCATCAAGGGCCACCGGGTACACGACTTAAAAATCGGCCAGAAACTGCACATTCCGGGCGCCGACCACGAAGACCCTGATTGCGTGTTCAAGCTGCAATTTCGCGGCTTGAATTCGCAAGTTTTCACGCCTAAAAAAGTGATTGTCGAACACGACGGTGTAAAAACCACCCACGATATGATGGGCAAGGATGCTTTACTGCTCAGTATTGCCGACCATGCCCAGGGGTTGAAGGTATGGGTGGAGGATCTCGTCAAAGCGCAGGTTCAAGTCATGGACGAGGCGATACTCCCGATCGGAAAATGGGCGTTGTCGGTCGATTCCCGAAAAATGAAAATTCAGGGGAATATGCTACCGGAAAGCGGCAAGCCGCAGGCCACGACGGAAAAGCTGAAAGCGGCCACTGCCGCCACTGCGCAGAAATCCGGTGGCGAACTGGTTCAGGAACAGACTCGTGTGGAAAGCGGGGCGCCAACCCACGCCTTGGCAACGATCTATACCTCTGAAAATTTACGACTAAACCCAAAAAATGAAAAGTATCGCCAATACATTATCGATGCCGCTAAAAAATATAACTTTACGCCACAGGCGATAGCTGCGTTCTTGGACGTTGAAGCGGCTAAAAATGCGGATGGCTCATGGATTGAAGATTCAAATAGCCAATTTCCATCCAAAGCCCAAGGTCTAGCACAATTTTTCCCAGCTGGATGGACCGATGTACTAAACTGCTCAAAAAGCTTGTTGCACGTTGAGTGTAAAGACCTCAGCAAAACCGATGTTTTGAAAAAGCGTTGCGAGGCTAAATACGCCATCGATGGCTTAGCGGCATATATCGGAATAAATTTAGCTTATTTGAAAAGCATGACAGGCTGGCCTACTGATTTTCTGCCTCCTGAGGATAAAGCAAAAGTGGCGTATCTGCTACATCATGAAGGTGTTGGCAATGCTCTGCGGTACTTTGGGAAAGGCGTTGCAATAACGCCTGAAGCGGCACTCGCCTCACTTAAAAAACAATTGTCAAATGATGAGAAAGTAGACGATTTAATTTACCAATATGGCGATGCAGTATCAGCTTATAAAGGATGGTTTTTTAATACCATGATCGACCCTAAAATTAATGTCAAACATTTTTTAGTGGACTCTACGCTTTCAAAAGACCCTCGCAAAATAGCTGATATTATTTCCGAAATAATTTCTCAACCATCTATACCAAAACCGAAACCAAAGCAAAAAACACGGGCCACAACTGAAAAACCGCACACTACTTTTCCAACGAAACCTTTAACTTCTGTTTTTCCTTTACTACCGATTACTGCTCCTTCTTCAATTCCCAAAAACATCATCACGTCTGGTGAAAGTCTTTGGTTTGATCCATTAGCATGTTGTACCATACGGGTCGCAAAACTTGCAAGCATAATTGGCGCTACGTTTGGTATGACGCGAACTACCGCATCAGGTCTACCGAGGGGCCATCAAGGTTTAGATTTGGCCGCGAGCCCAGGAACACCAATAGTAGCTGTCGCCAATGGAACAATAGCGCTTCCTCCAAACTATTCGGGGGACTACGGGAAAAAATTAATGCTTGTAGTAGGAATTAATGATTTACCTGAAAAACAATTAATTGAGTTCAAGAAAACATATCCTTCAGAAATTAAAATTGGGTTTTTTTACGCTCATCTCAGCGAAATTGACGTGGAAGATGGCCAATCTGTAAAAGCTGGCGACATTATTGGAAAGACTGGCTGCACAGGAAATGCTGGAAGTATGACCACTATCTCTCTAGGAGCCCATTTGCATTTTGAAGTTAGAAAAGTTGTAGCTAGCTATAATAAAACGCTGGCAAACCGAATTGACCCTCTTCCATTTATTAATAATTGCACCAATCGGCCAAACTAGACATATGAAAAAAATATATTTTTTTACGTGCATGGCTTTTCTTTTTTCCGCAAAAATCAATGGAAAAGAAATTCAATGCATCTCAAATAATTGCATCGCTGAGGTTGCAGGCGAAAATCCCTCGCTAATTCCGGCAAAAGAATTTTCAAAACAAAAAAAATATATTTATGACCATGGCACCGATCGTGAACGCTGGGAGGTCACGACTTTGTTTTCTACCGCAAAAAACGTAGACGAATTAACGGTTCCCATAATAAAATCAGTTGAATTAGTCATGCATCTTGATCCCAAAGATGGAAATTTGATATTTGAAAAACCCGGACTCAAACAAATATTTCATATCGGACCGCGCCAAGGAACCAAAAATATTTGCCCTAATTACCGACTAACTGTTCGCGCGGCGTCAGAAAAACATGCAGTAATTAAAAAAGTTTGCGACAAATTTCAATATGGTGACAATCAATTTCATGGCAGTGTTAATTATTTTTTATACGACATGGAAACAGCTTTTATGTTTTCATTTTGGCGTGGTTTTACGTACGAAAAAGATTCAGTAATGCCCGATGCAAGACCGGATCCTGTTCCAAAATTGAATATGACTGAAAATGGATATGAATTCAAATGGACTGGCATCAATCGCGCAGATCCAAAAAAAGAGAATTACACCATTAATGTTAAATACGTGAGAGAGAAGGATAAAATATCAAAACAATTAAAGATGCGCTGTATCAATCCTGAGGATCCGGAAGGTGAGTTTTCCGGCGGACCTTGCGAAACCGTGGGCGCTCCAACTATTCTAGATCAAAGATCGCACTAGCTGAGCGAACCGAATCATGTGGCCACCTTCGGCGTGGCCAGCAATTCCTTCATCCGCGCCAGCCGCTCCTTCGGCGACAGCACCTCCGACTCGGTCGGCACCGCCGTGCCCACATCGAGTTCCATTTCCTTGATGAAGCGCGACACGTCGCAATGGACTTGCTCGCCGGCCCGCTTGCGCTTCTTGCACCACGTGACCGTCAAGCTGCGCTGAGCGCGCGTGATGCCCACATACATCAGCCGCCGCTCTTCCTCGATGCGCGCGGCCAAGCTCTCGACCGGGGCATCGGCGTCGCCCCGATGCGGCAAGATGCCTTCTTCCACGCCGACCAAAAATACGTGCGGAAATTCCAAGCCCTTGGACGCGTGCAGGGTGGACATGCGTACCGCGTCAGGCTCCTCGTCCTTACCTTCCAGCATAGTCATCAAGGCCACCATCTGGGTCAGCTCCAGCACGTTCTTTTCTTCGCCGGCGCCATCCTTGCCGCCCCGCCCCCGCTCCTTGAGCCAATTGGTAAATTCCAGCACGTTTTGCCACTTGCTTTGGGCTTGGCGCTCTTCGAAGGCGTCATACAGATACGATTCGTAGTGTATTTCCTTCATCATGTCGTCCAGCACCTCGGCCGCGTTGTCGCCACTGCCCGCCGGTCCGGGCCGGCTGGCGCGCGACTCCAGGTCGTTAATGAAATTGCAGAAGTCGCGCAGCGGCGCCAACTGTCGGTCGGTCAGCTTCGCTTCGATGCCGCCCTTGAACACCGCTTCGAACAAGGAACACTGCCACTGGCCGGAAAACGCGCCCAGCACTTCCAGGGTGGACTGGCCCACCCCGCGTCGCGGCGTGGTCACGGCGCGAATGAAAGCGGGATCGTCATCGGCGTTGGCCAGCAGCCGCAGGTAGCTGATGATGTCTTTAATCTCGGCCTTGTCGAAAAAGCTCTGGCCGCCGGAAATGGTATAGGCGATGCGTTCCTTGCGCAGGGCTTGCTCGATCACACGCGCCTGGTGATTGCCGCGATACAAAATGGCATAGTCGGACCACTTGGTCTTGCGCTCGAAGCGGTGGGCCGACATCATGATGGCCACCTGCTCGGCCTCCTGCTCGTCGTTTTGCATGCCCAGCACCGTGATCGGTTCGCCCAGCCCGTGCTCCGACCACAGCGACTTGTCGAACAACTTCGGATTGTTGCCGATCACGGCATTGGCCGCCTGCAAGATGCGGGTGGTGGAACGGTAGTTTTGTTCCAGCTTAATCACTTGCAGGTCGGGGAAGTCGACTTGCAAGGTCTTCAGATTTTCCACCGTCGCACCGCGCCAAGCGTAGATGGCCTGGTCATCGTCGCCCACGGCGGTGAACATGGGCTTTTTGCCGATGCCTGTCACCATCAGTTTGACCAGCTCGTACTGGCAAGTGTTGGTGTCCTGGTATTCATCCACCAGCAGATAACGCAGCCGCCGTTGCCAGCGGTCACGCACCGCGTCGTTGCTGCGGAACAGTTCCACCGGCAGCCGGATCAGGTCGTCGAAGTCGACCGCCTGGTATGCCGAGAGGGTCGCCACGTAGCTGCGAAAAATACGCGCCGCGTTCGCCTCGTCCTCGTCCTTGGCCTGGCTCAGCGCCCGTTCCGGATCGATCAAGCCGTTTTTCCACAGCGAGATGGCGTTCTGGATACGCCGGATCTCCTGTTTGTCGGTGCTGATGGCCAGATCCTGCACCAGGGAATAGCAGTCGTCGCTATCCATGATGGAAAAGCGGTCCTTCAAGCCGACCCCGCCCGCTTCCTGGCGCAAAATTTTCACGCCCAGGGAATGGAAGGTTGATACCGTCAACTGTTTGGCCTGGCGTGGCTGCTTGAGCAGCTTGGCAATGCGCTCTTGCATTTCCAGCGCGGCCTTGTTGGTAAAGGTAAGTGCGGCGATGGTGGGCGGATCGTAGCCGCGGTCCTCGATCAAGTGGGCAATTTTTTGCGTGATCACGCGCGTCTTGCCCGAGCCGGCGCCGGCCAGCACCAGACACGGCCCGTCGAGATAGGTGACGGCGGCGCTCTGGGGCGCGTTCAGGCCGAACTTGGGAGCGTTGGACATCGGCGGCAATCTGGCTGGGAAACAGCTCTCCATTGTAGCAGTGTCGTCGGAGCCGACCGGCCCGGCGCTGCCGCCGTCGGCAAACATTGATAAAATGCGAAGCGCCCGAATATAGTGGCGATCCGGGCCGTGCTGCCCCCACCTTTTTTGACGGCCGTGCCAATGAAATTTGAACATCTGATCGAAATCAACGATCCGCTCAATCCGCTGATCGACACCCTCAGTCACGAACAACTGTGGCGCGGCCTGGTGCTGCGGGCCGAGTCGCCCAAGCTTTTTGTGCCGCATCTGGACGAGTGCCACATCACCGGCCGCCACGACAGCGGCTTTCACCGCAGCCTGCGCTACGGCGAACTGGTGATCGACGACGAGGTGGTGCTGGAATCGCCGCACCGGGTGCGTTACCAGGTGGCACCGCAAAAGGATATCAGCGCTTCCAGCCTCATCATGAGTATCGAGGCGCCCACCGCCGATACGCTGTGGGTGCGCTTTCAATATGACGACGGGCACGACGCTGCCACCGACGCGGCCAATGCCATGTATGACGATTTCCGCCGCTCGGCCTATCAAGAGTCCGATATCGACACCATCCGCGTGCTGCGCGATCTGGCGCGCGAGGGCCGCCTGGACACGCTAGTGAACTGATGGCGCTAGTGTCCTGAATCAGAGATTCGTTGAATAAATTTGGTAAGAATCGACCTGATATTGCGTCACAAATGCGCGCAAGGCCCCGGCCTTGCTGTGCTTTGTTCCTTGTCTCAGGCCGATTTCGCCCCATTTATTGTTCAACGAACTTGTGATTTACGACACTAGCAGCCGGGCGTGCATTCCTGGCAGGCACCGGCCGCCTCGGGATGGCGCGCCAAACTGGCGGCCAGCTCGCGCAGGGCGGTGCGCACGCCCTCCTCCACCACCGGATGGTAAAACGGCATGTCCAGCATGGCCGCCACCGTCAGCCCGGCTTGGCAAGCCCAGGCCAGCAGATGGCCCAAATGCTCGGCGCGCGGTCCGATCATTTCAGCGCCCAGAAAACGGCCGCTGCCAAATTCGCCATACACCCGCAGCATGCCGTGATTTTGCAGCATGACGCGGCTGCGGCCCTGGTTCTCGAACGAGACGGCGCCGACCGCGAATTTGGCGCCATGGCTGCCGCACAGCTCCCGGTAGGAGGCACCGACGGTGGCGATCTGCGGCTCGCAAAAAGCCACCGCCAGCGGGGTGCGGCGCAAGCCCGCTTGCACCTGGGGATAGCGGGCCGCGTTGTCGCCGGCGATGCGGCCCTGATCGGCCGCCTCCGGCAGCAGCGGCCGCTCGTCGCTGGCGTCGCCGGCGATAAAAATGGCGCTGTCGCCGCATTGCATGGTGCGCCGGTCGAACAGCGGCACACCGTCCCTGTCTAGCGCCAGCCCGGTATGCTCCAAACTCAGCCCCGCCAGATTCGGTGCGCGCCCGATCGCCACCAGCACATAGTCGAACCGCTCGCGGCGCTCCGGGCCGCCAGCTGTACGGCTGCGCAGCAGCACTTGCTCGCCATCGCGCTCCAGCGCCACCACTTCCTGCTCGAAGCGCAGGTCCAGTTCGCGCGTCAGCACCTGGGCCGCCGTTTTCAGCAGCTGCGGGTCGCTCAGTTGCGCCACGCTGGCGCCGCGCGCGTACAGGCTCACGCGCACGCCCAGCCGATGCAGGGCCTGCCCCAGCTCCAGGCCGATCACGCCGCTGCCAATCACCGCCACCGATTCCGGCAAATCGGTCCACTCGAACACCGCGTCGCTGCTGATCACGCGCGCGCCCGCCTTGACCCAATCGGCCGGCATGACCGGATGCGAACCGGTGGCGATGACGATCCGTTCGGCCTCGATCACCGTGTGCTGGTCCACTTGCAGCCGGCCGGGGGCGGTGAAACGGGCGTGGCCGCGGATCTTGTGCTCCGGCGCCACGTGTTCCAAGCCTTCGAGCACGAAGCCGACAAACCGGTCGCGCTCGCTTCGCACGCGCCCCATGACAGCCGCGCCATCAATCCGCACCGTTCCCGGATGCACGCCGAAGGACGGCGCCAGCGTCAGGGCATGGGCCGCGTCGGCCGCCGCGATCAACAGTTTGCTGGGCATGCAGCCGACCCGGGCGCAAGTGGTGCCATAGGGGCCGCTTTCCAGCATGACGGCGTGCTTGCCGTGCAAGCTGGCGGCGCGGTAAGCGCTCAGGCCGGCGGTGCCGCTGCCGATCACGGCCACGTCGGCGTGTATGGTCTTCATCTCGATTCTCCAGGTCGCCCGTGCCGGGCATGCGTTACCTTACCAGCTTCGCACCGGTTTGCCAGCGGCACTTCGCCTTCCGCCGCGGCTGGAGCGCAACAATAGGGGTGTGCATGCCCAGGGGCTCAGTATCAAGGCAAATTCGACCAACTTGCTGGCGTACCGATCCATTGAGTAAAGACTGTTTCCGGTTTGACTTGCGCGAAATAGTCAAATATCGAGCGGATCGACTTCCAGCGACCACTTGACCCGGCTCTTCAACTCGCGCAGCATGCCCAGCCACTGCTTGAGAAAAGCTTGCAAGGCCGGTCGCGAAGCCGATTCGACCAGTAGCTGGGCGCGGTCCATATTGTAAACCCGCGTCATGCTCATCGGGATCGGGTCGTTGATGGTGATGGCGGGATGACTCAGGCAATCGCGCGCCACGGTGAGAAACGCGATCGCCGTGGCCAATTCCGGCGCTTCGGCCCGCAGCAAGGCTTGAAACAGATACGGTGGCAAGGCGGCCTGGGCGCGCTCCGCCAGCAAGGCGCCGGCGAAATGGTCGTAATCGTGCGCCACCACCGCCGCGTACAGCGGGTGCTGGGGATAGCGGGTCTGGATCAGCACTTCGCTCACGCTGCCGTTCTCGGCGCGCGCCGCGCGACCGGCCCGGCCCGCCACTTGCATCAGTTGCGCGAACAGGCGCTCGCTGGCCCGATAGTCTTGCGAAAACAGGGCGGTGTCCGGGTTGAGGATGCCGACAAGACTCAATTTTTTGAAGTCATGCCCCTTGGCCACCATCTGGGTGCCGATCAGGATATCGACTTCACCCCGGTGCACCGTGTCGAAAGCGGCCTGGGCGCTACCCTTGAGGCGGGTCGAATCGGCGTCGATGCGCAGGATGCGAGCGGCGGGAAACAATTGCTGCAAGCCTTCCTCAATGCGCTGGGTGCCACGCCCCAACGGTTGCAGGTCAACATTGCCGCAGGTGGGGCAGTGGCGCGGTATCCGCAACTCCAGGCTGCAATGATGGCAGCGCAGCCGGTGCTCCGGCTTGTGCAGCACCATGAATGAGGTGCAGCGTGTGCAATTGCTGATCCAGCCGCATGCTTCGCAACAGATCACGGGGGCGTAACCGCGCCGGTTCAAAAACAATAGCGACTGCTCGCCCCGCTCCATGCGCAGCGTCAAGGCGGCGATCAGATGCGAGGTCAAGCCATCCTTGGGTTTGTCGCGCTCCATGTCGAGCAATTTCACGCGCGGCAGCACGGCGTCCTTGACGGCGCGCTCGCGCAATTCCAGCTTGCGGTAGCGTCCGGATTGGGCGTGATGCCAGCTCTCCAGCGACGGGGTGGCCGAGCCCAGCACGATGGGAATGCCCAGCTGCCAGGCGCGCCAGACGGCCAGGTCGCGCGCCGAATAGCGCAAACCTTCCTGTTGCTTGTAGGATGGGTCGTGCTCCTCGTCGATCACGATCATTTTCAGTTGCGGCAGCGACGCCAGGATCGCCAAGCGGGTGCCCAGCACGATACGGGCCTGGCCCTGGTGCGCGGCCAGCCAGTGCAGGGTGCGCTCGCCCTCGTTCAGACTGCTGTGCAAGGTGGCCAGCATCACGTCGGGAAAACGGGCCCGGATGTTGCCTTCCAGCTGGGGTGTCAAATTAATTTCAGGCACCAGGATCAGGATCTGCGCGTCGGCCTCGCGCGCCAGCACCTGGGCGCACGCTTGCAGATAGACTTCGGTCTTGCCGCTGCCGGTCACGCCGTACAGCAAGGTGGGGCAAAAGCCGCGCGCCGATCCGATCGCGTCCGCCGCTTCCTGCTGGGCCGGGTTCAAGCGCGGCATGGCGCATGGGCTGGCGTCGTGCGCGCTGCCCTGCTTGGCCAGTTTCTTGAGCGCGCGCTCCAGCGCCACGGTGCTGCGCAGGCGCAGATTTTTCGGCAGGCCGGGCAGTGCCACTTCGCCCAGCGGCCGCTGATAGTAATCGGCGGCGAAGCCGGCCAGCGCCAGCCACGCCTCGCTAAGCGGCGCCAGCTGGCTGCGTATCGCCAGCGCCCGCTTGAGTTTGGCCGGCGCCACCTCGCTGCTGTCGGCCAGCCCGACAATCAAACCCATCACTTCGCGCGGACCGAACGGCACCAGCGCCAGCTGACCGATGTGCGGCGGGCAGACGACATCGTCCGGCAATAGGTAGTCGAACACGGCCATGAGGGGCGTGTCGAGGGCGATTTTCAGTATGTGCAAGGTCACGCTACGCTCGGCAAATACACGGGCGCCGGCGACCAAGTCCGGCGCACTCAGCTGTTGTGGATAACTTTGTGGACAAAACTAACTTGATGATAGGAAATCCTCATGGCTCACACTGCAAGATGCTTAATTCAGCGCAAATGATCAAAAATAATATGAACAAAATCAATGACTTGCAAATCCGCTCCCAGGGCAGCCAAAGCGAGCTTGTTTATCCGCCGCGCTGTGCATAAGTGGCCCCGGTGCGGCCTGTTTCTGCCCTTGAACGCGCGATCCTAGCGGACAGAAGAACTGGTGTCGCGCACCACCCCCATCCATTCCGGCTTGATGTCTGGCGCCGGTGGACGGCGGGCGCGCGGCATTGCCGGCACATCCATGCCGGGCGATCAAATTACGCACCCAAGGGTGACTATTTATCCCCACAGCCTGTTGATAACTTTGTGGACAATGGCCCCGAAACACGCTTGACGGTGCGGATAACTTTGCATAAAGCAAGATGAGCGGCCCCATTTACTCATCTTTTCTCTTGCAAAATCAAGTACTTGCAATAAGTTCCCGGGCAAGCCAGGAAAACTGCCTTTTATTTCCGCAGCAAAAAAAATTGTGCATAAGTCGGTCGCGCGTGCTGTTGAGTGGTGGAAAAACCCGGTCATCAGCGCGCAATACCGACTCAGGCGCGCTGCGCCCGGCTATGGCTGTGCACCGCCTCGACCATCGCCGCCACCGATTCCGGCGGAGTGAATTGCGAAATCCCATGACCCAGATTGAACACGTGGCCGCTGCCGTCCGACGGGGTGCCGAAGGCGTCCAGCACCTTGACCACCTCGGCCCGGATCTGGTCAGGGCTGGCGAACAAAATGGCCGGGTCCAGATTACCCTGCAAACCGACCTGGTGCCCCACCAGCTGGCGCGCGCGGCGCAGGTCCACCGTCCAGTCCAGGCCGACGGCGTCGGCGCCGATGCCGGCGATCTGTTCGAGCCACTGGCCGCCGCCCTTGGTGAAGACGATGGCCGGAATCTTGACGCCATCCTTCTCGCGTTGCAGCTGCGCCACCACTTGCTGCATGTAATCGAGCGAAAAGCGCTGGTAGGCGCCATCGGCCAGTGCTCCGCCCCAGGAATCGAAAATCATCACGGCTTGGGCGCCAGCGTCGATCTGGGCGTTCAAGTACTGCGCCACGGCGCTGGCATTGGTGGCCAGAATGTGATGCATCAGGTCGGGCCGGGTGTACAGCATCTTTTTAACGGTATGGAACTCCTTCGACCCGCCGCCCTCCACCATATAACAAGCCAGCGTCCACGGACTACCGGAAAAACCGATCAGCGGCACCCGGCCGTTGAGCGCGCCGCGGATCTGGGTCACGGCCTTGAACACATAGTCAAGCGTGTCCAGATCGGGCGCGCGCAGGGCCAGCACCTCTTGCTCGGTGCGCAAGGGGCGCTCGAATTTCGGGCCCTCGCCATCGGCGAAATACAAGCCCAGCCCCATCGCGTCGGGCACCGTCAAAATGTCGGAAAACAGGATCGAGGCGTCCAGCGGAAAGCGGTCGAGCGGCTGCAAGGTCACTTCGGTGGCGTAATCGGGGTTCTTGGCTAGGCCCAGGAACGATCCGGCCCGCTCGCGCGTGGCGCGGTATTCCGGCAAATACCGTCCCGCCTGCCGCATCAGCCAGACTGGCGTGTAGTCGGTGGGCTGGCGCAGCAGGGCGCGCAAGAAAGTATCGTTCTGAAGCGGGGCAAATTGTGGCATGGCAGACAATAAATGGCGTAAGGAGGGAGTATTATCGCACTCAATCGGGCCACATCGTTTCCATCGCAACGATGTGGCGCCGGCGGGCAACGGCGGGGGCCGCGTCGAATCTAGTGGAACATTGTCGGCGCATTCACTATCATGCCTGCTGCGCCGGCGCCGCCCGCGCCAACCATCGACCGGGATACGCATGACCTCAACTACACCGCACATTATCGCCCATGGCTTGTGGCCGTCGCCGATCGGCGCCGATCTGGTCGCGGCCGGCTCCACGCCGCTCGCTCAGCTGTCGCTGGGCGGCGCCGATGGCGGCGACGTGTTCTGGCTGGCCGGGCGGGCCAGCGAAGGCGGGCGCAACACGCTGCTGCGCCGGCGCGCCAGCCGCACCGACGAGTTGACCCCGGCGCCCTGGAATGTGCGCAGCCGAGTGCACGAATACGGCGGCGGCGCCTACCTGGTCGATGGCGACAGCGTCTATTTTTCCCATTTTGCCGACAACCGCCTGTATCTTCAACGGGGCGACGCCGCGCCGCAAGCGCTCACGGCGCCGGGCGGGCGCTACGCCGATTGCGTCATCGACCGGGGCCGGCAACGCCTGATCGGGGTGCGCGAACAGCATCGGCCCGCCGGGCAGCAGCTGGCACCCGGTGCGCGGCCGGACCCCGACAATTGCCTGTGCGCGATCGGCCTGGATGGCGCCGAAACCGTGCTGGCCGCCGGGCATGATTTTTATGCCGCGCCGCGCCTGTCGCCCGACGGCGCGCGCCTGGCCTGGCTGAGCTGGGACCATCCGCGCATGCCATGGCAGGGCACGCAGCTGTGGCTGGCGGATGTGCAAGCGGACGGCAGCCTGGGCGCGCCGCGCCTGGTGGCCGGCGGCCCGGCCGAATCGATTTGCCAGCCAGAATGGTCGCCCGATGGCGTGCTGCATGTCGTTTCCGACCGCAGCGGCTGGTGGAATCTGTACCGGCTGGGCCAAGGCGCGCTCGAAGCCCTGTGTCCGATGGAGGCGGAATTCGCCACGCCGCACTGGAGCTTCGGCCAGTCGATGTACGGTTTCCTCTCGGCCAAGGAAATCATCTGCACCTATCTGCAAGACGGCACCAGCCACCTGGCCCGCTTGCAACTGGACACGGCCAGGCTGGAGCCGATCGCCCATCCTTACCAGGAGATCCGCGAGCTGCGGGTCGGCTGCGCCGGCGCCGGCTTCGTCGCCCTGCTGGCCGGCGCCCCCGCCATCGCGCTGGAAGTGGCCCGCCTCGACTTGTCGAACGGCGAACTGGAAGTGCTGGCCCGCTCGATCGACACCCTGCCCGCGCCCGCTTATCTGTCGGTGCCCACCAGCATCCACTATCCCAGCACGCACGGCCGCAGCGTGCAAGCGTTTTACTACGCGCCGCGCAACGCCGATTGCCAGGGCGAGCCGGACCGCGCACCGCCGCTGATCGTGATCGGCCACGGCGGCCCGACCAGCATGGCCAGCAATACGCTGAAACTGGCCACCCAATATTGGACCAGCCGCGGTTTCGGCGTGCTCGACGTCAATTACGGCGGCAGCAGCGGCTTCGGCCGGGCCTACCGCGACACGCTCAAGGGCCAGTGGGGCGTGGTCGATGTGGACGATTGCGTGGCCGGCGCGCGCCACCTGGCCGCGAGCGGCCAGGCCGACCCCGGCCGCCTGATCATTCGCGGCGCCAGCGCCGGCGGCTTGACCACCCTGTGCGCGCTCACCTTCCATGAGGTGTTCCAGGCCGGCGCCAGTTACTACGGCGTATCCGACCTGAAGGGGCTGGACGACGATTCGCACAAGTTCGAATCGCACTACAACGCCTACCTGATCGGCGACGGCCCCGACGTCGCGGCGCGCTACCAGGCCCGCTCGCCGATCCACCACACCGCCCGCCTGAACCGGCCCATGATCTTTTTCCAGGGGCTGGACGACAAGGTGGTGCCGCCGCAACAGTCGCAAACCATGGTGGCGGCCTTGAAGGCGCGCGGCGTGCCGGTGGCGTACGTGGAATTGGCAGGCGAAGGGCACGGTTTCCGGCAAGCGGCCAACATCGCCCGCACCCTGGAAGCCGAGCTGTATTTCTATCTGCGCGTATTCGGCCTGGCGGCGCCCGGCGCGGCGCCCGCCGTCCACATCGACAATTTACCGGATTGATATGAGCGCCACCGCCCTAGCAGAAATTCATCGCCTGACGGACCAGCAAGTGCAGGCCGAATTCGACGGTCTGGAACCGGTCCAGCAAACCCTGCTGGCGCTCGCGGCCATGCTGGGCCAGCCCACCGGCAAGACCGCCCTGTTCGAATTGCTGGGCAAGGCCCAGGTGCGGCGTCACACGGGTCAGTTGTACACCCTGGCCCTGGTGGGCGAACATGCGCAACATCTGAAAAGCCTGGGCTTTCTGAGCGAAGTGACGGGACGCGGTTTCGCCTGCGCGGTGCGGTTGCGCTGGCCGGCCTTGCGCGCGGCCCTGGCCGATGGCAGTTTCGACCAGCTGGGCCGGGCCATCGAGTCGGCCAACGGCATGACGCGCAGCTGGAACGGCACCGTCCAGCTGCGCAGCTACCAGCACGGCATGGTGTTACTGCGCAACGCGCTGCTGAGCGGCCAAGCCAGCGACAAGGTACTGCCCATCTTGCTCGCCTGCCTCGATTGCTACGAAGCGGCCCAGCTGCATCCCTTGATCGAGATTTGCGGCCACCCGTTCGAAGCCGAATTGATGGGCCATATCCACCCCGAACTGCAAGACGAGGTGCTGGCCCTGCTGCTCAACCACGCCCAGCACGATCCGGCCCAGGCGCCCGCCCTGCGCGCCTTCGCCGCCGCCCACATGGCCCGGCGCTTGGCGCCGCCGCCGCCCGTGCTGACCCAGGCGCTGGCCGAATTCGCCCTGCTAAGCGGCGAGCTGGACCAGGCCAGCGGCTGGCTGCGCGGCGACGACAGCGCCCAGGCCGGCATGCTGGTCAGCGCCATCGCCCTGCTGCGCGGCCAGCACCAGGCGGCCGTGGCCGGCTTCGAGCAAGCGCTCAAGCAACTGCGGCGCGACAGCGGCAAGCGCAAGCAAACCTTCCGCGGCCTGGGCGGCCATCTGTACGTGCTGGCGCTGCTGCGCGGGGACGACCCGGCGCTGCAAAAGCAAGCCCAGACGTATCTCGATATCGTGCTCAAGAACGAACACAATTACGACAGCCTGGTCTACCACCAGCTGGGCATCTTGCGCCTGGTGCGGGCCGGCACCATGAACCCGGCCGGCATCGCCGACCATCCCTGGGTGCTGGGCTTGCTGCCCCAACTATTCCACGCTTTGCTGATGTACTGGCTGGCCCTGCCCCGGCTGGCCGGGCACCGGTCCGACCTGCTGGAATTGACGCGCCAGGCCGACGCCGCCGGGTTTCAGCTAATCGGGGCCCAGGCCGCCGGCCTGCTGGGCCATCTGGGCGACGCCGCCCAGGCCGACCGGGCGGCCGCCCTGCGCGCACGCCTGGGCCTGGTCGACATGGGTGGCTGGTTCGAGCGCCAGGAAGGCTGGCAGCGCCAGCTTAGCGCCCTGATCAATTTGCAGCAGACGGCGCCGGTGGAAACCCCGGCCAACGCTTCGCGCCTGGTCTGGCTGCTCGACTTCCACCCCGACCGTGGCATTGCCGCGATCGAACCGCGCGAGCAAAAGCGCGACGCGCGCGGCGCCTGGAGCAAGGGCCGCGCCGTGGGCATGAAGCGCCTGCGCGAGGAAGCCGAGCAGATCGCTTTCCTGACGCCGCAAGACGTGCGGGTAAGCGGCGCCATCATGCCGGTGCAACAGTATTACGGCGCCGGCTTGCGCTACGAAATCGATCCGCTGATGGCGGTGGCGGCCCTGGTCGGCCATCCCCTGGTGTTTTGGGCCGACGCGCCCGACTCCCGGGTCGAGCTGCTGCCCGGCGCGCCCGAATTGCTGATCAAGGCGCATGGCGCCGAACTGTGGCTCAGCCTGCACCCGGCGCTGCCCGCGCACGGCGAAAACGTGGTGCTGATCAAGGAGACGCCGACCCGGCTGCGGGTGGTCGCCATCCTCGACGAGCACCGCCGCATCGGCGCCATTTTGGGCAGCGGGCTGGCCGTGCCGCGCCACGCCGAACAGCAGGTCTTGCAAGCGATCGGCGCCATCTCCTCGCTGGTGACGGTACAGTCCGACATCGGCGGCGGCGCGGCCCAGGCCGAGCAAGTCGACGCCGACGCCCGCCTGCATCTGCACTTGCTGCCTTACCAGCACGGTTTGAAGATGCAAGTGCTGGTGCGCCCGCTGCCGGGCGGCGCCTACTATGCGCCGGGCAGCGGCGCCGAAAGCGTGTTCGCCGAAGTCGACGGCAAGGCATGGCAAGCGCGGCGCGACCTGGCGCGCGAATGCGATGACGAGCGGGCGCTGATCGAGCGCTGCCCCATTCTGGAACAGGCCGAGCAGGCGCATGGCGAATGGCTGCTGGGCGAGCCGGCCCTGTGCCTGCAATTGCTGGTCGAGTTGCAAGAGCTGGAGCAGCACGCCATTGTGCTGGCCTGGCCCGAAGGCGAATCGTTCCGGGTCAGCAAGCGCATCGAATCGAGCCAATTTTCGCTGGCCATCAAAAGTGGCAAGGATTGGTTCGGCGCCAGCGGCGCCTTGCAAATCGATGAAAACAAGGTGCTGGGGCTGCGCACCCTGATCGACCTGATGCAAAACAGCAAAAGCCGTTTCGTGGCCCTGGGCGACAACCAATTTTTGGCCTTGAGCGACGAATTGCATCGCCGCCTGTCGGAGCTGGCCGCGTTCAGCCAGCGCCATGGCGACGAGCTGCGGGTGCATCCGCTGGCCTCGTTCGCGCTCGAAGAGCTGGCCGGCGAGGCGGGCGCCGTCAAGGCCGACAAGCTATGGAAAGGTCACCTGGAGCGCTTGAGCGCGCAAGCGAGCTTTGCGCCGCGCCTGCCCAGCACCCTGCAAGCGGAGTTGCGCGACTACCAACAGGCCGGTTTCGCCTGGCTGGCCCGCCTGGCGCATTGGGGCGTGGGCGCTTGCCTGGCCGACGACATGGGCCTGGGCAAGACGCTGCAAGCGCTGGCTCTGCTACTAGACCGGGCGCCGCACGGCCCGGCCCTGGTGGTGGCGCCCACCTCGGTGTGCATGAACTGGCTGAGCGAGGCGGCCCGCTTCGCCCCCACCCTGAACTTGAAACTGTTCGGCGCGGGCGACCGCAACGAAACCCTGGCCGGCGTGCGGCCGTTCGACCTGGTGGTGGTCAGCTATGGCTTGCTGCAACAGGAAGCGGCCTTGTTCGCCGACGTCAAGTGGCACACCATCGTGCTCGACGAGGCGCAGGCGATCAAGAACGGCGCCACCAAACGTTCGCAGGCGGTGATGGCGCTGCAAGGCGATTTCCGCATGGTGGCCAGCGGCACGCCGCTGGAAAACCACTTGGGCGAATTGTGGAACCTGTTCCGCTTCATTAATCCCGGCTTGCTGGGCACCCTGGAGCAATTCAATACCCGCTTTGCCGCGCCCATCGAAAAAGCCCAGGACAAGCGGGCCGAAACGCTGGCCCGCCAGCAGCTGCGGCGCCTGATCCAGCCGTTCATTTTGCGCCGCACCAAGTCGCAAGTGTTGGCGGAACTGCCTTCGCGCACGGAAATCGTGCTGCAAGTGGATTTGTCGGCGCAAGAAAGCGCGCTGTACGAGTCGCTGCGCCGCGCCGCCCTGGAAAAACTGGCGGCCGTGGAAGGCCCCGCCGCCCGTAAGGCGATCCAGATCCTGGCCGAGATCATGAAACTGCGCCGCGCCTGCTGCAACCCGCAGCTGGTGGCGCCCGAGCTGGGTTTGGCCAGCAGCAAGCTGGCGGCCTTCGCCGAATTGCTCTCGGGCTTATTGGAAGCGCGCCACAAGGTGCTCGTGTTCAGCCAATTTGTCGACCATCTGAGCCTGATCCGCCAGCATCTGGACCAGCAAGCGATCAGCTACCAATATCTGGACGGGGCCACCCCGATGGCCGAACGCAAGAACCGGGTGGACGCCTTTCAGGCCGGCCAAGGCGACGTGTTTTTGATCAGTCTGAAAGCGGGCGGCATGGGCATCAACCTGACGGCGGCCGATTACGTGATCCACATGGACCCGTGGTGGAATCCGGCCGTCGAAGACCAGGCCTCGGACCGGGCCCACCGCATGGGACAGCTGCGTCCGGTGACCATTTACCGCCTGGTGGCGCGCCATACCATCGAGGAAAGCATTGTCGACTTGCATCAGCATAAACGCGACCTGGCCGACAGCCTGCTCGAAGGCAGCGACGCGGCGGCACGCATGTCGGCCGGCGACATGCTTAACATGCTGCAAGAGGGCATGCGCGCCTGAATCGGCCGGCCCGCCGCCAGGGCGTGAAAAAGGCGCCAGCGGCGCCCCTTTCCATGTAATGATTCCTGTTTTTGACCCGACAGGAAGTACCATGGAAGAAGACAACGCGAGCAGCATCCGGTCCCACGCCACCCTGGTGTGCGGCAAATCGTGGACCGCCTATATCGGCACCGTGATCCTGGCATTGCTGCTGTTTTTCGGGCTGCTGCCGGCCGCCTTCACTTGGAACGAATTGGCGGCGGCCGGCGTGCTGGTGGCTTCGGCGCTGCTGGTGGGCTACCGCGTGTTAGTGATCCGCAGCTACCAGCTCTATTATGACGACGTGGGCGTGTGGCTGTAT
This sequence comes from Pseudomonadota bacterium, assembly GCA_040385995.1. Taxonomy (GTDB): domain Bacteria; phylum Pseudomonadota; class Gammaproteobacteria; order Burkholderiales; family Burkholderiaceae_D; genus Janthinobacterium. Next base: position 43,522 of record JAZKGI010000021.1, read on the forward strand.
TCCGGCATTTTGCCATGGACCAAAGGCGTGGTCGGGGTGAAATGGCGCGACATGGATGAAGCCACTTTTGTGCAAAATTTCTGGAGCTGGCTGTTCAAATCGTACGCGATCCGTATCGGTCACCGCTTCACCAAGTCGAGCGAGATTTACCTCACCAGCATGGCGCGCGGCAAAAATGCCGTGGTCCGGCTCAACGCGCGCCACCAGGAAATGATACGCAGCCACACCATCGTGTGACGCCGCGGCCGTGCTGGTGGCAACTGGTGGCAGCTGGTAGCAACTTGTAGCAGCTTGTAGCACGATGTAACCGGCGCGGCCGCGGGCGCCGATTAATGATAATGTGGCGGCTCCGTCCGGGCACGCAGTTGCTTCCCGGCGCCACGCGACTTGGCATGTCATCGAGCGCGTGGCAAATATTTACAGGGCCGACCATGATTCACACGAAAATCGCGCTGGGCGCGTTAATGCTCACTGTGGCGTTGGCGCCGGCCGGCGCCGCCACCAAGATCAAGAAAGCAGTCAGAACCACCACCAACAAAATCAAGACCGTCAGCAAACGCGTCAAGCCGGTGCCGCACACCATCCTGGCCGCCGCCGCCCCGGCCTTGCTATTGGCGCGGCCGACGGCGATCAAACCGGCCCCATCGGACCGGCGCCAGGACCGGGCGCTCGACACCCTGGCCAGCCAATTTCTCAACGCCCTGTGGCGCATCGACCCGGAAAGCGCGATCGCGGCCGGCAAATACGATACCGCCGCCAATATGACGATACCGGACGCCGATGGGCGCGGCCGGCAACTGGCCTTTATCGACCATTGGCTGGGACGCTTCGCCAAGATCGACCCGAAACAATTGTCACCCAAACAGCGCACCGATCTGGTCCTGTTGACCAACAAGCTCAATAGCGACCGCTGGAACCTGACCGTGTTGCGCGAATTCGAGTGGAACCCTTCGCTGTACAACGTCGCCAGCCCGATCGATTACATCCTCAACACCGAGTACGCGGCCCAGCCGCAACGCTTGCGCACCCTGCTCAAGCGCATCGCCAGCGTGCCGGCCTACTACGACGCGGCGCGCGCCGGCATTGTGCGCCCTACCCGCGAGCATACCCAGCTGGCGGTGAGCCAGGGCGCCGGCGTGCTGACCGTGCTTGGCGAGCTGGACCGCACAGCCCAGGCCTCGATTTTGACGGCCGATGAAAAGCAACTGTACAGCCAGCGCATCAGCGCGGCCAAGCTGGCCGTGGAAGGCTATGTGGTGTGGTTGAGCGAGCTCGACAAAACTCTGGCCCAGACCGGCGAGGCGCGCTCTTTCCGCATCGGCAAAGAACTATACGAGCAAAAATTTGCCTACGACATACAGTCCAGCGGCAGCGCCGAGCAGACCTATCAGAAAGCGCTGACGGCGCGCGAAGCCTTGCTGGTCAATATGGACAAGCTGGCCGACGAGTTGTGGACCAAGACCATGGGCGACGCCGTCAAGCCGGCCGAACGCAATCAGAAAATCGGCATGGTGATCGACAAACTGTCCAGCAACCACGTGGCGCGGGCCGACTTTTTCCCGGAAATTCGGCGCCAGATCCCGTTGCTGCAAGACTGGGTGGTCAGCCACAACCTGCTGACCATGGATCCGAACAAACCGCTGGTGGTGCGCGAAACGCCGCTCTACCAGCGCGGCGTGGCCGGCGCCGGCGTCGAATCGCCCGGACCCTACCGCCCGCAAGACCGCACTTATTACAATGTGACCCCGCTGGACGGCGAAACGGCCGAGCAAGCCGAAAGCAGCTTGCGCGAATACAATCATTGGATACTCCAGATCCTCAATATCCACGAAGCCATTCCGGGCCACTACACCCAGCTCATCTACGGCAACCGCTCGCCATCCATCGTCAAATCCCTGTTCGGCAATGGCGCCATGGTGGAGGGCTGGGCCGTGTACGGCGAGCGCATGATGCTCGAATCGGGCTATGGCGACAACGCGCCGGAAATGTGGCTGATGTACTCGAAATGGCATTTGCGCAGTGTCACCAACACCATCCTCGACTACAGCGTGCACGTGCTGGGCATGTCACGCGAACAAGCCATGGAGCTGTTGACCAAGCAAGCGTTTCAAACCGAACGGGAAGCGGCCGAAAAATGGCGCAGGGTGCAGCTCACGTCCGTGCAACTGACCAGCTACTTCAGCGGTTACAGCGACATCATGGAATTGCGCGAACAGCGCAAGCAAGCGCTCGGCGGCAAGTTCGTGCTCAAGGATTTCCACGAACGTTTTCTCAGCTACGGCAGCGCGCCGGTGCGGGTCATCAAGGAGTTGATGCAGTAAGCGCGGTTTTTTGCCGGCCGGGCGTCGGCGAAGGCCCGGCGTCGGCCGCTAGCAGGCCGCTAGCCGATTTCTTCCGGCGCCTGGGTGGCGCGCACAAAAGCCGGCGCCACCATCAAGCCCAGTTCGAACAGCAGGCACATGGGAATGGCCAGCGCGAACTGGCTGACGATGTCGGGCGGGGTGACGATGGCGGCGATCACGAACGCGCCCACGATCACGTACGGGCGCACTTCCTTGAGCTTTTCCACGCTCACCAATCCCATGCGTACCAGCACCACCACCACCACCGGCACTTCGAAGGTGGCGCCAAACGCCAAGCACATCGACATCACAAAATCGAGGTAATTTTCAATATCGGGCGTGACCGCGATGGAATCGGGCGAAAACGTGCTGATGAAATGGAACACCCGGCCGAACACAAAGAAATAGCAAAACGCCACCCCCGCCATGAACAGCAGGGACGAGGAAATCACCAGCGGCGCGATCAGGCGTTTTTCATGCGCATACAGGCCGGGCGCCACGAACGCCCACACCTGATACAGCACCCACGGCAGCGACAGGATGAAAGCGATCAGCAAGGTGATCTTCATTGGCACCAGGAAAGGAGAAATGACGCCGGTGGCGATCATTTTCGAGCCGGTCGGCAAGGAAGCCAGCATGGGCGCGGCGATAAAATCGTAGATCTCGCGCGGCCCCGGATAAAACATCAGCAAGCCGCACACCAGCGCGATGCCGATCGAGGCCTTGACCAAGCGGTTGCGTAACTCGATCAGGTGGGTAATAAAGGTTTCTTCAACCGGAGCGTGATCTGTCATTTAATAAAACGATGCGTGGGATTTGCCGCGGGGGCGGAACCTGGCGACACGGGCCGCGCCCGAGACCACATGCAGCTTGCCGCCATGGCGCTGTTTGTACCAGGCGGGAATGGCCGAGCTGCGCACCAGTTTTTTGCGGCGGAATTCGCGTGCCTTGCGCGCCAGATGGTCGGCGTTGGCCGCCACCAGCGCGGGCTGCTCGTCGCGCCAGGCGTTTTCCACCGCGGCCAGGTTTTCGGCGATGGAATTTTCCACCCCCGACTTGATCGAATGCGCCGCCTCTTGCACGTCCTTGTGCAAACTGCGCAACTCTTCCAGCTCGATTTCGCGGCTCACTTCCGATTTCACGTCATTGAGATAACGCTGCGCCCGCCCATACAGGGAACCGGCCATGCGCGCCACTTTCGGCAATTTTTCAGGCCCGATCACGATCAGCGCCACAACGCCGATCAGGGCAAGTTTAGAGAGACCAAGATCGATCATAAGGGGTCAACTTCGAGCGGCGCGCGGCAAACCGCGGCACCGTCAGAATTTGCTTTTCTCTTTCGCTTCAACGTCGATGGTGCTCTTGTCCACCACTTGCGAGGGTGGCGCGGCATGTCCGGCCGGCTTGTCTTCCTCGCCCTTGATGCCATCCTTGAAGCCTTTGACGGCCTTGCCGATGTCGCCGCCCATATTGCCCAGCTTCTTGGTGCCGAACACCAGCATCACCACCACCAGCACGATCAGCCAGTGCCAAATACTCATTGAACCCATTATATTTCTCCTTGCCGTTCAAAATCGGGGACATCGCAGCACGCCAGTATATGCCAAGCGCCCATGCCGTGCGCCCATGCAGTGCGCCCATGTCGTGCGCCCATGCAGTGCGCCCGTGCCCACGTGCCGGACCCGGATCGTCTACATGCGCGGGCCGGTCCAGGGGCGCGGTCCGCCGTACAGATGCATATGTAAATGGTACACCTCTTGCCCGCCGTCCGGCCCACTGTTAATCAGGGTCTTGTAGCCGCCGCTGGGCTGGCCAGCGCTATCGTAGGACACGGCGCAGCCGAACTCGGACGCCAACTTGGGCGCCAGGCCCAGCATTTTGCCCAGCACCTCGACATGGCTCACGTCACAATCGGACAGGCTCGCCACATGCCGCTTGGGAATGACCAGCAGGTGCACCGGCGCGCCGGGATTGATATCTTTGAAGGCAAGCAAGTCATCATCTTCAAAGACGATGCTGGCCGGGATCTGCTTGGCTGCGATCTTACAAAAGATACAGTTTTGCACGGTTACTCCGGTAAGGGGAAAGGTTGGGTGGCGTCCACTGGGGCGGCGTCATCCTGGCGGGCCGCTTTTTCATCGAGGCCGGACAGCCCTTCGCGCCGCGCCAATTCGTCTAACACTTGCTGCGGATGCAAGTCGAACTGAGCCAGCAAGACCATGGAATGAAACCACAGGTCGGCGCATTCGTAGAGCAGCTTGGCGTGCTGGCCGTCGTGGCGCGCGTCCTTGGCCGCCATCACCAATTCGGTCGCTTCTTCGCCGATTTTTTTCAAAATGGCGTCGTCGCCCTTGGAAAACAGCCGCGCCACATAGGACGTGGACGCGTCGCCACCATGGGCCAGCTTGCGCGATTCAATCACCTCGGCCAGGCGTTGCAAGGTGGCGCTCATGGCTGCCCCGTTCCCGGCTCGCCCGTTCCCGGCTTGGCCTTGACCGCGGCCGGTTTGGCCTTGCCCTCCGCCTTGGCCTTGGCCTTGGCTTTCTCGGGATAAATGGTATCCGGGTCTTGCAGCACCGGCTCGGTCACCTGCCATTCGCCGTTGCTGCCGTCACCCTCGAATTTTTGAAAAAAGCAGGAATGGCGGCCCGTGTGGCAGGCGATGCCGCCGGTTTGCTCGATCTTGAGCAAGACCACGTCTTCATCGCAATCGAGGCGGATTTCCAGCACCTTTTGGATGTGCCCGGACTCTTCGCCCTTGTGCCACAATTTTTTGCGCGAACGGCTCCAATATACGGCTTCACCCAGCTCGACCGTGCGCGCCAGCGCGTCGCGGTTCATCCAGGCAAACATCAGCACATCGTTGCTGCCCGCCTCTTGCGCGATCACCGGCACCAGGCCGTGTTCGTCCCACTTGACCTTCTTGAGCCATTTGGCATTGCTGGCACTACTGCTCGCACTCGGCATTCTTTATCCCTGTCATTTCAGTTTCACACCAGGCGCATTGGAATGCCCTGCTGCGCCATGAAGCGCTTCGCTTCCTGCACCGTGTGTTGCCCATAGTGAAAGATACTGGCGGCCAGAACGGCGTCGGCCTTGCCTATCTTGATCCCATCGGCCAAGTCTTGCAAGCCGCCCACGCCGCCCGAGGCGATCACGGGAATGCCCACCGCGTCCGACACGGCCCGTGTGAGGCCCAGGTCGAAGCCGACCTTGGTGCCGTCGCGGTCCATGCTGGTGAGCAAAATCTCGCCGGCGCCCAACTGTTCCATGTTGCGGGCCCACGCCACCGCGTCCAGCCCGGTGGCCTTGCGCCCGCCATGGGTAAACACTTCCCACCGCTCCGGCCCGGTGCGTTTGGCGTCGATCGCCACCACGATACACTGGGAACCGTGCTTTTGCGCAGCGTCGAACACCAGTTGCGGGTTGCCGACGGCCGAGGTGTTCAAGCTGACCTTGTCGGCCCCCGCGTTGAGCAGGCGGCGCACGTCTTCCACCACGCGCACCCCGCCGCCCACCGTCAAGGGAATGAACACCTGGGACGCCACCGCCTCGATAATGTGCAAAATCAGGTCGCGATCGTCGCTCGAGGCCGTGATATCGAGGAAGGTGAGCTCGTCGGCGCCCTGCTCGTCGTAGCGGCGCGCGATTTCGACCGGATCGCCGGCGTCGCGCAACTCGGTGAAGTTGACGCCTTTGACGACCCGTCCATTGGTCACGTCCAGGCAGGGGATGATTCGTTTAGCAAGCATGAGGCACCAATCTAAAACCGACCACTATAAAACCGGACGCGGCGCGCCCGGATACCGCGCCAGACGCCGTCAGGCGGCTTGGTCGGGCGCGTCGTTCGCGTCGTTCACATCGCTCACGCCGCTCAGCTCGTCGGCCCGCAACTGGGCCGCGCCCAGGTCGATGGTGCCTTCGTAGATCGAGCGCCCGCAGATCACCCCTTCGATGCCCTCGTCTTGCACCGCGCACAGCGCTTCCACGTCGCCCAGGTTATGCAAACCGCCGGAAGCGATGATGGGAATGCGCACCGCCTGGGCCAGCTTGACGGTGGCCTCGATATTGATGCCGCCCATCATGCCGTCGCGCCCGATGTCGGTGTAAATGATCGATTCCACGCCATACGCCTCGAATTTTTTCGCCAGGTCGATCACTTCATGGCCCGACATCTTGCTCCAGCCATCGGTGGCCACCTTGCCATCCTTGGCGTCCAGGCCGACGATGATATGGCCGGGAAAGGCGCCGCAAGCGTCGTGCAAAAAGCCGGGGCTTTTCACGGCCGCCGTGCCGATGATGATGTAGGTGATGCCGTCGTCCAGATAGCGCTCGATGGTGTCGAGATCGCGGATGCCGCCGCCCAATTGCACGGGAATTTCGTCGATATCGTGTTCGATGGCGAACTCCTGCACCGCCTTCAGGATCGACTTGACCGCCCCTTCGTTCTTCGGTTTGCCGGCGAAGGCGCCGTTCAAATCGACCAGATGCAGGCGCCGCGCGCCTTGCAACAGCCAGTGGCGCGCCATCTCGGCGGGGTCTTCGGAAAATACGGTGGCGAGCTCCATATCGCCTTGTTTCAGGCGAACGCAGTGACCGTCTTTCAGGTCGATGGCAGGAATGAGCAGCATGGTTGGATGTAGGTAAGGTCGGTTGGGACGGAAAGCCGGACGGCGCGCCGTCTAAGGTTGCCAATGAACGAAATTTTTATACAGCTGCAATCCGGCCGCAGCACTTTTTTCAGGGTGGAACTGGGTGGCAAAAATATTATCACGCGCGACGGCGCAGCTAAAGGGGGCCCCGTACACGGTCTGGCCGACCGTGTGCGCGCTCGCTTCCGGCTGGGCGAAATAGCTGTGCACAAAATAAAAATAGGCGTCGTCGTCGATCCCGGACCACAGAGGATGTGACGCCGTTTGCCGCACTTGGTTCCAGCCCATTTGCGGCACCTTGAAGCGCGAGCCGTCTTCCTGCACCCGGCCCTCGAGCCGGAAGCGCACCACTTTGCCGGGCAATAAGCCCAGCCCGGCCGCGTCGCCCTCTTCGCTGGCGTCAAACAGCATTTGCTCGCCGATGCACACGCCCAGCAGCGGCTTGCTGGCGGCCGCGCGCAGCAGCGCCTCCAGCGTGCCCGACTCGCGCAAGCTGCGCATGCAGTCCGGCATCGCGCCCTGGCCCGGCAGCACGATGCGGTCGGCCCGATCGATATCGGCGGCGGCGCCCGAAATGCGCACGTCGGCCTCGGGCGCGACGGCGCGCAGGGCTTGCGCCACCGAGCGCAGATTGCCCATCCCGTAGTCCAGCACTACTATTGTATTCATATTGCCCATCACACTAAAAATCGTCCGCCGGCGGGGCCGGGTCGCAAGCTTACAGGCTGCCCTTGGTCGAGGGAATGGTACCGGCCGCGCGCGCGTCGAGCTCGGCGGCCATGCGCAGCGCGCGGCCGAAGGCCTTGAACACGGTTTCGCATTGGTGGTGAGCGTTCACTCCGCGCAGGTTGTCGATGTGCAGCGAGACCAGGGCGTGGTTGACGAAGCCCTGGAAAAACTCGTGGGCCAGATCGACATCGAAGCCGCCGATCATGGAGCGGGTGAACGGCACATGGTATTCCAGGCCGGGGCGGCCGGAAAAGTCGAGCACCACGCGCGACAGCGCTTCGTCCAGCGGCACGTAGGCGTGGCCGTAGCGGCGGATGCCTTTTTTATCGCCGATGGCCTTGGCCACCGCCATGCCCAGGGTGATGCCGACATCTTCCACCGTGTGGTGGGCGTCGATATGCAAGTCGCCATGGGCCTCGATATCGAGATCGATCAAGCCGTGGCGGGCGATCTGGTCGAGCATATGGTCCAGAAACGGGACGCCCGTATTGAGCTTTTGGACGCCGGTGCCGTCAAGATTGATGGCGACCCGGATTTGGGTCTCGTTGGTACTGCGCGTAATTTCTGCGGTGCGGTTCATGGCGACTTTGGATGGACAGATTACAGCGATGCGGCAAGCGCATCGAAAAAAGCGGAATTTTCTTCCGGGGTGCTGACGGTAATGCGCAGGCAATTGGCCAGCACACTGTGCATTTTACTCACATTTTTGATCAACACCTTTTGCGCCGTCACTTTCGCATGGGTGGCGTCGGCGTCCGGCACCCGGATCAGGATGAAATTGGCGGCCGACGGAAACACTTCGACCCCGGGCAAGGTGGCCAGACGGGCCGCCAATTGGCCGCGCGCCTGGTTGAGCGCCGCGGCCTGGGCGTTGAGCACATCGAGGTGTTCGAGCGCGCATTCGGCCGCCGCCTGGGTGAGCACATTGATATTATACGGTGGCCGCACCTTGTCGAATTGCTCCAGCAGTTGGGGCGCCGCCGACAGATAACCGAGGCGGATGCCGGCCAGGCCCAGTTTGGACAAGGTGCGCATCACCACCAGGTTGGGGAATTCGGGCAGGCGCGCCATGAAACTGGTTTGGGCGAACGGCTCGTAGGCCTCGTCCACCACGGCGATGCCGTGTTGGCCCAGGGCGGCGATGATCTCGGCCATGTCGTCCGGGTCGAACAGGTTGCCGGTCGGGTTGTTGGGGTAGGCCAGGAACACCAGGGCCGGGCGGTGCTCGGCGATGGCGGCCAGCATGGCCGGCTTGTCGAGCGTGAGATCGGCCTTGAGCGGCACGCCCACGAAGTCCATGCCCGCGAACTGGGCCGACCGGGCGAACATGACGAAAGCGGGCACCGGCGCCAGCACCACGGCGCGCCGGTCTTGCCGGGCGCACGCCATGGCCATAATGGAGATCAGCTCGTCCGAGCCGTTGCCGAGAATGACGTCATAGCCGGCCGGCACGCCCAGCTTGGCGCCAATGCTCGCCTTCAGGCTGGCGTACGACGCCTCCGGATAGCGGTTGAGCATCAGCTCGGCCAGGCGGCGGCCCAATTGCTCGCGCAGTTCGGGCGGCAGCCGATACGGATTTTCCATCGAATCGAGCTTGATGTAGCCGCTCGAATCGGGCACGTGATAGCCGCCGATGGCGCGCACGTCGGCCCGGATCGTGTTGCTGACGAGATTATCGATAAAGGACATGCTGAAAACGCTCCTGTGGTGAGGGACTGCTCATGACGGCAAGGCTTTGGGCGCCGACTTTTTGGCCGGTTTTTTGACGGCGGCCGGCGCCGGCGGTTCGGTCTCCAGCTTGAACTCAAGCTGGAGCGCGGCGCCGGCTTCGGGTGACGGCTTGGCCTTCGTCTTGGCGCCGGTTTTGGCCCCGGCCTTGGCCTTGGCCTTGGCCTTGGCCGCCGCTTTGGTTTTGGCCGCGGCCTTGGCCTTGGCCCCGGATGCCGGCTCGGGCGCCGCAGGCGGCGCCTCGGCAAACGCGGCCAGCCGCGCTTCGATGATCGCGCAATAGTCCGGGTTCAGCTCGAAGCCGGCGAAATGGCGCCCGCAGCGGCGCGCCGCCAGCGCGGTGGTGCCGCTGCCCATGAAAGGGTCGAGCACCAAGCCGCCCGGCGGACAGGAAGCCTTGAGCATGCGCTCGATGATTTCAAGCGGCTTCTGGGTCGGATGCTCGGCGCGCTCCGGGTGCTCTTTGTGCAGGCGCGACACGCTCCACAAGTCTTTCGGGTTGTAGCCGATTTCCAGCCATTTGGCGCCCACGAAAATGGAGCGCGAGCGCGCCTTCTTGGTGGCGGCGTCGTAAGCGATGCGCACCGCGTCCAGATCGAAGTAGTAATCCTTGCGGCGCACGAAAAAGCCGACGGTGTCGTGTACCGACGAATAGCTGCGCACGCTGCCGCCCATGGACGGCACCCGGCGGTCCCAGATAATCTCGTTCATCATCGTCATGCGCTGCTTGAGCATGACGA
>JAZKGI010000022.1:0-26851 GCA_040385995.1 Pseudomonadota bacterium
CTGCTGCACGATGTGATGGAAGACCAGGACGTCAAAAAGGACGAGCTGATCGAGCGTTTCGGCGCCCAGGTCGCCACCCTGGTCGACGGCCTGTCCAAGCTCGAAAAAATCGAATTCCAGAGCCAGATCGAAGCGCAGGCGGAAAACTTCCGCAAGATGCTGCTGGCCATGGCCAGCGACGTGCGCGTCATTCTGATCAAGCTAGCCGACCGCTTGCACAATATGCGCACCCTGGAAGTGATGGCGCCGGCAAAAAAACGCCGCATCGCCAGCGAGACCATGGAAGTGTACGTGCCCATCGCGCACCGCCTGGGCTTGAACAATATTTACCGCGAGTTGCAAGACCTGTCATTCTCGCACTTGTATCCGCTGCGCTATCGCACCCTGTCGAAAGCGGTCAAGGCGGCGCGCGGCAACCGGCGCGAGGTGGTCAGCAAGATCCTCGATTCGGTGAAGAACACCTTGTCCATGGCCGAAATCGGCGCCGAGGTGTACGGCCGCGAAAAGACGCTGTACGGCATCTACCGCAAGATGCGCAGCAAGCATTTGTCGTTTTCCCAGGTGCTCGACGTGTACGGTTTCCGGGTGGTGGTCGACAATTTCGAGCAATGTTATGTGGCGCTGGGCACCTTGCACAGCCTCTACAAGCCGATGCCGGGCAAATTCAAGGATTACATCGCGATCCGCAAGCTCAACGGTTACCAATCGCTGCACACCACCTTGATCGGCCCTTACGGCACGCCGGTCGAGTTTCAGATCCGCACCCAGGAAATGCACCGCACCGCCGAGTCGGGCGTGGCCGCGCACTGGTTGTACAAGAATGGCGAGTCGAACTTGTCGGACTTGCAGCAGCGCACCCATGCTTGGCTGCAATCGCTGCTCGACATCCAGCAGCAGACGGGCGACTCGGCCGAGTTCCTGGAACACGTCAAGGTCGACCTGTTTCCCGATTCGGTGTATGTGTTTACGCCCAAGTCGAAAATCATCGCCCTGCCGCGCGGCGCCACCGCCATCGATTTCGCCTATTCGATCCACACCGGGATCGGCGACCATACCGTCTCGGTCACCATCAACAACGAGCCGGCGCCATTGCGCACCGAGTTGCGCAATGGCGACATCGTGGAAATCGTCACCGATTCGAGTTCGCGTCCCAGCCCGACCTGGCTGTCGTTCGTGCGCACCGGCAAGGCCCGCTCGGCCATCCGCCACCATTTGCGCACCATCAATCTGCCCGAATCGATCGCGCTGGGAGAGCAATTGCTGGCCCAGGCGCTAACCACCCTCAATATCGCGCCCGAATTACCCGAGGCCCTGATCGAGCGCTTGCTCAACGAGTCGAGCGCCAAGTCGATGGATGAATTGCATGCCGACATAGGCATCGGCAAACGCATGGCGGCCCTGGTGGCGCGCCATTTGTTCGGCCTGATGGGCGGCGAGGCGGCCAGCGCGCCGATCGACCATGCCGGTGCGACCGAGCTCGACCCGGTTACCATTTGCGGCAGCGAAGGGGTGTCGGTGCAACTGGCGCCCTGTTGTCTGCCGATTCCGGGCGACCAGATCATCGGCCAGTTGCGGCGCGACCAAGGCTTGCAAGTACATATCAGCGATTGCGGCTTGGCCAAGCGCCAGCGCGCGAAAGAACCGGACCGCTGGATCGCCGTCAAGTGGGGCACCGAATTGAACCGGCGCTTCGACAGCCGCATCAAGCTCTTGATCACCAATGAAAAGGGGATCCTGGCCAGGGTGGCGGCCGAGATCGGCGAGTCCGACGCCAACATCACCTATGTGGGCATGGACGAGGACAAGGAACACGTGCTCACCCAGTTGCGTTTCACGATTCAGGTCAAAGACCGCGTGCACCTGGCCGGCTTGCTGCGCAATGTGCGCCGCATTACGGGCGTCAACCGGATTTTGCGCGAGCGCAGCTAAGCGCCTTCGCGTGCGCGCCCGACTCTCCAGGCCAGGCACGGGTAGGCCGACGCCGCGCGCTTTACGCCGGCCCGGGGGCCGGATACACCACGTCCACAATCTCCAGCTCCTGCGGTCCGTCCGGGGTGGTCAAGGTGATCAGATCGCCCACCCGCGCCTTGGTGATGGCGCGCGCCACCGGCGAGACCCAGCTGATCTTGCCGTTCAAAGGGTCGAGCTCGTCGATGCCGACGATGGTGACGGTATGGGTGTGCCCGGCCTGATTGCGGTAGGTGACGCTGGCGCCGAAAAACACTTGGTCGCCGCCGTGATGGACGCTGGGATCGACAATGGCGGCCAAATCCATGCGCTTGGTCAGGAAGCGGATACGGCGGTCGATCTCGCGCAAACGCCGCTTGCCATATATATAGTCGCCATTTTCCGAACGGTCGCCGTTGGAGGCGGCCCAGTGCACGATGCGCACCACTTCCGGCCGCTCCACATCTATCAGTTGCAGCAATTCGTCGCGGATGCGCTGGTAGCCGGCCGGCGTGATGTAATTCTTCGCCCCGGGCGGTATCGCCAGGGCCAGGGCGGCGGCCTCCTCGTCATCGTCCTGGTCGGACTCTTTCACAAATGCTTTGTTCATGTCCTATTGTAGCGGGGCGGGAGTGGCCGTGCGCGGGCGCGCGTCCGCTTTCGATGCGCAAGGGGCGGTTTTTCACGTATCATCGCTCCAGAACGCTGGCGCGCGCAAGCGCCGGCGTCACGGAGACCGATGAAACGACTGTACACATTCCGGCGCCGGCTGTTGGCGCCCCTGGTCTACCTGGCCGCCATCCTGTTGCTGATGGAAGAGTGGCTGTGGGAGCGCGGCGCCAGCTTGATGCGGGTGGTGGCGCGCTTTCCGCCCCTGCACGCGCTCGAAGCGCGCATCAAGCGGCTGGGCCCCTACGCCGCGCTGGCCGTGTTCGTCTTGCCGGCCGTGTTGCTGTTTCCGGTAAAAATCCTGGCCCTGCTGGCCATTGCCAACGGCCACGCCATTTACGGGGTGTCGGTGATCGTGCTGGCCAAGCTGGGCGGCGCCGCCGCCGTGGCCCGCCTGTACGCGCTGACCCGTCCGGTCCTGCTGACGCTGCCCTGGTTCGCGCGCTGGCACGGCAAGTTTATCGCCCTGCGCGACCGTTGCATCGCGCGCCTGCGCGCCACCCGCGCCTGGCGCAATGTGAGCCGGACGGCGGCCCATTTCACCCACCTGCGCCGGGCTTGGTGGAACCGAGTGCGCGCCCCAGCCACAAACGGACGATTGCAAACCCGGCCGAAGCGCGTGTTGCGCCGTTTCGTGGCGCTCTGGCGCGCCCGTCGGCGCTAACCTTTTCACCAGCAGGCCAGCCATGATTTCGTTCGACCACTCTTCCCCTCCCAGCGCGCCGGTCGGCGCCGACACGTGCCTGGAGGCGCTCATGCTGGCGGCGCCGGCCGAAATTTATCTGGTCGACGCCCTGACCCTGGAATTGATCGAGCTAAACCCGGCCGCCTGCCGCAATCTGCAATACCAGGCTCTCGAGCTGGTCGGCCACACCCTGCTGGCGCTGGCGCCGTTGCTGCAACAAAGCGAACTGGACGCGCTGGCCGGCACGCTGGCCCAGCAAGGCGAAGGTCCGCTCGCGCTGGAACCGCGCCGGCGCGACGGTTCGCGCTACCGCTTGAACTTGCAAGTGCGTCAAGCCAGCAGGGCCGGGCGCGCGGTGCTGGTGGCCATCGGCCAGCCGGCGCCGCCCGCCCCGCTCAGTATGGCGGCCCTGGAACAAGCGCGGGAGCAAGCCAAAGAGCAAGAGCGCGGCCGCATCGCGCGCGATTTGCACGATGAGCTGGGCAGCAACCTGAGCGCGATCAAGATGGCGCTGGCGATGTTGAGCCAACGCTTGCCGGCCGACGCGGCGCCCTTGCTGCAACGGGCCGCTTACCTGGACGCGCTGGTCGGGCGCAGCATCGACGCCTTGCAGCGCATCGGGCTCGATTTGAATCCCCCCATGCTGGAGCTGGGCATTGTGGCCGCGCTGGCCTGGCAATGCCGCGATTTCGGCAGTCGCACCGGCATCAGTTGCCACTTCCTGTGCGGCGAACAAGCCGTCAAGTTGCCGCCCGAGACTGGCAACGCCCTGTACCGGGTGGCCCAGGAAGCGCTCAACAATATTGCCAAACATGCCAATGCGAACCGGGTCACCCTGCAATTGACGCGTCTGGACTACCACCTGAGCCTGAAAATCACCGACAATGGTAGCGGCATCGTGGACGGCGACCGCGACAAGCCGCGCGCGTTCGGCTTGCGCGGCATGGGCCAGCGGGTGGGCGCCCTGGGCGGCAGCCTGAGCGTGACGCAGGCCGAGGGCGGCGGCACCCAGATCCAGATCGACATGCCGCACGGGGTACAGGAAAGCTAGCCGCCAGCGGCGAAACGGCTAGCGGTGCGTCGGCGCGGCGCCCCGCTAGCGCACGGTGCGAGCGGGGCGCCGATGCGGGACGGGGCGGAGCTGGCGCACGGGGCGGGCGGCCAACACAGCGCGGAGCAGTCATGACAGAGAAGGCCATCATCCGGGTGTTCATCGCCGACGATCACGCGATCGTGCGCGAAGGCTTGAAACAGATCCTGGGCGAAACGCGCGACCTGCTGTTCGCCGGCGAGGCGGAAACCGGGCACGACGCGCTGCGCCTGTTCCGCAAGAGCGCTTGCCACGTCATGCTGCTCGACATTTCCCTACCCGACCGCAACGGCATCGAGGTGCTCAAGCAACTCAAGCAAGACAAACCGGAACTGGCCGTGCTGATGCTGTCGATGCACCGCGAAGACCAATACGCGATCCGCTCCCTCAAGGCGGGCGCGGCCGGCTATTTGAGCAAGCACAGCGCGCCGCGCGACCTGGTGGCGGCGATCCGCCAAGTGGCCACCGGCATGAAGTACATCAGCGCCGCGCTGGCCCAGGAATTGGCCAACACGGTGGGCGAGGATCACGACACGCCGCTGCACGAAACCCTGTCCGACCGCGAATACCAGACCCTGGTGATGATCGCCTCCGGCAAGACGGTGGGCACCATCGCGGCCGAGTTGTCGCTGTCGGTCAAAACGGTAAGCGAATACCGCACCCGCCTCTTGCTAAAGATGAAGCTGAGAAACAGTGCCGAGCTGACCCATTACGCGATCCGCCAGCAACTGATCGAGTAGGCGTGGCTAACGGGTGACGCGGGCGCTAACGATGTGACAAGATCCATGCTCTAATGCTATTTCTTCCAGTAAGATGGTGGCATGGGGTGCCACCTCGGCGGCCGCCGGGCGCGCTGATGGCGGTCCACCGCAAATTCTTGAAGAGGCTGTGCGTATGTCCAGTAAAACGCCCAAACCGCCCGCTCCCGGTGCCGCCCACCCCAATCCGGCCGAAATCGCGCGCGAAGCGTTCCGCCAGTTGGCCACGCGCCGTCTGGCCCCCACGCCGGCCAATTACCGCACCGTGTACAACGAGATCGCCGGCATCGCCGAAGAGCCGGACGCGCCGGCGCCGGTGGCCGTCGCCGCGCCGGACCCGGGCGCCGAAAACGTGCTCAGCCAATTCGCCGCCAAACTCAGTCTAGCGACCGGCGAGACGGCCGAATTCGGGCGCCGCCTGACCCGCGCCGCCAAGCTGCGCGACTGGGAAGGCTACACCAGGGCGCTGGCCCAGCTGGCCGATCAGCAATTGAAAAAGGGCGGCAATATCGAATTGCCTCCGCTCACGGAAGGCGAGCAAACCCGGCTGCTGCGCGACTTGCTCAGCCGCACCCTGACGCTGGCCGTGGCCTCCCTGCTGGGCGACACCCCGGACCTGGCCGCCGAAGCCGAAGCGCTGGGCGCGGCGATCCGTCAAGCGGCCAGCGAAGAAGCGCTGGCCGAGGCGGCCGCCCGCCTCAAGCAGCTGTGCTATCAGATCGAGCTCAAGAGCGGAGACACGGGCGAACAGCAAGAATTGCTGCTGCGTTTATTCAAACTGTTGTTGGAAAACGTCAGCGAATTGCTCGACGACGACAGCTGGCTGCGCGGCCAAGTGGAAGTGGTGCAGCAATTGATCGCCGGACCGATCGATTCGCGCGTGCTGGAAGAGGCCACCCGCAGCTTGAAGGAAGTGATCTTCAAGCAAAGCCAACTCAAACACAGCCTGTCGGACGTCAAGCTGACCGTGCGCAACATGATGATGACCTTTATCGACCGGCTGGGCCAGGTGGCCGCGAGCACCGGCCAGTACCATGCCAAGATCGGCGCCTATTCGGGCAAGATCAGCCAGGCCAAGGATATCGGTGAATTGAACCTGATCCTGGAAGAAGTCATGCACGAAACGGAGGCGGTGCAAAGCGACACCCTGGCCGCGCGCGACAATATGATGCTTGCCCGGCAAGAAGTGCAGGAGGCGGAAAACCGCATCCATGAGTTGGAGGCGAAGTTGCAACATATGAGCGAGCTGGTGCGAGAAGACCAGTTGACCGGCAGCTTGAACCGGCGCGGCCTGGACGATGTGTTCGAGCGCGAAACGGCCCGCTCGGACCGCCGCAACACGCCGCTGTGCATCGCCATGCTCGACTTGGACGATTTCAAGCGGCTCAACGACACCTATGGCCACCTGGCCGGGGATGGCGCGCTCAAGCATCTGGTCAAGATTGTCAAGGAAACCTTGCGTTCGATGGATGTGATCGCCCGCTTCGGCGGCGAAGAGTTTCTCATCTTGCTGCCCGAAACCACGGTGGAGGCGGCGGCCACCACCATGACGCGTCTGCAACGCGAACTGACCAAGCATTTTTTCCTGCACGATAATGAAAAAGTCTTGATCACCTTTTCCGCCGGGGTCGCGCTGCGCAAACCCAACGAGGACCAGGCGGCGCTGGTGAAACGGGCCGATGGCGCCATGTATCAAGCCAAGCAGACCGGCAAAAACCGGGTGGTGGTGGCCAAATAAAGGTGAAGGCGCGATACCGACGTCCGAAACCTTTGCGCTTCATCAACAAAAACGGGGGCGAAGCGCCGCCCTCGCCCCCTAAATAAAATTATTTCGCCCCTCAAGATTCGCCTTTTGCCGCCGTTTAGCGGGCCGCCTGCCTCAAACCCCAGGCTAAAAAGCAGAAATTTATCGCCTTTTCTCCTCTCAATTTTCCCATTGGGCAACCGTTAATCATTACAACAGCGGTTTGATTGCTTCGAAACACAGGAGCAGACCAAAGTGAACAGCACATAGCTAAATCTGAGTACCCCGTCTGGAGAATTACCATGGCACAAACCATTAACACCAACGTTGCTTCCCTGAACTCGCAGCGTAACCTGACCACCTCGCAATCGTCGCTGGCCACCTCGCTGCAACGTCTGTCTTCCGGCCTGCGCATCAACAGCGCCAAGGACGACGCCGCCGGCCTGGCCATCTCCGAGCGCTTTTCCTCGCAAATCCGCGGTAACAACCAAGCCGCCCGCAATGCCAATGACGGCATCTCGCTGGCTCAAACGGCCGAGGGTGGCTTGGGCACGGCGGGCGATCTGCTGCAACGTATTCGTGAACTGGCGGTGCAATCGGCCAACGGCAGCAACTCCGATTCCGACCGTAAATCGATCCAGAACGAGGTGTCGGCGCTGGGCCAGGAATTGGACCGCGTGGCCAACACCACCCAGTTCAACGGCCAAAACGTGCTGGACGGCAGCCTGACCAACACCCAGTTCCAAGTGGGCGCCAACTCGAACCAAACCATTAACATCGGCATCGCCAGCGCCAAAGCCAGCGATATCGGCAACAACACGCTCAAGTCGTCCAACGCGGCCAGCTCGATTTCGCAAGCGACCGCCACCGCCACCAATAACGTGGTTGCGCAAACCTTGACCATCAGCTCGGGCGCCGGCGTGAGCACCCCGGTGCTGGTAAACACGGCCGACAGCGCCAAGCTGATCGCCCAAAACGTCAACGCGCTCAGCGGCAGCAGCGGCGTCAAGGCGCAAGCGTCGTCGGTGGCCACCATTTCCGGCGTGGTCGACGGCGCGGTGCAATTTAAACTGCGGGGCGCCAACTCGGTGGCCAATGATTCCAACTCGCAAGCGGTGACGATCTCGGCCTCGGTCAAAGGCGGCGACCTGTCGGCCCTGGCGCAAGCGGTCAATGCGCAAAGCGGCGTGACCAACATCACCGCCAGCATCAAGCAAGACGCCACCACCGGCAAGAAAGAGCTGGTGCTCAACGAAAAAGCCGGTAACGACATCAACATCGAAAACGTCGCCATCGGCACCGGTCTGGATGGCGCCTCGATCCGCGGCGCCGACGCCACCGCGGCGGTGGGTAACACCCCGGCCGTGGCCGGCACCTTGCAAGCGATCGCCGGCGCCGGCACGGTGACGGTGGGCGGTAAGGTCGATCTGTCATCGGACGGCGGTTTCTCGGTGACAGGGGGCGACACCACCATCTTGACCGCCACATCGGTCGGTAGCGATTTGCAATCGGTGGCCAAGCTTGACGTGAGCACCATCGCCGGCTCCAACGACGCCTTGCTCACCATCGACTCGGCCCTGACCGCGATCAACAGCAACCGGGCCTCGCTGGGCGCGATCCAGAACCGGTTCGCCTCGACCATCTCGAACCTGCAAACGACGTCGGAAAACTTGTCGGCATCGCGTAGCCGGATTCAAGATACCGACTTCGCTTCGGAGACGGCCAACCTGACGCGCGGCCAGATTTTGCAACAGGCCGGCACCGCCATCCTGGCGCAGGCCAACTCGCTGCCGAACGGCGTGCTGTCCTTGCTGCGCGGTTAATCGCCCGCTCAATTGACAATAACTCGATTGTGACCGCTCACCCCGGCTGATTTGATCAGTCGGGGCTTTTTGCAAAGGAAGCATCATGAGCATAGCCCCGATAGGCAGTACCAGCGCGGCGCCTGCGATCGCGCGTAGCGCGGCCGGCGCCGATCCGTCCGCGCCGGCGGGCGCCACGCGCGCGGGCGCCGCCCCCATCACGACGGCGGCGGTCGCGGCGAAAGCGGCGACGGCGGCGAAGGCGGCCCCCGCGCCGACCCTGGAGCAGCTCACCGACGCCGTGGCCACCCTGAACCAGGCGCCCCAGACCAAGGCCCAGGGTCTGGAGTTTTCGATCGACACCGACAGCAAGCGCACCGTGGTCAAGTTGATCGACCAAACCACCAAGGAAGTGTTGCGCCAGTTCCCCTCGCCCGAGGCGCTGGAGATCGCCAAGTCGCTCGACAAGGCGACCGGCTTTCTGATCAAACAGACGGCCTGAGACGCGGCGCTTCGGCGCCGCTTTGTTTTGCCCCGGCGGGGCGTAAGCGGTAACTGAACGGCGTTTATTAACGCGACTGGCGCTCATACAGTCGGAGCGCAGCGGATTGCTGGCGAACAGGGTCTTCCATGCGCGGCGTGAGTTGCTCGACCAGCGCGGCGGGATGCTGGCCCACGCGCTGGAGCACGTCGACCAGGTAATCGTATGGGGCGACGTCGTGCAGGCGACACGTCACAAGCAGGCTCTGGACGATGCCAATGTGCCGAGCGCCCACCTCGGTCCAGCTGAACATCCAGTTCTTGCGGCCCAGCGGGATCACGCGCAGCGCCCGTTCGAGGTGGTTGGTGTCGATCGCCACGGCGGCGGCGTCGAAGTACACGAGCAGACCGTCGCGTCGCTCGCCGATCTAGTTCAGCGCCTTCGTGAACGGACTGCTGGGCAGCAAACCCTGCGCCGCGAAGTATTGCTCGACCCGTTAAAGAAGCGCAGCGCCACCGGCTTGGCGTGGAGCTGGCGCCAGGCCAGTGTGGCCGCCCCTTGCAAGTCGTGCTGGCGGATATGTTCCTCGGCCGCGTACAGCGCGGCGAGGTGCGCCAGCGCCCGCTTGGCGTAATCCGGCTCGATGTCCTTCGCTTCGAACACCTCGCGCCGCGCGTGCGTCCAGCACAGGGCATGCGTTAATCCGACCTGTTTGGCGTCACTGGCGTAGGCGGCGTAGCCGTCGCTGAGCAGCACGGCGCCATCCGGCGGCGATAGGCCCAGCATGTCGCGTACGTGCTGCGCCGAGCGCCCGGGCGAATGGGCGAATGGGCGAAGCAGATCTCGTCGCGCTCACCGTAGATGGGCCAGAAATAGGTGGTTTTCATCTTGCCCGGACTGGCCCTGCCGGCCTTGATCGGCACTTCGTCCATCGCCTTGACGCGGCTGGCGCGGATCGATTCGAGCTGGGCCTCGTAGACCGGTTCGCGCAGCGCCACGGTGGCCTGCATCAGTGCGTCAGCCACGGGCGGCTGAGCTTGATGCCGGCATCGTCGAGGCGACGGTGCTGGCGGTATAGCGGCAGGTGATAGTCGAACTTGTCGATCACCATGCCGACGACGAAGCTGGCATCGGCCCGGCTGCCGTGGCCGGCCACCGTCACTTTTTTGCCTGGCAACGGCGTGCCCGGCACGGCGTGGAAACCGATCCCCAGCACGCTTGCACGCCGTCCGGCTCGGGCAAGCGCTTCTCGCTTTTCTTGCCAAAGATCTGGCGCTGGAACCACGCCACCTGGCGCCGCAGATTGACGATCCCGCGCTCTAACTTCCCGACCAAATCAACCAACTGCGCCGACGGTTGGCCCACGGGCACCAACCACTGCGGTCGAAGTTCAACACTTTGATTTGGTTGGCGCGTCGGTTGATGAAAGCGAACAAATGGCCCGACAGCGGATCGAGTTGCATCGTGTGTTTGGCCAGCGCGTGCAGGCCGTCGTAGGACAGGCGCATGCTGAGCGGCCGGCCGTACACGAAGAGGCGGATTTGCCCCTCGGGAAAGAACATCAGCGGCTCACGATATGCAAGACCAGGCCTTGGCCCAGCTTGAGGCGCACTTCCAGCGCCGCGCTTGCCGGGCCGGCTTTGATGGCCGTGCGTGGCGCCGGCGCCATCGGCCCCACGTCGATGAAACCGGGGGCATGGGGCCGGGCGACCTTGGCCAGCAACTTACTCCAGCGGTAAAACGACGCCGCCGACACCGCTTCGGCCTGGCAAAACTGCTTGACCCGCTGCACGCTCGCGGCAAACCACGCCAGCCGCTGCTGCCATTGCTCTTCTTTGCTCGATTGTTTGGTAGCCCTGTCATGACCCAACTCCATCGTGTTGAACCGCCATTTGGCGGGGTCGAAGTCGGTTAGGCGAAAGGGATTTTTATTGAAAATTGCTCATTATGCAATAAATCGCATTGCCGCATTGCACTGCTTGCACGTGGTAGGTGAAAAATTGGCCCTCGATTGGAACTATTAGCTTACCAGCGGGCACTTATGTTAGTCATTTTGATTAATTTATTTATCCTTAGGAGATTTAAGATGAGCGTTAGCATAAATGGAGTTGCTTACAATGTTGCACCAGGGAATGTCATAACAGTAGGCTCATCGGGAGACGTAAGTATAAAGGCTACGCAGCCAGGTGACATCGACTCCGCACCACCGGCACAGCCAGCGCCAGGGGCAGGGGCAGGGGCAGGGGCAGGGGCAGGGGCAACACCAGAGGCAGACTTTCCATCTATTATAAAATCACTATTAAGTCTTGTTCAACAATATTTCTCTGGTGCTTCCGGTACAGGGACACCACCAGCGGCACCGGGAGGAGCACCAGCGGCACCAGGAGGAGCACCAGCGGCACCGGGAGGAGCACCAGCGGCACCGGGAGGAGCACCAGCGGCACCGGGAGGAGCACCGGCACCGGAACCGGCACCGGCACCAGCACCAGCACCGGCACCGGCACCGGCACCGGCACCAGCACCGGCACCGGCACCGGAACCAGCACCAGCACCGGCACCAGCACCAGCACCAGCACCGGAACCGGCACCGGCACCAGCACCAGCACCGGAACCGGAACCGGCACCGGCACCAGCACCGGCACCGGCACCAGCACCAGCACCGGAACCGGCACCAGCACCAGCACCAGCACCGGAACCGGCACCGGAACCGGCGCCAGAGGGAACAGAAGGAGACCAAGGAAACGAAGTGTCTAACAATCTATTAAGTCAACAACCAGAATTGTACGCGAATATCAATAAATCATTTACCGGTCAAGACGGTAAAATTGATAAAGAAGCGAGAAATGCCTATTTGGAAAAAACGGTAGGAAATGACGCGTTATCTGGTGAAGATATGGACCGATTGAATGCCAGATTTCCAAAAGATGCACAGCCTGTCTGCAAAAACCGTGCTGATTTTGAGGCGAAGCTGGTTCCAGGATTCCTTAATTCTACCGATGGTAAAAATGTAAAAGAGATGCTGGATAAATATGGTGATAACCCTGCCATTCTAGATTCATTGTCCAGTCAATTCTCGCAGGGTAGTGCAGATGGGAAATTGGATGTTAAACAGGCCAAAGGATTGGATAAGTATATTGAAGGCGCGTGCACGCAGGATTCCATTGAGGCAAAGGGAACAAAACACATGAATTATGACATTGGCCTTTTAGAGGAAAGATATAAGGCTAAGCCTCAGGCCGTGACGGATAGCATTAATAATGATAATATTTTCAAAGATCTAAAAATGCATTCTTACAACGGAGACAGAGTTGGTGGCGGCAAATCTAGCGATGCTTATTTAGGTGGCGATTATCACGACTAAGTAATCATTCAAATTGAGTTGTTGCACGGATTGGCAGTGCCGAACGGATTTCTCCGATCGGCACTGTTCGGGAAAATTAAGAAGGGGCCGCGCCTCAATCTACCGGACTTAAGCCGATGAGCCTAAAATCGATTCGCGACGTTCAAATAGTTGTTCACAAAGGAGCCGCTTCGCGCGGCCGCCGCCCTGCCGGTGCGAGTCATTTCGCGGCGGCGGGGCGACGGCCAATAAGGCCTTTTTTGACTTCATTGACCGCCATGCCTTTGCTTTCCCTGTTCGCCGCTTTTGCCGATCACCTGCAATCGCACCAATTCCATGTTCAAGCCCGACACGCCGAATATCCAAACGCCTTCTGTCTACAACGAAAGCTACCGCTGCGCAGCTTGCTGAGGAAGATGTCGAACTGTTTGAGACAGTTTCTGTCGATAGCTTAGAGGGTAATTCCGGCAGTGTCGTTTTCTCCTAAATGAAGCTTTGGCATGTTAATTCCTACCTTCGTTGGCAACTGTGGTGGCTGGGGGCCAGTTGCAACGGTGCTGTCAGCCAGCGCTTGATATACAGCATGGCCCATTCGCACTCCACATCGTTTTCGAGGGCCTTCAGTAACAGTGAATGATCAATGTTGTCGAACAGGCCCTTGATATCAAACTCAAGAACCCAAGCGTATTTCCAGCATCGCTCCCGCGTGACGCCGACAGCATCCAGCGCTGACTTTCCGGGCCGGTAGCCATAGGAGTCCGGCAGGAACTTCGCTTCGATACTGGGTTCCATGACCCGTTTCGCCACCATCTGAGCGAATCGATTTGCTACTGTTGGCACCCCTAAAATTTTTCCCCACCAGTCGTTTTAGGAATGGCGACCGCTTTGACCGGCGGCGGAAAGTAGTTCCCGAAGACATCCGGTTCCAGATCCGATAGAGATTTCCCTTCAGGTCCTTCTCGAAGTCCGCGATTGACTGCTTGTCCACACCAGCCGAGCCCGCATTGGCCTTGACCGCTTGATACGCTGGGCCTCGATGATTTGCTCGGCTCGCCCAAGCTGGGTGCCTGGTTTGTCATTCTCCTGCTACAGCGCGCACCCGGCGGGGCGGGGCCTGGTTCGCGCCCCGCCCGCCCAGGCCCGCCTCGTACGCGTGCCTTGCCCCCCGCCCCGGTCCGCGAAACAAGCCGGTAAATCCGCCTCTCAAGTCTTGATCGATTATGCCGATAATGACTTACATTATATTTTTGCTTAGGGGTTCATCGTGGGCATCTCCTCACCCGGTATTGGCTCGAATATCGACGTCAACGGCATTATCACCAAGCTGATGGCGGTCGAGGCGGCGCCGATCAATACCCTGGACAAAAAAACCGACAGTTTCAAGGCCAAGGTCTCGGCCTTCGGCGCGCTGTCGGGCGCCATCGGCACCTTCCAGAGTTCGCTCACCAGCCTCAGTTCGCTGGACAATTTTCAAGCCCTCACCAGCACCTCGAACGACACCTCGGTGCTGGTCGGCTCGGCCACCAGCAAGGCTTTACCCGGCACTTACCGGGTCAATGTGACCCAGGTGGCGCAAGCGCAAACGCTGGCCTCGGGCGGTTACAAGAGCCCCACCGCGGCCATCGGCCTGGGCGGCTCGACCACCGTTACCTTCGCGCTGGGCACGGTCAGCGGCGGCAGCTTCGGCCTGAACGGCACCACCCTGGGCAGCGGCGTGTTGACGGGCGGAATCACCCCGGGCGCCTTGACCATCAATAACACCGCCATCGCCACCGATGGCAGCACGCGCAGCGCCAAACTGCTGGCCGACGCCATCAACGCCAAGAGCGCCACCACCGGGGTATCGGCCAAGGCCGCCGCCACCGTCACCAGCGCCACCCTGTTCGGGGCGGCGGGCGCCTCCACCTTCGGCCCCATCGACACCACGGGCGGCGGCACCTACAGCTTGCGCGTGGCGGGCGTGGAAATCGCCAACCAGGGCAGCGGCTTGGCCGCCGGCGACGGCGTGACGGCCGCCTCGCTGGACGCGATTTTAACGGGCAGCAACAGCGTGAGCCGGGCCCTGGCCGACGCCAACATCACCACCAGCGGCAGCGCGGCCGACGGCACCTTGCAATTTACCAATGCTGACGGCTCCAACATCGCCATCACGGAAGCGGTCAGCGGCACCGTCACCGGCGGCATCGGCAACGCCGGCGCGGCCAACACCGGCTCGGCCAGCACCACGGCCAGCGCCATTTCGCTGGTTTCGGCCAACGGCGCCCAGATCACGGTGGGCGGCACCGCGCCCGGCGCGGCCGGCTTGGCGGCCGGCATAGGCGGCGCCTACCTGGGCACCGGTTTCGCACAAGACGCCACCCGCAACAGCGGCAGCATTGTGATCGACAGCAAAAACAACACCTTGAAAGGCATCCGCGACGCCATCAACAAGGGCAATTTCGGGGTCACGGCCAGCATCGTGATGGATGGCAGCGCCAATCCCAACCACTTGGTGCTCACCTCGAGCACCGGCGCGGCCTCGACCATGAAGATTTCGCTCGCCGGGGAAGCCGGCGCACCGCCCGACGCCGCCCTGAGCAGCCTGTTGGCCTACGACCCGGCCGGGGTGCAAAACCTGAGCCAGAAAGCTTCGGCCCAGGATACCGTGCTCGACGTGAACGGCATCGCCGTCACCAGCAGCAACACCAGCATCAGCGGCGCGGTGGAAGGGGTGACCTTGACGATTGGCAAGGTCGGCAGCGCCAATCTGGTGATCGCCAAGGACAACAGTTCCCTGAGCAATTCGATCAATGGCTTCGTCAAGGCGTATAACGACTTGAACGGCCAGATCAAGACCTTGAGCGGCTACGATCCGGAAACCAAGACCGGCGGCCCGCTGCTGGGCGACTCCACCGCCCAGACCTTGCAATCGCAAATCCGCAAGCAATTGTCCGAATCGATCACCGGCTTGCAGGGCAAACTGACCACCCTGTCGCAAGTGGGCATCGCGTTCCAAAAGGACGGCACCCTGATGGTGGACGGCGCCAAACTGCAAAAAGCCATCGACGGCAACTTCAACGACATCGCCGCCTTGTTCGCGGTGGTCGGTAACAGCAGCGACGGCGAAATCGGTTTCACCAGTTCGACCACGGCCACCAAGCCGGGCAACTACGCCGTCAACATCACCACCCTGGCCAGCCGCGGCACCTTGAGCAGCGCGGCCGCCTTGCCGCCCACCACCGTGATCGCGCCCGGCACCAGTTGGACCGTGGCTTTGAACGACAGCAACCCTTCAAGCGCCGCCAACTCCGCCAGCGTGACCATTCCGGCCGGCAGTTACACCCCGGCCGAGCTGGCCGTGCTGCTGCAATCGTCGATCAACGGGGTCAGCAAGTTTTCCGAGGCTGGCGCGGCCGTGAGCGCCACCGTCGAGCCGGACGGCAGCTTGAAAGTGGTGTCCAACCGTTACGGCTCGAAATCGAACTTGGCCATCACCGATGGCGGCGGCAGCACGGTGGCCAGCCTGTTCGGCGCGGCCACCCCCAGCGTAGGGGTCGACGTGGCCGGCACCATAGGCGGTTTTGCCGCCGAGGGCGACGGCCAGAGCTTGACCGGCTCGGCCGGTGCCGCCACCGCCGGCTTAAAACTCGACATCAAGGGTGACACCCTGGGCGCGCGGGGCGACATCGGCTTCTCGCAAGGTTACGCCTACCAGCTCAACAACCTGTCCGCCACCTTTCTGGGCAGCACCGGCTACATCGCCGGGCGCACCACCGGCCTCAATTCCAGCATCAAAACCATCGCCAAGCAGCGCGACGACTTCAGCGCCAAACTGGTCGACATCGAGGCGCGCTACCGCAAGCAATACACCGCGCTCGACACCGCCATTTCCAGCATGAGCACGACGGCGTCCTTCTTGACGCAGCAGTTCGCCGCCATGTCAAAAAATTAATCTAGAGGAGACAGACAATGTTCGGTTCCAGGCAGAGCGGCGTACACGCCTATGCGAAAGTGGGCATCGAGACCGGCGTGGCGGCGGCCAGTCCGCACAAGCTGATCGTGATGCTGTTCGATGGCGCCTTGACCGCGCTCAGCACCGCCATGATGAATATGCGTGCCGGCAATATCGCGGCCAAGGGCAAGGCCATCTCGCAAGCGATCATGATCATCGACAGCGGCTTGCGCGCCAGCCTCGATAAAAAAGCCGGCGGCGAAATTGCCGAAGGCTTGGACGCGCTGTACGAATACATGAGCGAGCGCCTGCTGCTGGCCAACTTGCGCAACCAGCCCGAGATCATCGAAGAAGTGCAGCGCCTGCTCACCGACCTGCGCGACGCCTGGAACGCGATCGGCGCCACCCCGGCCGGGCAGGCGGCGGAACCGTCCGTCAACCGGGCGCCCACCCTGGCGAGCGCCTGATCCATGATGAGCGCCCAAGAGGTGTTATCGGTGTACCAGGCGATGGCCGAGTTGACCGAACAAATGGTGACGGCCGCCGGCCAGAGCGACTGGGACCGGCTGGTGCTGCTCGAACAGCACTGCGCGCGCCACGTGGCAACGCTCAAGGCGCACGAGCCGGCGCAAGCGTTGAGCGGGGCCGGGCGGCAAAAGAAAATCGACCTCATCAAAAAATTACTGGCCGACGACCGCGCCATCCGCGATTTGACCGCGCCCTGGATGACCCAGTTGTCGGCCCTGATCAACAACACCGGCACCGAAAGGCGCCTGGCCCACGCCTACGGCGCCTGAACCGGTCCGCCCCATGCTGCCCCGGGTAGACGCCAATGTCGCGCCGCTGGCGCGCGCGGGCGCCGAAGCGGTCGGCGACAGCCGGCAAGCGGTGTTTCAACGTTCGCTGCAAGGCTTGCTGGGCAAGCCGATGGAAGGCGAAGTGATGTCGCGCCTGACCGACGGCAGTTTCGTGGTCAAGGTGGGCAACCTGGCGGCGCGCATGATGCTGCCGGCCGGCGCCGAGCCGGGCAAGCAAGTGCCGCTGACCCTGGTGGCCCTGGAACCGCGCCCCACTTTTCAGGTCGGCAACGGCCCGCACGCGCCAGTGACGGTGGCGCAAGCCTACCCGGACGGCGCGGCCGAGCCCGCGCAGCACAGCCCGCCCGGCACCGCCAACGCCGGCACCGCCGGCCAGGCCCGGGCCAGCCTGGCCGCCACCTTGCTCGGCAAGGCGCCCCTGACGCCGGCCGCCCAGTTGCCCGGCTTCGACCCCGGCGCCCCGGCCCCCACCCTGAGCAGCGCCGGGCGCGCCATCGCCAGCGTGCTGGTGCAGGCCGATAACCGCCCCGCCGCCGCCCAAACCCTGCTGGGCAGCGCCCCCCTGAGCGCCGATCCGGCCGACACGCCGCGGCTGGCGCACACATTGCAGCAGACGGTGGCCACCAGCGGCTTGTTTTACGAGTCGCATGTGGCCGAGTGGGCCGACGGCAAGCGGCCGCTGACCGAATTGATGCGCGAGCCGCAGATGCTGCGTCAGGCGCAAGGGGGGGCGGCCGATGGGCGCGCCCCCGGCTTGCCGGACGCGGCCGCCGCCCAGCTGATCAATTTGCAACTGCACACCCACGAGCAGGCCCGCGTGCAGTGGCAGGGCCAAGCCTGGCCGGGCCAGGCCATGGAGTGGGATATCCACAAGGACGCGCCCGGTGACGGCAAGCAGGAACGCGGAGCGGACGGCGAGCCGCTGCAAGTATGGCGCAGCGGCGTGCGCTTCCAGTTCCCCGGCCTGGGTGCGGTATCGGCCTCGGTGGTACTGGTGGGCGGCCAGATCCATATCCAGATGCAAACCGCTTCCGAGGCCAGCGCCGGCGCCCTGCGCGCCAACGCGGGCGCGCTGGAACACGCGCTGGAGGCGGCCGGCTCGCCCCTCACTTCGCTGAGCATCGCCTTGCCGCAGGCGCCGCCCGATGCCCAATGAGCCCGCCAAGCGCGGCCTGCAAACGGCCGTCGCGCTGGCCTACCAGAGCGGCGCGGCCGCGCCCAAGGTGGTGGCCAAGGGCAGCGGTTTGATCGCCGAGCAAATCATCGCCCGCGCGCAAGAGCATGGCGTGTTCGTGCACGAGTCGAAAGAACTGATGTCTTTGTTAATGGATGTTGACTTAGACCAACAAATTCCACCTGTTTTATACCGCGCGATTGCGGAACTGCTGGCCTGGTTATATCATATTGAGGAAGCGCAAAAAACCGGTGGCACGCCTCCCGCCCCGCCCGACTCCGCCGCCCTGCTCACTTAAAGACTGCACCGACTATGGACACAGGCTTGGAAAACTGGCACGACTTTGAAGTCGCGTCGCGCAAGGAAATCATCGCGCTGCTGCGGGCGATAGGCGAAAAGAATCAACTGATCCGCATGCTGGTGCATGGCGAGGGCGACGTGTGCGTCACCTCGGTGCTGGAAGTCGATGCCGACAACAACTGCGTGATCCTGGACCGCTCCATCAATCAGGAGCAGAACGGGCGCATTCTAGTGGCCAGAAACGTCTCGTTTGAAACCACGCTCGACAAAATCCGCATCCTGTTCGCCGCCGACAGCGTGAGCGAAGCGGCCTACCGCAACGGGGCGGCCTTCAAGATCGCCCTGCCGACCACCCTGGTGCGTTTGCAACGGCGCGAATTTTATCGTATGAGCACGCCGGTCAGCAATCCGGTGCGGGCCGTGCTGGCCCTGCCGCCCGAACTGGGCGGCGGCAGCAACCCGTTTCCGCTGGCCGACATCAGCTGCGGCGGGGTGGCCATCCTGGACAATAAACTACTGCTGGGCGATTGCATGGGCAAGGAATTTTCAGGCTGCCGCATCGATTTGCCCGACATCGGCACCGTCAACACCACCCTGCAAGTGCGCAACATGCTGGACATGAGCTTACTGAACAACAAGACCAACCGCCGGCTGGGCTGCGAATTCGTCGATATCGCGCGCCCCATGCTGTCTTTGGTGCAGCGCTACATCACCAAGCTCGAACGCGAGCGCAATGCGCGCGTCGCCGGCCTGGGCTGAGCCGGCGACCGGGCCTTACCCGGCATACATTCTGCCCTATAGCAGTTGTTTGGCATCCCTCCCCCCTTATAGCGCCCGTGCCGATTTTACCGGCGGCGCCTTGTCGCCCAATCTCCATCCGATGCTGCTGCCGGGTGACCTTCAGATCGGCCAGACCCGGCTGGTTGCTACTTAGGTTACAATTCGGCTTTTGTATTCCATGCAATGGATCGCCTTGATCCATCTGAGCCTGTTTTGCTAACAAATCTATG
Organism: Pseudomonadota bacterium; assembly: GCA_040385995.1. Taxonomy (GTDB): domain Bacteria; phylum Pseudomonadota; class Gammaproteobacteria; order Burkholderiales; family Burkholderiaceae_D; genus Janthinobacterium. The sequence goes on from JAZKGI010000022.1 coordinate 19,750, forward strand.
AAACTCGAAAAATTCTTGCCTGCTCTGCAAGGCTGGCAAGCTATTCTTCAGCGAAGATGAAATCGAAGGCGCTTACTTGCTAACGAACACGAGTCGACCTACCGACCGGCAACCGACTTTGAACGAAGTGCTACGACTGGTGGCGCGATTGGGCGGCTTCATCGGGCGCAAGAGTGACGGCGAACCGGGCGTGAAGACGATATGGCTAAGCCTCCAGGAAGTGCGAGTAGCTCCTCAGCCGACCGCATCAGTGAATTTGCGTAATCGGCGGCCAAGTCAGTCATTTGGCGCCCAATAGCCTCGTAGCGTACTGCTGCCTGGGCAGAGGTTTCAGCGATAGGAGTAAGTGACTCGGACAATGCGGCGGTCAGTCCCGTCCAATATCCCGTCAAATTCTCGCTGAGGTCATCATTAATTACCTTTATGTAACCATTTATAGTGTTTACTTGCATAGTATTTTTCTCATTAATGTCGCGATGTCAAATAAGATAACCAAGGTAGCCGTGAAAATAACTCCAAACATTCCCTCTACCCATATGAGGGCGACGAGTCGATTGTGCGTGATGGCAGTAAAAAAGGTTCTTGAAGACTGGTGAGGGGAAATGGGGAGTTCCTGCGTTAATTGAAGGTAGATCATTAAAGTCATGAATAAATTGCAGAGCAATCGGAAAGTGACTGATTGTTTAAGCAGAATTTCAGCTAATTTAGTCAGATTGCCTCTAAAAAAAGCGCTTATAAATCCGCAGCACAAACCTCCGTATACTGCCATAGAATAGCTAACGCCAAAAGCATATGGGAAGCGACTAATCGAAGACATCGCCAGCGCACCCGGGATTGCCCATGAAGGCAGTGGCTTTCCATCAGGCGGTAGAACCAGGATGGCCAAGCCTAATAAAATTACGCACAATACCATAGTGAAAATTGCCGTTGTGCGCGATATTAGCGGAAAAAATATCGCTTCTACTTTTTCAGTCATTATGGATTGCGGGCATAGGCGATTACCCGATAAAAATATGTAGCAGAGCTGCATGAAAGCTTAGGCCATGCCGTTACAGCTTCAAGACTTGGAAGCTTGTAGCACGTGCTGCGGCAGGCCTACGGAAATTTAGGAGTACGTATGAATTTTCAATAATAAAAAGTATGGTCCTTGCCAAGCAGTTTACTAAAAACTGTATTTATGAATTTGTCTGATAGATTATAAAATATAAAAATCTTTCGAATAATATCTCATAATTTTCATAAAAGCAAATCCATTTTTGGCTCTTCAGTTCTTAAACCATTGACTATATCGAATTGCCAGCGGCGGCGAATTTCCGCACAGCAAGCAAACAGGGCTTTGTTTGAATGGATGGCTTAGCCTTTAGTCGAAACTTGCCACAAGAGCGTATGACGGACGATAGAGCCGCTACCCGCGCTGGGCCTATAGCCATAGGGTTATACACAAGTCGGCGTAGCTACACCGGCCGCCTGAAAAGCTGTTTATATTCAATGACTTAGCGATGCACTTGTGAACTTTTCGAAAATAGCGTTTACTTTCGGAATTTGGGCGGCGCGGTGGCTACTGAATCGAAGCGATAGGTTGAAGAAGAATTTGCCGGAATTGACTTAGGCGATGCGCGGTTGAACAAGCGTGCGCGTGTGCTGGTTGAGGCGTTTGCCGCGAAACCGACTGCCAACATTCCGATGGCCTGCGATGGCTGGAGCGACATGATCGGGGCGTATCGCTTCCTCGACAACGATGCCGTAACTTGGCAGGGCATCATGGCGCCGCATTGGGAGCGAACCGAGCAACGCATGGCGCCTCATCCTGTGGTGCTGTGCATCCAGGAGAGTACGGAACTCGATTTCCACGGGCAAAAAATAACTGGACTAGGCCCACTCAATTACGAATCACGACGCGGCATGTTTGTGCATCCGACCTATGCTGTTACGCCGCGTCGATGAAAAGGGTACCAAGCGCACTTACCAGGTCGGTGAAATAGTCGGGCAGTTACATACGCCTTACGGCCTCACGTTGTGGCAATGCCTGGAGGCAGATGACTAACTCCATGTTGACGACGACATCGCGCCGGCATCAGGGGCGACGGAGCCGCAACGGCAGTGTATAAATCATTCAGGCTAGACTTGCATATTCATGATTTCATGATACGCCGACACCAGCTTGTTGCGCACCTGGGCCGTGGCCTGGAAGGCGATACTCGCTTTTTGCATTGAAATCATCACGTCCGACAAATTGACCGTGTCGTCGCCCTGGGTAAAGCGCTTGCCCAGCGTTTCGGCTTGCTTCTGGGCGGTGTTGACCGAGCCGAGCGCCGCTTGCAGGGCGTCCGAAAAATCGACCCGGGTGGCCGGCGTTTCCGTCTGCACGGCCGGCAGCGCCGCCTGCGGACGGGTGGCCGCCGCCTTGAGCTGGGCAATCATCGCCTCGATCCTGCTGCTGTCGATCCCGCCTGTTCTCATGCCGCCTCCCCGCGCTGTCCTACACTAGTGTTGCTACCCAAGAACAAAGCGCCACGAATGGGGCCGGCGATGTTTGCTTGGGGCACCGGCGCGTACAATAAACAGGCGCCGATCGAGCTTCCCACCTTACCAGCCCGGCCGCCGCTGCCGGGCCCGATCAGGGGCCGAAAGCAAGCTCTGTTTCATCGATTGAATGGCGTTACCGGACGACATAATGGTGTGCATGGCCCCATCCCGTTTGCGTTTGGGCTTCCGCTGTTCCCTCTTGATGACGACGTCCCGCCATGGCAGCAGCCGAAGAAATCGAACTCAATCCCCCGCCGGCGCCGGAAGGCCCGGGCCAGTCGTTGCAAACCTTTGTGCGCAGCCCGATGGGAAAAAATTTCCTGCGCGCGCTGGCGGTGGCGGCGGTGGTGGCGATCGGCTTCGCCCTGTGGATCTGGAATCAGCCGCCCGAATACAAGGTCTTGTTCGCCAATTTCACCGACCGCGACGGCGGCGCCATCACGGCCGCGCTGGACCAGCTCAATATCAAGCACAAGTTTTCCGAAGGCGGCGGCGCGATCCTGGTGCCCACCGAGCAGGTGCATGACGCGCGCCTGAAGCTGGCGGCCCAGGGCTTGCCCAAAGGCGGCAATGTCGGCTTCGAGCTGATGGAAAACCAGAAACTGGGGGTGTCCCAATTTCTGGAACAGGTCAACTTCCAGCGCGCGCTGGAAGGCGAGCTGGCGCGCTCGATCCAATCGGTGGCGGCGGTCGACTCGGCCCGGGTCCATCTGGCGCTGCCCAAGCCGTCCGTGTTCGTGCGCGAACAGCAAAAACCGACCGCTTCCATCTTGCTCAACCTGCATCCGGGCCGCAGCATGGACACGGCCCAGGTCAGCGCCATCGTGCACCTGGTGGCGTCAAGCGTGCCGGACCTGTTGCCGGCCAATGTCACTTTGGTCGACCAGGCCGGCAACTTGCTGTCGGACACGGGCCGCGACAAGGCCGGCGCTAACAAAAACCTCGATGCCAACCAGCTCAAATACGTGCAGCAGATGCAGCAAAGCGTGATCAAGCAAGTCGAATCGATCATTATTCCCATTGTCGGCGACGGCAATGTGCGGGCCGAGGCCACCGCCGACGTCGATTTTTCCCAGGTCGAGCAGGCCGCCGAAAGCTACAAGCCGAACTCGCCGCCCGAGGCGTCGGCCATCCGCAGCCAGCAAACCAGCGAAAGCACCGGCCCCGGCAACGCCAATCCGTCCGGGGTGCCGGGCGCGCTGTCGAACCAGCCGCCTGGCACGGCCACCGCGCCCCTGAACGCGCCCGCCCCCACCGGCGCGCCGGCCGCCGCGCCGCCGGCGCCGCCCACCCATAAGGACGCCACCACCAATTTCGAGGTCGACAAGACCGTGCGCTACGAGCAGAAATCGATGGGCGGCTTGCGGCGGCTGTCGGTGGCGGTGGTGGTCAATTACCGGCGCACGGTGGACAAGAGCGGCAAGGTGACGGTGAAAGCCTTGTCCCAGGCCGAGATGGCGCAGATTAATAATCTGGTCAAGGAAGCGATGGGCTACAACAAGGAGCGCGGCGACAGTTTCAGCGTGGCCAACTCGCCCTTCGACGGGGTCGATAAACCGTCCGATCCGGTGCTGGACTGGTGGCGCGACCCGGCCAATCTGCCCATGGCCAAGGAATTGGCCAAGTTCCTGATCACCGCCCTCATTTTGCTGTATCTGTTTTTCAAGGTGGTGCGGCCGATGCTGCGCCCCGTGTTTCGCAAGATCGACGATATCGGCGCCGTGCCGCCGGAACCGGAGCCGCTTGCGCCGACCGCCGAAGAGCAGGAAGAGGCGATTTCGGCCGAAGCGCAATTGCAAGCCCTGGAAGACCATACCGCCGCCGGCTACCGCGAAAACCTGGCCATGGCCAAGAAGCTGGCCCAGGACGATCCGCGCGTGGTGGCCAATGTAATCAAAGCTTGGGTGGGCAATAATGACTGAGAATACAGGACTGCAAAAGGCCGCCATCTTGATGCTGGCGCTGGGCGAGACCGAGGCGGCCGAGGTGATGAAGTTTCTCGGCCCGCGCGAGGTGCTCAAGCTGGGCGCGGCGATGGCCACCATGAAGGGCATCGCGCACGAGGAAGTGGTGGAGGTGCTGGGCGACTTCCGGGCCCAGACCCAGGTCAATTCCACGGTCGGGCTCGATTCGGACGAGTATATCCGCCTGGTGCTGACCAAGGCGCTGGGCGACGACAAGGCGTCGGTGCTGCTGTCGCGCATTTTGGGCGGCAAGGACGCGTCGGGCATCGAAAGCCTGAAATGGATGGATGCCTCGTCGGTGTCGGAACTGATCCGCAACGAGCACCCGCAGATCATCGCCACCATCCTGGTCCACCTCGAGCGCGACCAGGCCTGCGAAATCCTGGGCAATTTCACCGACCGCCTGCGCAACGACGTGGTGCTGCGCATCGCCACCCTGGACGGGGTGCAGCCGGCCGCGCTGCGCGAGCTCAACGACGTGCTCACCAAGCTGTTGTCGGGCAATGAAAACATCAAGAAGTCATCCCTGGGCGGGGTGCGCGCGGCCGCCGAGATCCTCAACTTCATGAGCGGGGAGCAAGAGGGCTCGGTGATGGACAACATCAAAAATTACGATAACGATATGGCGCAAAAGATCATGGACGAAATGTTCGTGTTCGACAACGTGATCGATATCGACGACCGCGGCATCCAGTTGCTGCTGCGCGAGGTGCAGTCGGAAATGCTGATTATCGCGCTCAAGGGCGCTTCCCAGGAATTGCGCGACAAGATTTTCAAAAACATGTCGGCCCGCGCGGCCGAGATGATGCGCGAGGATCTGGAATCGAAGGGGCCGGTGCGCTTGTCGGAAGTGGAAACCCAGCAAAAGCAGATCTTGCAGATCGTACGGCGCCTGGCCGACGAAGGCCAGATCGTGCTAGGCGGAAAAGGCGAGGATTCGTTTGTCTAATATCCCAAAAGAATTGCAAACCGCTTACCAGCGCTGGGAAATGACGTCGTTTGGCGACGAGCGCCCCAGCGTGGTGGCGGCGCGCAAACCGCCGCCGGAAGAGGTGGTGGTGCAAGAAGAAGCGGCGCCGCCGCCGCCCGACTATCCCACCGAGCAGGAATTGGCCGCCATCAGCGAGCAGGCGCGGCTGGAAGGCTACCAGGACGGCTTGGCGGCCGGGCGCGCCGAGGCGCTGGCGCTGGGCCAGGCCGCCACGGCCGAGGAGTTGGCCCAGGTGCGCGCCATCGCGCTCGCGTTCGGTCATGCGCTGGCCGAGGCCGATCAACTGATCGCCAACGATGTGCTGGAGCTGGCGCTGCATTTGAGCAAGGGCATGTTGAAGGCGGCGCTGCCGGTGCGGCCCGAACTGATACTGCCGATCGTGCGCGAAGCCATCGAATACTTGCCCGTGCTCCAGCAGCCGGCCTTGCTGATGCTGCATCCGGACGACATCAAAACGGTGCGCGACGGCATAGGCGACGAGCTTGAAAAAGGCGGCTGGCGCGTGGTCGAAGACGCCAGCGTGGGCCGCGGCGGCTGCCGGGTCGATACCGCCAGCAACCAGATCGATGCGCAGGCGGCGTCGCGCTGGCAGCGCTTGTCCAGCGCCCTGGGCAAGGATCTCGATTGGCTGGCGCCATGAGCGGGCTAGCGGACCCGGCCGCCCTGCCCGACGCCGGGGCCGAGGCGCCAACGCCAGCCATCGATTATCCGGCTAACGCGCAAGCCGGGTTGCCAGCCGGGTTGCCCGCCGGGCCGCCCGACGGGCCGCCCGATTCCGATGCCAACGCTCAAGTCGATCCTCATGCCGATGCTGATGCGCATGTTGATGGCGACGCTTATGCCGACCCGCAAGCGGACTCGCCTACCCAGCCCGCGCCCTTGCCGGCCGCACCCGATCACGCAGCCGGCGCGGCCCACGCCAGCGAGACGGCGGCGCCCAATCTGCACGCCGGCCGCTGGCGCGCCTACCTGCACGACTGCAACGCGCTGACCGGCTTCGTCGAACCGATGCAAGTGTCGGGCCGGGTGACCCGGGTGGCCGGCCTGGTGATGGAGGCGGTCGGGCTGCGCCTGGCCGTGGGCGCGGCCTGCAATGTGCCGCTGCCGAACGGCGGCCGGGTCGAGGCCGAGGTGGTCGGCTTCGACGGCGAGCGCCTGTTTCTGATGCCGCAAAGCGATGTCGAAGGCATCGTGCCCGGCACCCGTGTGTTTCCGGTCGAACCGGCCATCCCCCGGCCCGGCAAGGTCGAGCATCCGCGCCGCCGTCCCAGCGACCGCGCGCGCCATTTGCCGGTCGGGCCGCAGCTGTTGGGCCGGGTGCTCGACGGCGCCGGCCGCCCGCTCGACAGTCTGGGGCCGCTGCACACCACCGACAGCGCGCCGATCAATGTGCGGCCCGCCAATCCGCTGGGGCGCGCGCCCATCGTCGACACGCTCGACGTGGGGGTGCGCTCGATCAACGCCATGCTGACGGTGGGCCGCGGCCAACGCATGGGCCTGTTCGCCGGTTCCGGCGTGGGCAAGAGCGTGCTGCTGGGCATGATGGCGCGTTACACGGAGGCCGATGTGATCGTGGTCGGCCTGATCGGCGAACGGGGCCGCGAGGTCAAGGAATTCATCG
>JAZKGI010000023.1:0-12206 GCA_040385995.1 Pseudomonadota bacterium
ACAATGTTCTTGGTGGCCCGGGGCGGAATCGAACCACCGACACAAGGATTTTCAATACGACCGTCCGGGCGTTAGGTAACTGGCGCCCCTACCGAGGCCGCTTCGTGACTCACCGGCCTCGACTGAAAAACCCTTCCTCTGCAATCTCTTTGTGACAGCGGCGAGGTTCTGGTCCGCCTCATCTCCCCAGCCTATCACCCCGGTTACATGGCCGGTGATAGGGTCTGTGCGTACCGGCTTAGCCATTCTGAGGCCGAGTTGCCCCTTCGAAAGCTTTAGTGCTTGGGGAATGATCTCCCCGTCCAAGTTCAATGTTCCTTCCAGACTCAATGACACATCGCCAGTCCGAGTCTTGACACCGTATGACATTGCTAGGAACTTCAATACATGGTCATTGATCAGGTCGGCGTCTACGGACGTGCCCAACTGCGAGTTCATTTTTTGATCCGCCGTAACGCTAAATCCGTTGGGCCCTCCTAGAGCGTCCGGAATAATATGCTCCAAGGATGGGGCGGAAAGGTCAGCAACTGATACCAAAGTGTACGGGCAAATCGTAGGGCGGGGCATGGGGGGCTCCAAGCATCATGGCTCATCAGAGTAGCTCAAAATCGTTCGCGATTGTTCAAGGGTGCATTGTTGACATTGTCTGAAAATTTTTGGTAATATCTGACAAAAGGGGGCTGCGATGAGCGATGGACCACACAGAAGTCTGCCGATGCGAAAGCCATGGAAGGAGCTGGCCAAGCGCGGAGATCAAAGCACTTACGATTCTGAACAAGTGGCAGAGGCCGCTACGAGAGCACTCGTAAGCGACTTTAGAAATGAGGTTTCTTGGTCTTTGATCAATGATCTGAAATCGATTTTTGGCGGCCTAGACAATTCATTGCGGATTCCGGAGATCGCCGTCCAGCAACTTCAGGATCTAAAGGGCGCAGCCGCGGGGTCTGTGTTCGCAAGAAATGCGATCGAATGGAGCATCCAGCTTGTGAACGAAGGGCGATTAGAACCTGATGCGGTCTATGTTGCAATCGGACTAGCTGCAAAAGCTCGGGGTTTCGCGAATACTAGGCAAATCCACGAGCACGTACTTCGCCAAACTAATCAAAACAGGGCGGACGGCGTCACCGCCAGATTGAAGAGCGTGATCGGCGGGTTGTCAGAAAGTAGTCTCGGTTCAATACTTATGAACCGACAAGACGCAGGCCAAGGGCGTTTGAGTAAGAGTAGCAGCCTGGACGCAGGAGTGCCTTTATGAGTCAATTATCCCTCAGGGAATTAACTGTAGATGTAGTCGAACAAGGGGGGCGCAGACGCAAAGGGGCAACTCCCTGCAGGCTTGGCAAAAACATCAAATTTGATCTCGCCGCACTTGACTCCTTCTCGACGCTAAGGTGGCAGCCAGTTGTGTACGACATACTTGTTGTGGCTGCCGCCGTTGAATTCTGTGACCGCAGTTTGGCGCGAAGTGCGATGAACTGGGGCAGGCGATTTTTCGTGTCTGTTCCAGTTCATGACCCCTGCCTATGGGCGGGAAAGATGGTGAAGCGGGCGTTGGTCGAGGCCTTAAATCTTTTAACCGGTGACGACTGGCATTTCGAGTTTCGCGCGCGTAAGGTACCGGCGCAGCCGCCTGCGCAGAGTCGTATGGAGTTTCCCTCAAATGCTGAAGCGGTCATTGCGTTTAGCGATGGTATGGATTCGCGTGCAGTTTATGGACTTGAACGGATTCGGCTTGGGTCGCGACTCATCCGCCTGAGAGTAGGCACCAAGCAGCATGACATTTCACTGGAAGAGCGTCGTCAAGCTCCTTTTGCAGCAATACCTTACGCCGTTTCGCTTGATAACGGCAGGAATGCGGAAAGCAGCGCCCGAAGCCGGGGATTTAAGTTTAGTGTGGTTTCAGCGATCGCGGCCTACTTGATCAATGCACCGACGGCAATAGTCCCTGAAAGCGGGCAAGGGGCACTGGCGCCGGCGCTCCTGCCTGTGGGGCAGGGGTACGAGGACTACCGCAGTCACCCAGTCTTCACTGTGTTGATGGAGCGATTTGTCTTCGCACTGCTTGGACATCATATTCACTACAGTTTTCCTCGGCTATGGATGACCAAAGCCGAAACTCTGCGTGAGTTCGTTGCTAACTGCCCTGATGGCGAAAATTGGGCGAAAACTCGCTCATGTTGGCAGCAAGCTCGACAGGCAGCGGTGTCGGGCACAAAGCGACAATGCGGAGTTTGCGCTGCTTGCGTACTGCGTCGCTTAAGCGTCCATGCTGCCGGCCTTGATGAGACAAAGGAAACGTATGTGTGGGAATCGCTTCGGACGCCCACTTGGGAGGCCGGGGCATCGAACGACTTTACGTATTTAACGACGGCCCTACGGGAATATGCTATTGCGGGGGTGCTTCATTTCGAACATCTTGCCCTAGTCAGGAATTCGATCGAATACGAACTGCTTAAGCGACGCAATACGACTGAGCTGGCCCGCTGTCTGGCGCTGCAGCCGCAAGTTGTTGAGCAGCGCTTTGATCGGTTCCTGCAACAGCATGCCTCAGAATGGGCTGCATTTACCGATGATCTTGGGCAAGGGTCGTTCGTGCGGAAATGGATAGGTGATTCATCATGAACAAAGCAAACTATGAGTTAAGCTCCAGTCAATTGGGCGATCGATTAAAGGTGGCGAGGGAAACGGCGAACATGACTCAGGACGCTGCTGCCAAGGCAGCAGGTCTTGCTCGTACCACGCTTGTTTCAATCGAGAAGGGACAACGTAGCGCAAGGCTTGAGGAAATCCAAACGCTTAGCCAGGTTTATGGCTTGTCTGCCAACGCCCTTATGCGGCGCGAGTCAGTCTTCGTCGATCTTGTTCCTCGTTTTCGGTCACTCCCGGAAACCGCCGATAGCGGTATCGAACAAGCTGCTCGAATGCTGAACGATCTTGTTAGGGCAGAAGTAGAGCTGGAGAACATTCTCGGTATCCAAAAAACGTTCAACTATCCGGCAGAGAAAACGATACTCCCGGGAGATGTGCGTAAACAGGCGGAGCATGATGCTCAAAACTTGCGGAACTGGTTGGGCCTCGGGGAAGGACCAGTGCATAACTTATTTTCCCTCCTTGAGCTTCAGTTGGGCGTGCGAGTGTACAGTAGGAAACTCGCACCAAAAGTCTCTGGTCTATTCGCCTACGATGACGCTGTCGGAGCCTGCATCCTTATAAATTCGAGCCATCGGAAGGATCGTCGGACTCAAACCGGTGGCCACGAGCTCGGCCATTTCATCGCGACCCGAAGACAGCCCGAGGTATATCAGGACGCAAAATTTGAGAATTCACGTGAAGAGCGGTATGCAATTGCGTTTGGAGGGGCATTCCTAACCCCAGCCCGCGCAGTGATGGAGAAATTCAAGGAAGTGACCACGGGGAGCACTCATCTCACTCGTCGGCACATCATTTTGCTGTCCAATTTTTTTGGAGTATCTCGTCAAGCTATGGTGATGCGGCTTGAAGAGCTTGCGCTTACCAAAAATGGAACTTGGGACTGGTTCATGGACAATGGCGGAATCACTGACGAGCAAGCTCAGCAAGTCTTGGGCTCAGCAGTATCGGATTCATTTCAGCCTGAGGTTGCGCAGTCTTCGCGGCTCTTCCTTCTTGCTATTGAGGCTTGGAAAAAGGACCTGATCAGTGAAGGTCAACTGTCCGAGATGTTGAAAATCGATCGAGAAAAAGTGCGCGAACTTCTGGAAGAAGCTGAGGAGGATGAGGTTAATGACCTTTTTAAGCTCTCTCACTGACCAAAACGCCACTCTTGTTCTCGATGCCAGCGTGGTCATCAATCTGCTAGCAACGGGGCATTCGAGCGCAATTCTTCGATCCCTGAATGCGCCGATCGTAGTTACTGATAACGTCGTGCGCGAGATCGAAGAAGGGGCGGCGGCTGGGCATTCGCACTTTGACTTGCTCAGGATAGCGTTAAGCGAACAGATCCTTCGGATGGAAAAACTCAACGGGAGAATCCTGGAAGACTTCTTTGGTTTGGTATCCGGTAATACTGCGGAAACGTTGGGTGACGGTGAGGCGGCCACTCTCGCGCTAGCACATGGGTATGGCTTCATCGCTGCAATTGATGAAAAGAAGGCAACGAGAATCGCCGCTGAGCGCTTCGGGGCGCTGAAGTTGGCGACAACCGTTGACATACTCGCACATGAGGCCGTGCGTTCGTCATTGGGGGCAGATCGACTTGCAGAAGCGACCTTTGACGCAATTCGACTATCAAGGATGCAAGTCCGGGAGTATCAGTTCGATTGGGTGGCGCGGACCATTGGCCCAGCCAGAGTTGATGCTTGTCTTAGCCTAAGAAAGTATGCTCGACGCAGGCCAGCAGCTGGTCCAAACTAATCTGGAGCTCTGCTTTGTTGCACAGTGGCGAGTGTAATCTCGGCGAGCTCCGCTTGGGCTACAGGCCAGAAATTGACCGGACACAAGGACTAAGAGTTCCACAAACAAAAACGCCAACCGGCGAGGGTTGGCGTTCCGTTTGACACTGTTCTTGGTGGCCCGGGGCGGAATCGAACCACCGACACAAGGATTTTCAATCCTCTGCTCTACCGACTGAGCTACCAGGCCAAGGTGGAGAATTATAGCAGGCCGGGAAAAGATTGCAAGGGCTCAATCGGTTTTTCGCCGATGTGCCCAATCGCGGACTCTCGTTGTCGCTTTTGGCGCCGATTTTCCCGAGACGCCTGGCGCGACGCGCGACGTTATAATGCACTGATGAACAGTCCACTTTCTTCCAGCGGCGCGCGCGGCGATGCCATTTGCATCGTCGGCGACGGCGTCATCGCCAAGACGGCGGCGCTCGGCTTTGCCCAGTCCGGCCACAGCGTCACCCTGCTCTGCCCGGACCTGGCGGCGCGGCCGGGCGCGCCGGACGCCGGCTGGGACGTGCGGGTCTACGCCCTCAATCATGGCGCGCGCACCGTGCTGTCGGCGCTCAAGGTATGGGACGCGCTCGATCACGGCCGTGTGACGCCGGTCGACGCCATGCAAGTGGGCGGCGACGGCGACCGGGCCGGCGCCATCGGCTTCGACGCCTACGGCGCACATGTCGGGGCGCTGGCCTGGATCGTCGAGGACCGCAACCTCAATCAGGCGCTCGACGCGGCGCTGCGCTTCGCCCACAACGTGACGCTGGTGCGCGGCGCCGCCGTCACATTGGCGGTGGACGAGCGGCGCGCCACCATCGGTCTGGCCGATGGCGCCAGCATCGCCGCCGCGCTGGTCGTCGGCGCCGACGGCGCCCAGTCGTGGGTGCGCGGCCAGTGCGATATCGGCCTCGATTACCGCCCTTACCATCAGCACGCCGTGGTGGCCAACTTCGCCTGCGCGCTGCCGCATCACGGCGCCGCGCATCAGTGGTTTCTGGGCGCCGACGGCATTGTGGCGCTGTTGCCGCTGGCCGGCGACCGCGTCTCGCTGGTGTGGTCGGCGCCGGATGCGCTGGCCGAGCGGCTGCGCGCCGGATCGGTCGGCGAGCTGGCCGCGCGCGTGTCGGCCGTGTGCCGCGCCAAGCTGGGCGAGCTGACGCCGCTCGAGCCGGCGCTGGTGCGCGCTTTTCCGCTGCGCCTGATGCGCGCGCACGCGCTGGTGGGTCCGCGCGTGGCGCTGGTGGGCGACGCCGCCCACGTGATCCATCCGCTGGCCGGGCACGGCATGAATCTGGGTTTCGCCGACGTGGCCGAACTGGTCGCCACCGTCAATGCGCGCGAGCCCCAGCGCGACCTCGGCGAGGCGCGCGTGCTGGCGCGCTACGCCCGCGCCCGCGCCGAGGACGTGCTGCTGATGCAGCTGGCCACCGATGGCCTGGCCCGTCTGTTCGGCGCCGATCTCGAACCTTTGCGCGTGATCCGCAATTTCGGATTAAACTTGCTCGATAGAATGCCTATTCTGAAACGGCGTCTGATCTCGCACGCGCTGGGAAAGCCGGGTTGATTTGACGCCGGCAGCCGCGCGCCGTCGGCCGCGGACCCGAACGTACCACGCGATCGCCGCCCCATGCAGGCCAGGGGCGGCGTCGTTTTAGCTGAAGTTACTGGAGAAGTCATGAGAATAAGTAGAATCGCGCTGCTGTTGGCGTCCGGCCTGGTGATGGCCTGCGTCGGCGCCCAAACCCCGCTTGAGGCGAACATCAAAAAACTGATCGAGCCGCAGCTGGGCGAGGGCGTGAAGGTCGAATCGGTCAAGGAGACGCCCTACGGCGGCCTGTATGAGATCCGCGCCGGCGGCGATATCCTGTACACCGACAAGAACGCCCAGTATCTGATCGTCGGCCACGTCTTCAACGCCAAGACCTCGCAAGACTTGACCAAGGAACGGCTCGACGAAATCAACAAGGTCAAGTTCTCCGACCTGCCGCTGGAGGCGGCCATGAAGACCGTCAAGGGCGACGGCAAGCGCGTCATCGCCGTGTTCGAAGACCCCAATTGCGGCTACTGCAAACGCTTTCGCCAGACCACGCTCAAGGAAATCGACAACGTGACGGTCTACACCTTCATGTATAACATCCTGTCGCCCGATTCGGCCGTCAAATCGAAAAACATCTGGTGCGCGGCCGACCGCAACAAGGCCTGGGACGACTGGATGCTGAACAATAAAGCGGCGGCCGAAGCGCCGGCCAGCTGCATCACGCCCAACGACAAGGTGTTCGAGCTGGGCAAGAAGCTGCGCGTGACCGGCACCCCGTCGATCTTTTTCACCGATGGCAGCCGCATTCCGGGCGCGGTCGACGCCAAGAGCCTGGAAGCGAAGCTGGCCTCGATCAAGTAAGCGCCGCGCGGCCCGTCACGCGCGGGCCAACCGGGTCCGTATCCGCCGGCGCCGGCTTGACGCGCGTGGCGGGGGTTCGACCTGGCGCCGCATATGCGGTTACTATGAGGTTTGCATAGTTGAGCGTGGGTGACGTATGGGGACGGTCGGCATTTTGCTGGCGGCTGGGCGGGGTTGGCGTTTCGACCCGTCCGGCGTGCAAAACAAGTTGTTGCAGCAGCTGCCCGCTGGCGGCGCCGTGGTGGCCGCCAGCGCGCGCGCCATGCTGGCGGTACTACCGCGCGTGATCGCGGTGGTGCGCCCGGACGACGGCCAGGTCGCCGCCATGCTCGGCGCGCTCGGTTGCGAAGTGCGGGTGTGCCGGGACGCCGACACCGGCATGGCCGCCTCGCTGACCCACGCGATCGATTACGCGCGCGGCGCGCCGGGCTGGCTGATCGCGCTGGGCGACATGCCCTACGTGCGGCCGGCTACCATCGCCAGCCTGTGCCTGGCGCTTGAGCGGGGCGCCCATATCGCGCTGCCGGTGCATCAGGGCCGGCGCGGCAATCCGGTCGGTTTTGACGCCTACCATTTGCCGCTGCTGCTGGCGCTGGACGGCGACCAGGGCGCGCGCAATATCATCCAGACGCACCCCGTTTGCGAAGTACCGGTCGACGACCCCGGCATCCTGCGCGACATCGATCTGCCGGCCGACTTGTGACGGCGTTCGCACATCATCTCGGGAACACGAGGAAACCATGAAAAAACCATCGAAAAAGAACGCGGCAGCCGCTGGTGTCGCCTATGCCATCGCGGCCCAGGATCTGGCCGGGCACCTGTTCCAGGTCACGCTGACGGTGGCCGCGCCGGCGCCGCAGGGCCAGGTGCTGGCGCTGCCGGCCTGGATACCGGGCAGTTATATGATCCGCGAATTTTCGCGCAATATCGTGCGTATCCGCGCCGAGTTCGACGGCCAGGCCGTGGCCCTGACCAAACTCGATAAGCACTCCTGGCAGGCGGCGCCGTGCGACGGCGCCCTGATGGTGGAATACGAAGTGTATGCCTGGGACCTGTCGGTGCGCGCCGCCCATCTGGACCGGCAGCACGGATTTTTCAACGGCACCAGCGTGTTTTTGCGGGTGCTGGGGCAGGAGCAGGACGCGCATCAGGTCGACATTATCCGCCCGGCCGATCCAGCCTGCAAAAGCTGGCGGGTGGCCACCGCGCTGCCGGAACTGGACGCCAAGCGCTACGGCTTCGGCACCTATCAGGCCGCCAATTACGACGAGTTGATCGACCACCCGGTGGAAATGGGCGACTTCCAGCTGGCCACCTTCAAGGCGCACGGCGTGCCGCACGATATCGTGGTCACTGGCCGTGTGCCCAATCTCGACCTGGCCCGCCTGAGCGCCGATTTGAAAGCCATTTGCGAAACCCAGATCGCCTTTTTCGAGCCGAAGACCAAACGCGCGCCGATGGGGCGCTATCTGTTTCTGACCATGGCGGTGGGCGACGGTTACGGCGGCCTGGAGCACCGCGCCTCGACCGCGCTCATTTGCGCCCGGGCCGACCTGCCCAGCACCGCCGCGCCCAAGGGGCAAGAGCTGGGCGACGGTTACCGCGGCTTCCTCGGCTTGTGCAGCCACGAGTATTTCCACACCTGGAATGTGAAGCGCATCAAGCCGGCCGCCTTCGCGCCCTACGATTTACAGGCCGAGAGCTACACCCCGCTGTTATGGCTGTTCGAGGGCTTCACCAGCTATTACGACGATTTGATGCTGGTGCGCGCCGGTATCATCGACGAGGCGGCCTATTTCAAGCTGCTCGGTAAAACCGCGGGCGCGGTATTGCGCGGCAGCGGCCGCACCAAGCAAAGCGTGGCCGATTCCAGTTTCGACGCCTGGGGCAAATACTATCGCCAGGACGAGAACGCGCCCAACGCCATCATCAGCTACTACACCAAGGGTGCGCTGATCGCGCTCGCGCTGGACCTCACCATCCGCACCAAGACCGCCGGCAAGCGCTCGCTCGACGACGTCATGCTGGCGCTGTGGCAGCGTTTCGGGCGCGATTTTTATTCCACCCAGGGGCGCGGCGTCACCCCGGCCGAGGTGGAGGCGCTGGTCGACGAGATCAGCGGCGCGCGCATGAAGTCTTTCTTCGAGCGCTACGTGCGTGGCACCGACGATCTGCCCTTGGCCAAGCTGTTCGCCGGCTTCGGCGTTAAACTGACCGACGAGCGGCGCGACACCAAGCCGGGGCTCGATGTCAATCTGGGCCGCGACGGCAACGATGTCAAGCTGGCGGTGGTGCATGAGGGCGGGGCGGCCCATCTGGCCGGCCTGTCGGCGGGCGATCTGCTGGTGGCGATCGATGGCTTGCGGGTGGCCGGCAATCCGGCCAATGTGGACACGCTGCTGGCCCGTTATGCGGTCGGCGCCACGGTGCAGATCCACGCGTTCCGGCGCGACGAGCTGATCGTCGTGAGCGCCCGCTTGCAGGGCGACCGGGTGCCCGGCGTGACCCTCAGTATGGCGTCGCCTGGCAAAAAGGCGGCCGGTCCGTCACGCCCCAGCGCCGTGCCCTGACAACGGCGCGCTGGCCTTTACTGCGGTCCAGCCAGCGAACGCAGTTGAAAATGGTACTGGGCGTTAAACAGGAAGGTCTCGGAAAAGTCGAGCGTCTTGTGGCCGCGTTTGAGCAGATGCAGCGGTTTAGGCAAGACCGGGCCGGCTTTTTTCACGGCCGCCAGCGCCACCCGCGACGCTTCGCTGTCGCGCGAACGCCGGATCGCCACGCTGCGCAAGTCGCCGTCCTTGTTCACGCTGATGTTGACCACCACGATGGCCGGCAGCATGGGCGGCAGCCGGCCGGTGAAGGTGATGGCGGCGTTGGCGTCCAGGATCTGCTGCGCGACCAGCACTTTGTAGTCGTCGATGGTGTTCATTGGCGCCGGCTTTTTGAGCTCGTCCGGCGGCGGGGTGGGAGATGGGCCCGCAGATGGGCCGGCACCCGCCGGCGGCGTGGCCGCCGTCCCCGGCTCCACGCGCGGAGGCGCCTTTTGACAGGCGGCCAGCAGGGCAAGCGCAATCAGTAACAGCTTTTTCATCATGCCTCCTGTGGACCACATGGCGGCGGTCGCGGTGTTGGATCGCCTAATTGAACAGGCGCGCCAACTCGGCGCCCGGGTCGGCGGCGCGCATGAACGCCTCGCCCACCAGGAACGCATGCACCTGCGCCTCGCGCATGCGGCGCACGTCGTCCGCCACCAGAATGCCCGATTCCGTGATGATGATTTTTTCCTGCGGCACGCGCGTCATCAAGTCCAGCGTGATGTCGAGCGAAGTCTCGAAGGTGCGCAGATTGCGGTTGTTGATGCCCACCAGCGCGCTTTTCAGCTTGAGCGCCGCGTCGAGTTCGTCGCCGTCGTGGCTCTCGATCAGCACACCCATCCCCAGCTCGTGGGCGCAGGCTTCCATTTCCGCCATCAAGCCATGGTCGAGCGCCGACACGATCAGCAAGATGCAGTCGGCGCCCATGGCGCGCGCCTCGTAGATCTGGTACGGATCGATCATGAAGTCTTTGCGCAGCACCGGTATCGCGCAGGCCGCGCGGGCCTGCTGCAAATAGGCCGTGGTGCCGTGAAAAAAGCGGGCGTCGGTGAGCACCGATAAACAGGCCGCGCCATGCTCGGCGTAGCTGGCGGCGATGTCGGCCGGACGGAAATCGGCGCGCAGCACGCCTTTCGATGGCGACGCCTTTTTCACTTCGGCGATCACGCCGGCGTGGCCGGCGGCGATGCGCTGGCGCAGGCTCGCTTCGAAGCCGCGCAGATCGTGGCGCAGCGTGGCGTCGGCTTCGACTTCGTCGCGCAGGCTGATCAGGCCACGGTGCTTTTTGGCGGCGGCCACTTCGTCGGCTTTGACGGCCAGGATTTGCTTAAGGATGTCGGACATGTTCGGGACCAGATGAGGGTGCAAATAAAGAAGGGTAAACTAGTTTAATGTCGTTCCGACAGGGCCAGTTTCAGCCCCAGCGCCAGAAACAGGCCGCCCGTGACGCGGTTGAGCCATAGCGCCAGGGTCGGATTGAACTTCACGCGGCGGCTGGCGAAAGCGGCCGACAACGCCAGTGCATGACACCATACCATACCGTTGAAGTTGAAGATGCAGCCCAGGATGACGAAGGCGAGCGGTTTGCTCGGCGCGTCGGCGGCGATAAACTGCGGCACGAAGGCCAGGAAGAACAAGGCTACCTTGGGGTTGAGCACATTGGTGAGCAAACCTTGGAAGTAAATGGTCCGATAGGGCAGCGGCGCCAAGGGGGCGGTTGGCGCCGCCTGGCCCGCGCGCCGTTTGGCGCGCAGCATGCCGATGCCGAGGTAGACGATATAAGCGGCGCCGATCCACTTGACCACGCCGAAAGCGGTGGCCGAGGTGCCCAGCATGGCCGACAGGCCGACCGCGGCGGCCAGCACATGCACCATGGTGCCGCTGCCGATGCCGAGCGCGGCGGCCGAACCGGCGCGCCAGTCGCCGCCCGCGCTGCGGGTCATGATCAGGAGCGAGTCGGGACCGGGCATGATGTTGAGCAGCAGGCCGGAAACGATGAATAAACTGAGGTCGTGAATGCCGAACATGGTGCCACTCCGCGGGTGCGATGGGGGCGGCGCCGGCCGGCGCCGCCGGATTAGCGCCCGGCGGCCGGTGTGCCGAGCTGCTGCGTGACCTGCACGAACTGGGCCAGCTTGGCCGTGGCCGCGCCGGAGGCGATGGCCGCGCGCGCCTTCACCAAGCCGGCGCCGATGGAGTCCGCCACGCCGGCCGCGTACAGCGCGGTGGCCGCGTTCAGGGCCACGATGTCGTAGGCCGGGCCGGGCACGCCGGCCAGCGCTTCCATGATCTTCGCTTTCGATCC
Source organism: Pseudomonadota bacterium (assembly GCA_040385995.1). Classification (GTDB taxonomy): domain Bacteria; phylum Pseudomonadota; class Gammaproteobacteria; order Burkholderiales; family Burkholderiaceae_D; genus Janthinobacterium. The sequence continues at coordinate 11,719 of JAZKGI010000023.1, forward strand.
GGCCGCGTCGGCCACCTTTAAATTGCGGCTGGCGATCATCTGCAAGCCGAAGTCCTCCGGGTGAATTTCGTATTCGCGGATTTCGCCGTTCACCAATTCGCCCACCATGGTGGCCGCGCCCAGCGACACCTCATCCATATTGTCGCGCCCCCAGACCACCATGGCATGCTGGGCGCCCAGGCGCTGGAGCACGCGCACTTGAATACCGACCAGATCGGCGTGGAACACGCCCATCAGGATATTGGGCGCGCCGGCCGGATTGGTCAGCGGTCCCAGGATGTTGAAGATGGTGCGCACGCCCAGTTCGCGCCGCACCGGCGCCGCGTGCTTCATGGCGGCGTGGTGGTTGGGCGCGAACATGAAGCCGATGCCGCTCTGGGCGATCGACTGGGCGATCTGCTCCGGCTGCAAGTTGATGTTCACGCCCAGCGATTCGAGCACGTCGGCGCTGCCGGACGAGGACGACACGCTGCGCCCGCCATGCTTGG
>JAZKGI010000024.1:0-18110 GCA_040385995.1 Pseudomonadota bacterium
GCATCGCCGGGCCGTAGACCAGGCCCATGGCGCCAAAACGCTGGTAGCAATCGTCGCGCGAGAGCGCCGGCGCGCAAAACGAACGTACACTTGCCAGATCGATATTGGCCGGCTCCGCCGCCGCAGTGACGAGGGCGCGGCCCTGGCTGTAAAGCTCCACTTCCCCGGCCTGCTCACTATATAGCTCGAACGATACCGATTCATCCGCCTCCACCTGGAGCGCGACATGAACCGCAAGTTCATCTTCAACCACCAGCGGCCGAACGAATACGATGTCGCGCAGTTCGACCTGGCTAGAGCCGGAGGCCAATTCCATCCCGCGCAGAACAGCTTCGCGCGCCATCTCCAACTGGGCCACGCCGGGCAGCACGCGCCGGCCCTGCACCAGATGGTCAGCCAAAAAGTATTCGCTGCCGGTGAAAACCGTGGTGTAACGCTGTTCGTGCAGGCTGGAGGTGTTCGTGTGCAGTAGCGGGTGCAGCACGGTTTGCGCCACCGCCACCGCCGCCCCGCTCAGCGGGCCCTTGTCCATCGGCGGCAGCCAGTAGCGCTCTTTGGCGAACGGATAAGTCGGCAGGCTCACACGCTTCGGTTTGATGTCGCCATACAGCGCGTTCCAGTCGAAGACCAGCCCTTTGACCCACAGGTCGAGCACCTTGCCGAATTTGCCCTTGGCCAGCCAGGCCGCCAAGGTGTGGTTCATGTCTTCATCGGCGGCGAAAACGCTCACCATTTCCTTGTTGCGTTTGACCTGGCCGAGATACACACCATCGATTTCCGCCCCGCCGGCCAGGTAGGCCGTCAGCCGCCCGCGCAGTTCTCCCAGGTCCCGCACTTGCAGCGCCAGACGTTCATCCATCGCTTCGCGCCCCACTTGCAGCGTGTAGGCCAGATCGTGCAGATCGGCGCAGGCCTCGTCTTCCAGCGCTTCCAGCAGTTGCCTTGCGCGGTCGCGCAGCGCGGTCTCGGTCCGGGCCGACAGCACCACCAGGGCCGGGCCGGTTTCAGCTTGCACCCGCGTCGGCGCCACATACTCCTCGATCACCACGTGGGCGTTGGCGCCGCCGGCGCCGAAAGAGCTGATGCCGGCAATGCGCGGATACTCACGGCGTTCGCCGTCCTGTTCCAGCACCGGCCGCTCCCACGGCGCCAGCGTTTGCTGCACCACGAACGGCGTGGCCGCGAAATCGATGTGCGGGTTGAGCGTCGCCGAGTGCAGGCTCGGGACGATCTGCTGGTGACGCATCTGTAACAGCACCTTGGTCAGCCCGGCGATGCCGGCCGCGCTTTCGCAGTGGCCGATGTTCGATTTGGCCGAGCCGATGGCGCAGTACTGGCGCTCCGCCGTCTGGGCCGAAAAGGCCGCGTTCAAGCCCGCGATCTCGATCGGGTCGCCCAGCGCGGTGCCGGTGCCATGCGCTTCGATATAACTGACAGCGCGCGCCGGCACACCCGATTCCTTGAGCGCCTGCGCGATCACCTGCGCCTGCGCGTTCGGGTTCGGCACCGTGTAGCCGTTGGTTTTACCGCCATGGTTGATGGCGCTGGCCTTGATCACGCCGTAGATATGGTCGCCGTCCGCCACCGCCTGGTGCAAAGGCTTGAGCAGCACCGCGCCCACGCCTTCGCCCGGCACATAGCCATCGCCGCCCTCGCCGAAGCTTTCGCACTGACCTTTGCTGGAGGTGAAACGCCCCATTCCCAGCATCAGATATTTGTTCGGATGAATCGAGACATTCACGCCGCCGGCAATGGCCACGCTGCATTCGCCGCGCCGCAGGCTTTGGCACGCCAGGTGCAGGGTCGTCAGCGACGACGAGCACATGGTATCGACTGCCATGCTCGGGCCGTGGAAATTACCGAAGTAGGAAACGCGGTTGGCGATATTGGCCGGATTCCCGGCCAATACCATCGGCCGCCCTTGCGCCGTTTCCTGCGCCCCGTACAGCTGGTATTCCTCGTACATCACCCCGGCGAATACGCCGACGTTGGCGTGGCCGACGCCTTGCCCGCGCGCCAGCGCTTCGCGCGTGTAGCCGGCGTCCTCGATGGCCTCATAGGCGCATTGCAGGAACAGGCGCTCCTGCGGGTCCATGATCTCGGCCTCGCGCGGCGATATGCCGAAGAACAGCGGATCGAATTCGTCCACGCCGTCGATGAAACCGCCCCATTTGGCGTAGGTTTTTCCGGCTTGGCCCTTATTCGGATCGAAGTATTTGCTGTGGTCCCAGCGGGTGGCGGGGATCTCGGTGATGCAATCGCGGCCTTCGCGCAGGTTGCGCCAATACGCCTGCACATTGTCCGCTTGCGGATAGCGGCCGGCCAGGCCGATCACCGCGATGTCGCCTTCAACGGCCACCGCAAAGCCGCTTTGCGCGGATTTGGCGGCGGCCTGCCTGCCGAACGGCCGGCGCCCGCCGCGCACGCCCGGCTGCTGACTGACCGTCGCTTGCGCCGGCGCTGCCACCGTAATCGGCCGCGGCTCGTCCGATCCCAACAGCCCTTCCAGCTGGGCGGCATGGGACGCCACAAAATATACGCTCAGCGCGCGAATGGTCTGGTATTCGTAGAACAGGGTCTTCGACAACGGGCCGAATGGCTTTTCTAGCTCGCTCGTCAACTCCATCACCATGATCGAGTCGATCCCGTATTCTTCCAGCGCGGCGTCCACCTCCACCCGCTGCGATGGCAGTTTCATGGCAGCGGCCAGCAGCTTGTGGAAATAGGCCAGGGCCTTGTCGTCCAGCTGTCCGGCGGCGCGGTCGCCCTGCACCACCGGCGTGGCCGGCGCCACCGCTGCCGGTACGGATACCGCGGCGACGCGGCGCAGGCGCTTGGCGTCGCCCTCCACCACCAGCAGCTGGTCGCCGCCATGCGCCCAGGCCCGGTACAAGGCTGCGACGCCGCTGGCGCTCTCCATGGGTCGCATGCCAAAATTTTGCCACAAGGTGTGACGGGTGGCGGCGTCGACCTGCATGCCGCCGCCGGACCACAGCGGCCAGTTCAGCGAGAGGGTGCGGCCATGCCGCTGCCCTGACGCGGCCAACACGTTACGATGACGCGCGAACGCATCCATGAATGCGTTCGCCGCCGCGTAGTCGGACTGACCGACGTTGCCCAGCACCGCGCTGGTGGACGAAAATAGCAGGAAACAATCGAGCTCGCACGCCCGGCTGGCGTTGTCGAGGTTGACCAGCCCGGCCACCTTGGGCGCCAACACCTGCGCCAGTTCAGCCGCGTCCTTTTTGAGGACGAACCCGTCGCGCAGCACACCGGCGCTGTGGACGATGCCATGCAGGCCGCCGTGCTCGGCGCGGATCGTATCGATCAGCGCCTGGACCGGCTCGCGGTCGCTCACATCGACCTGGGCGAACCGCACCGTCGCGCCCAGTGCGGCCAGCGCGTCCAGCGTGGCGCGCTGCGCCACGCTCAACGCCGAGCGCGCGGTCAACACCAGCGTCGGCCCCTTCACGCTGCGCGCGATCTGGTCGGCAAAAATCAGCCCCAGGCCACCGGTGCCGCCGGTGATCAGGTACACGCCCCCATCCTTCCATGGATGGACGCCTTCCCGCAGCGGCGCTTCCACCAGATGGAGCGCCTGGCGGCGGCCGTCGATATAGCGGATTTCCTGCGCCATGCCGGCGCGCTCGGCTTCGAGACGGCCGGCCAGCAGCGCATGCTCCAACGCTTCCACCAACACCACCTGCACCACCAGTTTGCCGCTTTCCTTGGCCGCGCTCTTGAGCATGCCCGCCAGGCCTTGCAACACCGCCGCTTCGCCGCTGGCGTCCACCACCAGCTGCACCAGCACCTGGCCTGGCGGCCGGGCGCGTAATATATCTTTGATCTGGCCCAGCAACTGCGCGGCGCACTCGCCATACCGCTGCACCAGTTCCGCGCCCGCGGCACCTAGCCTGACGCAGCGCGCGCCCGGCAGCCGCGCCTCGATCTCGGCCTGACGTTCGTGCGCCGCGCCCAACAACACCCAATGCTGGGCGGGGGCGGCACCCGCATGCGGCGCCGCCTCGTCGGTCCACTGCGGGGCGAACAGCAGCGTGCTCACCTCCGATTCCGTCTCCATGACCCGGCTGGTGAAGCCAACCAGCTCGACGCACACCTGCCCGTGCTCGTCGCACACCGTGATATCGAGTTTGCGCACCTGATCGGAGCTGCGCGGGTTGACCCGCACCAGCACAAATGCTTCGCGCGGGATGGCGCGATGGGTGCGCACCAGTTCGAGCGCGAAAGGCAGCGCGGGCTTGGCGCCGCCGTCACTCTCGCTCATCAAGCCGATGCTGGCCTGAAGACTCGCGTCGAGCAGACTAGGATTAAGCATAAACTGCTGCGCGCCCGGTTCCGCCTGCGGCGGCAGGGTCAGACGCGCCAGCACGGCCAGCCGGCCATCGGCGTCGGCGCCGCTGCGTACTTCGCGCATGGCGCGCATGGCGCTGCCATAGCGCAGTCCCATGCCGTCATACAGCGCGTAGCACGTTTCCACCGGCAGCGCGCGCGCGCACTGCGACTGCAAGTCCGGCAGGGCGAGCGGCGCGGGCGCGCCGGGATCGGCCAGCCTTGCCCGGCCCTGGCTGTGTACCAGCGCCTGGTCTTCCTGATCGCTGTAAATTTCAAACGACACCGAGCCGTCGCCCTGCTCCTGCAATGCGATGTGCAGCAATAGTTCGGCCTCGACGACCACCGGACGGGCAAACACGATGTCGCTCAACTCGACATGCGCGCCGTCGGCGTGCCGGCCGAGCGCCAGCGCCACCGCCGCGCGCGCCATCTCCAGCTGCGCCACGCCAGGCAGCACGCGCCGTCCCTGCACCAGATGATCGGCCAGATAGTATTCCTGGCCGGTGAGCGTGGTGCTGTAACGCTGCTCGCTCAGGTCCGAGGTATTGGCATGCACCAGCGGATGTAGCGCGGCCGCCGCGCCGCCCACCGCCACGGCCTGGCCGGCCGCCTGCTCCGGCGGCAACCAGTAGCGCTCTTTGGCAAACGGGTAAGTCGGCAAGTTGACACGGCGCGGTTTCGTCTCGCCATACAGGCGGTTCCAGTCGAATGACAGACCCTTGACCCACAGGTCGAGCAGCCTGCCGAACTTACCTTTGGCGAGCCAGGCATCGACCGTCAAGCCGATGTCGTCGTCCGCCGAGAATAGGCTCAGCATTTCCTTGTTGCGCTTGACCTGGCCGCGATACACCTGCTCGACGGCGCTGTCGCCGTCCAGGAACGCGCGCAAGCGCTCGCACAGCTGCTGTGTGCTGTCGACCAGTAGCGCCAGGCGCTCTTCCATCGCCTCGCGTCCCACTTGCAGGGTATACGCCACGTCATGTACATCGCGCTGCGCGCCGTCGCCGACCCATGCCAATAATTGGCGCGCGCGGCCACGCAGCGCGTCATCGGTTTTGGCCGACAGGACCACACAGACCGGGGCCGCGTGGCGCGCCGGCGGCGGCGCCGGTGCCACATATTCCTCGACCACCACGTGGGCGTTGGCCCCGCCCGCGCCAAATGAACTGATGCCCGCGATGCGCGGATACTGGCGCGGCTGGCCGTCTTCCACCAGCAGCGGGCGCTCCCACGGCGCCAGCGTCTGCTGCACCGTAAACGGCGTCGCGCCGAAGTCGATATGCGGATTGAGGGCGGCCGAATGCAGGCTCGGAGCCAGCAGCCCGTGGCGCATCTGTAAGAGCACCTTGGTCAGGCCGGCGATGCCGGCCGCCGCCTCCAGGTGGCCGATGTTGGTTTTGACCGAACCGATCGCGCAATACTGGCGCGCGCCGGTGTCGCTGCCGAAGGCTTGCGCCAAACCCGATATCTCGATCGGATCGCCCAGCTCCGTGCCGGTGCCATGCGCCTCGATATAGCTGACCGCGCGCGCGTTGACGCCCGCCCGGTCGAGCGCGGCGCGTACCAGTTTGCCCTGTTCAACAGGGCTGGGCACCATGTAGCCGTTGGTTTTGCCACCGTGGTTGATACTGGTGCCGCGGATGACAGCGAGCACATTGTCGCCATCGGCGATGGCGGTGGCCAGTGGCTTGAGCAGCACCGCGCCGACGCCCTCGCCCGGCACGAAGCCGTCGCCGCCCTCGCCAAAACTGCGGCATTTACCGCCGGCCGACAGCATGCGCTGCGCGCACAGGCCGACGTAATTCGATGGATGCAGATACAGATTGACACCGCCGGCCACGGCCATCTCGCATTCGCCACGGTACAGGTGCTCGCAAGCCTCGTGCACCGCCGTCAGCGACGCCGAGCACATGGTATCGATGGGCATGCTCGGCCCGTGGAAGTTCATCAGGTAGGACACGCGGTTGGCCACCGAGCCGAACGACGTGTGCGGGAACAGCTCTTCGCCCTGCCGCCACAAGGCTGGACCGTACAAGTCAAAGCCAGTTTTGGTGACCCCGGCGAACACGCCCACCCGCCCGCCGAACTTGTCGGCCAGGACGGCGCGCGTGTAGCCGGCGTCCTCGAACAAGGCCCAGCAAGCCTGCATGAATAAACGTTCGTGCGGGTCCATGTTCAGCACTTCACGCGGGGTGATATTGAAGAACATCGGGTCGAAGTCGTAGGCGCCGTCGACGAACGCGCCCCACTTGCTGTAGGCCTTGCCAAAGCGCGGCTGTCCGGCCTCGAAATAGGCGCCGTGGTCCCAGCGCTCGGGTGGAATTTCGGTTACGCTATCGCGGCCGGAACTGAGGTTTTGCCAGAACTGGTCCAGGTCGGCCGCATCCGGATACCGCCCGGCGGCGCCGATGATGGCGATTGGCCCGCGCTCGACGCGTGCCGGTTCGGCGCCAGCCGGTGCGCGGCGCTTCCCCGCGCGCTGCCATGCCGGCCCCGTATCAGGCGCGGGGGCGGCGGCATCGGCCACCAGCGCTGCCGGCGCCGCTTCGGCGCCGGTCCAGCGCAGGCAATCGGCGGCGTGGCCGCCGATCAGGTAATTGGCCAGGGCTTGCAGGGTCTGATATTCGTACAGCAGCGTCTTCGACAGGCCGGCGAACACCTCGCCCAACGCGCTGTTTAGATGGGTAATCGTGATCGAATCGATGCCGTAGCTCTCAAGCGGCTCTTCGACATCGATACGCTCGGCGCCGAGTTTGAACACCCGGGCGAACAGGATGGTCAACTTGGCCACCGTTTTGGCGGCAAGCTGGCCGGCGTCGTACGCTGGCGCGGCCACGGCCACGTGGGCGGCGTCCGGCCGCGCGCCGCTGGCGGCGAACGCGGCGCGCAGACGCGGCGCGTCGCCCTGGATCACAAGCAGCTGCCCGGCGCCGCTGGCCCAGGCCCGATACAAGCCCTCGGCGCCGCTGGCCACATCCATGGCGCGCATGCCCAACTCCTGGCGCAGCCTGTTCAAGGTGGCGCCATCGACCCGCATGCCGCCATCGGCCCACAGGGGCCAGTTAAGCGACAGCGTCCTGCCTTGGCGCCGCCCCGCCGCGCACTCCTCGTTGCGGTAGTGCGCGTACGCGTCCATGAAGGCATTGGCGGCGGCGTAGTCGGCTTGCCCCACGTTGCCCAGCGCTGCGCTGGTCGAGGAGAACAACACGAAGCAATCGAGCGCGCAATCGCGGCTGGCTTGGTCCAGATTGATCAGCCCCGTCACTTTCGGCGCGAACACCTGCGCCAGATCCGCCGCGCTCTTCTTGATGATAAAACTGTCGCGCAGCACGCCGGCGCTGTGCACGATCCCGTTCAAGTCGCCGCATTCGCTGCGAATGGCCGCGATCAGCGCATCGACCTGATCGCGCGCGCTCACGTCCACTTGTTTGAACTCGACCCGCGCCCCGAGCGCGACCAATTCCCGCATGTGGCCGCGCTGCGCCTCGTTCAGCGCCGAACGCGCGGTCAGCACCAGGGTCGGGCGCTTGACCTTGCGCGCGATCTCGGCGGCAAAGATCAGTCCCAGGCCCCCGGTGCCGCCGGTGATCAGATACACGCCTTCGTCGCGCCATGGCCGGACAGGTGACGGCGCCGCCACTTCCTCCCAGCCGGCGATGAAGCGCTGGCCGTCCCGGTAACGGATATGCTGCGCGCCGGAGCCGGCATTGGCCAGCAGGATCGCCGCCAGATCCGGTGCGCTGGTGTCTTGCAGCGACAGCAGTTGGCCCAGCAGTTTTGGATTTTCCAGCTTGGCGCTCTTGAGCAGGCCGGCCAGACCGGCCAGCACCTGTGCCGGACCGTGGGCCGGCACCGCCACTTGTACCAGCGCCGCTTGCGTCAAACCGCCCTGTAGCAGTGCCTTAAGCTCTTCCAGCAGGCACTGGGCGCTGCGCTGGTAAGCCTGGTCAGGCATCGCGTCGGCTGCCACGCGCAGCACGCGCGCGCCCGGCATCGCCGCCTGCACCTGTTGCGCGTCGATGCCGTCCAGAGCACATAGCAGCACCAGGTGGGCGTGCGGCGCCGGCCCGGCCACGGCTGGCTCGCACCGCCAGGCTGGCTGCATCAGCAGCGTGGTGGCCTGCGCCTCCGCGCCGCGCGCCACGCCACGCAGTTCCACGCATACTTCGCCCAGCTCGTCGCAAATATCGATATCGACCGTGCCCGCCGCGCCGTCCACCGCGCTGCGCAGCACGGCATAGGCTTGCGCCGGCAGACGGCGCCGCGCCAGCAAGCGGGCAATCGCCACCGGCTGTGGCGCGGCGGCGTCGCCCGGGACCAGGGCGACGCAAGCGAGCAGACTCGATTCGAGCAAGCCGGGATGCATGAAATACGGCTGCTCGCCATCGAAAGCGCCGTCCGGCAGCGCCAGACTGGCCACGGCGATGGCGCGTCCATGTTCATCCTGGCCGATAGCGATTGCCGTCAGCGCGCGCATTCCGGGGCCATGCGCCACGCCTGCCGCCTGCAAACGCCGGTAGCATTCGTCCACCGGAACGGCTTGCGCGCAGCGCGAGCGCAGCGACGCTAACGGCAACGCCGCCCGTTCGGACACCGCCACCAGCCGGGCATGGCCTCGACCATGCAGCATCTGCGTGTCCTGCTCCCCGCTGTAAATCTCGTATGACACGGCGCCGCCGTCCGCCAACGCGAGCGCCACATGCAGCGCCATGCCGGCGCGCGCGGCAAGCGGCTGGGCGAACTCGATGCCGCTCAACTGTACCTGTCCGTCGCCACCGATGGCGCGGCGCGCCGCTTCGCCGGCCATCTCCAGCAGCGCCGCCGCCGGCAACACGGCGACCTCACCCATCAGGTGGCCGGCCAAAAAGTGCTCCTGCCCGCTCAGCAGCGTGCTGTAACGCTGCTCTTCCAGGTCGGAAGTATTGGCATGCAAAAGCGGATGCAGCACGGCCGCGCCGCCCTGCGCGCCGCGCGGCAGCGGCAACCAGTACTCCTCCTTCGCGAACGGGTAGCCGGGCAGACTAACGCGCCGCGGCTGGGCCGATCCGTACAGACCGTCCCAATTCAAGGCGTATCCCTGGCGGTGGAACTGCGCCACCTCCGACAGCAGCGCGCGGCAGCGCGCCGCATCGGGCCAACTGCGCGCACTCAGTGCGATCAGCTCCTGCGCCTGCTCGCGCACGGCCGCCACGCTGGCGAACTGACGCTCGACACAGCCACGCAGGCAATCCGCCGCTTCCACCCGGGCGCATAGTGCGCGCAGTGCGCGCACGGCGTCGGCCAGGTCCGCCACCACGGCGGTCCAGCGGTGATTGAAGTGGTGGCGCCCCACCAGCAGGGTGTGGCAAACCGACGCCAGCGCCAAGCCGTCGCCGCCGACGTTTTCGAACAGATCCAGCAATTGCGCGGCGCGCTCGCGCAGCGCTTGCTCGGTTTTGCCCGATAACGCCAGCAAGTGCCAGGGCGCGCCGCAGGGGACGGCGGGCGGCGCCACACACTGCGCCACCACCATGTGCGCGTTAGTGCCGCTCATGCCAAAAGCGCTGACCGCGCCCACGCGCTCGCGGCCCGCTTGCGTGGGCCAGGCCCGCAAGGTTTTGTTGACCGCGAACGGACTGCCTTCCCAGTCGATAAAGCTGCTCTCGCTGCCGCAATGCAGGCTCGGTGGAATGCTCCCGTGCCGCAAGCCTTGCACCAAGCCGATCAGACTCACCAGGCCGGAGGCGGCCAGGCAGTGGCCGAAGGTCGGTTTGGTCGATGTGAGCGCGCACTGGCCGGCCGGCACGCCATACCGGCCGAAGGCCTCGCGCAGCGCCCGCACTTCAATCGGGTCGCCCAATTTGGTGCCGGTGCCATGTGCCACCATATGTTCGATCCGCAGCGGGTCGATGCCGAACTCCTGGTACACCGATTCGATCAGCGCAGCTTGGGACAAGCCGCTCGGCGCGGTGATGCCATTGGTCTTGCCGTCATAATTGATGCCGCTGCCAAGGATCACGGCATGGATAGGATCGCCGTCCGCCTGTGCCTGCGACAGCCGTTTACACACCAGCACCGCCACCGCTTCGCCCGGCACCATGCCGTCGGCGCCCTCGTCGAAGGCGCGGCATTGGCCGCTCGCCGACAGCATGCCCGCCTCCTGCATCAGCAGATAGGGAGCCGAGGTGGCCATCAGCGCCACGCCGGCCACCAGCGCCACATCGCATTCGCCATGGCGCAGGCTCTGGCACGCCTGATGGGCCGCCACCAGGCCGGAGGCGCAGGCGGTGTTGATGGCCATGGTCGGTCCGTGGGTGCCCAGGAAGTAGGCCAGGCGCGATGCCAGGATGCCGTTATGATTGCTGGTCAAGCCGCCGGTCTCGCGCGTCAAGAGCTGGTAGTCGCCGTCCTCGACGCCGACGAACATGCCGACCCGATTGGCGCGCAACTGGCTGTCGCCGAAGCCGGCGTTTTCAAGCGCGTTCCAAGCTTCCTGCAACAGCAGGCGCTGGCGCGGGTCCATCGTTTCGGCCTCGCGCGGCGAAATTTCGAAAAACAGCGGGTCGAACTCGGCGGCGCCGGGCAGAAAGCCGCAGCGCGCATCGCCGATATCCCAGGTGACGGCGCGTTCAGGCGGAACGCTCTGCACCACTTCTTCGCCGGCGGCGAGAATCCGCCACATGGCGTCCACACTGCGGGCGCCGGGGAAACGCCCGCTCATGCCGATGATCGCAATGGGTTCGTGACCGGGCGGCGGCGGCGGCGGCGGCGGGACATCGTTTGCCTGCGCGGGCGACGCGCACGATGCCGGGGCGAGCGGCTCGGCCGGCGGTGAAGACGGAGCCGATACCGGAGCCGATACCGGAGCCGATCCCGGTCGTGGAGCGAGCGTCAGGATGTGCGCGGCCAAGCGCTGCACCGAGCTGTGATCGAACACACAAACGGTCGGCAGCGTGGTGTTGAGCCGGGCGTTGATGACGCGTACCAGCTGCACCCCGGTGATCGAATCGACGCCATAGTCGGAGAACGAGACGCTATCTTCAATCTGATCTTGAACCACTTCGAGCGATACGGCCAACTGCTCGCGGATGACCCGCTTGATGTGCTCCAGATCGAAGCCGGGTGCCAAAGCGGGCGCGCCGGACCGCACCCGCGGCGTTGACGCTGCCGGCGGCGTTGACGGTAGCGGCGCGGCGTCGTCATGGCGCACCGCGCCGTCGCTGTGGGCCAGCACGATCTGCTGACCGAGGCGATGTGCCTGCGCGGCCGGGAACGCGGTATGGTGGAAGCCCTCCAGTTGCAGGCAGGCGTTCCACATGGCCGGCGTGAGGCCGGGGCAGCCATCGATGCGCAATTGTGGATCGCGCGGCGCCCACCAGCCTTCCAGCAAACCGAACACCAAGTGCATGAACAGGCTGCTGTCCGAGATTTCATTGAGCAGCAACACGCCGCCTGACTTCAGCGCGGCCTTGACGTGGCGCAGCGAGCGGCGGATGTCGCCGGTCGCATGCAAGACGTTGGTGCCGATGACGATGTCGTACGCGCCTTCAGCCACCTGCTGCCCGGACAGCGGCAGTTCCACATTGAGCAGGCGCGTGGTCAAAAAAGGGCTATCGCTCAAGAAGGTGCGGGTGGCGTGCATCAGGAACGCCTTCGAGATGTCGGTGTAGCAGTACTCGTCGATGCAATCGCGCAGCGGCGCCAGACGGCGCAACACCACAGCACTGGTGCCGCCGGTTCCGGCACCCACTTCGAGCAGGCGGAAACGCGCTTGCGGCTGCGCTTCCAGGCGACGCCGCATCAATGTCAGCAGCGCGTCGGCCAGGCATTCGTTGAAGTGATCGGAGACCGCATTGTTGCGGTAGACGTTTTCCACCAGCGTCATCGATGAATCGGGGAAGATCACTTCGGTCGCGGCGCGTTGGCCGAGCAGGATGTCCGGCAGCGCGCGCAAGCTCGTTTCCACCAGATGGGTGGCGGCTTGTTGCGTCTGCGTGGCGCGGTGGCGTGTCCACTCGACCCAGGCATCGTCGCCGCTGGCGCCCACGGCCCGCCAGCCGTCGCCACTGCGTTCGAGCGCACCGTGCTTGCCCATCCACTCCAGACTGTGCCCGATCCAGCTTGCATACGCAGGCAGCAAGCCGCGCGCCGAAAAATCGGCGGCGCCAAACTCGCCGGTCAGGTCAGGGAAGGCGCTGCGCAATTGCAGCCACAGCAAACGCGCCAGCAGTGGCTCCTGCACCGCGCCGCGCTGGTCCACTTCCGCCGCCAGCGCCGCTGTCGCCTCGCGCACAGCAACGGCCGGCGCGGTGCCAAACAGGCGCTGCGCGGGCTGGCCCGCCATGCGCTGGCCGGGCAGTACCGCTTCAAGCGTGATCGGGCCGTTGAAGTGAATGCAGGCCAGTTGATCGAGGCCGCCGCGCATCAGCGCTTCGAGCGCTTGCGCGCCTTCCGCAGCGCTGATTTCGCCCAGCCCCATGGCCGCCAGCTGCGCCGCGTTGGGCGCGCTCCAGTAACCCCAGTTCATGACCTTCACCGGGCATGACCAATGGCGCGCCAGGTAGCGCGCATATGCGTCCTTGAAGCCGCAGCCGGCCGCGTAATGTCCATAGCCGGCCTGTGGATTTTTCACCAGCGCCGCAATGGATGAAAAAAACAGCACGAAGTCGAGGCGGTCGCCGCCGAACACCTGGGCCAGACGCACGCTCACGTCAACCTTGGAGGCGATCGTGGCACGGAAGTCTTCTTCGCTGATGGTGGCCAGGGCTTGGTCCGAGATCACCATAGCCGCATGCACCAGCCCGTGGACCGGGCCGTGGGCGGCGACCACCGCGCGCCGCACGGCGTCCAGTTGCAGCGGATCGGCGACGTCGGCGGCGTAATAGCGCGGCGCCGGTCCGAGGCGCGCCAGCGCGTCGATCGCCTGCGTGATCTCGGGGGTGCAAACACGGCGCCCGATCCAGATCACCTGCGCCTGATAACGCGTGATCAGATAGGCGCAGATCGCGCGGCCGACATGGCCGGCGCCGCCGACCAGGATATACACGCCGCCTTGACGAAACGGCGCCGCGCCCTCTGCCTCGCATGTGAACGGGACCAGACGCCGGCGCAGCCACTGGCCGCCCCGGTGCGCCAGCCCCAGATTGAGCGAGCGGCGCGTGTCGATGCGGACGATGTCGGCGAATGGCCAAACGCGGCCGGCCTCGAGATCGACGGCGCGCACGGACCAACGGGGCCTTTCACGGGCCAGCACCGTGACCAAGCCCTGCAAGGCGGCGTGCGATGGGTCGACCGCCTCGTCGCCGACGCCCTGGCTTTGGCAGGTGATGACGGTGAGCGCCAGCGCGGCGTCGGCGCGGCCGCAACGCTCAAGCGCTTGCAGCAACCGGAATAAGCGATACACCCCCTGATGCTGGGCTTCGATGAAGTGCTCGCCGCTCGCCTGGTCCGCGTCCAGGCCCGGGGCGGTGAAGACGATGTGCTCGAACTCGCCCGCCGCCAGCAGGCAGCGCGCGATGGCTTCGCTATCGGCGTCGGGCGGGAGCGCTAGCGCCTTCGCCGCGCGGTACACGGCTTGCACCGCCGCCAGCTGCGCCGGTTGCGCGCCGATCACCAACGTGCGCGCGTGGGCCGCCGGCGCGGCCGGGGTGGCCGCGTCCGGTTCGACGGCTTCCCATACGGGTGCCAGCAAGGTCATGCCAGGCGCGGCCGATGCGGGCGCCGGGCCCGATGGGTCGCCCAGCCGATCATGCGCGCACAACAGCTCCACGCCTTGCGCCGCCGTCAAGCGGGCGGCCTTCACTTCGGCAAATACGTATTCGAGGTAATCAGACACAAGCACTCCCAAAGGCCATGACGGCCAGATTTGATATATTTCGGCGACATTCGCCACTGCATCGATCACCATGGATCGCCATCGAACGCGCCTTAGCTGGCATACGCGCTGCTGTTCGGCGTCGGCTCGGCGCCCTGGCGACGGATGGCGGAAACGGCGTCCTTGACGCTCAAGCTGTCGTCCTGTACGGCCTTGAGCAGGCTGCCGTAAAAATCCTCCCGGCCGCCGGCTTCGGGCGCCGGCACAGGCACCGGCACCGGCACCGGCGTCGGCCCGGTGGCGCCCGCTCCGGCCCGTTCATCGGCCCAATGGGTTTCGCGCGAAAATGGGTACGTCGGCATGTGTAAGCGATGCGGCACGCTGTCGTCGCTCCAGCCGACGGTGTGACCTTCACAGTACAAGCTGGCCAGTTCCAGCAAGGCGCCGCCGCTCGCCGCTGGGTCGTCGCGGTAGGTCCGGGACCGTTCGCCGAGCGCACGCACACGCTCCCGGGTCGCGCTGTCCGTCACCAGGCCATCACGCGCCTGGCCGGAGCGGGCGCCGTCGACCGCGCCGCCATCGAGCAAGGCTTGCAGGGCCGTCACCGCCTGTGCCGCATCGCCCACCACCAGCGCGACGCGATGGCGGAAGTGCTGGCGTCCCACCAGCAGGGTGTAGCTGAGCGAAGTGAGGCACGGCGCCTCGGCGGACGCGACCAGCGCGGCGCGCAAGGCGAGCAGCTTGGCGCGCAAGGCCGCCTCGGTCCGTGCCGACAGCACCAGCAGAACGCGCGCGGCGGCGCGCCCGGCGCTTGCTTGCCGACGCGGCGCCTCGCTCAACACGACGTGGCAGTTGGTGCCGCTCATACCGAACGCGCTGACGGCGCCGGTGCGCGGTGCGCCTTCGGCCAGCGGCCATGGACGCAGCGTCTTGTTGACATAGAACGCGCTGGACGCCCAGTCGAAGTAGGCGCTCTCGCGGCCGCAATGCAGGGTCGGTGGGATCACCCCATGGCGCAGCGATTGCACCATTGCGATCAGGCTCACCAGGCCGGACGCGGCCAGCGTATGGCCGAAATTACCCTTGGTCGAAGTCAGCGCGCAGAAGTGGCGCTTGCCGCCGGGCGCCGAAAACGCTTCCTGCAAGGCGTTAAGTTCGACCGGATCGCCGAGGGGCGTGCCGGTTCCATGGGCGATCGCGTAGCCGATGCGGGCCGGGTCGATCCCGCCGCGCCGGTAGACCGATTTGAGCAGCGCGGCCTGCGCCGAGCCGTTTGGCGCGGTGATGCCATTGGTCTTGCCATCCGAATTGATGCCGCTCGCCTCGATCACGGCGTGGATAGGGTCGCCGTCGGCGAGCGCCTGCGACAGGCGTTTTAGCACCACCGCCGTCACCGCCTCGGACGGCACCATGCCGTCGGCACCCTCGTCGAAGGCGCGGCATTGCTGCGCCGGCGAGAGCATGCCGGCCTCGCGCATGAGCTCCAGCGCGGTCGGGGTCAGCATCAGCGACACGCCGGCCGCGATGGCGGTTTCGCACTCGTCGGCGAGCAGGCTGCGGCAGGCCTGATGCAGTGCCACCAGACCGGAGGCGCAGGCGGCGTTGATGGCCATGGTCGGGCCGGAGCAGTCCAGCAGATAGGCCAGACGGGCGGCCAGCACGCCATTGTGGTTGCTGGTGATGTTGCCGCCACCGGCGCCGACGCGGTGGTAATCACCTTCTTCGACACCGACGAACATGCCGATGTTGCGGCCTTTGGTATGCTGCCGGCCATATCCCGCGTCTTCCAGCGCGTTCCACGCCTCCTGCAACAACAAGCGTTGGCGCGGATCGATCAGCTTGGCCTCCATCGGCGAAATGCCGAAGAACAGCGGGTCGAATTCGGCCACGCCGGGCACGAAGCCGCAGCGCGCGTCCGTGTCGCGCCAGGGGCCGGGCCGGTCTGACGGGGCGCGGCCCACCACATCGCGTCCGGACGCCAGGATCGACCACATTTCGTCGATGTCGCGCGCGCCCGGGAAGCGCCCGCTCATGCCGATGATGGCGACCGCTTCGCGATGGGCCGCCGGCAGCGCTTCTTGCGCGGCGGCCGGCGGCGCGGCTGGCACCGGCACCGGCACCGGCTCCGACTCCGGATCCGGGTCGGCCGCCAAGCGCCCATAATGCGCTTCCAGCTTGGCGCCGTATTCGCGCAGGCAATGCTGGTGCAGTCGGTCCAGCGTGGAATGGGCGAAGAAGGTGGCGGGCGTGACGCCGATCTCGAAACGCTCGACCAGTTCGCGCGCGTAGCGGCTAAGCGAAATCGAATCGAAGCCGAAGTCGCTCAGGCTGGCCTCCGGGTCCAGCCGCTCGACGGGCAACTTGAGCAGCTCGGCGGCCAGTGCCGCGAGATCGGCCTTGAAACGCTCGCCGGGCGTGGCCACGGCGGCGCGTTCCGCCTGCGGCGCGCGCGACGTGGGGCCGGCAAGCGACGGCACGATGCGCGCGGCCCGCCCCGGCTGCGTCACCAGCACCAGGTGCTGATTGCGGTTTTGGGCGAGAATGCGCTCGAACACCGCGATCCCTTCGTCCACCGTCAACGCGCGCTGGCCACTCGAGGCCAGATACAATGCGGTCTGCGTCTGGTCGCCCACCGACATGCCGCCATCGGCCCAGAGCGGCCAGTTGATCGCCACCTGTCTGGTGGCGTGCGATGCCAAGCCGGCGAACGCCGTCTGATAGCAATTGCCAACGGCGTAATCGCACGAACCGAAATCGCCGAGCATGGCCGCCGCCGACGAGAAGTGGCATACGAAGTCGGGCGTTTCATGGCGCAGTACCTCGGCCAGCACTTGGGACCCGGCGATTTTCGGCGCGAGCACCCGTTCGAAAGCCGGCCAATCCTTGTCGAGCAAATGGCCCGCATCGACCGTGCCGGCCGCATGAATGACACCGTCGATACGGCCAAAGCGCTGTTTGGCCGCCGCCACCACGGCCGCCATGTCCACGGCGTCGCAGACGTCGGCTTGCAGGTACAGCGCGCGGCCGATGCCGCCATCGAGCGCTGCGAGCGCCGCCTGCCGTTTCGTGTCGAGCGCCGAACGGCCGGTCAGAACCAGATTGGCGCCGTAAGAACGGGACAGGTATTCGGCAAATAAATAACCCAGGCCGCCCAAGCCGCCGGTAATGAGGTAGGTGCCGCCGTGGCGCAACGCGGAGGGTCCGTCCGCCAGATTGGTGCGGCGGGTACGGCCGATATGGCGCACGTCACCCCGATACAGCACGCCGCGCTGCGGTGTCACCGCCAGTTCGTCGCATAGCAGCGCGGCCCAACGGTCCGGCGCCGCCGCGCCGGTGGTGTCCTGGCTGAGCACCGTGACGGCGGTGGCAGGCAAGACCAGACTGGCCGACCGTTCGTAACCGGCCCAGGAAGCGAAGTGGGCGTCGTCGTCGGTGCCGGACAATTGGGCAGCGAGGACGACCACGCCGATGGGGCGCTTCAATGCGCCTAGCGATTGCAGTAAATAGACGATGGCTTGGTGGTCGGCGCCACCGGCCGGCGCTTCCGCGCCCCACATGTACACCACCGCGTCCACCGGCGTATCGCCCGCCTGCATCTGCGCGAGCACCTGCGCATATGCGCGCCGATCGGCGCGATCGATGACGTGAACGTTATGTGCGACCGCAGTCGCCGCATCGGAGCGATGCGCAACGAAGACTATCCGGGTTGCGGGGTGGCGGCGCCGCGCTTCCGCTTCGAACCGGTTCTGGAACACCGGATCGGACGCAAAGCACAGCAGCAGCTTCGGTGACGCAGCGCCATGCGCCGCCAGCGGCGCCGCTTCCCAGGTCTCCTCGAAGGTCAACACTTCCATTGCCTCCTGCGGCGCCACTTTCGGCGCGGCCGCCGTCACGCGCTCCTCCGGCGTGAGCCAGTAGCGCTCTTTGGCGAACGGATAGGTCGGCAGGCTGACGCGGTGCGGCG
>JAZKGI010000025.1:0-44789 GCA_040385995.1 Pseudomonadota bacterium
AGTCGAAAGACAAGAACACGGGCGAACAAAAAGAAGTGACCGAGTGGCACCGCATCTCCTTCTTCGGCCGCCTGGCCGAAATCGTCGGTCAGTACTTGAAAAAGGGATCGTCGGTCTACGTCGAAGGCCGCTTGCAGACGCGCAAGTACACCGACAAAGACGGCATCGAAAAATATGCGACCGATATCGTCGCCGAGCAGATGCAAATGCTGGGCGGACGCCAAGGCATGGGCGGCGACAATATGGACGATGGCGGCAGTGGCGGGTACGACGCGCCGTCTAGCCGACCGGCGCCCCCACCCCGGCCGCAGCAGCAGCAAACGCCGGCCGCACGCCCCGCGCCGAAGCCGGCGCCGAACTTCTCGGATATGGATGACGACATCCCGTTTTAGAATATACCTTTACCCGAATGTTAAATCAGAAGCCCCAAGTAATTGTTACTTGGGGCTTTTTTCTTATTACATTTTTTTAATGGAGGTCGCGCAATTATGGTATTGATTGTTGACATGTCGGGTGAAAAGCGGTGACACTGCTGAAATTGGAAGCGCTACCAGTTTTACCGTTTCAACAGCCGACTTTTTTAATCAATCATGTATCGTTGTCGAAGGAAGGAAATTCCATCATGCGCCGTCGCACTCTTCTCAGTTTTTTGCCAGCTGCTGCATTAGCTTCTCATCTACCTGCAATCGGACAAAGCCAATCGGTGGCAAAAGCTGCGCAATCGAATCCGGTTGCCGGTATGTTTGAGGGATGTACATGGTACGGCGAACCGCCCAAATTCAGTATCGCTCAAAACGCGCTACACGTCACCACCGCCCACGATACTGACTATTGGCGCATTACAAGTTACGGCTTCATCCACGATAATGGTCACTTTTTTGCAAAACGCATCAACGGTGGATTTACCGCACAAGTTCGCATACGCGCCAAGTTCAAAGACTTGTATGACCAAGCCGGCCTGATGGTTCGGATAGACCAACACCAATGGATTAAGGTTGGGGCCGAGTTCTCGGATGGGCAACCCATGTTTAGTACCGTCTTGACAAATGAAAAGTCAGACTGGAGCGTCATGCCGGCACCCGCATACACGGACGGATTTTGGATACGCATTACCGTAAACGACGGTGTGGTTCGCGCCCAGTATTCGATCGATAACAAAAACTGGCCCATGCTACGACTCGCCCCCTTCCCAAATGCGGCGCAATATTTGGTTGGCCCGATGTGTTGCACACCGAAGGGGAACGGGCTGGAAGTCGAGTTCAGCGAATTCGACGTAAAACCGGCGGTGAGAAAAGACTTGCACGATTTAAGTTGATACGATTCTGTGAAATATCAAGGCGGCCGAGCGGCCTTGTTATTGGGGATCGACGGGATCGGCGCCGGGGAAGGCCAATTCCGACTCGTCGAGCACCTTCAGCAGCCGGAAATCGACCCCGGCTTTCCTTTCGGAAGGCGGCCAGGCGATTTGCACCCGAAAGGGCAAACCGTGGGCGAAGGATTCGGCATAAAACACCAGATGTGCACCTGCCCGCGTCGGCATCGCGATCTCCGCGTTGTCGTACAGCGGAAAATCGGCCACCGTCACCGGCGCGTTATCGTTGGTGGGTTCATAGGCGAACTGGGCGGCATAACGCTGGCGAAAGGCATCCGGCTGGTCGATCAGCAGATACTGGCCATCGCCGTGAAAGTGCAGGCACAGCGCGGCCAAGCCGACCGGCGCGCCATCGGCCAGTTCGGGCAGCAGGGCGAGCAGACCGGTCAACGAGTCGGCTTGCCTTCCGGCCACCGACACCATCGGCGACAGGCCGGGAGCGGATAAAAACAGGGTCGCTTTCGATGCGGCGAGGGCGATCCGCAGGGACCTGTCACTACGTTCGCTCGTCATCGGCGCGTGCCTTTACCGGCTGTGGCGAGCGGATTGAACACGCCCCACCGGCCTTCGAAAAACTCGGTACCCAGTGGCGTGCGATTGCCGCCCGCTTCATTCATCAAATTGGCCTCGAGTTGCCTGCTGTGTGGATTGAAGGATAATCCCACAAAAGTGGGCGATCCGTCCGGCTGGGCCCAATTGGTATCGGCGATCAAGCGGGTCGGCGGCGGCACGGTTTTGTCGAGCGCGCTGTGGATCTGGCTGACGGCCAGCGCGGGGTTGGGAAAATACCGGCTTTCCTGTTCCAGCTGCGCGCGTACCGAAGCTAAATTATAGACTGGAGGTCCCATGCTCGGTGTCCAACGGCTTCTCTCGGTCATCTCGCCGTACATTCTCTGCACGGCGTGTTTTGGGATACCCATCTGATCGGCGACCTGTTCGATTACCTTGTACAGATGCGGCTCGCGGCGGCCCTGCGAAGCATGCTGGGTAGATGCGGAGTCGAGATTTTTGAACACCCATTCCTGCGCGCTTTGTCCATTGCCGTCAAGCGCCCAAAATTCACGCAAGGCATGCGGTTTGATGTTGAAGGCATGATTTTCGTTGTACACGTTTATGCTGAAATCGTCGTCCGATTGCTGATGACGTTGCTTCAACAAGTCGCGCGAATTGTGCATGTGGGGACTGAGCATGTTAAGCAACTGGTAAGCGCCATGGCCCGCATTCTGAGGTTGGCTGATGACGATTTGTGCCGCTTGTCCATGTCCGCCGTATAGTCGATCAATCGAATAGAGCGAACCGCCCCGCGCCAACTTCCAAGGCAGTTTAGCGCATTGCTGTAGGTCCGGGCTGGGCTCATGCGCCTTGTCCGGATTCATGACGCGCACCAGGTGGTCGGTCAAGACGGGGCTGCCGGCCGCGCCCCGCAAGAGCTGGGCAGCGTGCCGTAATACTTGCTGATGTTGCTCAGACATGGTGCCCGCGCGCCGCATGGCCGCTTCGCTTTGCTGCGCCGCCGTGCTGGCCATGTGGGCCAAGGCGCTCTGAAAGGTCTGTGGATTATCGATGCGTACCCAACGGCTAGGGTCGTTCGCCGGTGTGCGATCGTATAGAGTGAAGCCACCCCGGCTGCTGCGTCCGTCGGCGGCCAGGCTGGGCTGTTTAATATCGGCGTCATACTGCATCACGAAACGGCTCTGGATCTGCTGCTCGAAACGGCTCATCAGGTCGCGGTTGACACCTTCGACCACCGAGGTGGCGAAACCGTGTTGTTTGAGTTGGCCGCGCAGCTGCTGATTTTGTCCCATCAAAGTGGGCGCGTTGTTGTTGCCGGGGCGTTGGTTACCGTACACCATATTGCGGACCAGTTCACTGTTCAGCGACGCGCTGTTATCGCTTTCGCTATGGGTGGCCAGCGTGTATTCCCACGCCCGTAGCAGGCGCACATCTTCCGAACCGGCGAAGGCGTTAAGCGCCGAGGCCATGCGATTGCGCTGGTCTGGCTTACCGCGCGTGAGTTCTTTGAGAATATTCTCGCTGGTGGTCGCCAGCGCATAGTTGGGGTTGTGGTTCATGTTGCGGATGGCGTAGCCGACCGCGGCCTGATGTTCTTGCGGGGCGATACCGATAGCCGTTAACGCTGCTTGCATGGCCGGCGTTGCCGCTAGCGAGTAGAGCGCTGTGCTGCTCCGGGACGGCGAACTCGGCACTTCGCCGTGGCAAAAGCCATTGCTATCGACATGTATCGGTGTTTGCGCCGCTTCCCGGCTGATACGTCGATTTAATGGCAGTTGAATCGTCTTGTTCCCATTCTGGAAATTCAAGGTATTGGTCTGTAGAAGTTGCCGTAGATCTTGGGCCAATTGACGTGGGTCGTCGTTTTGGATGGCAATCGCCGTGGCGCTGGCAAAGCATGAGCCAACCTTGCCCTGTCTCAGGTTGCCAAGCAGCGACATGACGACCGCACGGCGCGCATCCACCGCGCTGAGCGATTGCTGGGAAGGCGGCAAATTCAAGCTGGCCCGCACCAGATCGGCCGCCGGACCGCGCAGTTTGTCGTTCGGCGGCGCGCAGGTGCTTTCGATGACGTTGCGCAGCACGGGATCATTTTGAAGACGCAACAAGGTTTTGATGACGTGTTTTTTCTGATGGGGCGGCAGCATGGGATCGTTGCTGGCATCCTCAATCAACTGAAACAGGTGGGTTCGGTCCACACCACCTTGTTCATCGACCAGATTGTGCGCCATCTGGCGCGCATACTGCGTGGTGATGGTTTGTGCCGCGTTATGGGTGCCGTAATTTTGCGGACGCGCCAGCCGCACTGGCTGAAAGGGGCGCGCGGGCCGCCCTGGCGTAAACGCCGGAGCCAGGATGTTGAGCGTCGATGGCTTAGCGGGCAAATCCGGTTTTACCGTCACCGATGGCAGCAAGAATGGATTGTCATCGGTTTCACGAAAATTGATGCGCGAGACAAAGCCGTTGTTGGGTTGGGGCGGCACCGGCGTTGGCGCCGGCGTGCGCTCGCCAATCTGCCGCCTGGCGACTGGTTTTTGCCGCTGAATGGCGGGCTCTTGCCGGGCAGCGTGCTCATGCGGCACCAGCTCTTCATGGGGTGCCTCGTCGAGATTGATACGTTCGTTCATCTTCGCCGCTAATGCGGCAGCCGCCCCGCCGCGATTGGCAATCTGGTTCAGCAAGCTGTTTCTGATGGCGCTACTATTATTACGTCCGGCCGGGATGCCGGCCGGCCGCGGTGGTAGGGCGAGGGGAGTAGTCGACACGGGCGCAGTTCGGCCCGGCACAAAACCGGGACGCAAGATGTCCGGGATCGGCGGGCTGTTAGCTGTGCTATATCGACTAATGGACATGGTATCAATACTTTGAATGTCAAAGTGCTCAACAACTCCGCAATTTACCACCTGGAAGCGCACGACCAGGTCGCGGCCGTGCCGCCGCCTAAGCTGAAGAATGTTTGCGGAAGTGTATGTTTGATAACTCCGGCAAGAGATGCATTTGCTTTGGGTGGCGCCCAGATAGGAAAAAGTTCATTGCCGAGCAATGCTTTTAATTTCGGGGCAATATTTTGACTTGCTGCCGAAGACGGCGCAGCGCGGTTTCAGCCAATACGTATACTGAGCGCTGACAAGTGCTGCCGGTTTCGACCCGTAACGACGTCGCATCTTGCTACCCCTTCCATGACGGACGGTTGTTCGGCAGATTTCCAAACGCTTGCTATTACGGCGATTGTTTTGGAAGCCGCATCGATATTCTGTTTTTGCTCACCGACCGCAATACCGTGTTAGGTTTCCAGCTGACCCTTAAATTGACCAGGCCAGCCGTACCGGATTTTTTTTCGAAGTCGTCGTTATAGCGCCGGAGTTCAAACTGCCACCGCCCGTCGTCATCAAGCTCCACCGGCGTCAGGCAATACGGTTCGCTTGATCCGCCATCTCCGCCAGGGGCCCAGGCTTCTCTGCCGGTGGCATACCATTGACCCTGGCGGCAGATATGCCACACGCCATCGACCACACTGAAACCGTTGAGTAAAAAACCTTTCACTGCGATGCAAATGCCATTTGGGCTCTCAAGCACGCTGTCCAGACTTGAAACGTGGCGGCCGGTCTCCTGACCGTCGAGCGTGAGGCGATAAGGCCGTAAAAATAGCGCCTGTGGCGGCTCGCGCGCGCCACGCAAATCCGGTGGCAATATCAGATGCGCTTCCAGTAGGCTGCCGTTGCGTAGGCGCCGGTTTAGGTAAGGGGGTATAGTTTCAGGATGCGATTGATCGAGCCACAGGCCCAGCACATGGTGCAATTGTTCAGTGACATCGGCGTGCAGGCAGGCAGCGCGCACGATGCGAGGCGCATCGGCAGGATTGCTTCGCAGTTGATCGAAAAACGTTTCCGCCGAGATGCCCTCGCAGGGCGTGTACAGTTCATGAATACAGTGCTGTACGCTGTCATACACCAGCAACGAATTTCCTCGGCGGCGCATTTTTATCGCCAAGTGCAGCCGCCCTGAATCGAGCGTGAGAATACAGCTATAGCTGCACACGTCGGGGAGAATGGCGCCATCCGGCAAAAGCACGCTGCAGTATTCCGGCCCGCCCATGCCGATTTCACTCCTATTGCCAACCTCACGGTCTTTGTCGCTCGCGTGGCCGGACAAAGCGACCTGATCTGGCGCGACGGATACCCATGAATAGTTACTCGGCACAGGCGGCAGACGCAGTATCAAGATCAGTAGTACCACAGCGACTGAAACAATCACGCTGCTTGGTGGAGGCAGCATAACGATGCAAATGGCTATGGTAAAAACCAGTGTCATGAGTACCGCCGACATGGATAATTGTCTTGTCTTGCGTTTCAAAAAGAGTCCCCCATAATGTTAAAAAATGATGCCAGCGGGCGCCTCGCGTTTGCCGATCAACACCCACCGGTGCCTCAAGTTTTACAGTTGATCGATTCTGCCATACTGGAACGCCCGTGTGGTCAAACAGGCTGATCGACGTTTTGGCCACAACCATGCTAACAATCTGGGGCTGCGATTGAGTGTGACGGGCTAGTCCGATATCATTTTTGGCGATAGCAAGCGCGGCGCATGTCATGCCGTCGCAATAAGCCAACAAATCGGCCATCCGAAGGGCAGGGCGCAAGAGAAATCCAGGCGTTTGCGGTTGCGCCTGGAAAATGGCTCACTCAGATAAATTGACGAAAGGTTCGCTCATGCCCAATAGCACCATGCCGAGCAAGACCCAGAGTGCCCAGGCCGACCCGTCGGCCAAGCCGGTCGAGACACCGGGCGGCGTGCCCGCTGCCGTGTCGGTCGCGGAAAAAGAGGAAAGGAAGCGGCTCGGCAAAGAAGGGGAAGATAAGCTCAACGAGTGGTTCAAATCGCAAAAAGTCGCTTACGTCGCCGTCTGCCAGCGGCCAGACACCTTCGCGCCCATGTTTTCCGGCGCCGCCAAACGGCCCGATTTCATGTTGCTATTGGAAGGCGTGGGCATGATCGCGGTCGATGCCAAAAACTGTGCCTTGCGGCAGGGCGACCACTTTACTTTGGCCAAGGAGCGCGAGTTGAAGCTGTCGGTCGCTTTCGAGCGTTTGTTTAGAATGCCGCTGTGGTATGCCTACCGCAATAACGCCGACGAGCATAGTCCCTGGTACTGGATCAGCGCCTTGAAAGCGATTGAAAAGGGGGTTGATACCGGCAAGGAGGGCAATGAAATTTATCTCACCATCAAACTCGAGCACTTCGCGCGTATGGATACGGCGGCCGATTTTGCCAAGTTGTACACGCATCGGTTCGCGTCGTACGAGAAAATTTCCGCTCTGCCACTAATGTCTTAGCCCGCCCCCCGGCGCGAACGGCGCAATGCAAAACGGCCCACAAGGGGCCGTCGATCGCGCGCGTACAGCGTCGATCAGTTTGTCATGTTTTCTTTATCGAAATACTTGCGTGCGTATTCCAGCAACTGCCCGTCATTCGGGTGATCCACCGTTTCCACGCTGACCACCTTGTCGGCGATCTCGGCGTGGCTCTTGTGCAGATGCTTGATGAAGGTCAGTTTTTCCTGACCGGGGCCGACGATGAGGATCTCCTTCGACGGCAGCAGGGCAGCGGCCACTTCATCCATGTAGCTGGTGCTCTCGACGGCGCGATTATTGCCGACCACGCCATCTTTCTTGTGCTGGGACGTGGTCTTGATGACCTCGGACTCGGCCGCGGCGCGGCTGAAATGGATGACATGGGCTTCGGTCTGGTCGAGCCAAACGATTGCGTGATTAAACGACATAATAATTTCCTTGAATGGGAGTGTTGCCCAGGCCGCGAATCGACGGATCGGTCTGGGCGCCATTGCATAATCAGCAAGTGCATGCAGTATGCGCGGTATCGGCGGGGCCATCTGTACGCAAACGTACGCAGGCCCATCTATAGGGCGCCGCTGCGCCGCGGGCCGCTGCGCCGCGGGCCGCTGCGCTGCGGGCCGCTGTCGCTCAGGTCGATGATTCCTTGCGCGCCGCTTCCTTGGCCTGCACCAGGTGAACCTGGGCCCCGGCCGCCACCGCCTGGCTGGGCACAGCCGGCGCCGCCGGCGGAATGGGATGCTGCTTTCTTGAACCGAAAGTGAGCGCGTAAGCCCAGGTAAATTCGGCGCCCATTAAGAAAATCTGCGCGGAATAATAGACCCACACCAGCACCACCACCAGCGAACCGGCCGCGCCAAAGCCCGAAGTCACACCGCTTTTGCCGATATACAGCCCGATCAGGTACTTACCCACGGTAAACAGCACCGCCGTCACCACAGCGCCGATCCACACGTCGGCCCAGTCGACCTTGGCGCGCGGCATAATTTTGTAAATCATCGCAAACACCAGGATGGTAAACACCAAACCGACGATGGAATTGATGACGTTGCCGAGCAATTCCCAGTTGGCGAACATCGGTCCCATGATCTTGCCCATCGCGGCCAGCGCGGCGCTGGCCACCAGCGACACCATCAGCAGGAAACCGATGCCCAGGATCATGCCGAACGATAACAGCCGCGTGCGTAGCAAATTCCACACGCCGCTACGCTGGCGCTTCGGCGCGCGCCAGATGCGGTCCAGCGCATCTTGCAGTTCGCCAAACACCGTGGTGGCGCCCACCAGCAGCAGCACGCTACCAACAATGGTGCCGGTGATGCCTTGCGACGGCTTGCTCACGCTTTGCAGCAAGCCTTGCACCGCCTCGGCGCCTTGCTGGCCCATCAGGCCTTGCAATTGGGTCATGATCTCGCCGCGCGCCGCCTCGACCCCGAACAGCAAGCCGGCCACCGAAATGACGATCAGCAGCAGTGGCGCGATCGAGAACATGGTGTAGTAGGCCAGCGCCGCACCCATGCTTTGGGCGTAGTCGTCCAGCCAGGACGAGCCCGCCGCCTTCACCAGTATCCAGATATTCTTCACGCGCATTCCTATTCTCCAATGGACCAGGGCGCGTCCGGCGTGCGCCCACCAGCCATATACATACCACGGCGGCGCCGATGTCATGGTGAGCTACACAACATAGCGCGTCAGGGCGCCATCGCCACGCGCCCGGGCGGCACTATAATGACGCCGCGCATAGACAAGGACCACATGACGGCTGCCCCTCCCTCGACGGTGACGTCGCTTTTGCAACAAGCGGTCCAGCTGCATCAGCAGGGCCGGTACCAGGCCGCGCTGGCGCTGTACCGCCAGGTGCTGGAGCTGGCGCCGCGCCAGTTCGACGCCTTACATCTGTCGGGCGTGATCGCGCGCCAGCTGGGCCAGCCCGAGCGGGCCGTGGCGCTGATCGCCGAAGCGATCGCGCTCGACCCGGCCCAGGCGGTCGCCCACTGCAATCTGGGCGCGGCCCTGCAAGACGCCGGACGCGCGGCCGAGGCGCTGGCCAGCTACGAGCGGGCGGTCGCGCTCAAGCCGGACTACGCGCTCGCGTTAAGCAACCGCGGCAACGCCTTGCGCAAGCTGGGCCGCCTGGAGCATGCCCTGGCCAGTTATGACAGGGCGCTGGCGTTGCGGCCCGCCTATCCCGAAGCCTGGTGCCACCATGCCATCGCGCTCCAGGACCTGGGCCGTCCGGCGGCGGCCCTGGACAGCGCCGAACGGGCCATCGCCCTGCGCCCCGCTTATGCCGAGGCGTGGTGCGCGCGCGGCCAGGCGCTGCAAGGCTTGCGCCGCTTCGAGGAAGCGGTCCGCAGCTACGATAGGGCCATCGCCCTGGCCCCCGATCGGGCCGAGGCGTATTGCTGGCGCGGCACGGCGCAGCAACGTCTGCATCAATACGAGGCCGCGCTGCGCAGCCACGCGCGGGCCGTGGCCCTGCGTCCCGGCTATGCCTTGGCCCACCAGTATCGGGCCAACACCTTGCGCGCGCTCGACCGGACCGACGAGGCGGTGGCCGCCTACCGCATGGCGCTCGAGCAGGGCGGCGATGCGGCGCAGATCGCCTATGCCCTGGCCGCGTGCGGGGTGGGCGCCGCGCCGCACGCGTCGCCCGTCGATTATGTGCAAGGCTTGTTCGATCAATACGCCAGCCATTTCGACCAGCATCTGTTGCAGGTGCTGGCCTACCGCACCCCGGCCCTGCTGGACGCGGCCATCCGGCGCGCGCTGCCGTGCGAAGGGCCGGCCCGCCTCGACACGCTGGACCTCGGTTGCGGCACCGGGCTGTGTGGACATTATCTGCGCCCGTATTCGCGCGCCCTGAGCGGGGTCGACTTGTCGCCCAAGATGCTGGAAAAGGCCGCGCTGAGCGGCCTGTACGACGAGCTGGCGTGCGCCGAGCTCCAGCAATTTCTATCCGGCCGCGCCGATCACTACGATCTGATCGTGGCCGGCGACGTGTTTGTGTATCTGGGCGATCTGGCGCCCGTGTTCGCGCAAGTGCGTCAAGCGCTGCGCCCGGGCGGCAGCTTTTGTTTCTCGGTCGAAGCGGAACCGGAGCAGGAAGTATGCTTGCGGCCGTCGAACCGCTATGCCCATTCGCTGGCCTATCTGCGACGCCTGGCGCGCGAGGTCGGCTTCGAGCTGGTGGAGGCGGCCGCGCATGAGGCGCGGCAAGAGCATGGCCTCGCCATCCTGGCCTACGCGGTGCTGCTGCGCAGCGTGAAGGGTGAGATGTGAAGCGGGCGGCGCCTAAATAGGCGTCGCGCCCGCCTGATGTTCCGACCAGCCCCATCGCTTGGCGCTCCTCCCGGCGTCGGAAAAACCACAACTATCGATCGTGTAGCGACCGCTGGTGACCAACGCCCTACGCCGGCCTTGATAGCTTGACAAGGTGTTGTATGCCGACCGATTTTGTTTACAGCGATTACCTCATCCCATTCCCTCGAATTATTTGCAGTTTGTAAATTAAATGATTGATCATCTTTTCGCGCTTCATAGTGCCCGCTTCCATGGTCCGGCTTATGGTTCGGTTAACAAGTATTTATTAATCAATTTATTTTGCATAAACCAGTTTTTTTGTCTAGTTGCGGCGTCGATACAGGCCGAATTTTGCTAGTTCTTTGAAGAAATATATTGGGCTATACTCATTTCATACCCCGCCCACATTTGCCGACCTTTTAACGCGCGCACTCCACAAGGGTGTGTGCGGCAGACGGAAGCGGCGGGTCGTTAAGTCGCTCTTCTGGCCTAAAAAGTTTACTTAACGAAAGAGCGGACAGGGTCGCTCTGTACCAAAGCGACTCAGCAGTACGCCGTCCGGCCGAGATGCCGTTCCCGTCTCAAGCCATGCTGAAATACCACTATTGATATTGCCTTGCGGAAATAAATAGTGCCATGAAGCACTAAAGTTGGCCTGGTTCGTGACGTTAAGAAATGTAGGACAGACAGTTTGGCGCAGTGAACTGGCGCAGTAGACCAAATTTCTGAACAAACTAAACAGTATGTAATTGGCAGCGATGCCAACAATAAAGCGAAGGTGGCTGCAGGATAGTCCTGATCAGCTCTTCTTATATCCAGCTCGATATCAGCAGCGCCCCAAGGAGAAATAGAAATGAGCATTATCACCGGCATGTCAACCGACCAGATTCAAAGTCTGACGACACAACAAATTGCAGGCTTGGGGTCGGCTGACATCACAGCTTTCAGCACCTTACAGTTTGGTGCATTAACCACCAATCAATTTGCTGTATTGACGACGGCGCACATTCCCTATCTCTCGACGGCGCAAATCGCCTTCGGCCTGACCACCAATCAAGTGGTGGCCTTGACCACCACCCAGGCGGCGGCCCTCAATTCTTCCCAAGTGACGGCGCTGTCGACCAATAGTATAGCGGCGTTGGAAACCAACGACTTTGCCGTGCTGCAAACGGCCGCCATCGCGGGCCTGTCGACCGGGCAGATGCAAGCGCTCTCGACCGCCCAAACCGTGGCGCTGTCGACCAATCAAGCGGCGGCCCTGAGCAGCAACCAGGTGGCCGCCTTGTCGAGCAATAACATCGCCGCGCTGGAAACGGCCGATCTGGTGGCCTTGAAAACCTCGGCCATCACCGGTTTGCAATCGTCCCAGGTGGCGGCCTTGACGACCGGTCAGGTCGCCAGTTTGAGCACCAACCAGATCGCGGCCCTGTCGACCAATAATCTGGCCAACGGCTTGTCCACCAACCAGGTGGTGGCGCTGTCCTCGGCCCAGGTCGCCGCGCTCAGTTCGGCGCAAGTGGCGGCCCTGTCGAGCAACTCGATCGCCGCCATCGAAACGGCCGATATCGGCGCGCTGAAGACCTCGGCCATCGCCGCTTTGCGCTCTTCCCAGCTGGCCGCCCTGACCACCGGCCAGATCACCGGCCTGTCGACCGCCCAGATCAGTGCCTTGGGCACGGCCGCCATCGCCGCCGCGCTCACCACCGACCAGGTGGTCGCCCTCAGTTCCACCCAAGTGGCCGCGCTCGGCTCCGAGCAAATCGCCGCCTTTTCCACCTCGGCCATCGCCGCCATTGAAACGGCCGACATCGGCGCCGTGAAAACGGCCGGCATCGCCGCCCTGCGTTCGTCGCAAGTGGCGGCCTTGACCACCGGCCAGGTCGCCAGTCTGAGCACTGCGCAAGTGGCGTCCCTGAGCACCAACGCGATCGCCAATGGCTTGACCACCGATCAAGTGGTGGCCTTGACCTCGAACCAGGTCGGCGCGCTCAATTCGGCGCAAGTGGCCGCGTTTTCCACCAGCGGCATCGCCGCCATCGAAACGGCCGATATCGGCGCGCTCAAGACCGGCGCCGTGGCCGCGCTGCGTTCGGGCCAGGTGGCCGCCATGACGACCGACCAGATCGCCACGCTGTCGAGCGCCCAGATCAACGCCCTGAGCACGTCGGCCATCGCGGCCGGCTTGACCACCAACCAGGTGGTGGCCTTGACCACCGGCCAGGTGGCCGCGCTGGCCTCCGGCCATGTGGCCGCCTTGTCGACCAATAATATCGCCGCCCTCGAAACGGCCGACTTCGCCGTGCTGTCGACCGCCGCCATCAGCGCCCTGTCGTCTTCGCAAATGAAAGCCTTGACGAGCGACCAGGCCGTGGCCTTGACCACCGCCCAGGCGTCCACCCTGAGCAGCGCCCAGGTGGCCGCCTTGTCGACCACCGTGGTGGCCGCGCTGGAAACGGCCGATGTCGCCGCCTTGAAAACAGGCACCATCGCCGGCTTGACCACCGGCCAGATGGGCGCCTTGACCACCAATCAGATCGTCGCCTTGAGCACCGGCCAAATCACGGCCCTGTCGAGCGCCAATATCGCCGCCGGCTTGACCACCGATCAAGTGGTGGCCTTGTCGTCAAACCAGATCAACGCCCTGAGCTCGTCGCAAGTGGCGGCCTTTTCCACCGGCGCCATCGCCGCCATCGAGACGGCCGACATCGGCGCCTTGAAAACGGCCGCCATCGCCGCCCTGCGCACCGCCCAGGTGGCCGCGCTGACCACCGCCCAAATCGCCACCCTGTCGACCGCGCAAGTGAACGCGCTAAGCACGGCCGCCCTGGCCAGCGGCTTGAGCACCGATCAGATCGTGGCCCTGACGACCCAGCAAGTGGCCGCGCTGCGCTCCGATCAAGTGGCGGCCCTGTCGACCAATAATATCGCCGCCATGGAAACGGCCGACTTCGCCGTCCTGTCGACCGGCGCCATCTCGGCCCTGACCTCGAACCAGATCAAGGCCTTGACCACGGCCGAAGCGGTGGCCTTGACCACCGCCCAAGCCGGCGCTTTGAGCAGCGCGCAAGCGGCCGCCTTGAGCACCGACGCGGTCGCCGCGCTGGAAACGGCCGATGTGGCGGCCCTGAAAACGGCCGCCATCGCCGGCCTCAATTCGGCCCAGGTGGCCGCCTTGACCACCAACCAGATCGTCGGCCTGACAACGGCCCAGATCGCCGCTTTGTCGACCGCCAACCTGGCCAACGGCTTGACCACCAATCAAGTGGTGGCCTTGTCCTCGAACCAGGTGGCCGCCCTCAGCTCGGCGCAAGTGGCGGCCCTGTCGACCGGCGCCATCGCCGCCATCGAAACGGCCGACTTCGGCGCCCTGAAAACGGCCGCCATCGCCGGCTTGCGCACCGCCCAGGTGGCGGCGCTGACCACCGGCCAGATCACCAGCATGTCCACCGGCCAGGTCAATTCCCTGAGCACGGCCGCCATCGCCGCCGCGCTCACCACCGACCAAGTGGTCGCGCTCAGCTCGAACCAGGTGGCCGCGCTCGGTTCCGAGCAAATCGCCGCCTTCTCCACCTCGGCCATCGCCGCCATTGAAACGGCCGATATCGGCGCCGTGAAAACGGCCGGCATCGCCGCCTTGCGCTCGTCGCAAGTGGCGGCCCTGACCACCGGCCAGGTCGCCAACCTGAGCACCTCGCAAGTGGCGGCCCTGAGCACCAACGCGATCGCCAACGGCTTGACCACCGATCAAG
Source organism: Pseudomonadota bacterium (assembly GCA_040385995.1). Taxonomy (GTDB): domain Bacteria; phylum Pseudomonadota; class Gammaproteobacteria; order Burkholderiales; family Burkholderiaceae_D; genus Janthinobacterium. The sequence continues at coordinate 14,286 of JAZKGI010000025.1, forward strand.
TGGTGGCCTTGACTTCGAACCAGGTCGGCGCGCTCAACTCGGCGCAAGTGGCCGCTTTCTCCACCAGCGGTATCGCCGCCATCGAAACGGCCGATATTGGCGCGCTCAAAACCGGCGCCATGGCCGCCCTGCGCGCCGCCCAGGTGAGCGCCTTCACGACCGACCAGATCGCCACCTTGTCGTCGGCCCAGATCAACGCCCTGAGCACCGCGGCCATTGCCACCGGTTTGACCACCAACCAGGTGGTGGCCTTGACCACCGGCCAGGTGGCCGCCTTGGCCTCGGCCCAGGTCGCGGCCTTCTCGACCAACAATATCGCCGCCCTCGAAACGGCCGACTTCGCCGTGCTGTCGACCGCCGCCATCAGCGCCCTGTCGACCGGGCAGATGAAGGCCTTGACGAGCGACCAGGCCGTCGCTTTGAGCACCACCCAGGCGTCCACCCTGAGCAGCGCCCAGGTGGCGGCCTTGTCGACCACCTTGGTGGCCGCGCTGGAAACGGCCGATGTGGCCGCCTTGAAAACGGTCGCCATCGCCGGCCTGACCACCGGCCAGATGGGCGCCTTGACCACCAATCAGATCGTGGCCTTGAGCACCGGGCAAATCAGCGCCCTGTCGACCGCCAACATCGCCGCCGGCTTGACCACCGATCAAGTGGTGGCACTGTCGTCGAACCAGATCAACGCCCTGAGCTCGGCGCAAGTGGCGGCCTTTTCCACCTCGGCCATCGCCGCCATCGAGACGGCCGACATCGGCGCCTTGAAAACGGCCGCCATCGCCGCCCTGCGCACCGTGCAGGTGGCCGCGCTGACGACCGACCAGATCGTCGCCTTGTCGACCACCCAGGTCAATTCCCTGAGCACGGCGGCCTTCACGTCCGGCTTGACCACCAACCAGATCGTGGCCCTGAGCACGGCGCAAGCGTTCTCGCTCGGCTCGGCGCAAATCATCGCCTTGTCGACCAATAACATCGCCGCCCTGGAAACGGCCGACTTCGCGGTGCTGGCCACCGCCGCCATCGGCGCCTTCACCACCAACCAGATCAAGGCCTTGACGAGCGACCAGGCGGTCGCCCTCACCACCGCCCAGGCCGCGTCGCTGAGCAGCGCGCAAGTGAGCGCCCTGTCCACCACCATCATCGCGGTGCTGGAAACGAACGACCTGGCCGCGCTCAAGACCGGCGCCATCGCCGGCTTGAACTCGGCCCAGGTGGCGGCCTTGACCACCAACCAGATCGTCAGCCTGGGCACCGCCCAGATCGGCGCCCTGTCGACCGCCAACCTGGCCAACGGCTTGACCACCGATCAAGTGGTGGCGCTGTCGTCAAACCAGATTGCCGCGCTGAGCTCGTCGCAAGTGGCGGCCCTGTCCACCAACGGCATCGCCGCCATCGAAACGGCCGATATCGGCGGCTTGAAAACGGCCGCCATCGCCGCCCTGAAGGTGGCCCAGGTGAGCGCCTTCACCACGGCCCAGATCGCCACGCTGTCGGTGGCCCAGGTCGCCGCGCTGAGCACCGCTTCCATCGCCACCGGCTTGACCACCAACCAGGTGGTGGCCTTGACCACGGCCCAGGTAGCAGGGTTGAGCTCGTCGCAAGCGGCGGCCTTGTCCAGCAACAGCATCGTGGCCCTTGAAACGGCCGACTTCGCCGCCCTGCAAACGGGTGCCGTGGCCGCCCTGTCGACCGGCCAGATCAAGGTGCTCAGCAGCGCCCAGGCGGTCGCCTTCACCACCGCCCAAGCCGCCGCGCTGGGCAGCGCCCAAGTGGCCGCACTGTCGACCGACGCCGTGGCCGCGCTGGAAACGGCCGACCTGGTGGCCCTGCGCAAGGCCGCCATCGGCACCTTGGCCTCGGCCCAGGTGGCGGCCTTGAGCACGGCCCAAGTGTCCAGCCTGACCACCGCCCAGATCGCCGTTCTGAGCACCGCCAGCCTGGCCAGCGGCTTGACCACCAATCACATGGTGGCCTTGAACTCGGCCCAGATCGCCGCCCTCGGCTCGGCCCAGGCCGCGGCCCTGTCGACCGATAACGTGGCCGCCATCGAGACGGCCGATATCGCCGCCTTGCGCACCAACGCCATCGCGGCCCTGAAAACGAGCCAGATCCGGGCCATGACCACGGCCCAGGTCCATGCGCTGACGTCGCAGCAGATCCATGCGCTGACGTCGCAGCAAGTGGGGGCCCTGACCACCGACCAGATTCCGGCCCTGTCGTACACCACGCCGATCGTGCTCGATCTGAACGGCGACGGCATCTCCACGGTGGATCTGTCGGCCGGGGTGCAGTTCGACCTGAACGCCGACGGCAGCAAAGTGACCACCGGCTGGACGGCGGGCGGCGACGGCTTGCTGGCGCTCGACCGCAACCATGACGGCCGGATCAACGATGGCGGCGAGCTGTTCGGCTCGGCCACCACCCTGGCCAACGGTCAGCGCGCCAGCACCGGTTACGAGGCGATGGCTGAACTGGACAGCAATCACGATGGCGTGGTCAGCAGCCTTGACGCCGCCTTCGGCGACCTGCGGGTCTGGGTCGACGGCAACGCCGACGGCGTCAGCCAGGCCGACGAGCTCAAGTCGCTCGCCGCGCTCAACATCACCAAGCTCAATCTGGACGTGATGAAGGGTGATGGCATCGACCACGGCAACATCGTCGGCTTGACCTCGACCTACGAAACGGCCGACGGCCAAAGCCACGCGGCGGCCGACGTCTGGTTCGCCAACACCCCGGCCGCGGCGCCGAAGGTGGCGGCGGCGGACATGCGCGGCAAGGTCAGCGGTCTGGTGCAAGCCATGGCTTCCTTCGACAGCGGCGCCGGCGTGAGCCAGCCGAGCGGCTTGAAACTCGATGGCAGCGCCGTCAGCCAGGGCAACACCGTGGCCGCCAGCGTGGGCCAGATGGCCGACGTGCTGCGCCAGTTCGACGCCCACGGCAAGCTGGTGGCGGGCGCCGATCCGATGGCCGCGACCGACCAGTCGCTGCAACTGAAAGCGCTGCAAACGGCGGCCGGCCAAGGCATGCTGGCCCTGGGTCACAAATCCTAAGCCCGGGTAGCGGCGGGACGGGGCGGGGGCCAACCCGCCGTCCCGCTCCTCTTAAAAAGCGGCAAGACTGACAGTCTTGCCGCTTTTTCATTAAGTGCACACGCTGTGCGGGAATGCAACGGAAAAGGTGGGCCGTTGGCATGGCCTGCGGTAGAATCATTTGGCAGGAGCAAGGCTTGACACGGCCTACAGTACGCTTGTGCGCGCGCTCGATTTGCCAACGCCATGTTAACCAAAAAGGTCATGCCGATGTTGTCTACACCTGTCAGCCCGCATCCCGCCCGCCACGATGCAAGATAAATTTCCCCATACCGCGATCCAGTGCCTGACCGCCATCGCCCAGCACCACGGTCTGCAAATTAACCCCGAACGTTTGATCGACGAATATGCCTTGCGCGCCGAAGAGCCGGCCAACGGCGTGTTGCTGCGCATTGCCGCCGACATCGGCTTGAAAGCCAAGGTCGACCGCCTGTCCTGGCAAGGTTTGCTGGCCCAGGGCGGCGTGTTTCCCCTCATGGCGCGCCTCGGCGACGGCAACATGGTGATCATCGTGGGCATCCGCACCGAGGGCGACGGCCAGATCGCGCTGCTCAACCCGATCGCCGACCAGGCCGCCGTGGTGCTGCAAGACCGCGCCACCTTCAGCGCGCGCTGGGACGGCGAAGTGCTGTTCGTCAAGCGCCAGCACAAATTGACCGACCCCAACCAGCCGTTCGGGCTGCGCTGGTTCATTCCCGAGATTTTGAAACAGAAGGCCGCCTTCCGCGACATCTTCATCGCCGCCCTGGCCATGCATTTGCTGGCGCTGGCCTCGCCCATCTTTTTCCAGCTGGTGATCGACAAGGTGCTGACCCATCAAAGCATCGCCACCTTGTGGGTGCTGGCGGTGGGCATCGTGCTGGCGCTGGCCTTCGACGCCAGCTTCGGCTTCCTGCGCCAGCTATTGACCCTGGCGGCCACCAACAAGATCGACATGCGCCTGACCCGGCGCACCTTCGGCCACCTGCTGTCGCTGCCGATCGACTATTTCGAGACCACCACCGCCGGCATCATCACGCGCCACATGCAGCAGCTGGAAAAAATCCGCGGCTTCTTGACCGGGCGCCTGTTCTTCACCGGTTTGGACATGATCGCCCTGGTGGTGTTTTTGCCCATCCTGTTCGCCTATTCCTTCAAGCTGGCCATGATCGTGCTGCTGTTCGCGGCCCTGATCGCCTGCGTGGTGATGGCCATGGTGCCCACCTTCCAGCGCCGCCTGAACGCGCTGTACGCGGCCGAGGGCCAGCGCCAGGCCATGCTGGTGGAAACCATCCACGGCATGCGCACCGTCAAGGCGCTGGCCATCGAGCCGACCCAGCGCCGGGTGTGGGACCAGCGCTCGGCCGAAGCCATCACCATGCATTTCCGGGTCGGCCAGATCTCCATCACCGGCAACGCCATCACCGATTTTCTCGGCAAACTGCTGCCGGTGACCCTGATCGTGGTGGGCGCCCAGGACGTGTTCGACCAGACCCTGACGGTGGGCGCCCTGATCGCCTTCCAGATGATCTCGGGGCGCGTGGTGCAGCCGCTGATTGCCATCGTCGGCCTGGTCAACGAATACCAGGAAACGGCGCTCTCCGTGCGCATGCTGGGCGAGGTGATGAACCGGCCGTCCGAGGGCCGCGCCGGCGCCGGCGGGCTGCGTCCGATTTTGAACGGCGAGATCCGCTTCGACGAAGTGACCTTCCGCTATCCGGGCGCCAGCGCCACCGCGCTCGACCGCGCCAGCTTCACCATCAGCGCCGGCACCGTGGTCGGCATCGTCGGGCGCAGTGGCTCCGGCAAGACCACCTTGACCAAATTGATCCAGGGCCTGTACGGAGTGCAGGAAGGGATCGTGCGCTTCGACGGCGTGGACGCGCGCGAGATCGAACTGTCGCACCTGCGGCGCCAGATCGGCGTGGTCTTGCAAGAGAACTTCCTGTTTCGCGGCACCGTGCGCGAAAACCTCACGGTCACCAAGCCCGACGCCACGTTCGAAGAAATCGTCGAAGCGGCGGCGGCGGCCGGCGCCGACGAATTCATCGAGCGCCTGCCGATGGGTTACGACACCCTGTTGGAGGAAAACGCCGCCAACCTGTCGGGCGGCCAGAAACAAAGGCTGTCGATTGCCCGCTCGCTGCTGTCGAAGCCGCGCATCCTGATTCTGGACGAGGCGGCCAGCGCGCTGGACCCGGAAAGCGAGGCGATCTTCATCCGCAACCTGTCCAAAATCGCGGTCGGGCGCACCGTGGTCATGATCTCGCACCGGCTCTCGACCCTGGTCAACGCCAACACCATTTTGGTGATGCAGCAGGGCCGGCTGATGGACAGCGGCCGGCATGCCGATTTGCTCACCCGCAGCGACACCTACCGACACCTATGGAACCAGCAGACAAGCCACCTGTAATCCAGAAGCGCCGGCGCGGCAGCGACGCGACCGAGGTCGACTTCCTGCCCGACGCCGACGCCATCGAGCGCAGCCCGCTGCCGGCCTACGTGCGCATCACCTTGCACCTGCTGTTTGGCGCGCTGCTCACCTTCGTCTTGTGGGCCAGCCTGTCGCAAGTGGAAAAGGTGGTGACCGCGCATGGCCGGCTGGTCAACCCGCTGCCCAACATCGTGGTGCAGCCGCTGGAGACGTCGATCATCCAGCGCATCGACGTGCGGGTCGGCCAGGTGGTGCGCAAGGGCCAGATCCTGGCCACCCTGGACCCCACCTTCACCCAGGCCGACGAGGCCCAGTTGCGCACCCGCCTGCGCAGCCTCGATACCCAGGCCGAAGGCTTGCGGACCGAATTGTCGGGCAAGCCGGGCGCCGCCCGCGCCGGCGCCGGCGGCGCCACGAGCGAGGCCGACGACCTGCTGCAATCGCAACTATCGAGTGAGCGGCAAGGCAATTTCGACGCCCAGAAAACCAAAATGGAACAAAACGTGGCGCGCCTGCAAGCGAGCCTGGAAACCAACCGGCGCGACCAGCAGGTGCTGGGCCAGCGCGTCAAGTCGCTGGGCGAAATGGAAGCGATGCAGGAAAAGCTGGTGTCGCAGCAGTTCGGCGCCAAGCTCCAACTGCTGCAAGCGCGCGACCGGCGCCTGGAAGTCGAGCGCGACATGCTACTGGTGCGCAACAAGGAGCAGGAACTGATGCGCGAGCTGGCCGCGGCCCAGGCCGAGCGCTCCGCTTTTAACCGGGGTTGGCGCCAAAAAATGATGGAAGATCTGCTGGCCGCCACGCGCGAGCGCGACGGCGTCAACGAGCAGCTGCAAAAGGCCGACAAGCGCCACCAGCTGGTGCAACTGAGTTCGCCGGTCGACGCGGTGGTGCTGGAAATCGCCAAGCTGTCGCAAGGCTCGGTGGTCAAGGAAGCCGAGCAGATGTTTACCCTGGTGCCGCTGGGCGCCGAGATGGAGGCCGAAGTGCAGATCGACTCGCTCGACATCGGCTACATCAAGGTGGGCGACCCGGTCCACCTGAAGCTGGACGCGTTTCCGTTTCAAGCCCACGGCGCGCTCGAGGCCAAGGTGCGCACCATCAGCGAGGACGCGTTCCGGCGCGACGCGGCCCAGGCCGGGCAGGGCACGGACGCGTATTACCTGAGCCGCATCGGCTTCGGCAAGGCGCGCCTGAAAAAAATGTCGGAGCACGCCAGGCTACTGCCGGGCATGACCTTGAGCGCCGAAATCGTGGTTGGCAAACGCTCCGTGATGTCGTATTTGCTGTGGCCGCTGACCAAGGCCATGGACGAATCGATCCGCGAGCCGTGAGGGGTGGGCCGGCAGCCATGGCGCCGGCAGCCGTGGCATGCGCTTGGCCGCGCTACAATGCGTCATGCACCCTTCCAAAGTCGACCGGAGTCGCCTGTCGCGGCTGACCGACCTGCCCAATGTGGGCAAGGCCGGCGGGGCCGACCTGCGCCTGCTTGGTATCGAGGTGCCCGCTCAACTGATTGGCCGTTGCCCGCGCCAGATGTATGAGCAGTTGTGCGCCACCACTGGCCAGCGTCACGACCTCTGTGTGCTGGACGTGTTCATGTCGCTGACTTGTTTTATGGCCTGCGAAGCGCCGCGCCCGTGGTGGGACTACACGGGGCAAAGAAAGCTACTGCTGGCCAAAGGCTGAGGCGTGTCCGCTGCCTTGGTTCCGGCGGCGCCACCCTCAGCGGCGCCGGAACCAGCCCGCCAGCGACAGCCGCTCGCGCGTGGCGGGCAGCACTTCGTGCGGCATCTCGGCCGATAAAAACAGCGCCAGCCGGCCGCCCAGCGGCAACACGTCGCGTGCCGCTTGGTCTGGCGGGTACAGGCGCAGGGCGCCGCCATGCTCGGGCAGCCAGTCGGCGTTCAGGTAGATCACCACCGACACCGTGCGCCGATCGTCGTCGCGAAAGCGGTCCAGATGGCGGCTGTAGGCGGCGCCCGGCGCGTAGCAGGCGAAGTGGCTTTCGTAATCCTCCAGCCCCAAAAACAAGGAGCGGTTGAGGTTCAGGCGCAGGCTGTCCATGATGGCAAGATAGCGGTCGACGGCGGCCGATTGGCCCTCGCTCAGCCAGCCGATCCGGTCGCCGCGAATACTGTGCCGCACCGCTTGGCCCGCGCCTCGCCCCACGGCGGACGGCTGCAAAGCGCCGGCCTGGGACAGTGCCCGACATTGCGCCGCCAGGGCCAGCGTCAAATCGTCAGGCAGGAAATGATCGTGCTGCGACCAGCCTTGCGCCGTCAAATCGTCGGCGATGGCGGGCGCCGGCCCGGCCGATGGTGTTACTGGAATCGAATTCAACGCTGTGCCTTATGTCGCCGGAACGCCACCGGTCCTGCGCGGCATCATAACATTGGCATTGGCATTGGCATTGGCATCGGCGCTGGCGCTGGCGCGGAGCGCACCCTCCCGCTGCCGTCCTCAGCGTCTCAGGAAAGGTGTGCCTGGTCTTGCCCTATCGTCAGCTCGGCGAAAGCGGCCTGAAACACGGCTTCGATATGCCCCAATTCTTCATCCGTAATTTCCTTGAACAGCGATCGTTTGCCTTTGGAGAGGCTCCCTTTGTTCTGATGAAGGAGCTTGATCATGAGGTCCAGACGCGCGTTGGGCATGTCCACCACGTCGCAGATGGCTACCTTGGCTCGGTCGTATCCGCGGATAAAAGAGATTTCCGTCATGAGCTCGGTGCTAATCGTTTGTTCGACCGCTCGCAGCAGGTAGTGGGCCTGATGGGTAAGGTCAGGATAGCGGTACGAGCCAGAAGCTTCCCCGGGATTGTTGACTGTCAGCTGTTCGTCCTCGTTGACGCTGATACTGACAACTGTGCGCAAGGGCTTGGAATAGGACTCAAGCGCACGATCGTATTCCTGTGCATGGCGCAGCATGTAGGCCGACACCGGCAGCACCATCCCGGCCGGTACTACACCGTCACGGCCCAGGAAATCATGGATCAGGAAGCGGTGGATGCGGCCGTTGCCGTCCTCAAAAGGGTGGATGAAGATAAAGCCGAACGAAATCAAGGCGGCGCGCACCACCGGATGCACGCCCTGTGCCTTGCCGGCGCAGTCGACCAAGCCTTGCATCAGGTCGCGCACCATGTCGCCCGGCGGGCAAACGTAATGCACGATCGGAGCCCGCCCTGGCAGCGATTCGCCGACATAATTTTGCCAGTCGCGAAAGGCGGCCTGGGCATAGCGTGGCTCGACAATCACATTTTGCAGGCCAGCCAGCGCGGACTCCGACAAGACCTCGGCGAACGTCGATTGTCCGGCTTCGCGCAAGGCGTGCACGAAGCGCTGCTCACGGTCCGGCGATGCGGTTTCCCGTTCTATATCGAAGGATGAACGGGTTTCCTTAAAATATAGGTAGTCGATGGCGCGCTGAAATAGCGATGGGTCCACTTCGGCCTTATAGGCTTGTAGGCGTGAAGCGAAGTCAAGCTCCAACAGCGCGCCGATGGCCGCAGTGCGCCGCACGAGCGGGCAAAAGCGTGCCGACCCCAGCATGTTATCGTTGACGTGCCAGCGGTTGCTCTTGACGGGCGTGGTGGCGACCACGTACTTTTCCGAATCGAGCACATCGGCATAGGCGCCGCCGATGGCTACCTTCAATGCCAGCTGTTCGCCGGTTAGCAGCTCATAGAGGTAGCCGAGTTGCCGCGCATATTTCCCGTTTGGCAAACCTTCCACATGGGCCAGCACGCGGTCGCCTCCAAGCCGCGCGAAACACTGGTCGAGAACGTCCAGATTAAAATGGTCGTACTTGAGGGCGAACACCAGATGTTCGAACGGATCGTCTCCAGGCCAATAGTTTGCCAAAAAAATTTCGCGAACCACCCCCGGCCGGGTCGCGTCGGTGCGCGCGCGCGCGCCGATATACGATTCGTGTGATAGCGGAAACGTGGTCAGGCCGAATTGCTTGATCAGCCATGTGTATCCCACCGGGCGCTCCTGCGCATCCATTAATTCCTTGGCAATATTTTTGTTTAAATCCAGTCTAGTTTCGCACAAAACGTTCGGCGTTATAGGAAAACGTTAAAAAATCTGGCGTTTTTCAAAAAAACGTTAAATGCGCTGCGATCACATGCTGATGGGGACTGCCGCCCTCAGCGCGTCGCCGCGACGCAGCGCCGCATGCCTTCCTCCAGGCCGACCGCCGGCGTCCAGCCGGGCAGGATGCGAAAGCCGGTCCATGGCGTCATCACTTCGCGCGGCCGATACGGGCGCCCGCCCCATTCGATGTTGAGCGCCCGCCCGCTGGCGCCGGCGTAGATGGCGGCCAGCTGGCGCAGCGGCAGCGCCGCGCCCGACGAGAGGGCGTAGCTTTCGTACAGCGCGCCGGGCGCCGCCCACAGGCGTTCGAAGGCCAGCATGAAGGCGTCGATCACGTCATCGATGTAGACCAGGTCGATCAACTGCTCGCCGGGCGACATGGCCAGCGTCTCGCCCGAAGCGGCGATGCGCTGGAACAGGTGCAGCAGTTTGGGCCGGTCGTCGCCGGGGCCGTAGGTGTCGAACAGCTTGAGCGTGATGACCTTCAAGCCGCAGGTTTCGGCATAAAAGCGCAGCACCGCTTCGAACGCCTGTTTGAGCGCCGCGTACAGGCAGACCGGGTTGTAGTCCTGGTTGTCGAAGTGCTGCCACGAGGTGCCGGCGTTCACCAGCAGCGCGACCCGGTTCACGCTCATGGCCTCGGCCAGCTGAGTCGAGAACAGCAGGTTCGATTGCACCAGCCGCTCCACGTCGGCCGAGCTGTGCTGGGCCAAAAACAGCGAGGCCAGATGGAACACGGCCAGCGGCGCCGATGCCTTGACGATGTCGATCAGGTTGTCGGTGGAGCCGTCGTGCAGATGCACGTGCATGCCCTGCTCGCGGCCCACGTCCTTGAGCATGGCCAGGCTGGAGCCCGGCCGCAGCACGATGTGCACTTGCCAGCCCTGGCCGAGCAGGCGCCGCACCAGGTGGGAGCCGATAAAGCCGCTGGCTCCCGTGACCAGCACCGAGCGTGGCGGGTTGGGGTCGATGCCGTCGCTAGTCATGACGCAGTTCCTCAAAAGTGAAGGGAGAGGCGAAGTCGGCCAGCGGCGTGAAGTGCTGGTCGCGCACCGACAGCAGCGGTTCGGCGTCGGGCCAGGCGATGCCGGCCGAGTTCCACAAAATGCCGCCGTCGTGCGGCTGCGAATAGGTGCTGGTCACTTTGTAGACCATCAGCGCCTGCTCGCTCAAGGTGTAAAAACCATGCGCCACGCCAGGCGCCAGATACAGCATATGGCCGTTGTCGGCGCTCAGTTCGCACAGCAGGTGGCGCCCGTATGTGGGCGAGCCGGCGCGCAGGTCGACCGCCGCGTCGAGCACCGCGCCCTGGGCGCAGTACACCAGTTTGACGTGCGCCATCGGCGGGGTCTGGAAGTGCAGACCGCGCAGCACGCCGCGCCGCGAGACGGAATAATATTCCTCGGCATAGGCAGTGGCCAGCCCATGCTGGCGGAATACTTCTTCGTGAAACACCTTGACGAAGCTGCCGCGCGTGTCGCGCAAGATGTTGGGAACGAGCTGGAAGCAGCCCGGCAGGGCGGTGGGCAGGATGTGCATGGCGGGTGCTCGGTGATGGCGGCCTAGCCGCGGCTGCCGTGTTCGGACAACAGGGTCAGGGGCTGGGCGATCAGTCGGTCCAGCCCCCATGCGGCGGCGCGTTTGGCCAGCAGCAGCGCTTGCAGGCGCTCGCAGCAAAACGCCATGCTGCGGCCCAGATAACCTTCGCGGTCGATGTAGTGGTAGCGGTAAAAGCGCGACATCACCATTTCCAGCGCATGCACGATCTCGACGAACCATTCGACCGGAATGTAGGCCACGGTGGGCGCGGTGATGAAGCTGTTCCCGCTCAGGAAATTGGCGGCCTCGGTGCTGGTGATCACGCCGCAATCGACGGCGTCGCCGAAGAACAGCAGGATGTCGCGCCCGATGTCGCTGGCGGCGGCCTGTTGCAGCACGCTGCCGGCGAAGGTCACGCTGGCCGGGATGATGGGTACGCTGCCATCGCCGTAAAAGTCTTCCGGCCGCAGGCTCGCCAGCAGGTCCGGGTGGGCATGGAAATTGAAGCCGCGCAGTACGCCGATCGGCCGCGGCAGGGCGAAGCGGCGGTAGTGGCAAAAGCCGACGAAGCCCTGGGCGCCGGCGTCGAGCAGCATGTTCCGAATCGCATACAGGGCCACGTATTCGCCGTGAAAGCGGTTTTTGTGGGCCAGCTCGGGAAAGCGCTCGCGCATGGCGATGCCGCGCTCGGGCACGTGGTCGCCGGTGCCGATCATGGTCATGAAGTCGGGCAGTTGCCATGGGTGGGGCTGATGCGCGATGCAGTAGTAGGGCGGCTGGCTCATGGGCATCCGGTGGAGGTGGTCGCGCCGCTCAGGCCGGAACGGCTTTGAGCAGGTAGTGGGTGGCCAGCGCGTCTTGCAGCGCCTGGTCGGCGTCCACGCCGGCGCGGCGCGCCAACGCGCGCAGCGCCTCGGCCACGGCGGGCGGCGCCGGTTCGCCGTTGAGCGGGGTGCCGGCGCTCATGCGAAAGCCGGTTTCCCGCAGCAGCTCCAGCATGGTGGAGCGCGTGAAGTGGCGCAGCTGCGCGCGCGGCAGCGGGCCGCCCTCCTGATAATAAAAGGCGCCGCCGTTGAGGCGCGTTTGCTGCGCCCAATGCTGGCCGTTCGGCACGCGCAAGACGAGGCAGGCGTCCGGCGCGATGTGCCGGCGGATCGCGTGCAGCACCGCCCAGGGCTGGCGCAGGCGTGCGATGGTCTGGTCGAAAATCCAGCAGTCGGCCATGGCGAAGTGGGCGAAAAAGGCGGCGCCGGCCTGTTCGATGTCGGCCTGGTGCACCACGTCGCAATGGCCGCGCGCCAGCGCCGCCTGTTGGGCGTCGCGCTCCACGCCCTGGTAGAAGCAGCCCGCGTAGACGTGCTTGTAGTGGCGCGCCAGCGCGCCGTCGGCGCCGCCGCCCACTTCGATCAGGCTGCGCGCATTGGGCGGCAGCAGCGCCATGAAACGCAGCGTGCCGGGCGACGGGGGCGGGAGGGCGGCCGGCATCAGGCGGACAGCGCCAGCGGCGCCGGTTCTTGCAGCAGTAGCTGGTAGCCCTGGCGGATCACCTGGTGGATCGGCTCGAGGTCGTAGCGCGCCGCCCGCAGCGCGCCGCGATGGGCCGCGACATAGCTGGCAAAGGCCGGCAGACGGGCCGCCAGCAATTCCTCGAAGCCGTCGTCGCCGATCAGGAAGGCTTGTTTGCGGTGGGCGTCAAGCAGCAGTTGCAACCATTCGACGGCGCTGTCCATGGCCGTCATGTCGTCCGCGGCCGGCACCGGCGGCGCCGGCTGGCGGGCGTTGAGCAAGGCCTGGTGCAGATAGACGCAGTCGCGCTGGGACAGGATGGCGAGCCAGCTGGCCACGTCGTCGAGCGCCTGGTATTGGCGGCCCAGGAAGCGGCCCAGCGCCTGTTCGCCGTCGGCGCGCCGCAGCAGCGGCGCGCTCCAGCCGCCCACCAGGTTGCGGCTCGCCTTGAGCATGGAGTCGCCGATCGACTGTCCGGTCACCACGATATCGATCGGGAACAGCGGATTGGGCGGCAGGATGCGGCTGGCCGCGTCGCTGTATTGGCAAGCCGAGGTCACCAGTCCGGTGTGCGGATAGGTGACATAGAAATGCACCATGCGGGCGATTTTTTCGGGGTGAAAAACACAGTCGTCGGTCAGGAAGTTCAGGTAGCGGCCGGACGACAGGAGCACGCACTGGCGTAACGCTTCGGCGCGCCGCGCGCCCGGCTGGCGGTGGTAGCGCAGGCGCGCTTGGCCGTCGAGCAGTGGCGCCAGCCGGCGCTCGGCCATTTGGTCGGCGCTGGTGTCGACGATCACGATCTCGCAGTGGCTATAGCTTTGCGCCAGCGCGCTGTCAAGGCTAGCCTGAAACCGCTCCGACCACGCCGCCAGCGGCAGCAGAATGCTCACCAGCGGGTCTTGTTTGCTGGGCAGGGGCGCACGCGCCGGCCGCGGGTCTGGATCGGCCGCCACCAGCTCGCCGCGCGCCACGCGCCGGTAGAGCGCTTCCAGGTCGCGCACGAAGCGGGGGCTATCGAACAGGGGGCAGGTGAGGCGCCGCTCGGCCAGCCGTTGGCGCAGCGTCGTTAGCAGCGCCGGAGCGTGGGCCAGTTGCACCGCCTTGTCCTCGTATTGCTGGGCGCTGTAGGTGATCAGTTCGGGCAGGCCGGCCGCGCGCAGCAGGCTGCCGGCCATGCGTCCGGCGAAGCTGCGCCCGGCGCAGGTGAGCAGCGGCAGGCCGGCCCACAGCGCGTCGCTGGCGGTGGTGCCGGCGTTGAACGGCAGGGTGTCGAGGAACAGGTCGGCCACCTGAAAGCGGGCCAGATAGTCGGCCGGCGGCACGCGCGCGGCGAAGATCAGGCGGACCGGCGCCACGCCGTGGGTCGCGGCGGCCTGGCTCATATTGGCGCGCACTTCGGCGCTGTCGGCGATCAGCCAAAGCACGCCGTGCGGCACGCGCAGCAGGATGCGCATCCAGCTGGCAAACACTTCGGGCGTGAATTTGTGATTGTTATTGAAGCAGCAGAACACAAAGGCGTCCGGCGCCAGGCCGCACGCGGCCCGGCCGGGCGCCGCGCCGATCGGGCGCTGGCGGTCGTTGATCTGGAAGCAGCGCGGCAGATACAGGGGCCGCTCGCTGAAGAAGGGCGTCAGTTCGGGCGGCAGAACGAAGTCGTCGGCCAGCACGTAGTCGATGCTGTCCATGCCGGTGGAACCGGGAAAACCGAGCCAGCTTATTTGCACCGGCGCCGGCCGGTAGGCCAGGATGTCGGGCCGGGTGCCCAGGGTCAGGCCGTGCAGGTCGATCAGGATGTCGATCTCGTGGGCGCGAATGGTGTGGGCGGCCTGTTCGTCGTCGATGCCGGCGATGCGGATCAGGTGGTCCATGCCGGCCACCACGCGCGCGCGCAGGGGCGAGCCATCCTCGTTGCTCCAGCAAAAACCGTAGACCTCGACCAGGGCGCGGTCGTGCAGTTGGTACAGTTCGGCGGTCAGGATGGCGACCGCGTGCGAGCAAAAATCGGACGACAGATAGCCCACCCGCAGCCGGTGGTGGCGATAGCCGCGCGCGTCCGACAGGGGCGCCACCGTGTGCGTGACTTTTTCGGCCACGTAGCGGCGCGCGGCCGCCAGCTGGATGGCCGGGTCGTCGCTCGCGCTCAGGGTGGCCAGGGCGGAGGTGGCGTCCACCATTTGCTGGAGGTCGATGCCCGGCAGCGCCGCGTACACGGGCCAGGCGCATTGTTTTTGGCGCAAATGAACCCAGTGCGTGAGCGCCTTGGGTTGCCGCGGGTCGCGCGCCAGGCTGCGCGCCAGCGCCGCCTCGGCCTCCGGCAGACGGTGGTTTATTTCAAGCAGTCGGCCCAGATTGTTGAGCAGCTGTATCTCCAGTTCGGCGGCGTCGGGCCGGCCCGCGTCCAGCCGGGCGATGCCCTCCCGCCAGGTGGCCAGGGCCACTTCCGGCTGGCGCTGGCGTTCTTGCAGGGTGCCCAGGTTCAGATAGCCTTGCGCGAAGTCGGGCTTGAGGGCGATGCTGTGGCGGTAGGCTTGCTCGGCGCCGTTTTCGTCGTCGTCCTGGAGCAGCGCCACGCCCAGGTTGAACCAGACCGCGTAGGCCAGGGACGAGGCGCTGTGCTCCAGCCACAAGCGGTAGAGGGCGATGGCTTGGGCGCCTTGGCCGGCGGCGCTCAAGCGGGCCGCGATGCCGAACAGTTCGACCACCGGCAGCGCGCCCTGGCCGGCCAGGGTGAAGCCGAGCGTGGCGGCGCGCGCCTGATCGTCGCCATCCAAAGCCTGCGTCAATTCCTGGAGCGGGGTCGGCGTGCTCATGGCGCTCAAGCGGCTTAGAAATTGACGCCGAAGAAGGCTTCGATTTTGCCGATGGTGAAGTCGAGCATCTCGCGCGTCAGGCCCGGGAAGACGCCGATCCAGAAGGTGTCGTGCATTACGCGGTCGGTGTTGGTGAGCGTCCCGGAAACCCGGAAATTGCGGCCGATCATATACGGCTGGCGCGTCAGGTTGCCGGCGAATAGCAGGCGGGTGCCGATCTTGTGCTGGTCGAGATAGGTCAGCAAGTCGACCCGGCTCAGGTTCGCCTCCGGTTTCAAAGTGAGCGGAAAACCGAACCACGATGGATCGGCGTGCTCGGTCGCTTGCGGCAGGATGAGAAAATCGGCGCAGCTGCCCAGGCGCTCCTTTAAGTAGGCGAAGTTGCGCTTGCGCGCTTCCACGAAACCGTCCACCCGGTCCATCTGGGCCAGGCCGCACGCGGCTTGCATGTCGGTGATTTTCAAGTTGTAGCCCAGGTGCGAATAGGTGTATTTGTGATCGTAGCCCTCGGGCAGGGTGCCCAGTTTCCAGCAAAAGCGCTTGCCGCAGGTATTGTCCTTGCCGGGCGCGCAGTAGCAGTCGCGGCCCCAGTCGCGGAACGATTCGGCGATGGCTTTGAGCTCGGCGTTGTTGGTGAAGACGGCCCCGCCTTCGCCCATGGTGATGTGGTGGGCCGGGTAGAAACTGAGCGTGCCCAGGTCGCCGAAGGTGCCCACCAGTTGACCTTTGTAGGTGGAACCGAGCGCGTCGCAGCAATCCTCGATCAGCCACAGATTGTGCTTTTTGCACAGCGCGACGATCACTTCCAGATTGTAGGGATTGCCCAGCGTGTGGGCCAGCATGATGGCCTTGGTGCGCGGGCCGATGGCCGCTTCGATCAGGCTGGCGTCGATATTGTAGGTGCCCAGTTCCACATCGACGAACACCGGCACCGCGCCGAATTGGAGGATGGGATTGACGGTGGTGGGAAAGCCGGCCGCCACGCCGATCACTTCGTCGCCCGGCACGATGGCGCGCGCGCCCAGCTTGGGCGAGGTCAGGGTGTGGAAGGCCACCAGATTGGCCGAGGAGCCGGAGTTGACCGTGATCAGGTGCTTGACCCCCAGGTAGGCGGCCAGGCGCGCCTCGAACTGGTCGTTGAAGCGGCCGGTGGTGAGCCAGGCGTCCAGCGAAGCCTCCACCATCAGCTCCATCTCCTTGGCGCCGACCACCTTGCCGGCCGGCGGCACCACCGTCACGCCCGGCTCGAAGGGGACCGGGGCGCCGGCCAGGGCGCCATACTCGGCCACCAGGGCGCGGATTTGGTGGCGTAGCTGTTCTTTGGTGTGCGCTGTGCTCATGGCGGGAACCTGTCTGTGTTTAAAGTGGGTGGCTGGCTTGGTAGGCCGATATCTGGCCCAGGGTCAGCGCGCGCATGTCGGCGCCGGCGTCGCGCGCGCGGTGCCATTCGACGATGCGTTCGATGGTCTGGCCCAGCTGCCAGCGCGGCTGCCAGCCCAGGCGGCTGCGCGCCTTGGCGCAATCGAGTTTCAGGTAGGTCGCTTCGTGCGGCTGCGGCTGGCCATCGAGGCGCCAGGCCGCCCCTTCGCCCCAGCATTGGCACAGCCGTTCGACGATCCAGGCGACCGGCCGGGCGTCGCTGTCGTGCGGGCCGAAGTTGAAACCTTCGGCAAACGCGGCGCCATCGCGGTACAGGTGTTCGGCCAAGGTCAGGTAGCCGCCCAGCGGCTCGAGCACATGCTGCCAGGGCCGGATCGCGCCCGGATGGCGGATCGCCACCGGTTCGCCGCTGGCGATGGCGCGCAGCATGTCGGGGATCAGGCGGTCTTGCGCCCAGTCGCCGCCGCCGATCACATTGCCGGCCCGCGCCGAACCGAGCGCCACCCCATGCTCGGCATGGCGCTCGGGCGGGAAGAAGGCGCTGCGGTAGCCGGCCGTAACCAATTCGGCGCATGCCTTGCTGTTGCTGTAAGGGTCGTAGCCGCCCAGCGCTTCGTTTTCGCGGTAGCCCCAGGCCCATTCGCGGTTTTCATAGCATTTGTCGCTGGTGACATTGAGCACCGCGCGCACCCCGGGCGTGGCGCGCACCGCCTCGAACAGGTTCACCAATCCCATCACGTTGACGGCGTAGGTCTCGACCGGGTTGGCGTAGGAATAGCGCACCAGGGCCTGGGCCGCCATGTGGATCACGATCTCGGGCGCGGCGGCGCGCATGGCCGCCGTCAGTTGCGCGCCGTCGCGCACGTCGCCTTGCACCGAGTTCATGCCTTGCGCCACGCGGGCCGCCTCAAACAGGTTGGGGCCGCCGGGCGCGGCCAGCGCGTAGCCGGTCAACTGGGCGCCCATCTGTTGCAGCCACAAGCTGAGCCAACCGCCCTTGAAACCGGTGTGCCCGGTGAGGAACACCCGCTTGCCGCGCCAAAACGCGGCGTTCATGACCAGCTTTTCCATGGCGCGCGCGCGCCTTGCCACAGCTCTTCCAGATACACCTTGTCGCGCAGGGTGTCCATGGGCTGCCAAAAACCGGGATGCAGGTAGGCGTCGAGCTGGTTGTCGCGCGCCAGATTTTCCATCGGCTCGCGTTCCCAGAAGCTGGCGTCGCCGTCGATGTAAGCGAGCACCTTGGGCGAGAGCACGAAGAAGCCGCCATTGATCCAGTTGCCGTCGCCCTGAGGCTTTTCGCGAAAGCGCACGATGCGCTGGCCTTCGATATCGATGGCGCCGAAGCGGCCCGGCGGCTGCACCGCGGTCATGGTGGCCAGCTTGCCGTGCGCGCGGTGGAAGGCGATCGAGGCGCCGATGTCGATGTCGCTCACGCCGTCGCCGTAGGTGAAGCAAAACGCGTCCTCGCCGGCCAGGAAAGGGGCGACCCGGCGCAGGCGTCCGCCTGTCATGCTGGCCTCGCCCGTGTCGACCAGGGTCACGCGCCACGGTTCGCCGTTGCGGGCGTGCACTTCGGTGGTGTTGGCCTGCATGTCGAAGGTGACGTCCGAGGTGTGCAGGAAATAATTGGCGAAAAATTCCTTGATCATGTAGCCCTTGTAGCCGCAGCAAATGATGAACTCATTGATGCCGTGCGCCGAGTAGCTTTTCATGATGTGCCAAAGGATGGGCTTGCCGCCGATTTCCACCATCGGCTTGGGCTTGACGGTGGTTTCTTCGCTGAGCCGTGTGCCCAGACCGCCTGCCAGGATAACTGCTTTCATGCTCGCCCCAAGAGGTAGAGTTGTCGACACGGCACGTTGCGCGCCCACGCTATCCCGGCATGGCGCCGGAGATCACCGTAGGTACATTGTCCTCGGATCAAAAACATTCTAAACGAAAAGAAGAGCCGGATTCGTGGTTCTCCCATTGGTATGAATAATTACCAGCGCCGCTGCAACGGCGTGCCCGGCTGCGCCGCCGGCGGCGTTGGAGACCGGGCCGGAGCCGGCCGCTTGCGTTGGGACGCGGCCCGACGCGGGGCGCCTGCCGCACGATCCCTTGGAACCCAAACAAGAGTCATGCCACTCATCAATGTCATTATTGTCTTTGACAACTTTACTTGGTATTCTGCAATTGATCCGCAGGTGGCCAAGCGTGTTTGGCCTAACCATACTAGCGTGACACCATGCTGCCGATCGGTATGCCCTACTTTCCGGACCCGCGCTTGCCGAGGTCCGCCTCGATGCCGGCGCGGGCGACCCCGGCGGCGGCTTTGCCGCGCGCGGCCACCGCGCCCCAACTCGACAGCGGCAGCATGCAGCGCGCGCGCGACAACTTCCTGCGCAAGTTTTGCGGCCGCCCCGCCGAACCCGATCCCGGTTTAGCCGACATGGTGCGCTTGCGCCAGCAACGCATGGATAGCGTGGAGCTGTTGTTGGCGAACGCGCCGCAGTCGTTCGCCGACCCGGCCGCCACCAAACTGGCGTTCGCCGACCTGCGGCGCGAACTGGAAAGTATCGAGCCGGACCAGAAGAGCTTCAAGAAATGTGAAAAAACCCTGATCGACATGCTGGCCGGGCAGTTGGCGTGCAGCACGCCGGCCGGGAAGATGCCGCGCCAGGAAGCCAAATTGCGTGTGCAACTAGCCACCAAGCTGTATCGGGAAGGGGTGACCGCGCAACTGAATCAGCAACCGTGGCACACCATCGAGCGCCACCTGAACTTGCCGTCGGCCCAAGGGCCAACGAGGTATGCGAGCACGCTCACGCCGGCGGCGCAAATGAAGTTGGGCGAGCACAATATATTCGAAACCGACTACCACGGGCAGGGCGTCGCTTGCGGCAGTACCAAGTCGACCAACCACGCCACCAATCTGTGGCTCTCGGAATTCCACGCCGCCGACGGCCAGCCCTTGTTTCGCGGCGTGCGCCACGGTATCTGTTCGCCTTATGGTTTGAAAAACAAGACCGCGCGCCAGAGCGGGGCCTTGAACCGGGCGCGCGAAGTGGCGACGGCCGCCTTGTTTCTCGATCAGCATAAACTGGAGCGGGCGCTGCAAGGCGAGACGGTCGCGCTCCAGCTCAGCTCCACCTCGCTCGTCACGGCGGTCAATATCGCCGGCGAAACCGAGGGCCGGCAATTTGGCGAGCAACTCAAGGCCTGGCACACCCTGGGTGCCCAGCAGCCTTGCGTGCTGCCCATCCGCGATGGCAACGGCGTGCTGCGGCAAGTGAAAGTGAAGCTGGAGGTGGCCGCCTTCAATTTCGGCGTCAACGAGGCGGCCTTGAATTTGAAGGTGGGCTGGGGCGATGCGGATAAGCAAAATAAACAGGCTTTGCATACCTTGCTGGGCGACGAACTCCACCCCGGCGGGATCGAAGGCGGCTGGGTGGGCCGTTATCTGTCGGCGCAGCCGGCCCATCCGAACGCCGCGCTGGTGGCCCAGTTGAGCGGACAAATCCGCGCGATCTGGGACCACAAGTCCCATCGCAGCGACGGCGGCGAACCCTACAAAATGGCGCAGCGCATCGCCATGCTCAGTCATGAGATCGGAGTGGTGCCCTGTTATAACTGCAAGAGCGGCAAGGATCGCACCGGCATGCTCGACAGCGAATTGAAACGCGAGGCGGTGCAGCTGCATCAGGGCGCCGGCTTGTCCAGCCCGGGCGAGAAGCTGGACCCGCAGCAGCAAAACCTGTTGCGCGCCGTGCTAGGCAACAGCGGCAATTTGGACATTCAGATCCGAAACACTGGCGCGCCGGGCAACAAGGTGTTGAAAAAGGAATCGCTCATCGGCAACAACTTGTCGCTACGGGCGCGCATCGGCGACCGGGCCGCGTTCGCCCGCAATAAAGGGCTGTCCGGTTTGGTGAAATCTTAAGCGCTCCCATGGGCCGGAAACATGGCGCGCAATTGCTGGGCGATGTGTTCCGGATAGCCGCGCTGAAAATGGGTCGGCCAGGGGTAGGCCGGCCGTTCGGTGCCATCCTTGAGTTTGATTTTTTCGGTCTTGCAAATGAATTTGGCGGGACTGCCGCCCACCACCGTGAACGGCTCCACATCCTTGGCCACCAGGCTGTGCGCGGCCACCAGGGTGTGGCTGCCGACCTTGACCCCCGGCAGCACCACCGACATGGTGGCGACCACCGCGAAATCGTCCAGCTGGCATCCCAGTTCCACCGCGCTGGGCGGGTGGGGGTCGTTGGTGAGCACCACGTAGGGAAAAATCCACACATAGTTGCCGATGCGCGAAGCGTGGCCGATGTGCACATTGCTGTGGGTGCGCACGTAGTCGCCGATCCGGCAATGGCCCTGGATGTCGCCCAGGGTGCCGATCTGCAAATTTTGGCCGGCCCGGGTCGATTCGCGCACCGTTACCCGGTGTCCCGTGACGAGCCGGTCGCCGAAACTGGAGCCTTCGTAAAACACGCTGTGCGAGCGGATCAGGGAGTCGGCGCCGATCTCCAGCGCGCTGCCGTCCGACAGGCCCGACGGGTGGCCGATCTCGCAATGGCTTTCGATCACGCAGTTGTCCTTGAGCACAACATTGTCATGCACGATGGTAAACGCGCCGATCGAGACATTGTTGCCCAGCTCGGCTTTGGCCGATACGTGGGCGGTCGGGTGGATGGCCATGGAATGCTCCGTTCAAAAAGGCGAGGATGGCTTACAGGGTCGGCAGCACGGCGGCCAGGGTGTCGATCACATGCTGGACTTGCTCGGCGGCCATGGTGGGGCCGATCGGCAGGCTGAGCACCTCGCGGTGGATCGCCTCGGCGATGGGGAAGGCGCCCTCGCCATAGCCCAGGCTGGCGTAAGCGCCCTGGCGGTGCGGCGGGATCGGATAATGCACCACCGTCCCGATGCCGGCCTCGGCCAGTTTGGCGGCCAACGCGTCGCGCCGCCGATGGCGGATCACATACAGATGCCAGACCGGGTCGGCCCACTGCGGCACCTGCGGCAGCGTCAATCCCGGCAAACCGGCCAGGCCGCTTTGATAACGGGCCGCGACGGCCTTGCGGCGGCGGTTGTATTCGTTCAGGGTCGATAGCTTGGCGCTCAGCAGGGCCGCTTGTAATTCATCGAGCCGGGAATTAAAGCCCAGCTGGTCGTTCTGGTATTTCACTTCGGAGCCGTAGTTGCGCAAGGCGCGCACGGCGCCCGCGATGGCGCTGTCGCCCGTGGTGACGGCGCCACCGTCGCCCAGCGCGCCCAGGTTCTTGCCGGGATAGAAGCTGAAGGCGGCCGCGTGGCCCAGCGTGCCGGCCGCGCGGCCCCGGTAGCGCGCGCCGTGCGCCTGGGCCGCGTCCTCGATCACTTTCAAGCCGTGCCGTTCGGCCACGGCGTTAATCGGGTCCATGTCGGCCGGCTGGCCGTACAGGTGGACCGGGATGATGGCGCGGGTGCGCGGCGTGATGGCGGCGGCGATGGCGGCCGGGTCCAGGTTATAGGTGGCCTCGTCCGGCTCCACCGGCACCGGCGTGGCGCCGCAATGGGTGACGGCCAGCCAGGTGGCGATGTAGGTGTTGCTGGGCACGATCACCTCGTCGCCGGGACCGATGCCGTAAGCCTTGAGCAGCAAGAAGATGGCGTCCAGGCCGTTGGCCACGCCGACCGCCTGGGCGCTGCCGCAATAGGCGGCGAACTTGGTCTCGAACGATTCCAGCTCTTTGCCCATGATAAACCAGCCGCTGTGCAGCACGCGGTGGAAAGCCGCTTCGAATTCCTCGGCTTGGGCCAGGTTGATTGCTTTGAGATCGAGAAAAGGCACATTCATCATAGTCCAATCAAAAACGGTGTAATTGAAACGGTGAGATCAAAACGGTGCGATCAAAACGGTGCGATCAAAACGGTGCGATCGAAACGTTCACGGCTGTTGTTCGCGATGGGCGTGGGCGGCCGCCACGAAGGCATCGTAGTCGTGGTAATAGTCTTGCGGGTCGTACATGGTCGAGGCCAGCACCAGGCAGACCGCGCCCGAGGAAAAATTTTCGATATTGCGCCACATCATGCCCGGCACATACAAGCCGTAGTAAGAGCGGTTCATGTGGATTTTTTTGCGTTCGTAGCCGTCGTCAACGATGATGTCAAAGCTGCCCGACATGGCGATGATCATTTGCTGCAATTGGATGTGGCCGTGGCCGGCGCGCGAGGAGCCGCCCGGCACGTCGTACAGGTAATACACGCGTCGGATATCGAACGGAATATGGACCCCGCCCTCGATCACCGACAGGTTGCCGCGCGGCTCGAAATACTTGGGTAAATCGATCAGTTTGCAATCGCCTAGCATGGTCATGGTGGCTCACTCCCCGTCAAGTTGTGCGACATAGTCCAGAAACCGCAGATAGGAGCGGCCGACCTGCTCGAACACGCCGCTCAATTGGGCATGCACGCCGGCCACCGTTTCTTGCCGCGCCAACAGTTCTTCCTTGGTGACCAGGCCGGTGGCATGGGATTGCACCAGCAAGTCGATATAGTCCGAAAAACAATAGCCGAAGTTGGGGTTGGCGTTCGGGTTCGAGTTCGACTGCAAACGCTCGTCACGCCGAAAGTAACTCAATTCCTCGTCGATGTAAAAGGCCGCACCCTTGCTCACCAGATTGCAATAGGCGGCCACGTCGGCCAGACCGTAAGTGAAATCGTGTTGGCCGAGGGTAAACAAGCCGTGCCAGCCGATGCGCCACAGGGTGTCGCGGCGAAACATGATCGAGGTGAATTCGCCGATGAAGTTGCGCATGCCCAGGGCCATGCTGCGGTGCATGTCGGCGCCCGTCATGGAGCCGCTGGCCGTGTAGGGACGGCGCGTTTCGATCCGGCTATTGTCGGCGCTGATCACTTGCGAGGCGGAAAACACCAATTCCACATCGTCGCGTCCCTCCATGGTGGCGACCATGCGTTCGATGCAAAACGGGTGCAGCAAATCGTCGTCGAACAGGGGCTTGATGTACTTGCCCTTGCCCGAATAAAAGGCCGACACCACGTTTTGCTCGCGGATCACACTATTGCGCTGGTAAATCACACCGGGGAAGCGGGCGCAGATGGCGGCGATCTCTTCGGTGGGGCAATTGTCGCTGACCAGAATTTCGGTATGGGGATAGGTCTGGCCGATGGCCGAGCGCAGGCATTGTTCGAAATGGCCCGCCTTGTAGGACGGGATCACGATGCTCACTTTGGGTAAGGCCATAGTATGTTCCGATCACGCAAAAAAGCACAACAATCAGCCGTCGACCACGAACAGCACGCTGATCAAATCCAGATACGGGTCGGCCGCCCCGGCCCGGCCGGCACCGAAGCAGTCGAAACAGGCTGGCGGCGGCGCGTCGCCGCGCGCCGGCACGGTTAGCTCGAGCTCGCTGGCGCCGAAGGGGCGCACCAGGGTGGGCTGCCACAGCAAGGGCAGCGGAATGCTGGAATAGATAAAACTAAAGCTGTCGGTGTCGGTGTGCCGCACGCCCACCTGGCCGGCGCGCGGCGCCGCCTCACCCTCGCGCAGACGCAAGGCGATGCGGTCGTGGTTGGCATCCGATTTCACGAATAAGGCCAGCGGAAACATTTCAGTGCGCAAGTGCAGGCGCGCCCCCGGATGCAGGCGCAGATAGTCGAGCTGCATCAAGCGGTTGCCGGCGTGGCCGGTGTCGACCGGGCCGCTGGTGAACTGGCGCAGGTTGACGGCCGGCACGTAGGCCAGCTCGATCGCGGCGAATGGCGAGGTGGCCAGCAAGCGGGCGCATGTCGCTGACAGCGGTTCCGGGCCGCTGCCAGCCACGGTCAGCAGGCGGCGCGCCACCATCGCGCCCACCAGGTCGGTGGCCTGGGGCGCGGCGTAGTGGGCTTGGTCGCTGTACAACCAGTCGGGCTGACGGTCCAGAAACAGTTCGGACAGCGCCTCCCGCATGTCGATGTAGGGCAGCGCCAGCTGGGTAAAGGCGCGGCGCTGCATGGCGTGGAAAGGGTAGTCGGCCTCGAGCGAGAAATGGCGGGCCTGGGCCAGCATCAGCGGCACCAGCACGGCGCCCGGGTAGAGCTTGGCGGCGGTCTTGATCAGCAGATGCAGGCACAGCAGCCAGGAAGCGTCGCCGCCTTCGCGCGCGGCGAAGTGGCCGGTGTCGTTGATGGAATACTCGTACAGGATGAAATCGAACGACGCTTGGGTATAGGTGTCGAACAAGCGTCCCACGCCGGACAAGGTGGTGGTCGCGCCCACCGAGATCTGGCTGATTGTCGATCCGCCCTGCGCTTGCAGGCTGTGCGCGAGCGCGCTTACGTAGCCGCCCTTCATCAGCGAATTGGAGCCGCCCACGATCAATATTTTCATGCTGCGCCCCCGCCCGTGACGGGCCGCGGCGCGCCGCGCACCAGGCGGCGGTAACAGCGGGCGCGGGTGGCCTGGCGCATCGATTAGGCGGCCACGGCGGTGATGATGTAACGCTGCGGCAAGGCATCCTGAAGCGACACCACTGGATCGTTGCCGCTGGCCTCGGCCAACTGGCGCAGCAGGGGCAGCACGGCGTCGCGGCCCGGCTCGTCCACGATCACCGGCGCGCCGCCCGTGACGCGCCAGCCGCTGCGCTGGAACAGTTCCAGCATGGTGCCGCGCGTAAACTGGCGCAAGTCGGCGCGCGCCAGCGGACCGCCGTCCTGATAGCGCAAGTCGCCCACGCTCAGGCGCAACTGCGAGGCCCAATGCTGAAAGTTTTTGACCGAGGCCACCACCGTGCCGCCCGGCGCGATGCTGGCGCGTATGGCCGCGAGCAAGGCCCAGGGATCGGCCAGCTGGCCCAGTACGTCGCCCAGCACCCAGCAGTCGGCGCCGGCCGTGTGGTGGGCGCGCTGGGCGTCGGGCCGATCCGGCTCTTGCGCGTACACGAAGTCGCAATGGCTGCGTGCCAGATCGGCGGCGGCCGGATCGCGCTCGACGCCGGTGTAATCGCAGATCGGATTACGCGCCTTGTAAGCCTTGGCAAACGCGCCGTCGCGGCAGCCCAGCTCCACCACCTTGCGCGCCGTTAGCGGCACGAACGACAGCAGCAGCGCGTCGTGGGCGGTGGAGGCGGCCGGCTGATCGTAGTGGTAACCGCCGGTGCGGATCACCGTGCCTTGCCAATCGTGCTTGATGAAAATGCGGTCCGGATTCTTGCCGAAGTCGTTGCTGACCCAATCGATATTGCCGATCAGGGCAGAGGCGCCCGATTCGTGCAGCGCCAGCATGGGCGTGATCATGGGCGCGCCATGCTTGATGGGCAGCGGCCAGCGCCGCACCACCTCGATATTGCACAGCATGCAGGCCGGGTGCAGATAGGGAATGCCGCCTTCGGCCACGGGTTGGCCTTGCTCGTTTACTTGCAGCACGTTGCCGACGCCATACATGGGCGCGGCCAGCTGGCCGGCCAGCGATTCGAGGAAACCCGGCTTGAGAATTTCCACGTCGGAATCGATGAACAGCACCTGGCCGCTCAGCGTCAGGTTGTTGATGGCCCAGGCCATGCCCGGGCCGTGATGAATGTTGTAGCCGAAGGGGATGAAATCGACGTCAGGGTAGGTGGCGGCGATGCGCCCGATGTCGGTGGCCAGTTCAGGGCGCGAACCGTCGATCACGTAAATACGGTTGTTGTAGAAGCGGCGCAGGCTCGCCAGCAGGGTGTCGATCAAGTCCGGCGCGTTGTACGACACGGTGACGATGGAAATCTGTTCGATCAGCATGGCGGGGCCGCTTTCCACAGCGTGAGCGCTGTTCGGTGAGGGTTGCGTGGGGTGCGCCGCCAGGCGCGCCGGCGCCGGCCCTTTGGCGACCTGGCGCAACACCGTTTCCAGATTGCGCACAAAGCGGGGGCTGTCGAACAGGGCGCAGGACAGGCGGTTGCTGTCGAGCTGGCGCTTCATGGCGGCGATGCGCTCCGGGTCGGCGGCCAGGGCCACGGCGCGCTCTTCGTAATCGGCGAAATTGAAGGTGATCAGCTCGGGCAGATCGACCGCGCGCAGCAGGCTGCCGGCCATGCGCGAGGCGAAGGTGGCGCCCACGCAGGTGAGCAGCGGCAAGCCGGCCCACAGCGCGTCGCTGGCGGTGGTGCCGGCGTTGAAGGGAAAGGTATCGAGGAACAGGTCGGCCAGCTGGTAGCGGGCCAGGTATTCGGCCGGCACCGCGCGGCTGGCGAAGATCAGGCGGGCGCGCGCCACGCCGGCTTGCTCGGCGCTGCGCCACAGGTTCTCGCGCACCAGTTCATTGTCGGCCACCAGCCACAGCACACTGCCCGGCACCCGGCCCAGGATGCGCATCCAGATGGCGAACACCTCGGGCGTGAACTTGAAGTTGTTGTTGAACGAGCAGAACACGAAGGCCTGGTCCGGCAGCGCGCAGCTGGCCCGGCTGGGGCGCGGGCCGATGGCGCGCTGGCGGTCGTTGATCTGGAAGGTGTCGTGCAAGTAGAGCGGCTTTTCCGTGAAGTGGGCGGCCACCTCGGGCGGCAGCAAGAAGGCGTCGGCCAGCACATAGTCGATCTGGGGCAGGGCGGTGGTGCCGGGAAAGCCGAGATACGTCATTTGCACCGGTGCCGGGCGCCACGACAGGATGCCGGGGCGCGCGTTCAGGGTCAGGCCGTGCAGGTCGATCAGGATGTCGATCTCGTGGGAGCGGATCAGGCGCGCCGCTTTCTCGTCGCTTAGCGCGGCGATCGGGAGATAGTGGTCCATCGCCTTGACCACGCGCGCGCGGATGGGCGAATGGTCTTCCCGACTCCAGCTGAAGGCATACACTTCGACCTTGCTGCGGTCGTGCAGTTCATACAGCTCGGCGGTGAGAATGGAGACCGCGTGCGAGCAAAAGTCCGAAGACAGATAGCCGATGCGCAGGCGCCGGTGGCCGTAACCGTGCGCGCCGGTCAGGTGGGGCACGTCGGTGATGACCTTGTCGTCCACGAAGCGGCGCGCGGCCGCCAGTTGCAGGGCCGGGTCGTCGGAAGCGCTCAGCATGGCCAGCGCCGAAGTGGCGCGCAGCATGGCTTCGGGCGCGACCCGGTCCAGCGGCTGGTAGACCGGCCATTCGCACTGCTTTTGGCGCAGGTGGACGTAATGGGTCAGCACGTTCGGCTGGTCCGGTTCCACTTCCAGGCTGTGCACCAGCATCGCCTCGGCGGCGGCGAATTGCTTGCGCACTTCCAGCAGGCGGCCCAGATTGTTCAAGGTTTGCAGGTGCAGCGCCGGCCTGGCGGGCAGGTCGGCCACCTGGTCCAGCGTGGCCTGCCAAGTGGCCAGCGCCTCGTCCGGGCGGCCGCAGCGCTCTTGCAGGGTGCCCAGGTTGAGGCGGGCTTCGACAAAGCCGGGGTTCAATTCGATGGCTTGGCGGTACAGTTGCTCGGCGCCGGAATCGTCGCCCTCGTTGGCCAGCGATACCGCCAGATTGAAACACACCGCGTAAGCGAGCGGCGACACGGTGTGGGCCAGCCAATGCCGGTACAGGGCGATGCCGGCCGCCGCCTGGCCGGCGCCGATCAATTCCTGCGCGATGGTAAACAGTTCTCCGATCGGCAATTGGCCCAAGCCGGCCAGCTGCATCGCGGAGGCCGCCGCCGCGCCGTGCTGCGCCGCGCCATCGGCATGCGCGCTGGAGGACGGCCTGGTAGTGGCTTGAGCGGTCATCGCTTGTCTCTCATATCAGGTGTCCGGCCGCGCCGTAAGACGGCGTCATCGCTGCACAATCGCGTTTTCATCATACCTTTTTGTATCTGGCAAAGAGTGACTTTTCCCCCACACCTGACCCCGCCGCGTGGCCTTTTTTTGTGTGAAGGGGCGCGGCGCGGCGCGGCCGCTCGTCACGGTGGAGTGCGCCATCTTAGGGCGGGGGCGGGCGCCGCCATGCCGCGAACACGGGCCGAAACAGGCATGTCATCGGGCGATGGCAGGGAAAGTTGTATGATGGAGTAGAGCAATCTCCGAACCCATCCCTACCGATTTCGCCCATGCTACAGACGCCCGCTTCGTTCGTTCCGCTGCTTGCCGCCGAGCAGCACGCCGATCCCTTGACCCTGGTGTTCCACCGCGACCGGCTGCTGGTGCGCGAAACCGATCTGGGTGTGCTGGACGGCGCCCCGCTGGAGGGCGCCGCGCTGGATGGCGCCCGGCTGGACGCGCTCGGCCTCGATCCGGCGCGCACGCATCCGCTGGGGCTGTGGAACGGGCGTTACTGTCAAGTCAACTGGGTGGAGCACGAAGTGTTGCCGGGGCCGCAATATGCGTATCGCGGCATCCGCTCGCTGTTCGGCCTGCTCGACGATGGCTTGCTGGGACTGGCCGGGCGCGCGTATCAGATCGCCGAATGGTCGCGCACGCATCGCTATTGCGGCGCCTGCGCCACGCCGATGCAACTGGCGCCGGGCGAGCGCGCGTTTCGCTGCGCGCACTGCGGCATGTTGGCGTATCCCCGCATTTCGCCGGCCATGATGGTGTTGATACGCAAGGGCGACTCGGTGCTGCTGGCGCTGCACGCTAAATCGAGCGCGACGCGGTTCACGCCGCTGGCCGGGTTTCTGGAGGCGGGCGAGTCGATCGAGGAGGCGGTGCATCGCGAAGTGATGGAGGAAGTCGGATTGCGGGTGCATAACCTGCAATACTTCATGAGCCAGTCGTGGCCGTTTCCGCATTCCTTGATGATCGCTTTTACCGCCGATTATCTTGACGGTGAGATTCGGGTCGATCCCGCAGAAATCGTGGAGGCGCGCTGGTTCGGGCCCGACGATGTGTGGCCGGAGGCGGTGGCGCCCGTGTCGATATCGAGTTTGCTGGTGGCGGCGCATCGACCGGCGGGTAAATAATGCAGTGGCGGCTAATGTCCTGAATCACAAGTTCGTTGAACAATAAATATGGCGAAATCGGCCGGAGACAAGGAAAAAAGTAAAATGTCGATGACGATTCGGGGCGCAGGTCTGCGGCTTCCCCGGCCGCAACTGTTACGGCAAGTTGGAACTAAAAAAACATTCGACGCAAATTTTATTTGTTCATGAAGTTCGCCGACACTCGCCTTGAGAAATACCAGACTGGTTAAACTACAAATCGGCATCGCGATTATCTTTGTGATGAAATTGATGATTTTACAGAGGCATTTGTGAAAATAGTAATTGATCTTGTTACGTTTTATTCGATTGGAGATGAGCGACGTTTCTTTAGAGGCTTAAACGAAAATTCAGCTGTGTCTTCTGTGCGCGGCTTCGGGCGGCAACTTGAAATAATAATTATTCAGAAAAACTAAATCAAAATACGCTCAGGGATATTGTCGCTCTATTATGGCGATATCAGATTCCCTTGTCGCCGCTTGCCTTGATCGGGCGAAAAGATCGATTTAAATGGTTAGATGATCAAAGGTGTTATTGGTACAAAAGCATGTTTTTAATATAGAGCTAGCATGAAAAATATTCAGATATTGATGGTGCATTGAACTGTGTATTCGATATTTTCGGAGCGGAGGAAAATGAGTTTGCTTTAATATTTCCTTTCGGCACAGATATTGCGTTTATTGATGAGGTATATAGCCGTGAAAATAATAAAATATTAAACTTGGTTTTTAATCGTATTTGGTCACAAAAAAAAGGCCCAATGCCGTTTTGAGTGGAAGTTGACTTCGGCTACCATGTCGGCTAGCG
>JAZKGI010000026.1:0-74490 GCA_040385995.1 Pseudomonadota bacterium
ACCCCTGTACTCACCGTGAAAGGGTGATGTCCTAGGCCTCTAGACGATGGGGACCGCGGAACTTCCAACTCTGCGCAACAGCTTCAAACCTAACGAAACCACCCTGCCGTTTCGCTGCTGGTGGAGGTAAGCGGGATCGAACCGCTGACCTCTTGCATGCCATGCAAGCGCTCTCCCAGCTGAGCTATACCCCCTGTGGCGCAGAAACAAGAGTATAGCAAAGATAGCGCGGCTTGCAAATAGCCTTTTGCAACTACGAAAGGTATTTCGCCAGGCGGGACGCCACGGTTTCACGCCCGAACACCTGCAACACCGCGTCGATGGCGGGCGTCTGCAACTGGCCCGTCATGATCAAGCGCAGCGGCATGGCCAGCAGCGGCATTTTCAAACCGTGGGCGCCCAGTACTTCCTTGAGCATGGCGGCGATCGCCTCCTTGCTCCACTCCACACTGCCAATGCGTTCGGCGAACGCGGCCAGGGCGGGCCGGACGGCGTCCGTCAAATGCTGGGCCAGCAGGGCCGGATCGGGGCGTGGTTCGCGGTAAAACAGCATCGCGGCCGCGGCCAATTCATTGACCGTGTTGGCGCGTTCTTTCAGCATGCCCAACACCGGGGCCAGCGCCGGCGCGCCATCGAACAACGCGCCGTCGGCCAGCATCAAGCCACGGGCCAGCTCGGCTAGACGGCCATTGTCGGCTTGCTTGATATAGTGATTGTTCAGCCACGCCAATTTTTCCATATTAAATTGCGCGGCCGAGTTCGACAAATGGCTGCCATCGAACCACTGGCACAGCTGCTCCATCGAAAACACTTCTTCGTCGCCATGGCTCCAGCCCAGCCGCGCCAAGTAATTCAAGATCGCTTCGGGCAGATAACCCTGGGCCGGATAGGCCATCACATTGACCGCGTCCTTGCGCTTGGACAGCTTCTGGCCGTCGGCGCCCAAGATCATCGGCAAGTGGCCGTATAGCGGCAGCGGCGCGCCGATCGCGCGCAAGATATTGATTTGGCGCGGCGTATTGTTGACATGGTCGTCGCCCCGCAGCACGTGGCTAATTTGCATGTCCCAGTCGTCCACCGCCACGCAAAAATTATAGGTCGGCGTGCCGTCCGAACGGGCGATCACCAGGTCGTCCAACTCTTTGTTGGCGATGGTGATGGTGCCCTTGACGAAATCGTCCCAGCTGACCTCGCCGTCCAGCGGATTTTTGAAGCGCAGCACAGGCTGGCGCCCGGCCGGCACCGCCGGCAAGCTCTTGCCCGGCTCCGGGCGCCAAGTGCCGTCGTAGCGCGGCTTGTCGCCCGCTTCGCGCATGCGCTCGCGCATGGCTTCAACCTCGTCCGGCGACGAGTAACATTGGTAGGCACTGCCCGCTTCGAGCATCTGTGCCAACACGGCGCGGTAACGCTCCATGCGCCGCATCTGGTAAAACGGCCCTTCGTCATGATCCAAACCCAGCCACTGCATGCCGTCGATGATGGCTTGCACCGCTTCCGGCGTGGAGCGCTCCAGGTCGGTATCCTCGATGCGCAGCACGAAAGTGCCGCCGAAATGGCGCGCGAACGCCCAGCAATATAGCGCGGTGCGGGCGCCGCCCAAATGGAGAAAGCCGGTCGGGCTGGGAGCGAAACGGGTGCGAACGGGCGTGGCGGGTGCGGTCATGGAGGAAAGCCGGTAAGTAAAACGGCTATTTTACCGCGTCGGCGTGGCGCCGACGATAGCGCGCCGGCCAAGCGGCGCGGCCGGCCGGCGTACCGCGGGCAAGCGGCGCGCGGTGCGCCAGTTGCTGATCGCCGCCCCGGTTTGGCCCGCCGCCCTTGACCTTACTTGACGGTGACCTTGATGGTCTTGCTCAGCTCGGGGCCATACGACTGATGGGCGCCGTTAGCGAACTGCATGGTCAAGCTGTACTGGCCGGGCGCCAGCTTCACTTCGGTCTCGGTCTGGCCCTTGCCGAAATGCAGATGGGTGGCGTCGAACGGCACCGATTCGCCGGCCTTGACCGGCTCGGCGTTGATCAGCAAGTGATGGTGGCCGCTTTTTTCCACCACCTCGCCGGCCGGTTTCACTTCCATGCCGCTGACGGCGAATACCACCTTGAACGGACTGGTGAGCACGGCGCCATCGGCCGGCTCCACGAACGACACCGATTGCGCAAACGCGCCGGCCATGCAAACGCTCAAGGCGCCGGCAGCCAGAACGCGCATCAACAGATTTTTTTTATTCATACCTTCTTCTCCTACGGGTTGGTCAAACGGTCGCGTCAAGATCAATCGTTCTTGATGACGATACTGGGAAATTTGCTGCTCATATCCTTGGCTTGCTCGGCCACCTTGATGGCGATCTTGCGCGCGATGGCTTGATAGATGGCGGCCACCGGGCCGTCCGGCTCGGCCACCACGGTGGGCCGGCCCGAATCGGTCTGCTCGCGGATGGCCATGGTCAGGGGCAAGGCGCCCAGGAAATCGACGCCGTAATCGGCGCACATCTTGGCGCCGCCGCCGGCGCCGAATATTTCTTCCGTGTGGCCGCACTGGGAACACACATGGGTGCTCATGTTTTCCACCACGCCCAGGATCGGAATGCCCACTTTTTCAAACATCTTCAAGCCCTTGCGCGCGTCCAGCAGGGCGATGTCTTGCGGCGTGGTGACGATCACGGCGCCGGTGACCGGCACTTTTTGCGACAAGGTCAGCTGGATGTCGCCGGTTCCGGGCGGCATATCGACAATCAGATAATCGAGCGCGCGCCAATTGGTTTGTTCCAGCAACTGCTGGAGGGCCTGGGTCACCATGGGACCGCGCCACACCATCGGCTCGTCCGGGTCGATCATGAAACCGATCGACGACACTTGCAAACCATGGTTTTCCATCGGCTCCATGGTCTTGCCGTCGTTGGTCTTGGGCCGCCCGCTAATGCCCAGCATCATCGGCTGGGACGGGCCGTAAATGTCGGCGTCGAGCATGCCCACCGCCGCGCCCTCGGCCGCCAGCGCCAGCGCCAGGTTGGCGGCGGTGGTCGATTTGCCCACCCCGCCCTTGCCCGAGGCCACCGCGATGATGTTTTTCACTTGCGGCATCAGCTTCAAGCCGCGCTGCACGCTGTGCGAGATGATTTTAAAGCCCACCTTGGCATCGACCTGGGCCACCCCGTCGAGCCGGCCCAGCGCCGCCTCGACGCTGGCGCCAATGGCCGCCAGCTGACTCTTGGCCGGATAGCCCAGCTCGATCTCCAGCGACACCTTGCCGCCCTCCACCGTCAAATGCTTGACGGTCTTCGAAGCCAGCAAATCCTTGCCCGTATTGGGATCGATAACCGTGGCCAGGGCCGCCCTGACCTGTTCTACTGTGACGCTCATGACAATCTCCGTAAGTGATGCCGCAGTCTAGCGCAAAACCCCGCCCGGCGGCGACCCGGCCCCGGGCGCTAAATGGCGTGGGTGGCCACATGCGGCGCGCACCGGCGCTTTCCGCTGGTAAAATGGATGTTTATTCATCTTAAAGCGCATCAATTATGACCCGCAAGCTGTTCGTCACTACTGCCCTGCCTTACGCCAACGCCGCTTTTCACATCGGCCATATGATGGAATACATCCAGGCCGATATCTGGGTGCGCTTTCAGCGAATGCAACGCGATGGCGACGCCCTGCGCCAAGTGTATTTTGTGGGCGCCGACGACACCCACGGCACCCCGATCATGATCGCGGCTGAAAAGGAAGGCTTGACGCCCCAGCAATTCGTGGCCAAGATCGCCGCCGGCCGGCCCCAGTATCTGAACGGTTTTCACATCGCCTTCGATAACTGGCACTCCACCGATTCGCCGGAAAACGTCGATCTGTCGCAAAGCATTTACCGCAGTCTGCGCGACGCCGGCCTGATTGCGACCAAGATCGTCGACCGCTTTTTCGACCCCGTCAAAGGCATGTTCCTGGCCGACCGCAACATCAAGGGCGAATGCCCGAAATGCGGCGCCAAGGACCAGTACGGCGACAATTGCGAGGTGTGCGGCGCCGCTTACCAGCCGACCGAATTGGTCAACCCGTATTCCGCCTTCAGCGGTTCGACGCCCGTGCTCAAGCCGTCGGAGCAGTATTTTTTCAAGCTGTCCGACCCGCGCTGCTTCGCGTTTTTGCGCGAGTGGCTCAACACGCCGGGCCGCTTGCAACCGGAAATGGTGAACAAGGTGAGCGAATGGCTGGGCGAAGCGGGCGAGAAGCTGGCCGACTGGGATATCTCGCGCGACGCGCCCTACTTCGGCATTCCCATCCCCGACGCGCCCGGCAAGTTCTTTTACGTGTGGCTGGACGCGCCGGTCGGCTACCTGGCCAGCCTGCAAAACTATTGCGCCAAAAAGGGCCTCGATTTCACGGCCCTGCTCAACGATCCGGACACCGAACAGATTCACTTTATCGGCAAGGACATCGTGTCTTTTCACCTGCTGTTCTGGCCCGCCATGCTCAAGTTCGCCGGCCATCCGGTGATCGACAAGCTCAAGGTCAACGTGCACGGCCATCTGACGGTCAACAATGAAAAAATGTCCAAGTCGCGCGGCACCGGCATCTCGCCGCTGCGCTATCTGAACCTGGGCATGAATCCGGAATGGCTGCGCTACTATATCGCCTTCAAGCTCAATTCAAAGGTGGAAGACCTGGACTTCACGGGCGACGATTTCGTGGCCCGCGTCAATAGCGACTTGATCGGCAAATACGTCAACATCGCCAGCCGCTGCGCCGGCTTCATCGCCAAGCAGTTCGACGGCAAGCTGGCGAGCGCCCTGAGCGACGGCGCCCAGGGCTGGATCAACCGCGCCCTGACCCAGGATGTCAATGGCGTGGTGAGCGAGCGCCAGGCCAGTATCGCCCATCATTTCGAGCACCGCGAATTCGGCAAGGCGCTGCGCGAGATCATGGAAATCGCCGACATCACCAATCAATACGTCGATGAAAACAAGCCGTGGATACTGGCCAAGGACCCGGCCAAGGCGGCCGAACTGCATGACGTGTGCACCACCGCGCTGATCCTGTTCCGCCAGCTCACCATTTTGCTCTCGCCGGTGCTGCCGGGGGTGGCGGCCCAGGTGGCCGCTTTCCTGAACGACGACCAGCTGCTGTGGAGCGACACCCAGGTGTTCGGCGGCGCCGTGTCGAACACCATGCTGGGCCGCGCCATCGGCGCCTACACCCACTTGATGAAACGGGTCGACGCCAAAATGATCGAGGAATTGTTCGACGCGCCGCCCGCCGTGGCGCCGCCGCCCGCCGCCCCCGCCGCCACGGCGCCGGCCGCCAACGACAGCGCCGCGCCGGCCGACATCGAGCCGCTGGCGCCGGAAATCAAGATCGACGACTTTGCCAAGATCGACTTGCGCATCGCCCGCATCGTCAACTGCGAAGCGGTCGAGGGCTCGGACAAACTGCTGCGCCTGACGCTGGACGTGGGCGAAGGCCGGCTGCGCAACGTTTTCTCCGGCATCAAGGCCGCCTATGCGCCCCAGGAATTGATTGGCAAGCTGACCGTGCTGGTGGCCAACCTGGCGCCGCGTAAGATGAAGTTCGGCGTGTCCGAAGGCATGGTGCTGGCGGCCTCGGCGTCCGATGAAAAAACCGATCCGGGCATGTACATCCTCCACCCGTGGCCGGGCGCCGAGCCTGGCATGCGTATCCGCTAAGGCCGTCATGCAAATCGTGGTGCGGGAGGCAACAGCGGACGACACCCACTTGATCGCCGAGCTCACGCGCGCGGCCTGGGCCGGCAAGGTCAATGTCACGTCCAGCGGCCACCGCGAAACGGCGGTGCAAGTGGCCGAGCATTTGCGCGCCGGCGGCGGCTTCATCCTGATGATCGATGGGCAGGCGGTCGGTTCGGTGCGCTGGTTGCCGCTCGACAGCGACCCTGACGTGTGGGAAATCGTGCGCATGGGGGTGGCGCCCGCTTGGCGCGGCGCCAACTTGTCGCAGCATCTGCTGGAAGCGGTGATCCACCACGGCTTGACGGCGGCGGTCGAGGAAGTGCGGCTGGCGGTGCGCCACGACCAGCCCAAGCTGATCGATTTCTACGCGGCCTTCGAATTCACCCTGGCCGACGAATTGGAATACTCGCACGCCAACCCGCTCGAGCCGCCGCCGTGCGTGATGCGGCGCCTGTTGCGGCACTGAGCCCATCGGACGCGGCCGGCGGCCGGCCGCTTTTCAGCCCGCTGGCCGCACCGGCTTACACCGGCTTACACCGGCCTAGCACACCGCTTCCAGATCGAGGCAGCGGATGCGCTGGCTGTCGCAGGTGTAGATCCAGGCTTGCACCATGCGGGCCACCTCGGCCACCCAGGCTTGTCCGGCCGCCGTCAATAGCGGTTCCAAGCCAGGGTGGGCCGGCTTGGCGACCAGACGTGCGCGATCGGCCAGGCAGCTGGCCCAGATCGACACACCGTTGTCGAGCGGCTCGTAATTGGGTTGCCAGCTGACGTCGGGCGCGCCGCCGAAGCAGGACGCGAACAGGGCCGGCGCCTCGGCTTGGCGCACGCCCCTGACATAGGCGATGAAAAATAAATGGGGACCGTTGACGCCGAGCCAGAAGGTGTACTCGGTGCCGCAGCTAATAAGATTGAAGCCGCGTCCGTCGAGCGCATAGGAGGTGGGCGCCATGGCGACCACGTGGCGTGCGCCATCCATGCTCAAGCCGCGTTGGCAGGCCGCAAAAATACCTTCGTATAACGGCGCGGTCAGGCGCCTCGCTTCGCTTTGCATGTGAACGCTCCCGGTTTGCTCAAGATGGATAGCGATCTGTGGCTGGCCAATGAAAAAAGTTCCGCAACGCAAGCCATTGACGATGCGCTACAGCGGCGCCGGCTCCATATCGTGGCAACGGATCTGCAAGCGCTCACAGGTGCGCACCCAGGACTGCACCATCATGGCGATGTCGGTGACCCAGAACTCGCCTTCGGCGGTCAGTCGCAGCGGCTCGTTCGGTTCGTTCGGCTCGGACGAAGTGGACGAATGCGCCTGCGACAGCGGCCGGTTGCGGTCCGTCATGCAGCTGGCCCAGATCGACACGCCATTGTCGAGCGGCTCGTAATTCATTTCCCAGCCCACCTTTTGCGCGCCGCCAAAGCAAAATGAAAACGCCTGACGCGCCTGCTCTTGCTGCACGTCCTTGACATAGGCGATAAAAAACAGGCGCGGACCGTTGATGCCGATCCAGAACGCATAGTCGGCGCCGGCGCTGGTCAAACTATAGGTGCGGCCATCGAGCACATACGAGGTCGGCGCCATGCTGACCCGGGGATGACTGCCATCCATGCCGACAATGCGTTGGCATGCTTGAAAAATTCCTTCGTACAATGGCGCCGTCAAGCGCCGCGCTTCGCTATGCATAGGGTTTCCTCGTTGAAAACAGGACGAACTCCCATCTGTGCCACGGCGCGACCACAAGTTCCTTACTGGCGCATACTTCCACTTTAGCGCCACGCCAGCGGCAAACGCGGCCGGCAAGACAATTTACCGCCGCCGCGCGGCGCGCGGTAAAATAGCTGTTGCGGACTCACCAATAAGACCATATGAAAACCAAACAATTCCAACTGTACGAATCGGATCACACCTTGTTCATCAAGGCGTTGAAGGCCAAAAACCCGGGCATGGAAGAGCGGCAGCGCGAAGGCCGCGCCTTGTTGTGGGATAAGGCGCCGGTCAGTCTGAGCGAGCAGGACCGCCAGATGGAATCGGCCATCAAACAACAAGCCTACGTCTACCAGAACAAGATTTAAGCGGCGCGACGCGGCAGCATGGTGCCAGAAGAGGTAGTGGCGACGGGTGCCGATCCGGCTCAGGCCGGCGCCCCGGGGGTAACCGCCTCCGCGTCGTCCCCCGGCGCGGCAGCGGCCGCCGCGGCGCCCGACGCCGCCGGTTACGCGCGCCTGTACGGCGAACCGCTGATGCGCATGCCGAGCGATCTGTACATCCCGCCGGACGCGCTGGAAATCTTCCTGGAAGCGTTCGAGGGTCCGCTCGACTTGCTGCTCTATCTGATCCGCAAGCAAAACTTCAATATTCTCGATATCCCGATGGCGCAGGTCACCCTGCAATATCTGAAATATGTGGACCAGATCCGCATCAGCAATCTGGAACTGGCGGCCGAGTATCTGTTGATGGCGGCCATGCTCATCGAGATCAAGTCGCGCATGCTGCTGCCCCAGCGTAAAAGCGAGCTGGAAGAGGAAGCGGGCGATCCGCGCGCCGAACTGGTGCGCCGCTTGCTCGAATACGAGCAAATCAAGCTGGCGGCCTACGACCTCAACACCCTGCCCCAGCTCGACCGCGACTTCGTGCGGCCGCAAATTTTTATCGAACAAAGCCTGGCGCCGAATTGGCCGCACGTGGACGCGGCCGACTTGCAGCAAGCCTGGCTCGATGTCATCAAGCGCGCCAAGCTTACCGAGCATCACCGCATCAGCCGCCAGGAACTGTCGGTGCGCGAGCACATGACCGGCATCTTGCGGCGCCTGCAATCGACCCGCTTTGTCGAATTCGCCGACCTGTTCGACCCCGCCGGCGGGGTGCCGGTGGTGGTGGTCAACTTCGTGGCCTTGCTGGAATTGGCCAAAGAAACCCTGATTGAAATTACCCAGGCCGAACCGTTTGCTCCGATCTACGTGCGCCTGGCCTATTTGCCCGCCTGACAGCGCCCGGCGACACCCGTCTACCCCGTTCACAGCGAAAACCACACATGAAAATTATTTCCTCCATCGACGAATTGCGCGACCAGTTAAGCGGCCAGTTGCGCACCGCGTTCGTGCCGACCATGGGCAATTTGCACGAAGGCCACCTCTCGCTGATGCGCTTGGCGCGCAAGCACGGCGACCCGGTGGTGGCGTCGATCTTCGTCAACCGCCTGCAATTCGGTCCCAACGAAGACTTCGACACCTATCCGCGCACCTTCCAGGACGACGTGGCCAAGCTGGAAAAGGAAGGCGTGTATGTGCTGTTCGCGCCCACCGAGCGCGATTTGTATCCCGAACCGCAAGAATTTCGCGTGCGCCCACCCGACGACCTGGGCAATACCCTGGAAGGCGAATTTCGGCCCGGCTTTTTCGCCGGCGTGACCACGGTGGTGCTCAAGCTGTTTTCCTGCGTTCAGCCGCGCGTGGCCGTGTTCGGCAAGAAGGATTATCAGCAGCTCATGATCGTGCGCAATATGAGCCGGCAATTCGCCTTGCCGACCGAAATCATCGCGGCCGAGACGTACCGCGCCGACGATGGCTTGGCGCTGTCGTCGCGTAATATGTATCTGTCGGCCGCCGAGCGGGCCGAGGCGCCGGCCCTGTATCAGGGCTTGCATGCGGTGGCCGACGCCGTGCGCGGTGGCCAATTCGACATCGTGCAGCTCGAACATGGGGCGATGGAAACGCTGCGCCAGCGCGGTTGGCAGCCGGACTATCTGTCGGTGCGCCGGCGCGCCGACTTGCAGCCGCCTACTGCCGCCGACCTGGCCCAGGGCGCGCCGCTGGTGGTGCTGGCGGCGGCCAGGCTGGGCGGCACACGTCTGATCGACAATCTGGAAATTTAAGGGCCGGGCGCGTCGGCATGCCGGGCCGGGCCAAGGCCAGCCCGAACAACTTCAGGCGGCGATGTTTTGGGCCCAGGACAGGGCTGATAGATGGGCTTTGTTGACCTCGAGCGGAGACAAGCTCAGCCCGGCCGCCAGCGACGACACCAGATTTGAATTGAGCTCGCAGGCCTCGGCCA
This sequence comes from Pseudomonadota bacterium, assembly GCA_040385995.1. Classification (GTDB taxonomy): domain Bacteria; phylum Pseudomonadota; class Gammaproteobacteria; order Burkholderiales; family Burkholderiaceae_D; genus Janthinobacterium. The sequence goes on from JAZKGI010000026.1 coordinate 9,738, forward strand.
GGGCCAGGTAAGGTCCATACTTGCCGTCGCGCGTCATCAAGGCGCCCACCACATCGGCCGGCAGCTGTATGCTTTCCAGCACTTCGGCCATGCTCACTCCCAGCAAGCGGTCCAGCAGCGAGAACATGCCGGCCACAAACAAGCTTTCAGCCTCCACCTTACCCAGGGCGGCCATGCCCAGCAACTCAGTCAAGCGCCCGCGCACCACCGCCGTTTCCATCAGCACGGGCGAAAAACCGCTGCTGCCGGAGGTGGCCAGCAGCAGGGTGAGCCAGCGGTACAGGGGCGAATAGCCCAGCAAGCCGATGGCCTGGCGCAGCGACTGCACCTCGCGCCGCTGGGCGAAACTGGCCGAATTGATAAAGCGCAGCAACTTGTACGACAAGGCCGGATCGCGTCGCAGCACGTCTTCCAGCTGGCGCACGTCGGCGTTTTTTTTCACCATCTGCATCAGCTGAACGATGGTGGTCTGGGCCGCGCTCATGCCCTTGACCACCGCCCCATCGCGCGGCGTCAGATGCAACTTGCCCACGAAGGCATCGAGTCCCAACGCGGCGCAGGCGTCGAAGTCGCTCCAGGTGGTGACCGGGCGGCCCACCATGCGCGCGCTGGACTGTTTTAACGCGGCATACGAGCGGGCCTGGGCCGCCACGTTGGCGCCGGAAAAAATCACCTCGATATAACTGGCGCTGGCCACCACGGCCCGGCTCATCTTGCTCAAATCGGCTTGGCGCAAGGCGATCCCGACCCCGCCCGCGCGCAAGCCTTGCACCGCGGCCAAGGTGTCGGGATTGTCCAGTTCGGCCGCCGCGATATTGAGCACCGTGTATTCGGGCGGCATGGCGTGCAAGGCGTCGGTCGAGAGCATGGCCGGCACCGCGTCCAGAAACAGGATCTTGTCGCGCAGCAGCCAGTCGCCCGCGCCATCGACCAGCTGGGCGGCGACAAAACCGATCAAGGCTTCCAGATCGGCGTCGGAGGACGGGACGGTGGCGTTTTTTTGCCACGATAATTCATAGCCTAGTACACGTTGCTGGGGATCGAGCAAGGGCTCGCGGACGATAAAATTGGTTTGGTGCATATTCTTGGTATCGGTGATGTAGACGAACGACAGCGCACGGCCGGTCCGGTTTAAAAGCCCAAACTGTCGAGCAAATCGTCGACCTGTCCCTGGTCGGCAACCACATCTTGGCCGGTCGGATTGATTTGCGGGCCATTGAGCAAACCGTTGTCGATCTCGCGCTTCATCTCCGACGGCGCAAAATCGATCAGCATCTGCACCAGTTGCTGCTCCAGATTATGGGCGATCGAGGTCACGCGTTTGATCACTTGCCCGGTCAGGTCCTGGAAATCCTGGGCCATCATGATGTCCATCAGATGGGCCTTGGTGTCGACCGTGGCCTGGCCGGCGGCCGCCAGCTTATCGACGGTCTGCTCGGCCAGCATGCGCCACTGCTGCTCGCTGGCGCCGTCGGCCAGCAAACCCTGCCAGGAAGCGGACAAGGTTTTGACGTCGGCTTGAATCCGGTCTTGCATCGGGCCGGCCGCGTCGGTGGCGTTGAGCACCTTTTGGGCCGCCTGCTCGCTCATGCGCGCCACATAATCGAGCCGGTCGCGCGCGTCCGGAATATCGGAAGCGGCCTTTTCAATTAATTTGTCCAGTCCCAATCCGCGCAAACTATCGTGCAGCGAACGGGTCATATGGCCGATGCGCGACAAAAACTCTTCATTCGTTCCCGCCGCGGCGCCGTCGCCCTCCACCGCCTGGTCGGTGAGTTGCTGACCCATATCAGGCTGCCTTTTCGAGTTTCTCGAAGATTTTGTTGAGTTTCTCGTCCAGGGTGGCGGCGGTGAACGGTTTGACCACATAACCATTTGCGCCGGCCTGGGCGGCCGCGATAATATTTTCTTTTTTCGCCTCGGCCGTCACCATTAATACCGGCAATTTGGCCAGAGCCGGATCGGCGCGAATGTTTTGCAACATGGTCAAGCCATCCATATTCGGCATATTCCAATCCGACACCACGAAATCGAACGATTCGGCGCGCAGCTTGGCCAACGCCATCACGCCGTCCTCCGCCTCGTCCACATTGGCGTATCCCAGTTCTTTCAACAAATTCCTGACAATGCGGCGCATGGTCGAGAAATCGTCAACGACTAAAAATTTCATTTTTGGATCAGCCATGAATTACTCCGTGTTCCTTGGGCGGTTATTAATAATGCCAGCATTGAATCCAGCACGACGGCAGTAGCTTGTAGAATAGCATTTCCATTGCTGTTAGGCGTAAAAACTCACAGGAAATACCATGGAACGTGGTTAAACCCGCAAAGCGCGCATGCCGTGGGTGGCCAGGTAACCCAGAACCATGCCGGGCAGCGCTTTCAGGGCGCCCACCTCATGGGTGGCGCCCACCGCGATGGCTTCGCGCGGCATGCCAAACACCACGCAACTGGCCTCGTCCTGGGCGAAATTGTGGGAACCGGCCGTTTTCATCTCCAGCATGCCGGCCGCGCCATCCTTGCCCATGCCGGTCAAAATCACGCCCACCGCGTTTTTCCCGGCCGATACGGCCGCCGAACGGAACAGCACGTCCACCGAGGGCCGATGCCGGTTTACCGGCTCGTTCTGGTCGATCGCGGTCATGTAGTTGGCGCCGCTGCGCACCAGCGTCAGGTGCGAATGGCCGGGCGCGATATAGGCGTGGCCGGGCAAGACGCGCTCGCCGCCGGCCGATTCTTGCACCGAAATCTTGCATAGCGAATCGAGCCGGCGCGCGAACGAGCGGGTGAAGCCTTCCGGCATGTGCTGGGTGATCAAGATGCCGGGGCAATCCGATGGCATTTGCATCAAAAACTCGCGGATCGCCTCGGTGCCGCCGGTGGAGGCGCCGATGATGATCAGCTTTTCGCTCGACATGAGCGGATTGCGCAAGGCCGGCAGCGGCGCGCTGCCGGCCTCGCCCGCCACCGGCAACACGCGGGCCCGGATGCGCGCCTTGGAGGCGGCCCGGATCTTGTCGGCGATCATTTCGGCATACTCGCGCATGCCGCTCTGGATCGATATCTTCGGCTTGGTCACGAAATCGACCGCGCCCAGCTCCAGCGCGCGCATGGTGATTTCGGAGCCGCGCTCGGTGAGCGAAGACACCATCACCACCGGCATCGGGCGCAAGCGCATCAGCTTTTCCAAAAAGTCCAAGCCATCCATCTTCGGCATTTCGACGTCCAGCGTCAGCACGTCGGGATTGGTCTGCTTGATCAGTTCGCGCGCCACCAGCGGGTCGGGCGCCACCCCCACCACTTCCATGTCGGGCTGGCTGCCGATAATCTCGCTCATCACGCTGCGTATCAGCGCCGAATCGTCCACGATCAACACTTTGATCTTCATACTGTCTGCTTTCCGGGCCTGGCCCTGTGACGCATCGGCGTTGCCGGTGCTGCGTGAAATGGCCGCGTCAAAACAATTCCACCTCGCCGCCCACCGGCACCTTGAGCCGGCTGGCGTAATCGGATTCACGTTTGGCCAGCGTGTCGTTATGCGACTGCATCAACTTCTTGACCAAGACCTTGCCCGTGCGGGGAAAAAAATACACCTTGCGGGGATAGATATCGTTCAAGTCCTCGGCGATCACGCGCATCTTTTCAGCCTTCAAATAACTGATCACGAACTCGGCGTTGCGCTCGCCGACATTGATGGCGGTGAAGCCGCGCAACACGGCGCCGCCGCCAAACACTTTCGCTTCCATGTTTTCGCGCCGCGCGCCGGCCTTGAGCAAGTCATTGATCAACACTTCCATCGCGTAGGTGCCGTAGCGCATCGAGGCTGAAATCGGGCTGCCGCTGTCGCCGCCACCATCGGGCAGCATGAAGTGGTTCATGCCGCCAAGGCCGCTGACCCGGTCGCGGATGCAAGCCGACACGCAAGAGCCGAGCACGGTGACAATGAGCATGTCCTTGTTGGTGAAGTAATATTCGCCCGGCAAAATCTTAGCCGCCTCGCAATCGAAGGTGCGGTCGAAATACACATTCGTGGCAAACTGTTCTTTGGGTTCCAGTTTCATCGCTGTTCTCATGGTCGATGCAAGGCGGACTTGGGCGCGGCCCCGCCACGGTTGTCAAGTTCGTACACCGTCTTGCCGCGCAATTTCAAGGACTCCGACACGTACAGAAAATTTTCCGAATGGCCGGCGAACAGCAGCGCGTTCGGCTTCATCAGGGGCACAAAGCGCGACAAGATCTTGCGCTGGGTCGGCTTATCGAAATAAATCATCACATTGCGGCAAAAAATCGCATCGAACTGGCCCGTCAGCGGCCAGCTGTCGCCCAGCAGATTGAGCTGCTTGTAGGTAATCATCTGGCGCAATTCGGGACGCACCCGCACCATGCCCTCGCGCTCGCCCTTGCCGCGCTGGAAAAAACGCTTGGCGCGCTCGGGCGACATTTTCTCCAGCCGGTCGATCCCGTACACCCCGTTGGCGGCCGTGGCCAGCACATTGGTGTCGATATCGGTGGCGATGATCTGGGCCGGCGGGCTGAGCGTATTGAACGCCTCGCACAAGGTCATGGCGATCGAATACGGCTCCTCGCCGGTGGAACTGGCCGAGCACCAGATGGTGATCGGGTCGTGCAGCTTTTTCACATGCTCGGCGAGCAGCGGAAAATGGTGCGCCTCACGGAAAAACGAGGTCAGATTGGTGGTCAGCGCGTTGGTGAACGCCTCCCATTCGGCGTCGCCCAGGCGGCCCGCCTCGAGCTGATCGAGATAGCTGAGGAAGGACACGATACCGGTGGCGCGCAGGCGCCGCGCCAGCCGGCTATACACCATTTCCTGTTTACTGTCGGCCAGCGCGATGCCGGCGCGCGCATAAATCATGGTGCGCACCCGTTCGAAATCCTTCAGGTTGAAATCGAACTCCTTGCTGCTATCCGTTGTATGTGGCGGCATGCGGTGACCCTTTTCTTGAACTGCTTGCAACATGCCGGAATCGGCTGCGCGCCGCCCCGATTAAAATTCTTCCCAATCGTCGCCGGCGGAGGCGGCCAGCTTGGCGGGCGCCGGCTTGGGCACTGATTTGGACGCTGATTTGGGCGCGGACGAAGGCGCGGACGACGGCGTGGACGGCGGCGCGGCGCCGGCCTGCGCCACGGGCTTGGACGCGCGCCGCTCGGCGGCCTTGGCTGCCGGCCTGGCCAAGGCCTTGGCCGGCGCGGCGCGCGGCGCCAGCGGCGCCAACCTGGCGCCCGGGTCGGCTTGCGGCGCCATCCGCTGGTCGTCGCTCAGCTTGAAGATACTCACCGCGCGCGCCAGCACCACCGCTTGCTCCTGCATGCTTTCGGCGGCCGCCGCGGCTTGCTCGACCAGCGCCGCGTTGCGCTGGGTCATCTCGTCCATCTGGCTGACGGCTTGATTGATCTCTTCGATGCCATGGCTTTGCTCGGCGGTGGCGGCCGTGATTTCGCCCATGATGTCGGCCACCTGCTTGATCGAGGTGACGATCAAATCCATGGTCTGGCCGGCCTCGTCGACCAGACGGCTGCCGGCATCGACCTGGTTGACCGAGTCGCCGATCAGCTGCTTGATTTCGCGCGCCGCGCCGGCCGAGCGCTGGGCCAGATTGCGCACTTCCGACGCCACCACCGCGAAGCCGCGCCCCTGCTCGCCGGCGCGGGCCGCCTCCACCGCCGCGTTCAGGGCCAGGATATTGGTCTGGAAGGCGATGCTGTCGATCACACCGATAATATCGACGATGCGCCCCGAGCTTTCCTTGATCGAGCCCATGGTCTCGACCACCTGATTGACCACGCTGCCGCCCTTGACCGCGACCGACGAAGCCGACAAGGCCAGCTGATTGGCCTGGCGCGCGTTGTCGGCGTTTTGCTTGACGGTGCTGGTCAACTGCTCCATCGAGCTGGCGGTCTGCTCGAGCGAACTGGCTTGCGACTCGGTGCGGGCCGACAGGTCGGCGTTACCGGAGGCGATCTCGCCGGAAGCGAGGGTGATGGTCTCGGTTCCGCTGCGCACCTCGCCCACCGTTTTGACCAGGCTCGCGTTCATGTCCCGCAACGCTTGCAGCAGCGCGCTGATTTCATCCTTGCCCACCACCTGCACGCTGGACGTCAATTCGCCCGCGGCCACCCTTTGCGCCATCGCCACGGCAGCCGACAGCGGCAGCGTGATGCTGCGCGTGATGAGCAGCGCGCAACCGACCCCCACCGCCGCGCCCACCCCGCCCAGCAAAAACAACATGAGCATCAGGTGGCGGTCGCTGGCCACCGAGCCGTCGAGCGTGGCGCGCGCCGCCGCCTGCTGCAATGCGATCAGCGCGTTGATCGCCACCAGCGTCTTTTGGTTGAGCGGATCGATCAACGTGGCGATCACCTTGGCCGCCCCTTCGCTGTTAAACGCGAGCACCTGGCCCAGCGCCTGCTGAAAAGCAATATCGACCTGCTTGTCGCCGGCGGCGATCTCGCTGAGCAGGGCTTGCTCCTCGCCGTTCAAGCCCAGTTTTTGCAGCTTGTCGCGCGCCGCGTCGTAGCGCACGCGTTGTTGCTTGACCTTGATTTCCTCTTTTTGCATCTGCGCCACTTCCGATTGCAAGCCCATGTTACGCATGGCGATGCCGGCCTCCAGAATGGCGCTTTTCATGGTCCCGGCCAGCTCGTTCTTGCCGGTCGAGACCTCGATGCCGCGCAGCAGCGCCGCCTTGTTCTGATCATTGAGCCAGCTGGTGCCCAGCACCATGGCCACCAGAATGGTCAAGATCACCCCGAAGCCCACGCCCAGCCGGGTACCTATTGTGAAGTCACGCAATCTCATACCTGCTTCTCCTCGAATCGACGCCGCCATCCGCCGCGGCCGGCGCCCCGCTCAAGCGGCCAATTTGTCGCTCAAGCCCATCTCGCTGCTCGACATCAAGCGGTCGATGTCGACCAGGATCAGCATGCGCTCGTCGATGGTGCCCAGGCCAATCATGTAGTCCGAGCTGAAGGCGGTGCCCATTTCCGGCGCCGGTTTGACCTGGTCCGGCGTGAGGGTGGTCACGTCGGACACGCTATCGACCACCATGCCGACGATGCGCCCGCCGATGTTCAAGATGATGACCACCGTGAACTGGTCGTACACCGGGGTGCCGAGCTTGAGCTTGATGCGCATGTCGATCACCGGGATGATGATGCCGCGCAGGTTGATCACGCCCTTGATGAAGTCGGGCGCGTTGGCGATCCGGGTCACCGTCTCGTAGCCGCGGATTTCCTGCACCTTCAAGATATCGATGCCGTATTCCTCCGAGCCGAGCGTGAAGGCTAAAAATTCGTGGCCGGCGATCTCCTTGCCGTCGCCCGACTTCAAGGCTGCGCTGTGTGCGTTGTTTGACATTGTGGCTTCCTCTTCAAATCACGAAAAAATGGATGCATCGGCCAGCTGGCGCGAGGAGCGGATCAGCGCGGCCACGTCCAGGATCAGCGACACGCCGCCGTCGCCCAGGATGGTGGCCCCGGAAATGCCGGCCACCTTGCGATAATTCGATTCCAGGTTCTTGACCACCACCTGCTGCTGGCCGACCAGGTCGTCGACAAACAGGGCCGCCTTGCGTCCCTCGGTCTCGAGGATCACCACGATGCCCTGGCAAGGGTCGGTGAAGCGGGGCGCGATTTCGAACATCTGGTGCAGCGCGATCAGGGGCAGGTATTCGCCGCGCACCTTGACCACCTGGCCCTTGCCGCTGATTTCCTTGACGTCGGCCGGCACCGGTTGCAGCGACTCGATCACGAAACCGAGCGGCAGGATATAGACTTCCTCGCCGACCCGGATCGACATGCCGTCCAAAATGGCCAGCGTCAGCGGCAGCGAAATCGAAATGGTGGTGCCATAGCCTTTGGCCGAGCGGATCTCGACGCTGCCGCCCATGGCGCCGATGTTGCGCTTGACGACATCCATGCCCACCCCGCGACCGGACACGTCGGTGACCGTCTCGGCGGTGGAAAAACCGGGCGCGAAGATCAATTGCCAGACCTCGTTGTCGGGCATGTTGTCGGACACGTTCAAACCCTGCTGCTGGGCTTTCGCCAGGATGCGCTCGCGGTGCAAGCCGCCGCCGTCGTCGGACACTTCGATGATGATGTTGCCGCCGGCATGGCTGGCCGACAGGAACAGGCGGCCCGCCTCGGCCTTGCCGGCGGCGACGCGGGCGGCCGGCATCTCGATGCCATGGTCGATGCTGTTGCGCACCAGATGGGTCAAGGGATCGACGATGCGTTCGATCAAGCCCTTATCGAGCTCGGTGGCCGCGCCGTTGGTGATGAAATCGACTTTTTTGCCCAGCTTGGCGGCCAGGTCGCGCACCATGCGCGGAAAGCGGGAAAACACGAAATCCATCGGCATCATGCGGATCGACATCACCGCTTCTTGCAAGTCGCGCGTGTTGCGGGTGAGCTGGGAGACGCTGTTGAGCAAACGCTCGTGCACCATCGGGTCGAGCGTGTCGATGCGCTGCTCGATCATGGCCTGGGTGATCACCAGCTCGCCGATCAGATTGATCAACTGGTCCACCTTCTCGATCGAGACCCGGATCGAGGACGTTTCGGCGCCGCCGGCGGGCGCCTTCTCCGGCCCCTTCTCGTGCCCCTTCTCGCTCTCCTTCTTGGGTGCCCGCTTGCGTTCCTCGGCCTCGCCCTCGGCCTCGGCGCGCACCGGGGCGGCGGCGCGGATCTGTTCGAGCGGCTGGAAAAAACCGTAGCCGCGTTCCTGGTCCGATTGCTCGATGCCGGCGCCGGCGCGGATCTGCTCGAGCGGCTCGAAAAAGCCGTAGGCAGGGTCCCCGGGCGCGCCCAGCGGGGTGTCGAACAAGCCGTAGCCCTGGTCCTGCTCGACCTTGGCGCGGGCCGCGTTTTCCAGCGCCTGCTGGGCGGCGGTCAGGGGCGGCGCCTCGGCGATGTGCAAATCGTCCGGATTGAGCACGAACGAGCAGATGGCCACGATATCGTCCAGGCTTTCGTGGGTGGTGACCACGATGGCGCTGCGGGCGCCGGCGATCGGGGTGAGCGCCACATGGCCGAGCAAGCCCAATTCGGCCGCCAGCGCGTCGATCTCGCGCTGCGCCATGACCGGCAGTTCGAGCCGGTAGCGCCGTCCGCCCTCGTGACTGACGGCCTTGACCTCGGCGCTGTGAAACGACGGCGCCACCGGCGCCATCGCGGCCACGGCCACGTTTTGCGACAGCGATTGCAGCATCATGCGCACATTGGCCACGGCATCCTGGTCGACGGCGGCGCCCAGACGGTGGCCGTCGAGCTGCATCTTGAGGATATCCTTGGCCGCCAGGAAGGCGTCCACATGTTCGGCCGTGAGCGCCATCTCGCCCTTGCGGATGCGGTCGAGCAGCGACTCGAGGATATGGGTCACCTCGGTCATGTCGCTCAAGCCGAAGGTGGAGGCGCCGCCCTTGACGGAATGGGCGGTGCGAAACACCGCGTTCAAGTCTTCCGCGTCGGGCGCGCCGATATCGACGGCCAGCAGCAGCCGTTCCATTTCGGCCAGCAGCTCTTCGGCTTCATCGAAAAAGACCTGATAAAACTGGCTTATATCGATGGTCATGGTGACACTCCGTCAAATTCGCATTGCATCGTCGCGCTCCAGGGCAGGCTTAGCCGATCACTTTTTTGACCACCTCGATCAGGCGCTGCGGATCGAAAGGTTTGACCAGCCAGCCGTTGGCGCCGGCCGCCCGGCCCTTGCCTTTCATTTCGTCGGACGATTCGGTGGTGAGCATCAGGATCGGCACCTTCTGATAGCCGGGCAGCTCGCGCAACAGCGCGATCAGCTGCAAGCCATCCATGCGCGGCATGTTCTGGTCGGTGAGCACCAGATCGACCGTTTGCAGCTTGGCCTTTTCCAGTCCGTCCTGACCGTCGACCGCTTCCACCACCTGATAGCCCGCCGCCTTCAGGCTGAACGCCACCATTTGGCGCAGGGAGCTGGAGTCATCTACTGCGAGTATCGTTTTGGCCATCTTTGCTCTCACTATTTTTAATTGCCGGGCACCATGCCCATTGGTCTGACAGATCCATCCCCGCACGCGCTAAAACAGCTCGATGTCGCCACTTTCCAGATGCTGCTGACTGACCGCCTTGCGCAGCACGCTGCGCAATTCCAGGCTTTGGATCGCCAGCGCCATGCTGACCTTGCCCAGCAAATCGACGATTTCCTCGTTGTCGCTCTCGGGCAGCATCAGGGCGCCATGCGAGCCCAGGGTGCCGAGAAATTCGCGCAAGCCGGTCACCCGCCGCAAGGTGCGTTCGATGAGCTGGCTCGTCATGTCTTGAAATTGCATGCTGGTGATGGCCGCGTTGACGTAGCCGCCCACCTCGGCCTGCATGGCCAGCAGGGTGGCGCTTTGCTCGTCGCTGATCCGGCCGCCGGCCAGCAGCACATCGATCAAGCCCTGGCGGGCGCCGACGGCGCTATGGATGGCCATGAAATTGAGGGTCAGCTTTTCGATCGCTTCCTCCAGCAATAAGCCGGTCTGGACCAGATCGGTCTCGACTTCGGTCAGATGCTTGCGGCCGTGGTCCGAAACGCCAGACAGCAGCCGCTTGACATGTGATCCCAGAATTTTTTTTCTCGTCATGGCAAGTCTCTTTTTTCCAATTCCGCTCGTAAGGGCCCACTACTTTTTGGCGGCCGCGCCGGCGCCGGCCACCGCCGGCGCCTCCACCGCCACCTCGATCGAGGCGCCGTCGCGCAATACATTTTCTTCGGTGCGTTTGTTCATCACAATGATGCTGATGCGGCGGTTGATCGGGTTAAACGGGTCCTTGCGGTCCAGATTGGCCGCCGAGGCCAGGCCCACCACGCGCAAGATCTTGCCCTCGGCCATGCCGCCTTGCACCAGCTCGCGGCGCGAGGCGTTGGCCCGGTCGGCCGACAGTTCCCAGTTGCTGTAGCCGGCGTCGCTCATATACGGCGTCGAATCGGTGTGGCCGGACAGGCCGACCCGGTTTGGCACCTCGTTGAGCACGAAACCGATGGCGTGCAAGATTTCGCGGGTATACGGTTGCAGCTCGGCCTTGGCCAGGGCGAACATGGGCCGGTTTTGCTCGTCGACGATTTGAATCCGCAAGCCTTCGCTGGTAATGTCGAGCAACAGCTGGTTCTTGTATTTCTTGAGCAAGGGGTTGGCGTCGATGGTGGCCTCGATACGGGCCTTGAGCGCCTGCAAGCGCTGCGCCTCTTCCTTTTCCAGCGCGGCCTGGGCCGATTTCAAATCGACGGTGCGCTGCTTGCCGGGCGGCTCGCTGCCCTTCTTGACCTGGCCCTGCTTGCGGGTCAGATCGTCGCCGCCGCCGGCCAGCACCGACGAGCTGTCGCCGCTGCCCGAACCGCCCGCCATGGCCACCTTGAGCGGCGTCTTGAAAAACTCGGAAATGCCGTTCAAATCGCCCTTGGCGGTCGAGCCGAGCAGCCACATGAGCAGAAAAAAGGCCATCATCGCGGTCACGAAGTCGGCATAGGCGATTTTCCAGGCGCCGCCGTGGTGGCCGCCGCCACCCTTCTTGATACGCTTGACAATGATCGGCCGCAGCCCTTCATCGGCCATGGCGGCTCCGCAACGGACCAAGGCGCGCGAGGGAGGTCGTCATTTGGTTTTGGACTTTTTGATGTGTTCTTCCAGCTCGTTGAAGGTGGGGCGCTCGGTCGAATACAGCACCTTGCGGCCGAACTCCACCGCCAGCGCGGGCGCATAACCGTTCAAGCTGGCCAACAGCGTCACCTTCACGCATTGGTACATCTTGGTCGCTTCGTCGAGTTTTTGTTCCAGCAAGCTCGACAATGGTCCCACGAAACCGTAGGCCAGCAAGATGCCGAGAAAGGTGCCGACCAGGGCGTGCGCGATCAGCATGCCCAGCTCGGAGGGCGGAATGCCGACCGATTCCATGGTGTGCACCACGCCCATCACGGCGGCCACGATACCGAAGGCCGGTAAACCGTCGCCCAGTTTGGCCATGCAATGGGCCGGCACCGCCCCTTCGTGATGGTGGGTGTCGATTTCGTTATCCATCAGATTTTCAATCTGAAAAGCATCCATGTTTCCGGAAACCATAAGCCGCAGATAATCGGTTAAAAATTCAACAATATGATGATCCGACAATATCGCCGGATATTTGCTGAACACGGGACTGTCGGCCGGGCTGTCGATATCGCCCTCGATCGACATCAAGCCTTCTTTTCTCACCTTGCTGAGCACATCGAACAGCAAAGACATTAATTCCATATACAAATCTTTGGTATAGCGCGAACCTTTTAATAGCGAAGGCAAGGCGGCCATGGTGGCCTTGATCGATTTGCCATTATTACCGACAAAGAAAGCCCCCAGCGCGCCGCCGCCGATCATCAGCAACTCGAGCGGCTGGAACAGCGCGGCCAGATGGCCGCCCGCCATGGCGAAGCCGCCAAACACGGAACCGCACACGATCACGTAACCGATAATAACTAACAAGGGCGTGCACTCCTCAAAGAATAAAGCGCGGCCTGAATATAATGCAATTCAGACATACTCTTGATTGCAAGCATGAAAGAATAATGAATACAGGCCCACCCAAATCATTGCGCGTGGAACCACAATAACGTGAGAATGGCCCTTGAGCAAGTAATTAACGCTGCTGTGCGCTCAAAAGTACCAGACATAAAGCGCCGGCCCAACACTTGTTGCGGCGATGGTCTGATCTGCTGTTTTTGCAGCAATATTGAATTCGTAACTGACCAGCATACTGCCGCTGCGCATTTCGTTTTGCGCCTTGCTCCACAGCCGGTCCATGACGGCCGGCGACAGGTAAGCGAAGACCACGTCGTAGCGGGCGAAGTCGAGGCGCTCGTAATCGCCCCGCGTAAAGCGGGCCGGGCTGCCCGACAGACGCCCGCGCAGCGCGCTGAGCAGCCATGGCAAGGGCGCCAGTTCGATGCCGCTCACCACGCTGTCGGGCCGGCGCCGCGCCAGATCGAGCACCAGACCGCCCAGCCCGCTGCCGATATCGATCACCTGCAAAGGACGCTCTGGCAGCAGTTGCGCCACCGCGTCCCAGGCGCGGCGCCCGGACGGGTAAAACGGGACCTGGGTGCGGAAGGTGGACCAGTACCAGCCCAGCAACAAAACGAAGCCGCCCAGAAACACCAGCGGCGGCAAGGCCAGCGACAGGCCGGCCAGCAGGGCCGGCGGAAACAGCAATTGCATCGGCCGCCACCAGGGGGCCAGGCGGCAGCGCCAGCTCAGCAGCGCGGCCAGCACGCCCTGCAACAGGGCCGCCGTCAGCCAGCCGGGCGCCAGCTGGGCCCGGGCCAACAGATATAACAGCACTAGATTGAGGGGAAAGGCCAGCAACTGCATCAGCGCCGCTCGCAGCGCGGGCGCGCGCAGCCAGCGCCAGGGCGCCGCCGGACGCGGCGCGCGGGTGGGACAAGCGGGCGGCGCCCTCACGCGGCCAGCGGCACCGTCGCGGCCGCCAAGCGCGATTTTTTGGTTTTGCCGGCGCGCGAAGGCATGTGACACAAGCCGCACACATAGGCGCCGTGCAAATCGAGACTGTCGACCACGAACTTGCCGCCGCATTTGCCGCACGGCGCGATGGCCAGCATGTGACTGTTGAAAAAACGCACCAGTGTCCAGGCCCGCGTGAGCGACAGCAGCGCTTCCTCGCCCCCGTCGGGCGGCAATTGTTCCAGATACAGTTTATAGGCCTTCATCACCGCTTCGATCCCGGCCGCCCCGGCATGCTCGACCAGAAAGTGGTGGATATTGATAAACAGCGAGGCATGGATATTCGGTTGCCAGGTCAGGAACCAGTCGGTCGAGAACGGCAGCATGCCCTTGGGCGGCGACACCCCTTTCAATTCCTTGTACAGCTTGAGCAAGCGTTCGCGCGACAGCGACACTTCGGTCTCGAGCAATTGCAAACGGGCGCCCAGCCCGATCAACTCGATCGCCAGCTGGATTTCCTGGGCTTCGGTCACCACACTTTTACGGCTCATGGTCGCTACTCCGGCGGAAAGTCGATGCAAGGGAACTCAGGCGATTTCTTCGACCGCTTGCCCCGCCATCAGGATGGCGGCGTGCGATTGGGCCAGGACCCGGTCTTTATTGTAATTGGTCAGCATGGACAAGATCGCCCCATCGTCGAAACGGAAACGCGCCAACATCATATTGCCGCCGGCCAGCTTGAGAATCTGCGCATTGCTCATCCCTTCAATGAGCTCGGCGATCTCGGCGGCTATGCCGAGACGAAAGATCGCGGTCACTTTATCGGCACGGATCATTTGCTGGGCCAGCATCAAATAGCTCAGATTTGCATCGCGAATTTCAGCCATCATATCGTTAGCAGTCATTTCCATCTCCTCGATCCGTTGAATGCGGCCTGGCGGCGTTTCGTATTGCCAGTGAGATATATTCTGGATGGCCGATAACAATACGAGAAGAGGGGACCCTCTGTATTTTGGGTCGGGCAAAGACGGGATGGACCTGTAAGTGTTTGTCTGACAAACACGACACGGTCATAGGCGGACGCTAGCGTAGTGACGGCGAGTTTTGCGCAAAAAAATAGCGCAATAAATATTCCTACTGAGAAATAAAAAAGCAATGTTGCGTCGCTTTTTGACGACATCGCTCGCTTCTATTACCGGTAACGGCGGCAATCGCGAAAACTTGAGGGGATGTTGAAAAAATTTTTAGGTATTTTTACGCCCATCCCTCCTTCCTTAACGGCAGGCCGCGGCCGAACTTGAGGATTGTGAATGTTTATCCTAAGAAAAAAGTATGTTACCCGTGCCGGCGCGCTGAATAGCATCGGAAATATTGTCCAATTAAAATTATTAACTAGCCGGGCTGGTCACCCCGACTTGGTCCACTATTGATTATCATCAAATGTTTTTTCTCAAGCTTGCTGTTTATGTACAATATCGACGGCGGCCTTGCGACCACTGCGCCGCGCGCCAGGGGCCGATCGCCATCGGTTACACTGCCGCTCTCGATTGACGCCTCCAGCATCGTGAAAGGTCATGCCATGCCCGACAATCAGGCAGCGCCACTGTGGGATATCAGCCCCACCATCTCTGCCGGCACACCCGTGTGGCCGGGCGACACCGCGTTCGCGGCCGAAGCGACTTGGCAAATCGGCCCCGGCTGTCCGGTGCGGGTCAGCAAAATGACCATGACCACCCACCTCGGCGCCCATTGCGACGCGCCCAGCCATTATGATCCGGCCGGCGCCTCGATCGAGGCGGTCGCGCTGACGCCCTATCTGGGGCCATGCCGCGTGATCGACTGCGTGGGCGCGGCCATCGTCGACGCCGCCACCCTGGCCCACGCGCTGGACGGCGTGCCGCTGCGGGTGCTGCTGCGCACCTACCGCAGCGCGCCGCAAACGGCCTGGGACCCGCACTTCAGCGCCGTCTCGCCGGCCGCCATCGCCCTGCTGGCGGCCCACGGCGTGTGCCTGATCGGGATCGATTCGGCCTCGCTAGACCCGCAGGACTCGAAGACGCTGGACGCCCACCACGCGGTGCGCGCGCATGGCATGGCCATCCTGGAAGGCGTGGTGCTCGACCAGGTGCCGGCCGGCGATTATGAGTTGATCGCCCTGCCCTTGAAACTGGCCGGCATGGACGCCAGCCCGGTGCGCGCCATCTTGCGCGCCCTGCCGCCGGCTGCGCGATGAGCAAAACCGTGCGCCGCGCCCACGCCCTGCACGCCACCGACCACACCGACCATACCGCCATGACCGATCTTATTTCAACCACCCGGGCCGATTGCCTGGCGCGCGACGACGCCGATCCGCTGGCGCCTCTGCGCGCGCGTTTCGCCCTGCCCGAGGGCGTGATTTACCTCGACGGCAACTCTCTGGGCGCCCGCCCGGTGGAAGCCCTGGCGCGCGCCCAGCAAGTGATCGCCCAAGAGTGGGGCCGGGACCTGATCGGCAGCTGGAACACGGCGGGCTGGTTCACGCTGCCGGCGCGCCTGGGCGACCGGCTGGCCCCCTTGCTGGGCGCGGCGGCCGGCGAAGTGGTGGTCACCGACTCCACCTCGATCAACCTGTTCAAGGCGCTGGCGGCGGCCCTGGCCATGCAGGCTGCCAATCCGGCCACGGCCGGGCGACGGGTGCTGGTCACCGAACGCGCCAACTTCCCCACCGATCTGTATATCGCCCAGGGTTTGAGCGATTGGCTCGAGCGCGGCTACCGGATCGAACTGGCCGACACGCCCGAACAAGTGACGGCGGCGATCGGGGCCGACACCGCGCTGGTGCTGCTCACCCACGTCAACTACCGCAGCGGCTATCAGCACGACATGGCCGCCGTCAGCGCCCTGGCCCACGCCGCCGGCGCCCTGATCGTATGGGACCTGGCCCATTCGGCCGGCGCGGTGCCGCTCGATCTGCACGCAGACGGCGCCGATCTGGCAGTCGGCTGCACCTATAAATACTTGAACGGCGGCCCGGGCGCGCCCGCCTTCATCTGGGTGCCGCGGCGCCATCAGGCGGCCTTCCGCCAGCCGCTGTCGGGCTGGTGGGGCCACGCGACGCCGTTTGCCATGGCGCCCGGGTTCGCGCCCGCCGATGGCGTGGCGCGCGCCCTGTGCGGCACCCAGCCCATCGTCTCGCTGGCCATGGTCGAAGCCGGCCTGGCGGTGTTCGAAGAGACCGACATGGCCGTCGTGCGCGCCAAGTCGCTGGCGCTCACCGATCTGTTCATCGACCTGGTGGAGGCGCGCTGCGCCGGCCACGGCTTGACGCTGGTGACGCCGCGCGCGCATGCGCGGCGCGGCAGCCACGTCAGCTTCGCCCACGCGCACGGCTACGCGCTGATGCAAGCCTTGATCGCACGCGGCGTGATCGGCGATTATCGCGAGCCGTCCATCATGCGCTTCGGTTTCACCCCGCTCTACACCAGCTACCGCGAGGTGTGGGACGCGGTCGACATCCTGGCGCAGATCCTGGAGCAGCAAGCCTACGACGTCGACGCCGCGCGCGGCGCCGTCACATGACACGGAAAGAGCGGCATGAGCGATGACAAAGCGACGGACGGCGCATGGCATGGCGCGCGCACCGATTTCAGCGAAACGATGAGCTACGGCGACTACCTGGCGCTGGACCAGATTCTCTCGGCCCAGCATCCGCGTTCGCCCAACCACAATGAAATGCTGTTCATCGTCCAGCACCAGACCAGCGAATTATGGATGAAGCTGATGCTGCACGAGATGCACGCGGTGCGCCGCAGCCTGCAAGGCGGCGACCTGGCGCCCGCGTTCAAGATGCTGGCGCGGGTGGCCCGCATCATGGACCAGCTGGTCCATGCCTGGGACGTGCTGGCCACCATGACGCCGCCCGAATACAGCGCCATCCGGCCCTACCTGGGCGCCTCGTCCGGCTTTCAATCGTATCAGTACCGCGAAATCGAATTCATCCTCGGGAACAAGAACGCGGCCCTGCTTGCCGTGCACCGTGGCACGCCGGCCTCGCACGCGCTGCTCGAGGCGGCGTTGACCGCGCCGTCGGTGTACGACGAGGCGGTGCTGCTGCTGGCGCGATGCGGCTTGGCCATCGCGCCGGCCCGCCTGGCGCGCGACTGGCGTCTGGCCACGGTGGCCGACGAATCGGTGCAGGCGGCCTGGCTGGAGGTGTACCGCGATCCCGTCCGCCATTGGTCGCTCTACGAGCTGGCCGAAAAGCTGGTGGACCTGGAGACGGCGTTTCGTTTCTGGCGCTTCCGCCACGTCACCACGGTCGAACGCATCATCGGCTTCAAAAGCGGCACCGGCGGCACCGCCGGCGTGAGCTACTTGCGCAAAATGCTCGACGTGGTGCTGTTCCCGGAACTGTTCGCGCTGCGCACCGCGCTGTAGCCGGCCGCGGTGTGCGCAGCGCTCCGGTCACACCGTGTCTGCGGCGCCGCCGCAGGGGCGTGCCAGATGGGCGCGGAAATCGCGCAGCAAATCGGCGCGCCGCCCCGGATAGCGCTCGCCCGATTCGGCCGACAGGATACGGTCGGTGCGAAAGGTGCGGAAGGAAAGGCGCCACTCGCACCAGGCGCCCAGCACGCGCGCGTTATCCATGAAGCCCAGTTGTAGCGGCCAGACCAGGCGTTGCGTCTGGCGGCCGTCGGCGTCCACATACATCAGCGCCAATCGCTGCTGCGCCCGGATCGCCGCGCGCAGCAGCGACAGCGGCACGATATTGTCGGGAAAGGCGCGGTTCAACGGTCCCGGCATCGCCAAAGGCGCCGCCATCACGGCTTGCGCCTCGCGCGACAAGGCCGAGCCGATCTTGGCCAGCGCCTCGGTGGCGGCCCCGCGCAGCACATCGTCGCCGCGCTGGTCCACATAGTGCAGGCCCAGAAGCACTGCCTCGGTTTCTTCCTCGGTCAACATCAGGGCCGGTAAAAACAGGCCGGGTTTCAGCACATAACCCAGGCCGGCGGCCCCTTCGATCGGCGCGCCGCTGGCGCCCAGTTCGGCGATGTCGCGATAAATGGTGCGCTCCGATACTTCCAAGGTCCGCGCCAACTGGGCCGCCGTGACGGGATGGCGGCGGCCACGCAAGGCTTGCAGCAGGAGCAAAAGGCGAGTGGAACGCGACATGACAGGAAAAGGAAACGGTAAGCGACGCGGTGAAAGGGTGCGGCTTATTATATCGACTGGCCAAGGCATGCGACAGTGGCATGCGGGCGGGCCGATCAGGCGCCCCGCCGGTGATGCAAACGGCGCCGCGGCGGGCGCCGCACGCCGGGATCATGCTTGCTAGGAAGGGCGCCGGCGCGCCATGAAGCCCAACAAGCCCAGACCCGTCAACAACATCGCGTAGCTTTCCGGTTCCGGCACCGGCGCCGGCATGTCCGGCACACCATGCGCGGTGATTTCACCGGCGCTAAAATAATCGGAGTAGCCGCCGGTAAATTTGCTCAAGCTGATGGTGTCGGTCGCCACCCCGGCCAAGGCGGTGCCGCCCAATAACACGCCGTTGCACCACAAATTGGCGCACCCCGGGCCGCTGCCGGTCGACTGCAACGCCACCGACACGGCGCCGATGGTCACGGTGAAGCCGGTGATGGTGCCAGGAATCGAATTGCCGCTGGGGTAGCCAGCCAGGATAGCGATTTCGGAAAAGTAGCGCTGGTCGGAAAAATGCAAGGTCAACACCGACGCATCGCCGATGGAAAAAAGTTGATTATTGTGTTGGTCGACAGGCAGGTAGCCGTCGTTCAAGGTTCCGCCGCCATCGCTGTAATTGAACGTGTCGTCGCCGTTGTCGCTGATGTTTCCAGTATAGACATGGTCCCAATTGCCATAGCCGCTAGCGCGCACGTTGAGCGCGTCGTAGCCGATGATGCTTTGCGCTTGCACCGCTTGCGCGGCCATCAAGGTCCATCCCAATAGTCCAAACTTCATTGCATTTTTCAATTGTCTTACTCCACGAGTGGCGGGGGTGTAAGGCGAAGAGCGCGCGCCGCTTCGCCACCATTTCCATGCGATATTATTGCCTAGGCCGCCCATTATATAGCCAAAGCGCCAACAAACTTGGAAATGTGACAATCTTGAGGCCGATCCCGCATAAAAATAGCCGGGCGCCCCCGCATCGCGGAAGCGCCCGGCTCGGACCTCAATTAACGCTTACTTGGCCGTGTTTTGCAGCAGCAACTCATTGATGCGTTTCACGAAACTGGCCGGATCGGCCAGCGCACCACCCTCGGCCAGCAAGGCTTGATCGAACAGGATGTGCGACCAATCGGCGAAGCGCTCGCCGCTGTCCGCGTCTTCCGCCTTCAAGCGCGCCACCAGCGGATGATCCGGATTGATCTCCAAAATCGGCTTCGATTCCGGCGCGCTTTGGCCGGCCGCCTTCAGCATACGCAGCAAATTGCCCGACAATTCGTGTTCGTCGGCCACCAGGCAAGCGGGCGAATCGGTCAGGCGGAACGTGACGCGCACGTCCTTGGCTTTGTCGCCCAGCGCGCCCTTCATCTTCTCGACCAGATCCTTGTACGACGTTTCGGTCTCTTCGTGCTCCTTCTTCTCGGCTTCGTCCTCCAGCTGACCGAGATCGAGCCCGCCCTTGGCCACCGACACCAATTCCTTGCCTTCGAAGTCTTGCAGGAAGGACAGCATCCATTCGTCGACCCGGTCCACCAGCAGCAGCACTTCGACCCCTTTTTTGCGGAAGATCTCCAGATGCGGGCTGTTTTTCGCGGCACGGTAATTATCGGCCGTGACGTAGAAAATCTTTTCCTGGCCTTCCTTCATGCGCGCCACGTAGTCGGCGAACGACGTGTTTTGTTCATCGCCCTCGTTATGGGTCGAGGCGAAACGCAGCAGCTTGGCCAGGCGATCTTTATTGGTGCTGTCCTCGCCGATGCCCTCTTTCAGGACCTGGCCGAATTCGCTCCAGAAGGTGGCGTACTTGTCCTTCTTTTCCTGCTCGTCGGCGTTGGCCAATTCCTCCAGCATGCCCAGCACGCGCTTGGTCGAGCCTTCGCGAATCACTTTCACGTCGCGCGACTCTTGCAAGATCTCGCGCGAGACGTTCAGCGGCAAATCGTTCGAGTCGATCACGCCCTTGACGAAGCGCAGGTAAGCCGGCATCAGCTGCTCGGCGTCGTCCATGATGAACACGCGCTTGACGTACAGCTTGATGCCGCCGCGCTTGTTACGGTCCCACAGGTCGAACGGCGCCTTGGCCGGGAGGTACAGCAGTTGCGTGTATTCGCTGCGGCCCTCGACCCGGTTATGGGTGTGGATCAGCGGGGCCTGGAAGTCGTGCGAGACATGCTTGTAGAATTCTTCGTACTGCTCGGGCGTGATATCGGCCTTGTTGCGAGCCCACAGGGCGCTGGCCTGATTGACCGTCTCGAATTCTTCGCGCACCACGGTTTCTTTTTTCTCTTCGTCCCACTCTTCTTTTTGCATCACGATCGGCAGCGAGATATGGTCCGAATATTTGCGGATGATGGACTTGATCTTCCAGCTCGACAGCAGCTCGTCCTCGCCTTCGCGCAGGTGCAAAATGATGTCGGTGCCGCGCGACGGCTTGTCGATCGCCTCGATGCTGTAATCGCCCTCGCCGCCCGATTCCCAGCGCACGCCCTGCGCGGCGTCGGCGCCGGCGCGGCGCGTCTCGACGGTGATCTTGTCGGCCACGATGAAGCCCGAGTAAAAGCCCACGCCGAACTGGCCGATCAATGCCGCGTCTTGCTGCTGGTCGCCCGACAGCTTGCCGAAAAATTCCTTGGTGCCCGATTTGGCGATGGTGCCCAAATGCGAAATGGCTTCCTCGCGGCTCATGCCGATGCCGTTGTCGGAAATGGTGATGGTGCGCGCCGCTTTGTCGAAGCCGACCGTGATTTTGAGCTCGTGATCGTTGCCGTACAGCGCGTCGTTGTTGATGGCCTCGAAACGCAGCTTGTCGGCCGCGTCGGAGGCGTTGGAAATGAGCTCGCGCAGGAAGATTTCCTTGTTCGAATACAAGGAATGTATCATCAGTTGCAACAACTGTTTCACTTCAGCTTGGAAACCCAGGGTTTGCTTGTCGGTGTCAGCCATTTTTACCTCTATAGTCTTGTGAAATTTAAGAACATTGGTGCAGCGTGATGAGGAAGGTGGGGATGATGGGAGCGAATTCAAGCACTGCCCGTAAATGTCCGCCCGCCCCTCTTTTCAGCGCGCCAGCGCGCGCGCCAGCACATCCCAGACGGCCGGGTCTTGCATGGTGGCGAGATTGAAGCGCATGTGGCGCGACGGCAGCTGGCTGGGCGAAAACAGGCTGCCCGGCGCCAGCACCACGCCTTCGGCCATGGCCCGCTCGGCCAGCGCCAGCGTGTCGCAGCCGCAGTCGGCCCACAGGAACATGCCGGCCGGCGGCGCCGGCGCGACCGTCATGCCCAGCCCTTCCAGGCGCCGCACGGTGTCGCCGCGCAGCGCGTCGAGCCGCGCGCGCACGCGGTCGAGATGCTTGCGGTGCCACCCCTCGGACAGAATTTTATAGACCACCCGTTCGCCGATATCGCTGGTGGTGAGCGTCGCCAGCATCTTGCGGTCGGCCAGGCGCTCGGCCCATTGCGGCGAACTGGCGATGAAGCCGACCCGCAAATTGGCGGCCAGGCTTTTGGAAAAGCCGCCCAGGTAAATCACGCGCTGCAATTGGTCGAGCGCGGCCAGCCGCGTGACCGGCTGCGCCGCGCCACCCGGATGCAAGTCGCAATAGATGTCGTCCTCCACCACGGTGAAGCCGTGCTGCTCGGCCAGGCGCAGCACCTGGAACGCCTTGGCCGCCGAGAGCGAAGTGGAAGTGGGATTGTGCAGCACCGAATTGATCACGTACAGGCGCGGCTTGTGCAGCGCGGCCAGATGGGCAAGCTGCGCCAGATCGGGGCCGTCGGCCAGGCGCGCGATCCCCACCACCCGCAGCCCCATCGCCGCGAAACAGCCGAACATCATGAACCAGGCCGGGTCGTCGACGAACACGGTGTCGCCGGGGCGGGTGAATTCGCGCGCCACCAAATCGAGCGCCTGGGTCACGCCGACGGTGGTGACAATCTGCTCGGGACCGGCGCCGATATCGAGCTCGGCCAGTTTGCGGCCCAGCTGCTGACGCAGCGGCAGAAAGCCGCGCGGCACGCCGTAGTTAAGCAGCAGGCTGGCGTGGCCGCGGCTCACGTCGCGCAAGGCGTTGGCCACGCTGGCGCCGTCGAGCCAATCGGCCGGCAGCACGCCGGCGCCCGGCATTTGTTGGGGCGGCAGTTGGCGAAACAGATTACGGATCAGCCATACCACATCGAGCGGCTGGGTCGCCAGTTCAGCGCCAGCGACGCCGGCCGCGGCGCCGCTGGCGCCGTCGAGCGCCAGCGAACGCTCGCCCGCGTTCATCGGCGAGCGTTCACGCACAAAGAAACCGGCGCCACGACGCGATTCAAGGTAGCCGCGCGCCACCAGCTTGTCGTAGGCGCTCACCACGGTGAAGCACGACACCTGCTGGCGTTCGGCGAACTGGCGAATCGAGGGCATGCGCGCGCCACTGCGCAATTGCTTGTCGTCGATGCGCGCGATCACCGACCGCACGATCTGGTCGGTCAACGCTTCCCCTGACTCGCGCGACAGCAGGGCGGGGGGCACGGAAGGCTGAACGCTAGGTTTGAGGGTCATATCGGCGTCAAGGTCCTTGCAGTTGTATGGATGAGTGTACCGGCACTGTACTGCTCTTGGCGAATAGGATACACCCATTCATTGGACGAGCCGGTCAACAATTCCACTGAGCAATATCAATGCTCATTATTGATGCGTGTTTATGATTGCCGCTGAGCCCGGTCAACATGGTCAACGACGGCACCACAGGAGAGCACCGCATGCCAGCCAATCCCAGCTTCGATAAACTCGTGCGAGCGATGGCGCAACATCGCATCTTGCGTCTGTGCTTTCCCCACGACGACGCGCCAACCACCGACCTGCTGATCAACCAGCTCACCGGCTTTGAAAGCGTCTCGCGCGGCTTCGAATTCACACTTGAACTGTTGTCCGACAATCTAGCGTTTCCATCGACAGAGGTGCTGGGCAAGCTGATGAGTGTGGAGTTGGTGCGTAAGGACGGCACGCTGCGTTATTTCACCGGCTACTGCCTCGGCTTTAGCTTGAAAAAGGTGGAAAACATCGCTTTCTATGAAGCCAAACTGGTACCGTGGCTGGCTTACCTGGACCTGCGCAAAGATAACTATCTATTTCACCACCAGAGCTTGCTTCAGCAAACGACCAGCATTTTCTTCGACTATCCCAGCGTGGCGGTATGTGACCGGCAACTGCAAGGCGACGACCCGGTCATGACGGATGCCTGTCAATACGATGAGAGCGACGCCAATTACCTGCAACGCCGTTGGGAGGCCGCCGGCTGGCATTATTTTTACGAACACAGCAAGGACGGCCACAAGCTGATCCTGTCGGACCACTCGACCCAGGCCGCGCAGATCGATGGCGACGGCGCCATCCGCCTGCTGCGCCATGGCGGCGCGGAAGAGGAAAGCGCCATCAGCGAATGGTCGGCCACCAGCCGGGTCATCGCCACCGACGTGAGATTGACGCAACACGATTTCAAATCGCCGGCGCCGGAATTGAACTCGGCCACTTACCCCACCACCATGCAACAGGGTAACGCGCTGCACATCGAGTCGTATGAATATATGGGCGCCTATGGCTTTAAAGACCTTGCCGAAGGCGGAAAATTGAGCCGCCTACGCATGCAAGAGCTGGAAAGCGGCGCCAAGCAGTTTGACGCGCGCTCGAATAACTTTTTCGTGCTGCCCCGGCGTAGCTTTACCCTGACCGATTCCCGAGGCGCCAACCCTTACGCCTACAATCCTGGCAAGGCGGCGGGCCGCAACGAATTTCTGATACTGGAAGTGCATCACACCGTCAGCAACAATTATCTTCAAGACGGCCAAGCGCCCCAATACAGCAACCTTTTCACCTGCATCCGAAAAGCCATCCCTTGGCGCCCGGGCCGGGGCTTTAACAGCGAAGACACCAAAATACTGGCGCCGCAAACGGCCACCGTGGTGGGGCCGAAGGGTCAGGGCAGCGTCCATGTCGATCAGTACGGCCGCATCCGCGTGCAATTTCACTGGGATCGGGAAGGCCGCAACGACGAATCGAGTTCGGCATGGATGCGCGTGGTGACGCCCTGGGCCGGCGCGCAATCGGGATGGGATACGCATCACCGGGTCGGCTCCGAGGTATGCGTCAGCTACCTGGGCGGCAATCCCGACCGCCCGGTGGCGATCGGTGGCTTGCATAATTGGAACTTCACGCCATCCTGGTCGTTGCCCGGCCAGCACGCTTTGAGCGGTTTGCGCAGCCGCGAATTGACCCCCACCGGCGGCAACCATGCCGAGGGCCGCAGCAACCATCTGGTGCTGGACGATACGGAAAACGCGCTCCAGGTCCAGCTCAAGAGCGATCATTTGCACAGCCAATTGTCGCTCGGCCACATTACCCGCATCGAAGACAATGATGGACGCGAGGACGACCGTGGCGAAGGCTTTGCGTTGGAAACGGAAGGCTCCGGCGCGCTGCGTTCGGCCAAGGGCTTGCTGCTCACCACCGATGGACGCAGCCGGGCCGTGGGCGGCACGCTCAGCCGTAACGAACTCATCGGTTGCCTGGAACAGGCGCTGGCTTTGGCCAAGGGTTTGGGCGACGCGGCCCAGGCGCACGAAGGCGGCCCGCGCGCCCTTCAACCGCAGCAAGCGCTCAGCGCGGCGGTCGGCGCGCTCGGTCACGGCGCCGGCGATGAGGCGACGTCGGCCGCTGCGACGCCGGGCGGCCAGCCCGTGATCGCCATCAGCGCCGCGGCCGGCATCGCCAGCGCCACGCCGCGCGATCAATTGCATTATGCGGGCGAAAATATCGACACCATCGCGGGGAAAAACCAGCAACACTATGCGATGGGCGATATTTTGCATACGGCGGCCAACAGCATCGAACATTTTGCCGTGGGCGGCGAGTTGCGCCTGATCGCCAGCAAAGGCAAGCTGATTCAGCACGCGCAACAGGACGAGCTGCACATCCTGGCGCGCAAGGTGCTGCGAATAATCAGCGAGGACGACTGGTTGGAACTGCGCGGCAAGAAGGGCATCCGCCTGCACGGCGCAAACAGCATGCTGGAAATTAGCGAGCGGGTGCAATTTTTCACGCAGCAGCCCGTGCTGTTCAATGGCAATCTCGAAACCCTGGGGCCAAAATATGTCGCGCAAGCGTGCAACGAACGCGCCTTTAGCCTGTATGACCAGGAAGTGCGCATGCTGCAAATGGGCGACGAGCCGGCGCCACGGGTCGAATTTGAAATGCTCCATCAAGACGGCCATCTCATCAACGGAAAAACCGCCGCCTGCGGCACCACCCAAGTGCAAAAAGGAACCGGTTTGGACATCTATACCATCCGCTATCAGGGTGAACTGCCATGAGCGACGACAAAGGTCTCAACAAGTTCGGCAACCATCAGGGCGAATTCACGCAAAGCGTGGGCGGCTGGGCCGAATACACGGTCGTCATGACGGAGATAAAAGACCGGGTACGACACGACGTCAGGGTACCGCCGGGTAAAGTCATTCCTGTTATCTTTCTGCCGGGTGTCATGGGCAGTAATTTGCGCATGAGCGCGGCGCGCCAGAAATATCTCAAAACAGAAGACAATCGCGCCTGGCGGCCAGATGACATTTCCAGTTCCGGTGTGGTTTTAGGCGCAGGCTTGGGCGGGTGGTTCAAGAACGCCACACCGTGGCAGCGCCAGCTCATTTTCGACCCGAACGAAACCGAGGTGGACTATTACTCCTATACCGAAAACAAGCAACGCTTCGATCCGAACGGCGCCTTGACCAAGGCGTCCGATGCGCGCCATCAAAACGTTCCAAACGGTTTGGCGCCGATACCGCCATTAATCGGCAACGCGCCAGGCTCGAAGCAGGCCCCACCCACGGATGCGAACGGAAAACCACGCCCCTTGGCATCGGCCGCACAGATCGCGCGTTGGCGTGGCTGGAGCGAAGTCTTGTTCAAGGGCGCCTACGGCACCATGCTGCAAACGGTGAAGCACTACCTGAACAACATTGTGCGTGACGGCGCGGTATCGCCTTCCTGGCGACCGGGACCGAAAAACTCTCAAGACAAACCGGAGTTGACGGCGCAACATGCCGCCCTTTCACAACTGCTCATGAGCGATCCCAAAAATTTCGGCGCGACTGCGGGTACGCCTATTACCGAGGCCGAATTGAAGACCATTGCGCCATGCTGGTATCCGGTGCATGCAATGGGCTACAACTTTATCAAGAGTAATGGCGAGTCCGCCGTCGTCATCGCCGACCGCATACGCGGCCTGGTCGCCGGGTATCGGAAGCGCGGCTTCAAGTGCGATGAAGTCATCATCCTCACCCACAGCATGGGCGGCCTGCTGGGCCGGGCGCTGGTCCATCCGAAGTACGGCAATATGCTCAATGACGCGAGTGTCAAAATACTGGGTATCTATCACAACGTGATGCCGACCATGGGCGCTGCGGGCGCCTACAAACGCATGCGTTTTGGTTTCCAGGAAAAAGAAGGCATGGCAGCGGAATATGAAGCACAAGTGCTTGCTTTTGATGGTGAACACGCCACCGCCATCCTCGCCAACGCGCCGGCGCCGCTGGAAATGATGCCTGGCGCCGCCTATGGCCTGGACTGGCTCAAGGTCGTCGATGGCAAAGACAAGCTCTTATGGAGCTGGCCGCGCGGCAGTGGCACCGCGCTGGCCGATATCTATCTAAAGCCGGCAAAAGCATGGTGGCGCTTGATCAATCCGGACTGGGTGAACCCCGGTCGGATTCGAAAAGCAGATGGTGGCGGCGTCGAAAACGTGCATCAACGCCTTAAAGACGCCACCCAATTCCTTAGTTCCATTGAAACCACCTTTCACCCCGTCACCTACGCCAGCTATTGCGCGTCGTCGGAACATGCCAGTTACGGCGATGTCGTGTTCAAGGTGATCGCCAGCTTAGGCAGCGAGCTCGATAGCGCTGGCCGTGTCATCCCCTGGCCGGCGCCTGAAACCTGGGTGCTGCTAACTGATAATAAGAAGGACACGCTCACAGTGCAGGCCGGCCACCGTGTGCTGACGCTTAAACTGCAACCTGGCATTGCGGCCGGCGACGAGACTGTGCCGTCCGCCCGCTCTGCCCAGCACATCAAGGGCACGCTGTTTGAGCATGGCAAAACGCAGGGCAAGGGCTATGAGCACCAAAAAAGCTATGCCGACCCGCAGGTGCTGGCTTCCCTGTTGTATTCGGTCGTGCAAATTGCCAAAACCGCCAAGTGGACGTAAATCATGACATCGCACACATTGTGTCATTCCGCATGCAAACGCGCGGTGATATTCGCGCTGGTCTTGTTGCAAGGCTGTACACCCAATTATTCCTACAAGGAGAAAGCCATGCCGGAAACCGTCAAACCTAGCGAGCGCTTGCAAACGCTATTTGCCAGAACAAAATTGGTTTGCTTTGGCAGGTACGCCCTGGAAGTGCCGGAAGAGGCGGAACTGCTCTGGGGATCGGCCGGAATTGCCGGAAACGTTATCATCATTGATGGCGGGTTAAAGGCGGGCCAAAAGCGGGTGGCGGAAGACATCGCCAAAATTAAGCAAAAAAACGATACTGCTGACATTACTTACAACGAGAATGGTCCGGTTGAGTCAAGCTGGCAAATCCGTTACTACGAAAGCGAATCGGCCAAGGAATACAACCTTCATTTTTTTAAAACTTACGTCAATAAGGGCGAATGGACTTTCATTCTTGGCGGCTCGGTAGGTCGTGTTGACACAGAAGATGTCGCCGCCGCCAAGCAGGCTGAACGGGCCAAAAGCCTACGCCTTCGAGCCGCCGATGAGATGCCCAACGAAGCCGGCTATTGCATCGACCATGCCTTCATGGCCAGCAAGCTTTATGCCGAACAGGAAACGGTAAACGTTGGCATTTACTTACCCAGCCTACCCGATGTCACGTTGTCAATTGGATCCAACAAAGATGCCTACGCGGATTTGTCTAAACAAGAATTTGAAAAATCGACGAGAGGCGAATTGTCTTTGCTGGCGCGCATCGAGGCAGCAAAACATGACCAAGGTCTGTTTTACCCCAGTCGCACCGTCCTGCGCGAAGGCAAACGCGACGTGCAGCACTGGCACGGCGAAGAATCCTTAATCAAGCGCGCAGATGGCACGCACGATTTTGAATGGGCATTCGTCGGCACACCGACGGATGTGGCCAACCCATCGGAGTACAACGCCGTCATGTTCACCAAGGTGGAACACAACGTAGTGGGCGCGGCAAGCGCGGCATCGGTCAGCGACGACGAAGCGGTGGCGCTATGGGATCGCCTGCTATCGGGCTTAAAGTTTCGTGTCAAGGTGCCGGGCGCTCCGGAAGGTTCGTATTACTTACCGGGGCGATAGGCCTCTGCTTCCATAAATTCGATGGTACAAAATCGCCGAACCCGCCAAACGGACATAAACCATGACAATGCACTCATCGAGGCATCCAATACGCAGATACGCAGCGACGCTCGCGCTGGTCTCTCTGCAAGCCTGTACATCCGCTTATTCCTACAAGGAGAAAGCCGTACCGGAAGCTGTCAAACTTAGCGAGCGCTTGCAAATGCTATTCGCCAAAACAAAATTGATTTGCTTCGGCAGGTACGCCATGGAAGTGCCGCAGGAGGCGCAACTGCTCTGGGGAACGGCTGGAATCGCCGGCGACGTCGAAATCATCAATGGCGGGTTGACCGCAAGCCAAAAGCGGGTCGCGGAAGACATCGCCAAAATCATGCACGACAGCGATACGGCTGAGATCACTTATAACCGGGAAGGTCCCGTCGAGGCAAGCTGGCAAATCCGATACTACGAAAGTGACTTGGACAAGAAATACAAAATTCACATTTTTAACACCTACGTCAACAAGGGCGAATTGACCTTCATTCTTGGCGGCTCCGTCGGTCAGGTTGACACAGAAGAGGTGGCAGCGGCAAAGCAAGGGGAACGCGCCAAAAGCCTGCGCCTGCGCGCCGCCGATGAAGTGCCCGACGAATCCGGCTATTGTATCGACCATGCCTTCATGGCCAGCAAGCTTTACGCCGAACAAGAAACGGTGAACATCGGCATTTACTTACCCAGCCTGCCCGATGTCGCGTTTTCAATTGGGTCCAACAAAGACGCTTACGGGGATTTACCTAAACAAGAATTTGAAAAATCGACGAGAGGCAAATTGTCTTTGCTGGCGCGCATCGAGGCAGCGAAACAGGACCAGGGTTTGTTTTACCCCAGCCGCACCGTCCTGCGCGAAGGCAAACGCGACGTGCAGCACTGGCACGGAGAAGAATCCTTAATCAAGCGCGCAGACGGCACGCATGATTTCGAATGGGCTTTCGTCGGCACACCGACGGATGTGGCCAACCCATCGGAGTACAACGCCGTCATGTTCACCAAGGTGGAACACAACGTAGTGGGCGCGGCAAGCGCGGCATCGGTCAGCGACGACGAAGCGGTGGCGCTATGGGACCGGCTGCTATCGGGCTTGAAGTTTCGTGCCAAGGTCCCGGGCG
This sequence comes from Pseudomonadota bacterium, assembly GCA_040385995.1. Classification (GTDB taxonomy): domain Bacteria; phylum Pseudomonadota; class Gammaproteobacteria; order Burkholderiales; family Burkholderiaceae_D; genus Janthinobacterium. Next base: position 39,875 of record JAZKGI010000026.1, read on the forward strand.
CTCCGGAAGGCTCCTACTATTTGGCAGGTGACAAGCCCCTGCTCCGTTCAATTACAGTCGCGACGCTTAACCGGTGACATGACTCACTGCGCACAATGCCACAGCGACTTCGCCATCACACCGCACAGCGCCGGCGCCGGACATCGAGGCACGCTCCCCGCCTATGACGACGACGCCACCGCTGATGGCCCAACCGGAGCTTGAGCATGGACGATTTATTGCCGCACTACGAGCGCGAGTTGGGTTTTTTGCGCCGCCATTCGCGCGAATTCGCCGAACGCTACCCCAAGATCGCCGGCCGCCTGTTGATGGGCGGCGAGGTGTGCGAAGATCCTCACATCGAAAGCATGATTCAAGCCTTTGCCTTGCTCAATTCGCGCATCGCCAGGCGGCTCGACGACGATTATCCGGAATTTACCGAAGCGCTGCTCGAAGTGCTATACCCGCATTACCTGCGCCCCATCCCCGCGTGCTCGATTGCGCACTTCCGTCTTGATAAAAATATCGCCAAGAAAAGCGCGGCCAGCGAGGTGGCGCGCGGCACCGAGCTTTCCACTCGCGAAGTGAAGGGCGTGACGTGCACCTTTCGCACCGTCTACCCGGTGACGGTGGCGCCGATCACGCTGTCGCGCGCCGTGTTTTCGGCCATCGTGGCCGCGCCGAGCGCGGTCCAACTGCCGCCCACGGTCACGTCCAGCATCAGCATTCGCATCGACAGCCTGGCCCAGAAAGCCGGGCTCGACCAGTTGTGCGTGGCCTCGCTGCGGGTCTTCATCGATGGCGAACCCGCGTTTTGCTCCACGCTACGCGATGCCATGTTCATGCGCACCGTGCAGGCTTATGTCGAACAGGATCAGGACGGGCGCTGGATCGCGTTGGAACACAGCCCGATCGGCGAAGTCGGCTTCGATAACGACGATGCGATGATTGAGTTTCCCGCCAAGGCGCACTCGGCCCACCGGCTGCTGACGGAATATTTTTGCTATCCGGAGAAGTTCAATTTCTTCGATATCGATTTGGCCGCCTTGACGGCGCGGCTGCCAAAGGGTTGCCGCCAACTCAGCTTGCACCTGGCGCTGAGCGGCTTGCGCACCGATTCAGCCGCTTCGCGTATGCTCAGCACGCTGACCAGCGCCAATCTGGCGCTGGGCTGTACGCCGGTGATCAATCTGTTCGCGCGCCACGGCGATCCGATCCACCTCAGCCACGCCGGTGCCGGCGCCAGTTATCCCGTGCTGGTGAACGGGGCGCACGCTTATGGCTATGAAGTACAGTCTATCAATACCGTCAAACTGGTGCGCCTGACCCCGGGCAGCGACCCGGCCGATATTCGCCCCTTGTATTCGCTGCGGCATGGCGAATCGCCCGCGGGCCACTACTGGATGCTGCGGCGCGACCAAGATGTGGCCCGCAAGAACCCCGGCCTGGAGGCGTTTCGCGACATGCTGGCCATGTACGACTTGCCTCGTTCGCCCATCTCGCAGCGCCAGATCGGCGGCATCACCGGTATCGAGCGCAAGCTGGCCAACGCCTGGCTGCCCGGCGATCCCTTCCCGTCCCTGGTGCGTGGCCTGGACGTGCGCTTGACCATCGAGGAAGCCGCTTTCGTCGGCAGCGGGATGCACGCCTTCGCCCGCATCGTCGAGCGTTTTCTCGGCCTCTACGTTCACAGCAATAGCTTCACCCGGCTGGCATTGGTGTCACACAAGACAGGGGAGCAGTTATTGCGTTGCGAGCCACGACGCGGCGATTTGAGCCTGGTGTAATCAAGCACCGCTCGAAGAACCACATCAATCCTATGCTGGGCCGCGCCCAGCCGCCCCACCGCGCCGCGCCGACGCAACCGCTGTCCCTCTTGTCAAACCGACCGCGCTACCGTTGAACGTGACCGACGGTGTAACAGCCCGTGCAAAAGTGTACTGCTCATATCGCCTGCACAGTAAATAGATTATATGATCAACTGTATAGGTACTGTATTGCACTTTTGGTCTAGCATACCGCTATCGGTTCCGCGCTTAGCCCGGAAAGCAAATCATGTTTCGACCATCAACGAAAGGCGCCCATGCTTCCTCCCCTGCCAGCCGGCCGGCCCGCCACCCGCCACGCCGCGCCGACGGCGAGCGCGACCGGCGCGCGCCCCGGCTTGTCGGACGATAGCGCCGGCATGCTGCTGGGCCTGGTAGGAGTGGCCATTTTCAGCCTGACCCTGCCGTTTACACGCATGGCCGTGGCCGAGCTGGACCCGGCCCTGGTGGCGCTGGGACGCGGCCTGGTGGCCGCCGTGCTGGCCGCGCTGTGGCTGTGGTGGCGGCGCGCGCCGTGGCCGCGGCGCGCCGAGCTGGCACCGCTGGCGCTGGTGGCGGCCGGCTGCGTGATCGGTTTTCCCTGGCTGACCTCGATTGCCATGCGCACCCTGCCCGCCTCGCACGGCGCGGTCATGATCGGCATCCTGCCGCTGGCCACGGCGCTGTTTTCCGCCCTGCGCGGCAACGAGCGGCCGTCGGCCGGCTTTTGGCTCACGGCGTTGGCCGGTTCGGCGCTGGTGATCGGCTATGCGCTGCGCCAGAGCGGCGGACGGTTCCATCCGGCGGACCTGGCCATGCTGCTGGCTGTGCTGCTGGGCGCGCTCGGCTATGCCGAGGGCGGGCGCCTGGCGCAGCGCATGGGCGGCCAGCAAGTCATCAGCTGGGCCCTGGTGCTGGCCGCGCCGGTCTTGCTGCCGCTGGTGCTGGCGCTGGTGTGGCCGCACGGCGCGGCCATCGCCGCCGCCAGCGCGCGCGCCTGGCTCGGCTTCGCTTATGTATCGGTGTTTTCCATGTTTATCGGGTTTTTCTTTTGGTACCGTGGCATGGCCAGGGGCGGCGTGGCGCGGGTCGGCCAAGTGCAATTACTGCAACCCTTCCTGGGCATGGCCGGCGCCGCCGTGCTGCTGGGCGAGTCCCTGACCTGGTCAAACCTGCTGTTCGCGCTGGCCGTGATCGTCGTCGTGCTGGCCGGGCGCGCCATGCGGGTGGCGCGCCCGATTGCCCCTGGCGCGGCCGCCGACGCCCGATAAAACGGCGCCGGCCCGGATGAGGCAATGACGCGCCCCATTTTCACGTGCGATATGGGCAGCGCGTCCGTCAAGACGTACAATATGTGCATATGTTAAACCGGGCTGGGCCGCGAACGGCCCGCCCCGGCCACCGACGCCGCCACCGAATAGTGCAACCCGCCGTGCCAACGGCTTAACTGGAACGCCCATGTCAGTCTACGAAACACTCAGCTCGCTTGCCATCACTTTGCCGAACCCGCCCGCGCCGGCCGCCGCGTATGTCATGCATGTGCAAACCGGGAATTTGGTGTTCCTGTCCGGCCACATCGCGCGCAAACCCGACGGCACCGTGTGGGCCGGCCAGCTGGGCGTCGAAATTAACACCGAGCAAGGCAAGGCCGCCGCGCGCGCCATCGCGATCGACATGATGGGCACCTTGCAGCAAGCTTGCGGCGGCGACTTGACCCGGGTTAAGCGCATCGTCAAGCTGATGGGCCTGGTCAATTCCACGCCCCGCTTCACCGACCAGCATCTGGTCATCAATGGCGCCTCGGAATTGCTGAGCGAAGTGTTCGGCGCGGCCGGCAAGCATGCGCGCTCGGCCTTCGGGGTGGCGCAAATTCCGCTCGGCTCGTGCGTTGAAATCGAATTGATCGCCGAATTGGGCTGATCGGCTGTCTGTTTTGTTCTGTTTCCTGTTTCGCGGGCGGCGCCCATTCGGCGCCGCTTGGTAAAGCCGCCACCGGCGCGCTAGTTTCAAGGCCGGCGCGCAGCGCCGACGCAACCGCTTTTCCTCCTGTGAGAACCGTATGAAAATAGAGAACCCGAATCCGATTCAATGGCGTTTTTCGGAACGCGCCGACCAGCTGCAAAGCTCGTTCATCCGCGAAATCCTGAAAATCACCCAGCAGCCGGAAATCATATCGTTTGCCGGCGGCTTGCCTTCGCCGGCCACCTTCCCGATCGAGGAAATGAAGCTCGCTTTCGACAAGGTACTGAGCAATAACGGCAAGGTGGCGCTGCAATACGGCCCCACCGATGGATACTTACCGCTGCGTCAATGGGTGGCCGACGCGCTCTCGATCGACGGCGCCGCCATCGCGCCGGAACAGGTGCTGATGACCTCCGGCTCCCAGCAAGCGCTCGACTTGCTGGGCAAGGTGCTGATCGACGAGGGTAGCCGGGTGCTGGTGGAAACGCCCAGCTACCTGGGCGCCTTGCAGGCGTTCTCGGTGTACCGGCCCGAATTCGTCTCGGTCGCCACCGACGACCAGGGTCTGGTGCCGCAATCGGTGACCGACGTGGCCGAGGGCGCCCGGCTGCTGTATTCGCTGCCCAATTTTCAGAATCCGACCGGACGCAGCATGTCGCTCGCGCGGCGCGAGGAACTGGTCGACCGCTGCGCCGCGCTCGGCCTGCCGCTGATCGAGGACGATCCGTACGGGGCGCTCAGCTACAACGGCGCGCCCTCGCCGAAAATGCTGAACATGCATCCGGACGGCGTGATCTATATGGGGTCGTTCTCCAAGGTGCTGACCCCGGGCATCCGGCTCGGCTACGTGGTGGCGCCGCGGCCCCTGGTGCGCCGGCTCGAATTGGCCAAGCAGGCGGCCGACCTGCACACCTCGCAGCTAACCCAGATGGTGGTGCATGAGGTGATCAAGGACGGTTTCCTGGACCGTCACATTCCCACCATCCGCGCCCTGTACGGTCAGCAGTGCCAAGCCATGCTGGAGGCCCTGGGCCAGCACTTCCCGCCTGGGACCAGCTGGACCAAACCGGAAGGGGGCATGTTCATCTGGGTCACCCTGCCGCCGCATATCGACGCCATGCGCCTGCTCGAGGAAGCCATCGCGCGCAAGGTCGCCTTCGTGCCGGGCGCGCCTTTCTATGCCAACGCGCCGCAAACGAACACGCTGCGCCTATCGTTCGTGACGGTGCCGCCGGAACGCATCCGGGAAGGCATCGCCATCCTGGGACAATTGATCTCTTCCAAGATTTAACCTGCGCAGCGACGGCGCGCGGCCGCGCGCGCCTTTCCTCCCGGCCTGCAATTTTGTTGCTTGCACGCCAGTCCAATGTCGTACTGTTGACCCACCTCAAACACCCGCAGACGGGGATCGTCCACAGTCATATTGACGGCAAGAAATGAGCACAGCCGTTTTATCGACCGTCAGCTCATGCCCGCCGCTGCCAACCGAAATCATGTGTTTTCCGATAATGTGGCACATTTGCTATTAAATCAGGGGCTTCCTCCGCTTATTCTTGATAAAACGATCAATGAAAATTTACCGTTTGAATTAGCAAAGCGGTATCATTTGTACGAAGAGTCACTTTTGAGGCAAGCCGTTGTATTGTCGTAAGGTATGATATCGCTCCAATGTCGGTCCGGCGCGAGCACGGGACGACCCATCAGTACCCAGCAACGGTCCGGCCATACGGACCGGGCCCAGGCTAGACTGGCCGCGGCGGGGCGCTGGGCGGATGCCCAAACGGGCTGAGCTTTTGCAGCACACCAGAAAAGGCCAAGTGCAATGAATTCAGGCAGTACGGGGCTAGCCCGGCGGCATCATGCCGCCATCTTGATCGTCGACGATGCGCCGGCCAATCTGGCGCTGCTGCGCAAGATGATGGTGCAGCAGGGGTATCAAACCTTTGTCGCCACCTCCGGCGAGCGTGCCCTCAAGATCGCCAAGCGCGTGCACCCCGACCTGATTTTGCTCGACGTCGTCATGCCCGGCGTTGATGGTTTCGAAACCTGCCGCCAGCTGAAAAAAAGTCCGCTCACCCAATCGATCCCGATCATTTTCATGAGCGCGCGCACCGACACCGACGACGTCGTCGAAGGCTTCGACCTGGGCGCGGTCGACTACATCGGCAAACCGCTGCGCATGGCCGAAGTGTGCGCCCGGGTGCGCACCCAGCTGCAAATTCGCAGCCACACCGAAACCCAGCACGAACAGGCCGAACGGCTGCGCACCATCGTCAACAACATGGCCGAGGGTTTGCTGATCATCGAGGCCGACGGCCGCATCCAGTTCACCAATCCGGCCTGCGACCAGTATCTGGGCTACCAGGAAAACGAATTGGCGGGCAGCTCGATCAGCAATCTGTTCAGCCCCCTGGTGGCGCAGGAATACATGGCTTACTTCGCCATGCACGCGGCCAATCCCGGCACCGCCCACAATCACGGCACGCGCGAGGTGGCGATCCGCCACCGTGAAGGCCACAGCGTGAGCATGGATTTGACCTTGACCCCGATGTACCTGCGCCAGTCGCTGTATATCGGCCTGCTGCACGACATCACGCACCACAAGCAGTCCGAGGACGCGCTCCAGCGCGCCGCCTATCTCGACCCGCTCACCAAGATCGCCAACCGGCGCCATTTCGACACCTTCCTCGAAAAAGAATGGCAGCGCGCCGTGCGCAGCGGCTCGCCGCTGTCGCTGGTGGTGCTCGACGTCGACCACTTCAAGCTCTATAACGACACCCTGGGCCATCCGGCCGGCGACACCTGCCTCCAGCAAGTGGCCGCCGCCATCGCCTCGCACGCCTGCCGCACCACCGATCTGGCGGCGCGCTACGGCGGCGAGGAATTCGCGCTGCTGTTCGCCGAAACCGATTCGGACGCGGCCATCGTGCTGGCCGAGGCGATCCGCGCCCATATCGAGGCCATGCGCCTGCCCCATCCGCGCTCGGCCACCTCGGCCTGGCTAACGGTGAGTATCGGCGTGGCCACCATCAACCCGCACCAGCTCGACAGCAAGGAAGCGCTATTCGTGGCCGCCGACCGCGCCATGTACGTGGCCAAGGAAGGTGGCCGCAATCAAGTCCAGGCCACCCGCTCCGGCAGTCCCGCCTGGGAAGCGGTCAAGGCGCTGGTGATGCGCTAAGCTGTGCCGCGCCGTCGGCGTGGCTGCGGCGCACACGCGCACCGTCGCGCTGTACTGCGGGGCCCGGTTTTGATAGCATAAGACCCAAGCTGATCGCCACGTCGGCGGGTGGTTCCGTGTTTCGAACACCGTCGCCAGCGGCCCAGTTTTTTGGTTCCACGCCTACCGGATCGCTCGATGATGCCAAGTCAGCAGCCTGAAACCATCGCCTTCTCCTCTTCGTCTTCCCACCCGGCCGGCCGCGTCACCGGCGCCTACCTGCAACCCTTGCTCGAAGCGGCCGCCGCGCGCGGCATCAGCCCACAAGACCTGAGCATGGCCGCCGGGCTACCGCGCCACAGTCTGCGGCCCCTGCCCGAGTCGCTCGCCGCCGACCACTACGTGCGCTTGCTCGACGTGGGCGCGGCCTTGGCGCGTGATCGGCATTTCGGCCTGCATGTGGGAGAACGGGTCAAACCGGGCACCTACAGCGCCTACGGCCTGATCCTGCTCAGTTGTCCCGACTTCGGCCAAGCGTTCGAGCAAAGCGCCCGCTACGAGCAGTTGGCGCATGATCTGGGACGCTCCAGCATACAAATCGACGGCGGCCAGGCCCACTTTGTTTGGCATAGCAACTACGCGCCCGGCCAGCGCCACCTGATCGACAGCGTGTTTGCCGGCATGCGGGTTTTTTGCAATTGGCTGGCCGGCGCCGCGTTGCCGCCGGCCGGCATCGTGCTCACCCACCCAGGCGGGGGCGACGATCCCGAGCGCGAGTATGCGCGGGTGCTGGGCAGCCAGCCGCGCTTTGGCGGGGCCGCCAATGTGGCCAGTTTCGACGCGCGCATGCTGGACTGGCCCATGCCCAACGCCGATGTGAGCCTGTACCCGCTGCTCCAACGGCATGCCGAGCAGCTGCTCAAACAGCGGGTGCAAGCCGACGCCGCGCTTGGCGACCGGGTGCGCGCGGCCATCGCCTGCAATCTGGCGCGCGACCGGGTGCGGCTGGGCGCCATCGCCGAACAGCTCAATGTCTCGCCGCGCACCCTGCAACGCAAATTGAGCGAAGCGGGCACCAGCTTCCAGCTGCTGCTCGACCAGGCCCGCTTCGCGCTGGCCAAAGACTATCTGCGCCAGGAAGGCCTGAGCTTGACCGACATCGCTTTTCTATTGGGCTTTCGCGAGCAGAGCGCGTTCACGCACGCTTTCAAAGATTGGTCCGGCCTCAATCCCGGCGCCTACCGCAGCGCTCTGGCGGCCTAAGGAAACACCGATTTATTCCGGCCGATGGAATTGGCAATTGAAAAATTCAGCCGGCAAGGCGCACATCGCAGCAATAGCGCGCTAGTGCGAGAATGTGCAACGCCGCAGGGTGGCTATTTTCCACTTGCCCGCTTAAGGGCCGCGCTCGCGCCCTACGCCAGCGCTTCCTTGGCCGCCTGCTCGGGCGTCAAGCCTTCGTAGTACTGGTCGGTGAACCATTCGACCTGTTCTTCGATATGCTCCTGGGCCTGCTGCTGTGTGGCGCCGCCGGCCACTAGAAAACCCTCGACCTCGATACACCAGTGAATCAGGGCCAGCGTTTCCGCGTCCAGCTCTTCTTTTTTCTTTGCCATTTTTTTCCTCGTGCGTTAGTTGGCGGGAGCGGCGGGGGCGGGCGAGCGGACGGCCGGCGCGGCCGTCGGCGCGACCGCTTTTTCCGGGTACAGCACCACCTGAACATAATTGTCGAGCTTGAAATAGCGCTGCGCCGCCTGTTTCACATCCTCGGCCTTGAGCGCCGCCAGCCGTTGTTCGTAGTGCAAAATGATGGACGGATCGCTGTCTTGCAGCACCGCCGATTGCAAGCGCGCCAACCAGTAGCTATTCTCGCGCACGGCTTTGCGATAATCCTTGGTCCAGCCTTCCTTGACCTTGGCCAGATCGCCCTCGACCGGGCCGGCGTCCTTGATTTTTTGAATCTCGGCCAAGGTGGCGGCGATCACTTGGTCCACATTTTCCGGCCCAGTGGGCAGGGAGACATTGATCGCATAATGCCCGTACGGCAGCTTGTTCAAGGAAGCGCTCATGCCGCCGCCATAAATCATGCCCATTTTCTCGCGCAGCACCTCGATCAGCTTGATGTTCAGCACCGAAACCAAGGCTTGCAGACGCATTTGCTCGTCCTCGGAATAGGCGCTTTCGCCGCTAAAGGTGATCGAAATGCTGCTCTTCGGCTCGGAACCCTTGAACACTTCCTTTTTGATCACGCCGTGCACCGGGCGCACACCCAAATCCTTGTAATTAGCCTCGATCTCGCCGGCCGGTAAACTGGCCAGATAGGTGGCGATCAAGGGCTTGACCTGTTCCACGTCGAAGCTGCCAACCAGGAAAAAGGTGGTGCCCTTGGCGCTGGCAAAACGCTGCTTAAAAATATCGAGCACCCGGTCCAGTTTCACCTTGTCGAAATCGTCGGGCCGGGCCGCGCGCGCCAGGCGCGGATGGTTCTGGTAGATGGTCGCCTGCACCGTGTCGCTAAACACCGATTCGGGCCGCGACATGGTGTTTTTCGCCAGGTCCTGCTGCTTGCTGATGAACGATTCATAGATCGCGTCATCCTTGCGGGTCTGGGTATAACGCAGATAGGTCAATTGCAGCATGGTTTCGATATCGGTGCTGCTGGAGGCGCCGGTCACGCCCTCGTTCAAATTACTCAGGTAAGCCGACACATTGACGCTTTTCCCCGCCAATACCTTTTGCAAATCGGTGGGCGACCAATCCTTCACGCCCATCTGGCCGATGATGGAACTGGCATAACGGGCGTTGAACACGTCCTCATCGCCGAACAGCGATTGGCCGCCGAAACGGGTCGAGCCCAGCAGCACCTGGTCGTTCTTGAAATCGGTCGGCTTCAACAGCACCCGCACCCCGTTGCTCAGGGTCAGTTCCGTCACCCCCAGGGCCACGTTTTTCTTTTCCGCCACGATGCTGCCCGGCGCCGGCGGCTGCGCCATCAAGCTGGCGCCCAGGATCTTCTCTTCTCTGGGTTGGAGCGCCATCTTCTCGGCGCCGCTGACCTGTTCGAGCAACTGGCTACCGGTGGGCACCACGCTATCGCCCCGGCTACTGCCCATGAACACCACCAGCTTTTTCTCGTTGTCCGGCAAAGCCTTTTTGACGGCGAGATTGACTTCTTCCAGCGTCACGCGCGGCAGCAATTGCTTAACGTAATCGTATTCCTTGGCGATGCCCGGGATCGATTCCTGCTCCAGGAAATTGCGGATATATTCGGCCACATAGCCGGCCGAATCGGATTTGTCGCGCTCATTGAACGCCAGCTCATAGCTGCGCAACATGTTTTTCTTGCTGCGGTCGAGTTCGGCCTGGCTAAAGCCGAACTGGCGCGCCCGCTCGTCTTCCTGCACCAGCGCCGTAATGGCCGGCGTGACGCCGCCCTTGCCGATCAGGGCATACGCGTTATACGACTTATATCCGCGCACCACCTTGCCCATATTGCTGCCGCCCTGAATGAACGGCGGATTGGCTTGCTGGGTCAACTCCTGCATGCGCATGCTGAGCATCTCACTGTACAACGATTCGATCATCTTTTCCCGATAATCGCCCACCGTATCCTTGTTACGGTCGGGCTGGATCGGATAGCGGATGAACAGCACATCGCTGGTCGCTTCCTGGTCGGTCACCACCAACGCCTCGCTCTGCTCGCGTGCGGGAATGGTGGCGTAAGTGCGGGGCCGCGCCTTGGCCGGGTTCTTCAGTTTGCCGAAATGGCGGTTGATCAATTTCTGCGCGGCGGCCGGCTCGATATCGCCCACCACCACCACCGCCATCAAATCGGGCCGGTACCAATCCCGGTAAAAACGTTTGATGGCATCGTATTTGAACGTTTTCAGGATCGGCTCTTTGCCAATGGGCAACCGACTGGCGTAGCGCGAGCCGTTAAACAGCTTCGGCATCAACACCTTGCTCATGCGGTCGTCCGCGCCTTTACCGAGGCGCAGCTCTTCCAGCACCACCCCGCGCTCGCCGTCGATGGCGGCGTCGTCAAAGCTCAAGCCATGGGCCCAGTCTTCCAGCACCTGGAAACCCTGCTCGATATTGGCCTTTTTATCGGTCGGAATGGGCAGGATATACACCGTTTCGTTGAAACTAGTGTAGGCATTGAGGTCGGCCCCGAACGTGACGCCAATCGACTGCAAATAGGAAATGAGCTCGCTCTTTTTAAAGTGGGTCGAGCCGTTGAACGCCATGTGTTCGGTGAAGTGCGCCAGACCCTGCTGGTCGTCATCCTCCAGGATCGATCCGGCTTTGACCACCAGCCGCAATTCCAGCTTTTTCTCGGGCTTGCCGTTCTTTTGAATGTAATAAGTCAGGCCGTTGGCCAGTTTGCCGACCTTGACCTGGGGACCGATGGGGACCGGGTCGCTCAACTTGACGTCGGCATGGGCCAGCAACGAGCACGTCAGCAAGACGGCGCCGGAAAAAAGATGCAATGAACTCAATTTCATGTTTTGCGGTACCGAGTAGAGAGGTGCACACAGTATACCGATTCGTCCGCTTTGCGTTCAATTGATACGGAGCGAAACAATTTCGGCGCGCCGGTGAGCGGCGCGGCCTGCCCGAGCGATTGCAGCACGGTCATCAATGTTAAGATACCGGCATGATGTTTACCCTGCCAACCCACTCGCTATTGAAGCACTTGCACCGCGCCGCCATGGCTTGGCTTAACTCGTGGTGGCGGCTGCTGCATTTCGCGGTGCTGATTTTTTCCCTGGCGCTCACGCCGTCGAGCTACAACCGGCGCAACCGCCCGGTGCTGGCGCGCCACCTGGTGCTGGCCACCGCGCCCAATCTGATGTGGTTTTCCGTCATGGCGGCGCTGCTGAGCCTGGTCTTGATCCGCATCGTGGTGGTCACCGCGCTCAGCTACGGGCTGTCGCGTTATGCGCTCGAAATGGTGGTGCGGGTGCTCGTGCTGGAATTGATACCGCTCACGGCGGCCGCCTTCATCGCCCTGCGCAGCACCTTGCCGGGCGGCTTGGAATTTGCCCAGTTGCGCGCGCGCGGCTCGCTCGACGCGCTCCAGCGCAGTGGCGCCGATCCCCTGCGCGCCGAATTTTTCCCGCGCGTGGCCGCCGGCGTGTTCTCGGTCTGGATGCTGGCCGCGGTCAGCTGCGTGCTCACGCTGGTGCTGGCCTACCTGTCGATCTACGGCTTCACGCCATGGGCGCTGCAAGGCTACACGCGGGTGGTGGGCCAAGTCTTCAACCCCGCCGTGACTTTGATCCTGATGCTCAAGGTACTGTTTTTCAGCTTCGCGGTGGGCCTCATTCCGATGGTCTCGTCGTACTATGGCGGCGTGAGCCGATCGGGCCTGCTGCGTCCCGCGCACGGGCTGCGCGACATGGTGCGCCTGTTTTCCGTGATCTTGCTAATCGAGATCGCCTCCCTGATGGGCAATTATTATTAACCGATCGAGCCCCGCCTTCCATGACTGATTCCCTTCTTCCACCGAACGCGGGCGACGAGCTGCCCGTCACGCCACCGGTGCGCCACGCCGAGTTAAAAGCGGCCCTACTGCTGGTGCTCATGTTCGTGCTGGTGGTCGGCACCGTGGTATACCTGATGTACGCGCGCGGCGCCTTCGAGTCGACCCAGAACCTGCAACTGGTGGCGGACGACTCCGAGGGCGTGGTGGTGGGCATGGACGTGACGTTTTCCGGCTTTCCGGTGGGCCGGGTGCGGCGCATCGAGTTGAGCGACGACGGCAAGGCGCGCGTGATCGTCGACGTGCCGCGCAAAGACGCGCACTGGCTGCGCACCACCAGTATCTTCACCCTCGAGCGCGGCCTGGTGGGCGGCTCCAAACTGCGCGCCTTCACCGGCATTCCGAGCGACCCGGCGCTGCCGGACGGCGCCTCGCGCCCGCTCCTGGTGGGCGACGCCACGGCCGAAATCCCGCACCTTTTGGCGGCGGCCAAGGAACTGCTGCAAAATCTGAGCAATCTGACGGCCAACGATTCTTCGCTGGATGCCAGCCTGCGCAACGTCAAGGGCTTGACGGACAAGCTTAACGGTCCGAGCGGCGCGATGGGCTTGATCGCCGGCGACGACAAGGAATCGCAAAAACTGCTGGCACGCGCCAATACGCTGCTGGTGACGGTGGACCGGCTGGCGCTGAAAGCCGATCGCCTGATCGGCAACGCCGACCAGCGCGTGTTCGGCAAGGGCGGCGTAATGACCGACACCCAGGCCACCATCGTCGAGCTGAACGCGCTGCTGGCGGACGCGCGCACCAGTTTGAAAAAAATGGACGCGGTGCTGGTGGAGGCGCAAGCGGCCGGCGCCAACGTCAAGCACGCCACCGCCGACCTGGGCCCGCTGCGCTCTGAAGTGGAAAGCAATTTGCGCCGCATCGAACAACTGGTCAACGAAATCAATCGCAAGTGGCCGTTCAAGCATGACACGGAGATCAAACTGCCATGACCACCCTTGCACGCCCCGCCCTGCCCGGTGTTCTACTGCTCTTTTCGGCCCTGGCCGGCTGCGCCAGCGGACCGCCCACGCCCGATTGGCAAATGACGGCGCAAAGCGCGATCGGCCGATTCGAGTCGGCCTACATGGATGGCAACAGCGCCATCGAGGCGGCCGAATGGCGCCAGGCCCGCACGCAGATCGCCAGCACCGGCAAGGTCGATCTGCTGATCAGGATCGAGCTGGTGCGCTGCGCCACGCGCGTGGCCAGCCTGGTGTTCGAGCCGTGCGCCGGCTTCGAGCGGCTGCGGGCCGACGCGGCGCCGGCCGATCTGGCTTACGCCAACTACCTGGCCGCAAGCATGCGGGCGGGCGACGCGGCCCTGCTGCCGGAGCAGCACAAGAACGTGGCCGTGGCCGGCGACGACACGGCGGCGGCGGCCGCCGCGCAGCGCATCGCCGACCCCTTGTCGGCCCTGGTGGCGGCCGGTGCCTTGCTGCGCGCCGGCCGCGCCACCCCGGCGCTGCTGGCGACGGCGGTCGATACCGCCTCGGCCCAGGGCTGGCGGCGGCCGCTGCTGGCCTGGCTGTCGGTGCAAGCCACACGCGCCGAGCAGGCCGGCGCGGCGGCCGAAGCGGGCCGTATCCGCCGCCGCATCGATCTGGTGCAAGGCACCGACGCCGGCGCCGCGCCCGCGAATTAAATCGCTGGCGGCAGCACATTGGCGCGCAAGTGTCAACGTGGAGGCGAACGCGCGCCGCGCCATCAAGGCGGGCAAGGCAGCGTGCGGTAAAAAACCAGGCCGCCCAGACCGATCGCCTCGGTGTCCGGGCGGACGGTGTAGAGCACGGCGCGCCGCGCCGGGTCCACCCGCAGCAGGCTGGCGCTGTTTGGCGCCGCCGTGGAATTGGCCGGATCGGCCAGCGCGGGCGGCAGCGGCGCCGCGCCGCCCAGTTCAACACTGAGCTGGGCGGTCCCCGCGTCGTAACGCCAACGGCCCGGATTGAAAAACGCGAAACCGCCGGCGAAACGCAGCTCGCCATTGCTCATCAAGCGCATGCACACGCCAGGGTAGGCGGCCGGTGGGCTGAACCAGCTTTCGGCCAGCACGGCGCGATCGGGCGCCGGCTTGAGCGCCCCGCACGCGGCTAACGCCAAGGCCGCCGCCATCCCGGCCAAGCCCAGGCCCCGACGCCGGCTTGCCACGCCTGGAAACCGGTTCGGCTTCATGGCCCCCCATCCACGGCGGCCGCCTCGCGCAGCTTGTCCTTTTTGCTCTTGCGTCTACCTTTGACGCCGCCGTTCACGCTATCGGTCACCGACAGGGCCGCCGGCGACAGCGTTTCGGTCGGCTCGAACCCGGCGACATGCTCGCGCGGCGCCTGCACCCGCTGGCGCTTTTCGATCAGCCTGAAATGGGCTTCGGTATCGGCGCTGACAAAGCTCACCGCCAGGCCGCTCTGGCCGGCGCGCCCGGTGCGCCCGATACGGTGGGTGTAATCGTCGGCCGAACGGGGCAAGTCATAATTGACCACCACCGGCAGCTGCACGATGTCGATGCCGCGCGCGGCCACGTCGGTGGCCACCAGCACTTGCATGCGGCTGTCCTTGAAGTCGGCCAGTGCCTGACCGCGCGCGCCCTGACTCAATTGCCCATGCAGCGAGGCGGCGCTCACGCCGTTGCGGCGCAGCTTGTCGGCCACATGCTCGGCCGCGTATTTGGTGGCGACAAACACCAGCACCCTGCTCCAGCCATGCACGCCGATCAAATGCTTGAGCAATTGGGTGCGGCGCGCCGGGTCGACGCCGATGGCGCGCTGGGTGATGTCGAGCTGCGCCAAGGTGAGCGGCTCAACCTCGATGCGCACCGGCTCGCGCAACATGGTATCGGCCAGCGCTTGCACCGCATCGGGGAAGGTGGCCGAGAAAAACAGGTTGCGGCGGGCCGCCGGCAGCAGCGCCAGAATGCGGCCGATCTCGTCGGCGAAACCGAGGTCCAGCAAGCGGTCGGCCTCGTCCAGCACCAGGGTGGCGACCGCGGACAGGCGCAGCGCGTTATGGTCGATCAGATCGAGCAGCCGGCCCGGGGTGGCCACCACGATGTGGGCGCCGCCGCGCAAAGCCATCATCTGGGGATTGATCGACACGCCGCCGAACAGCACCGCCACCTTGGGCCGGCTGGGCAACCCGGCGGCCAGCTTGCGCACCGTCTCGCCCACCTGGGCGGCCAGTTCGCGGGTGGGCACCAGGATCAGGGCCAGGGTCGGGCGCAGCGAGGCGCCCCGGCTGTCGGGCAAAGTTTGCAACAGCGGCAGGCAATAGGCGGCGGTTTTGCCGGAGCCGGTCTGGGCCAGACCGAGCACGTCGCTACCGCGCAAGATGGCGGGAATGGCGGCCGACTGGATCGGGGTCGGCGCCAGATAGCCGCTGTCGGCGGCGGCGCGCGCCAGTTCGGGAACGAGACCCAGGGAAGAGAATGGCATGCAGGGCCTTGAGTGGGTGGGATGGAGCGGCGCCGGCTTGACGCCACCGGAAAAACATCGCGCACGCCAGTATAAGGCATGGCGCCATCGGGCGCGGGAGAGGCGCTTGCCACGCCAGCGGCGGCTTCATTGCGCGCGACGACAGCACGCGTATCTGACGGCGCCTACATGACCGGCATCAATATCGAATCACACAAACCATGGCTACGCCTTCTCAGCCACGCACGGCTTATCGCCCCGCTTATCACTGCATATATTATGCTGGCACATACTATTCATACAATTTAGCTTTCAAATTAACTAATTTTAATCGCGTTTCCGAATAAAAAACGCCAACCGCTGTATCGATAAAAACCGTGCCTTTCGAAAACATTTCTTGCCAAACCGGTGTTCCACAAGAGATGATTCCGGGCAACACGCCAATCCCACGCCCGCGGCGCGTGTCATATCCAATATTTAAAGGTTTTTGCGATGCCCATCAGTATATTCAAACTAATAACTTGTCTCGGCCTCATGTTAGCCTACCCGTTGTGCCATGCCAGCGGCGTGACGGCGAAAAGCATTATCGTGGGGCAGTCCGCCCCGTTGACGGGCCCGGCCGCGCAACTGGGCATTGAATTTCGCGACGGCGCGCAAGCCTATTTCGATCACGTCAATGCCATTGGCGGCGTGGCCGGGCGTCATATCGTGCTCAAGACCCTCGATGACGGTTACGAGTCGGAGCGGGCCGCGAAAAACACCCAGACCCTGATTGAAAAGGACGGCGCGTTCGCCTTGTTCGGTTACATCGGCACGCCAACCTCGAATGCGTCTTTGCCTTTGATAAATAAGGAGGCGATTCCCTTTTTCGCCCCATTCAGCGGCGCCCAATCGCTGCGCGAGCCGTTTAACGAAAACATTTTCAATATACGGGCCAGTTATTTTGCGGAGACGGAGAAAATCGTCGAAAACATCACCGCCATCAACGTCAAGCGCATTGCCGTGTTCTACCAAAACGATGCCTACGGCAAGGCCGGGCTGGAAGGCGTGGTACGCGCCTTAAAACGCCGCAACATCGAAGTCATGGCCACCGCCACCGTCGAGCGCAATAGCATTGACGTGAGCGCCGCCGTGCTCAAAATGAAGCAGGCGGAGCCGCAAGCGGTGATTATGGTGTCGGCTTACACCTCATGTGCCGCCTTTATCCGCGCCATGAAACGGGATGCCGAATTCGTGCCCTATTTCTGGAATATCTCTTTCGTCGGAAGTCAGGCGCTCTCGAACGAGCTGGGAGAGGATGGCCGCGGTGTGATGATTTCGCAAGTGGTGCCGGCGCCGTGGGATGAGCGGCGCGCCATCGTGCGGGAATACAGGCAGCGTTATCTGACCAAGCCGGAACGCGAGGCCGGTTTCGTCAGTCTGGAAGGCTACATCGCGGCCAAGGTATTTGTGGAAGGTTTGAAGCGGGCCGGGGCCGGCTTGACACGGGAAACGTTCAGCCAAGCCATGCAAAACATGGGCAGCTATGACACCGGCGGCTTCGTGGTGCACTTTAGCCCGACCAATCACAACGCTTCCGATTACGTGGACCTGACCCTGATCGTGGAAGGTGGCAAGTTCGTTCACTAATAGCGTAGCCCTGAGCCCGGCCGCCATGCGCGGCGGCCGCGCGCTTCCCGTCACCATCGATGCGGCCACCGTGGCCCGGCCATCGCCCTCACCTTTCCCCCCACGCCGCGCCGTGACCGGGCATGTGTTGCAAATACACCGCCCAGACAAATACTCTTTCCCAAATTCACGAAAACAGGACATCATGGCAAAAGCACATGTCTAGTGCATGAAATACACTTCAATTATTGGACAGACAAGGGCTTTACTCATGAAAAAATATTTATTCGGCTGGCTTGTCTGTTTGGGAATGACGACGCTTTCCGCGCAGAGTCAGGCCGCCGCGCCGGGGGTGGGCGCCAAAACCATTGTGATCGGGCAGTCGGCCGCCTTGTCGGGACCGGCCAAAGAGTTGGGCATCGCCTTTCGCAACGGCGCGCTGGCCTATTTCGACCATGTCAACGCGGCCGGCGGGGTGGGCGGACGCCATATCGTGCTCAAGACACTGGACGATGGCTATGAATCGGAACGGGCCGCGAAAAACACCCAAACCTTGATTGAAAAAGAAGGCGTGTTCGCCCTGTTCGGCTATGTCGGCACGCAAACCTCGGCCGCCGCGCTGCCTTTGGTGAGCAAAGAAGGCATTCCTTTTTTCGCCCCGTTCTCCGGCGCCCGCGCGCTGCGCGAGCCCTTCAACGAAAACGTGTTTCACGTGCGCGCCAGTTATGCCGCCGAAACGGAAAAGATCATTGAAAACCTGGCCGCCATCAGTGTGAAGCAAATCGCCGTGTTTTATCAAAACGACGCCGACGGCAAGGCCGGACTGGAAGGCGTGCTGCAAGCGCTCAAAAAACGCGGCATCGAGGTGGTGACGACGGCCAGCGTGGAGCACAACAGCGTTGACGTCACCACCGCGGTGGCCAAGATCAAGCGCGCCAAACCCCAGGCCATCGTCATGATTTCGGCCTACAGCGCCTGCGCGGCCTTCGTGCGCGGCATCCGTAAAGATAACGAATCGAACCCGTATTTGTCGAGCATCTCCTTTGTCGGCAGCCAGTCGCTATCGAACGAATTGGCCGATGGCGGCCGCGGGGTGATGATTTCACAAGTGGTGCCGCTGCCGTTTGACGAGCGCATTCCCGTGGTCAAGGATTACCACAAGCACTATCTGACCCAGCCAGAGCGCGAAACGGGTTTTGTCAGCATGGAAGGCTATATCGCGGCCAAGATCTTGGTGGAAGGCTTGAGAAGGTCGGGCGCGGCACTGACACGCGAGAGTTTCGCCAAGGCGATGGAGAGCATGAGCGCCTTCGACGCGGGCGGCTTCGTGACGCGCTTTGGCCCCAACGACCACAACGGTTCCGAGTTCATCGATCTGACCGTGCTGGGAGAAGGCGGGCGCTTCAGTCACTAGGACACCCTGACAGAGTAGGCGCCGGGCTGCTTGGTTCGGGTCTGGAGATGTACTGCCAAGCAACAATAGTACGGCAACGATGTGATATGGATGGGGCCGCCATGGTATGCTCGATGGCGCCCTGCCTGCCTACTATTGGAGGAGTCGAACTTGTTAGTCTCTGTCGGATCTCTCGTTGTGCTGCTGGCCATTTTCGGCGGCTTCGCGCTCCAAGGCGGTCACCTGGCCGCCCTGTTCCAGCCCACCGAATTGCTGATGATCGCCGGCGCGGCGCTGGGCAGTTTCGTGGTCTCCAATGACGCCAAGGCCATCCGCGCCACCCTGCATGCGGTCCCCTCCATGTTCGACGGCACCAAATACACCAAGTCCCTGTATATGGAGTTGATGTCGCTGCTGTTCGAAGTGCTCAGCAAAATCCGCAAAGAAGGCTTGATGTCGCTCGAATACGACATCGACAACCCGCACGAGAGCGCCCTGTTCACCAAATATCCACGTACCCTGGCCGATCACCTGATACTGGAATTCATCACCGATTATTTGCGGCTCATGGTGTCGGGCAATATGGACGCGTACCAGATTGAAAACCTGATGGACAATGAACTGGCCACCCATGACGACGACAGCGAGATTCCGATCCAGACCATTTCCCAGCTGGCCGACGCCATGCCGGCCTTCGGCATCGTGGCCGCCGTGATGGGCATCGTGCATACCATGGCCTCGGTTGGCTTGCCGCCGGCCGAGCTGGGCATACTGATCGCCAATGCGCTAGTGGGAACGTTTATCGGAATCTTGCTGTCATACGGCTTCGTGGCGCCGCTGGCGAGCTTGCTGCGCCGTAAGCATCAAGAAACGGCCAGGATGCTCCAATGCGTGAAAGTGACCCTGCTCGCCAGCCTGAACGGTTACGCGCCGGCCCTGGCGGTGGAGTTCGGCCGCAAGGTCATTTCGGCCACCGAAAGGCCCAGCTTTAACGAGTTGGAAAAGCAAGTACGCCAGATGCGTGTGAAATAAAGGCGGGCGCCGGTGACGCCGCCGCGCTCCATATCAAATAAATATCGAAATGCGGCCTCGGGATGGCAAAACGATGCACATGGGCAAGCTTAACGGCGCTATAATCATCGATGATTGATGACCGTCCGCGGCAAGGCGCGCCCAGGCGGGCAGCGCCCATTGATGTTCAACGTTTTCGCCTGGCTCCAATTGAATCCACATCTAGATAAGCTGCAACCCTACCCGTTCGAGAAGCTGCGCCAGCTGTTTGCGGCCGTGCCGGCCAACACCGCGTATTCTCCCATCAGCCTGGGCATGGGCGAACCGAAACACCGAACCCCGGTGTTCATCGAGCAAGCCTTGATCGCCAACTTGGGCGGCTTGGCCAATTATCCCGGCACCCTTGGCTCGGACGCCTTGCGCGGCGCCATCGCCGCCTGGCTGGAGCGGCGCTACGGCTTGCCCGCACTCGACCGCGCCAGCCAAGTGTTGCCTGTCAATGGTTCGCGCGAAGCCTTGTTCGCCTTGGCCCAAACCGTGATCGACCCGGGCGCCGACGCGCTGGTGATGTGCCCGAATCCGTTTTATCAAATCTACGAAGGGGCCGCCTATCTGGCCGGCGCCACCCCGTATTTCATCAATTCCGATCCGGCCCGCAATTTCGGCTGCGACTACGACAGCGTGCCGGCCGCCGTGTGGCAACGCGTCAAGCTGTTGTTCGTTTGCTCGCCCGGCAATCCGACCGGCGCCACGCTCTCGCTGACCGACTGGGAACATCTGTTCGCGCTATCGGAACGCTACGATTTCGTGATCGCCGCCGACGAATGCTATTCCGAAATTTACCACGGCGAGCAAGCGCCCCTGGGCGCGCTGCAAGCGGCCCACGTGCTCGGTTTGGCGGACGGCGAACGTCCCTACGCCCGCCTGGTGGTGTTTTCCAGCTTGTCGAAACGCTCCAATGTGCCGGGCATGCGCTCCGGCTTCGTGGCCGGCGACGCCCAGCTGCTCAAGCAATTTTTGCTGTACCGTACCTACCACGGCAGTGCCATGAGCCCGACCGTGCAAGCGGCCTCGGCGGCGGCCTGGAGCGACGAGGACCACGTGCGCGAAAACCGCGCCCAGTACCGCGCCAAGTTCGCCGCCGTCACCCCCCTGCTGGCAGCGGTGATGCGGGTGGCGCTGCCCGACGCCGGCTTTTATCTGTGGGCCGACATCGGCGCCAGCGGCTTGAGCGACACGCAATTCGCGCAAGCCCTGTATGCCGAATATAATGTCACAGTTTTGCCAGGAAGTTATCTGGCGCGCGAGGCGCACGGCCGCAATCCGGGCCGCGATTTCATCCGCATGGCCCTGGTGGCCGAGGCGGACGAGTGCCTCGAAGCGGCGCGCCGCATTGTGACTTTTTGCCACGCCCTGGCGGCCCGCGCGACGCGCGCCCCGGTTCATCCCCTTGCCATTTGACACTCTCATTTAGATTACCATGACCCAACAACTTCAGCTCATCATCGACCAGGCCTGGGAACAGCGCGCCGACATCACCCCCGCCAACGGCAGCGCCGAGTTGCGCGAGGCGGTGGCCCACGTTATCGGCGGCCTGGACGACGGCAGCATCCGCGTGGCCCAAAAAACCGGCCCCGACTGGGTGGTCAACCAATGGGTCAAAAAAGCCGTGCTGCTGTCCTTCCGTCTGGAAAACAATAGCCTGCTCACCTCGGACGGCACCATGCAGTTTTACGACAAGGTGCCCACCAAGTTCGCCCACTACACGGCCGACGACTTCGCCAAGGGCGGGTTCCGGGTGGTGCCGCCGGCGGTGGCCCGGCGCGGCAGCTTCATCGCCAAAAACGTGGTCTTGATGCCGTCCTACGTCAACATCGGCGCCTACGTCGACGAGGGCGCCATGGTCGATACCTGGGCCACGGTGGGCTCCTGCGCCCAGATCGGCAAGAACGTGCACTTGTCCGGCGGGGTGGGCATCGGCGGCGTGCTGGAACCGATGCAAGCGAACCCCACCATCATCGAAGACAATTGCTTCATCGGCGCCCGTTCGGAAATCGTCGAAGGCGTGATCGTCGAGGAAAACTCGGTCATTTCGATGGGCGTCTACATCGGCCAGTCGACCAAGATTTACGACCGCGCCACCGGCGAAGTGAGTTACGGCCGGGTGCCCGCCGGCTCGGTGGTGGTGTCGGGCAATCTGCCTTCGGCCGACGGCAAGTACAGCCTGTACTGCGCCGTCATCGTCAAGCGGGTCGACGCCCAGACCCGGGCCAAAACCGGCATCAACGAGCTATTGCGCGGCATTTGAGCCGTCCGGCACCGGCCCCACTTATAAGACGATTGAGGAGTACGAGATGGCAATGGAGCGCTTATTCCAGTTGATGAAGGAAAAGAATGCCTCGGATATGTTTTTCGCGGTTAATTCGCCGGTGCACTTGAAAATCAATGGCAACCTGATCCCGATCAACCAGCAAAAACTCGATAACGACAATATCGATTCGCTGCTGATGGAAGTGTGCAGCCCGGACCAGTTGCGCGAGTTGGGCGAGTCCAACGAGCTCAACATGGGCATCTCGGTGCCCAATCTGGGCCGCTTCCGGGTCTCGGCGTTCCGCCAGCGTGGCACCGTCTCGGTGGTGTTTCGCTTCATCAACGGCAACATTCCGCCCCTGCGCGACCTGGGCTTGCCGCCCGTGCTGGCCGAGCTGATCATGGAAAAGCGCGGCTTGATGCTGCTGGTGGGCGCCACCGGTTCGGGCAAGTCGACCACCATCGCCTCGATGCTCGATCACCGCAACGAATTGCGTTCCGGCCACATCTTGACCCTGGAAGACCCGATCGAATACCTGTTCAAGAACAAGCGTTCGATCGTCAACCAGCGCGAAGTGGGCAACGACACCAAGGATTTCCCCACCGCCTTGCGCAACTCGATGCGCCAGGCGCCCGATTGCATCTTGATCGGCGAAATCCGCGACCGCGACACCATGTCGGCCGCCCTGGCCTACGCCCAGTCCGGCCATCTGGTGTTGGCCACCTTGCACGCCAATAACAGCTACAACGCGCTCAACCGCATCATCAGTTTTTACCCGATCGAAAACCGCGCCGCCCTGTTGCAGGATTTGTCGACCACCGTCAAGGCCATCGTCTCGCAGCGTCTGCTGCGCTCGATCCACGGCGGCACCCGCACGGCGGCCGTGGAAATCATGGTCAACACCCGCGCCATCTCCGACTTGATCGAAAAAGGCGAAATTTCGCAGATCAAGGATGCGATTGAAAACAGCATGTCGCCCGGCTCGCAGTCGTTCGAACTGGCCTTGCTGCAACTGGTGCGCGACGGCTTGATCAGCCAGGAAGAAGCGCTGGCCAACGCCGATTCCTCGACCAACTTGCTGTGGCTGCTAAACAATGCCACCGAAGTCAAGGTCAACGGCGTCAATGCCGAGCCGCAGCAAAAGCAGACCGAGGAAACCTCGTTTACCGAATTTACGCTCAACACCTGAGGGGCCGCCGGGGCCGGCGTCGGCCGGAACGCCGAGCGGCGTTACGGGCGGGCGCGGCCGGGACGGGTATAATGCCGCTTCGCGCGGCTGAACCGGCACGGCAAGACCGGCGCGGCTGAGCCGACGGGGCTGAGCCGACGCGGCTGAGCCGACACGCTCCACCACCACGACCAGTCATGACCATCACTCTGTACGGCATTCCCAACTGCGACACCGTCAAACGCGCCCGCCTGTGGCTGGCCGACGCGGGACACGCGTTTGTTTTTCACGACTTCAAAAAACAGGGCCTGGAGCGCGCCACCGTTGCCGCCTGGCTGGAGCAACTCGATTGGCAAGTGTTAATCAACCGCAAAGGCACCACCTGGCGCGCCTTGCCGGACGCGCGCAAAGCGGACGTGACCGACGCGGCCAGCGCGCTCGAACTGATGTTGGCCGCGCCGTCCGTGATCAAGCGCCCGGTGCTGGCGCGGGACGGCCGCTACCGCGTCGGTTTCGCGCCCGACCAGTATCAGCAATGGTTCGCTCAGCCACCCGGCGCCCCGGCGCCCACCGCCTGAGCCGGCCCCACGCCGCCTTTTTCCGACCTTTCACCCTCAGCCGAGCACCATGTCCCCAGACCACTCCGCCACCCTGGCCCTGACCGAAAAACTGATCGCCCTGTCCTCCGTCACGCCCGACGACAAGGGTTGCCAGCAGCATTTGATCGACCTGCTCAGCCCGCTCGGCTTCGTGTGCGAAACCATCGCCTCGAACGGGGTGACCAATCTGTGGGCGCGCCGCGGCGACAGCGCGCCCCTGCTCGCCTTTGCCGGCCACACCGACGTGGTGCCGACCGGCCCGGTCGAACAGTGGCGCTCGCAACCGTTCGTGCCCACCCACCGGGACGGCAAGCTGTATGGCCGCGGCGCGGCCGACATGAAAACCTCGATCGCGGCCATGGTCATCGCCTGCCAGGAATTCATCGCGGCCCGCCCCGCCCATGGCGGCTCGATCGCCTTCCTCATCACCAGCGACGAGGAAGGCCCGGCCACCGACGGCACCGTGATCGTCTGCCAGCGCCTGCAAGCGCGCGGCGAACAGATCGATTACTGCCTGGTGGGTGAGCCGACCTCGGCCGACACGCTGGGCGACACCATCAAGAACGGCCGGCGCGGCTCCCTGTCGGGCAAATTGATCGTCAAGGGCGTGCAAGGCCATATCGCCTACCCGCAACTGGCGAAAAACCCGATCCACCTGGCCGCCCCGGCGCTGGCCGAACTGGCCGCCGAACAATGGGACGCGGGCAATGCCTATTATTTGCCCACCTCGTGGCAAATGTCGAACATCCACGCCGGCACCGGCGCCAACAATGTGATTCCGGGCCAGCTGGAAATCGATTTCAATTTCCGCTTCTCCACCGCCAGCACCGCCGAGCAATTGCAATCGCGCTTGCACGCCATCCTCGACAAGCACGCTCTGGACTACGACGTGCGCTGGACTTTGAGCGGGCTGCCCTTTCTCACCCCGCGCGGCATCCTCAGCGAGGCGTTGTCGGCGGCCATTTTGGCGGAAACGGGGGTCGCCGCCCAGTTGTCGACCACGGGCGGGACCTCGGATGGCCGCTTCATCGCGCAAATCTGCCCGCAAGTGATAGAATTCGGGCCGCCCAACGCCAGCATCCACAAGATCGACGAACATATCGAATTGCGTTTCATCGATCCCTTGAAAAATATCTATCGCCGTACCCTGGAAAACCTGTTGCCCTGATCGCGCACGGCGCCGCGCCAGCGCGCCCGCCCGGGCACCGACCACTTATCGAGAACCGCCATGACCGCTCACCCCTTCACCACGCCGCGCGACCTGCTGCGCTACGCCGTCACCCGCTTTAACACGGCCAAGCTGTTTTTCGGCCACGGCAGCGCCGAAGCGCTGGACGAGGCGGCCTATCTGATCTTGCACACCCTCAAGCTGCCGCTCGACAAACTCGAGCCCTTTCTGGACGCCAAGTTGCTGCCCGAAGAAGTGGCGGCCGTGCTGGCCGTGCTGGAGCGGCGCAGCGTGGAACGCATTCCGGCCGCCTATCTGACCAACGAAGGCTGGTTGGGCACCTACCATTTTTACGTCGATGAGCGGGTGATCGTGCCGCGCTCCTTCATCGCCGAACTGATACCCCAGTTTTTCTCGCCCTGGGTGCCCGAGCCGGAAGCGGTGGGCGCCATCCTGGAGCTGTGCACCGGTTCGGGCTGCCTGGCGATCATGCTGGCCGACGCCTTCGAGAACGCCCACGTGGACGCGGTCGACATCTCGCCCGACGCGCTCGACGTGGCGCGGCGTAACGTGGCCGACTACCGACTGGAAGACCGGGTGACCCTGATCGAATCGGACCTGTACGCCAACGTGCCGGACCGCAAGTACGACTTGATCGTCACCAATCCGCCCTATGTCAACACGGCCTCCATGGCCAAGCTGCCACAGGAATACCGCTGCGAGCCGCAGATCGCCCTGGCCGGCGGCGCCGATGGCATGGACCTGGTGCGCCGCATTGTGGCCGGCGCCGCCGAACGTCTGACCGACGATGGCATCTTGATGGTCGAAGTCGGGCATGAAAGAGCCTTCGCCGAAGCCGCTTTCGGCGCGCTTGGCTTGACCTGGCTGACCACCAGCGCCGGCGACGACATGGTGTTTTTGATCACCGCCGACCAGTTGCGGCTGTAAACGCCGGTCTGTGCCAGTCCATCGCCAGCAGCAAGGGGGCAGTGTGCCCCAGCCCTTTTTTAAGTCCAGAACATGATACGTTTCATACAAGTTAGCCTGATGCGCGGCATCAAACCCCTGCTCGAACAGGTCGAACTGACGCTCAATCCGGGCGACAAGATCGGCTTGATCGGCGCCAACGGCGCCGGCAAATCGAGCCTGTTCGCCATGCTGCGCGGCGAGCTGCATCCGGACCAGGGCGAGATCGACTTCCCGGCCAAATGGCGCATGGCGTACGTGGCCCAGGAAACGCCGCCGCTGGAACGGGCCGCGCTGGACTATGCGATCGATGGCGACGTCACCTTACGCAAGCTCGAGGCGCAACTGGCCCAGCTCGAATCGGAGCCGGCCACGGCCGACAACGGCATCGCGATCGGCGAAGTCTACAGCGCGCTGGCCGACGCCGACGCCTACACCGTGCAGTCGCGCGGCGAGCAGTTGCTGCTGGGCCTAGGCTTTAGCCTGGACCAGATGCAGCAACCGGTGGCCAGCTTTTCCGGCGGCTGGCGCATGCGCTTGAATCTGGCCCAGGCGCTGATGTGCCCGTCGGACTTGCTGCTGCTCGATGAACCGACCAATCACTTGGATCTGGACGCCATCATCTGGCTGGAAGACTGGCTGAAGCGGTATGCCGGCACCCTGATCATCATTTCCCATGATCGCGATTTCCTCGATGAAGTGGTCAACGTGGTGGTGCATATCGACGAGCGCAAACTCAAGCGCTACTCCGGCAACTATTCCAGCTTCGAGCGTCAGCGCGCGGCCCAAATGATACTGGCCGCCGGCGCGCTGGAAAAGCAGCAACGCAAGAAGGCCCATCTGGAATCGTTCGTCAACCGCTTCAAGGCCCAAGCCTCGAAAGCGCGCCAGGCCCAGAGCCGAATGAAAGCCCTGGCCAAAATGGAAGAGCTGGCTCCGCTGCGCGCGGCGGCCGAATTCTCGTTCGAATTTCGCGAGCCGCTCAGCGCCCCCAACCCGCTGCTGGTGATGGAAGACGTAAACGCCGGCTATCAGCTCGAAGACGCGGCCACGGGCGAGATTACCCACAAAACCATCGTCAACAACATCAATTTCTCGCTCCAGATCGGCCAGCGCATCGGCTTGCTGGGCGTAAACGGGGCCGGCAAATCGACCCTGATCAAGACCATCGCCGGCGAATTGCTGCCGCTCACGGGCGACGCCACCCTGGGCAAGGGTTTGTCGATCGGTTACTTCGCCCAGCATCAGGTGGAAATGCTGCGCCACGACGAATCGCCGCTGTGGCATCTGGCCAAGATCGCGCCCACCGTGCGCGAGCAAGAATTGCGCAACTTCCTGGGCGGCTTCAACTTCCCCGGCACCATGGTGACCAGCTCGATCCGGCCATTCTCGGGCGGCGAAAAGGCCCGTCTGGCGCTGGCCCTGATCGTGTGGCAGCGCCCCAACCTGCTGCTGCTCGATGAGCCGACCAACCATTTGGATCTGGAAACGCGCGAAGCGCTGACCGAGGCCCTGGCCCAGTTCGAAGGCACCCTGGTGGTGGTCTCGCATGACCGCCACTTGCTGCGCGCCACCACCGACCAGTTCATCATTGTGGCCGACGGCCGCCTGCAACCGTTCGACGGCGACCTGGACGACTATAAGGATTGGCTGTTCAAGACCAAGCTGGGCAAAGGCACCGACGTGTTGCCGGCCGCTGGCAAGGATAACAAGACCGACTTTCCGGTGGCCTCGCCGGTGGCCGCCGCCGCCCCGGCGGTGGACAAGCGCGACCAGAAACGGGCCGACGCCGAACAACGCCAGCGCCTGACGACGCTGCGCAAGCCGATCGAGAGCAAGCTCAAACGGCTGGAAGAGCAGATCGCCAAGCGCAACGGACAAAAAGCCGAAGTCGACGCCAAGCTGGGCGAAGCGGGCGCCTACGACGCGGCCAACAAGGCCAAGCTGAAGTTGCTGTTGGCCGACCAAGCCTTCTTCAGCAAGGATCTGGCCCAGCTCGAAGCGGAATGGCTGACATTACAAGAGCAGCTCGACGCGCTGGCCGCCTGACCGCGCGGGCGGCGCCGATGGCCCGCTCAGGCCGCTTGCTTGTCGCCCACGTTGCACTGCCTGATCGACATCAGCTTGTCGATATCGATCAGGATCAGGCGTCGCCCGCCCGATTCGCCCACGCCTAGCAGATAATCGACATCGTCGGTGGCGCCGGCGCCCGGAATCGGATGGATTTCCTCGCTGGTCAAGGTCACGATGTCGGTCACGCCGTCCACCACCATGCCCATCACGCAGCTCGACAGTTTGAGGATGATGACGTCGGTGGCCGGATCGGGCGCCGCCGCCCGGCTGCTAAAGGCGATGCGCATGTCCACGATCGGCATGATCACCCCGCGCGACACCGCCACGCCACTAATGATTTCACCGTCCGAGGCGAAGCGTTCGAGCGCCTTGAGCGGACGCAATTCCTGCACCTTGCCGAAGTCGAGGCCGTACTCCAGGCCGCCGAGCCGGAAACTCAGATACTGCTGACGCGCCTTGTCGGTGTCGCCGGTCTGACCGGCATCGGCCACGTACTTTATCGAATCCATGATCATCCTTTCTTGCGGGGAGCTGCGTCAGGCCCTGAACATGGCTACGGACAGTGTCGCGCATAACTCATGCTAACCAGCATCACCGCCCCCCACGTTGATTAAAATCAACTGCTTAATAGCTCGACGGGAACAGCTGTTGTTTGCGGGCATCAAAGTGGCGCGAACAGGCGAATTAAGCTGAACCACCCCGCGCCAGGCCGCCAGGGCGGCGCGGCGTGGTAAAAATGTTCTGCATGGGGCCTGATCTTGCACAACAACAAGAAGACGCTACAATGGGACTCAGCCTTGTCTATCCGCCCGTCCATTCCATCGTCCGTATCGAGGTCACCATGCTTGCCTGGCTAGAGCGACTGTTTTGCGCCCGACGCGCGGGCGGCGCGGCCGACCGGCAAGGCGTGGCCGATGGCGGCGACGGGCCGGCCGATGCCGTCGCCGACCTGTCCGCGTCCCCTTCCGCGTGCGCCGCGCCGCGGCAGGATAACGGGCGCGCCGCCAATTCTTTCGATCAAAAGGACAACATCAACAATCACTACCACGGCTGGTTGTTCGACAACCGGCAGGACGAGACCGACCTGCACATCAACGCCCAGGAACAATTGGTGCTCGACGCCCTCGACGCGCTGCTGGCATCGCAGCAATCGGGCGCCGATCTGGTGCGGCGCATGCCGGGCCTGCTTCCGCAAGTGCTGGCCGAATCGGACGCGGTCGCTCCGTTCGATGCCTTTTTGGCCGGCCTGGTGCAAAACACCGGCCTGATCGTGGCCTTGCGCGTGATGGACCGGATCGGCGTGAACCATCAACTCGGTTCGGTGCTGTTTTGCGCCGGCCTGCAAGACAAGAGCCTGCTCTTGGCGCGCGATATCGGGCAAGAATGGGGCTTCCCGGAAGCGGTCACCATGGCCATCGGCGATCAGCTGGGCAATGCCAAGCGGCGCCAACTGTCACCGCTGGGGCGTTTGCTGACGCTGGGCGATTATCTCAGCAAGGTCAAGATGCTGGTCGAGCATGGGCGCCTGCGCGAAAACGCGTCCGATCTATTTAAGGGTGTGCCGGCCGACGCGCTACAGTATTATCAGCGCATGAACGCGTTCGAGGACGCGTTGCCCACGATGCACCCGAGCCCCCCTTTATAAATGACAGATCACATTGACAACGACGGCGGCAGGAACGCTCCCGTTTCCCGCACCAGCCATCCGGTCGACCCGGCCGAGGTGGAATTGAGCGCGATCCGGGCCCAGGGTCCGGGCGGGCAAAACGTGAACAAGGTGTCGAGCGCGATCCATCTGCGCTTCGACATCGGCGCCTCTTCGCTGCCCGAGCACTTCAAGGAGCGGCTGCTGGCGCTGCGCGACCAGCGCATCAGCAAAGATGGCGTGCTGGTGCTCAAGGCGCAGCAATCGCGCAGCCAGGAACAAAACAAGGAAGCGGCGCTGCGCCGCCTGCAAGAACTGGTCGACAGCATCGCCACGCCGCCACCCGTGCGCCGCGCCACCAAACCGACGCGCGGTGCGCAGCGCCGCCGGCTCGACAGCAAGAGCACGCACGGCGCGCAAAAGCAGTTACGCGGAAAAGTGAGCGTGTGAGCGTGTGAGCATGGGAGCCCGGGCGCGCGGCCCGGCCGCTCACGCCGGCTTGCGCGCCACCACGGTGGGGAACATGCGGGCCCGGTCGTCGATGAAACGGATCTCGCCAAAGCCGGCCGCCTCCAGCTGCGCCCTGGTATGCGCGTGGGTGCGGTAGGTGCTCCATTTGGCGTCGATCAAGCGTATGAACAGCAGCATCTGCAAACCCAGCGCGTCCCGATCGATCCGCGCCATGTCCCACGGCGACTGCTCCGACACGGTGGGCGGCGGCGTGAGAAAACTGGCGACCAGCGTGCCGCCCGGCTTGAGGGCGGCGAAAAACCCGGCGTACAGGGCCTGCACGCGCGCGTCGTCAGGTTCATACACATTCAAGCCATGGCTGACCAACACGTCAAGCTCGCCGCATAAGGTCATGTTCCACGCGTCTTCGCAACGCAGCGACAGGCGCTCCGACAGGCCGCGCTGTGCGGCCAGGGCGGCCGCGCCGTCGAGCGCCTGCTGATCGAGATCGATGCCGATCAGGCGCACGTCGGGATGGGCTTCATAGTCGAGCAGCAGCAAGTCGCCCATCCAGCCGCCCGGTACGGAGCCGAAGGTCAGGCCAGGTTTGAGCAGCGACTGCAATTGCGTCAGGAAGATGTGGAAGCGCTCGCGCAGGGCCAGCACGGCCGGCAGCGTCTCGTACAGGCGCCGCTCGAGCGGCAGCATGCGCGCCGCCTCGGCGTCGCCCGGCCGGTAGGTCACGACGCGGTGCGTCCAGTACGCGTTCAAGCCCCGGTTACGGAGCAAAAACCGCCCCACGTCCAGCTCCGCCAGCGCGTGCAGCAGCGTGATTTGCTGCGCCACGGTGGCGTCGGGCAGGTCGCCGGCCAGATGCAGGCGCGCCGAGATCGACGCCAGCAGCTGGGTATCGTCCGTTTCGGGCTGGGGTTGAACGGCGTGCGATATCAATCGTTCGCGCAGGGCGGCCGGAGCCGAAGTGGATTGATCTATCATGGTATGGGCGCCAGTAGGAAGTCGAGGACAGGACGAGGGCGAGCAAAGTGCGCGCGCTCGGCGCGGCTAACCGTATTATGCCTGATCGTCTTGCTGAAACGACCATATCAAGCTGCCGCTGCCGCCGCTGAAAATGGCGTCCACTCCGGAGGCGGCGCCGCGCAAGCCGGCACGGATTTCCTTGGCCGGCTTGTCGTAGACGGGACCGGCATCGGGGTCGAACAGCAGCGTGCGCGCCACGCTCTCGCCCACGAAGCTGCGCACCCGGCAATGGAGCTGGCCGCAGGCCGCGCGCCGCTGCTCGGCCACCTCGGCCATCGCTTGCAGCCACCGCGCGCGTTCCACCTCGCCGGCCTTGATCTCGGCGGCCAGCCGGCCGATCTCCTTGAGCGCGGGCGCCACCGCCAGCGCCATCTTTTGGTATTGCGGCACCTGTTCGGCCGTGAGCTGCACTTCATGCTTGCGCACCTGGGCCGCCAGCATCAGGTAGGTGCGCACTTCGGCCTGGCTGGTGAGGGCGTCGATGGCGTGCTGGCGACTGCGCCCCTGGGCCGCGCACAGCGCCGCTTTTTCCTCCAGGTCGGCCAGGCGCCCGTCGAACACGGTCAGGTCGGGCACCAGCGGCAGCACGATCATTTCGCTCTGCTTGCGCGGGCCGGCCTGCTCGATGGCGATGCGGCGGCCCGCGATGGCGCAACCCTGGGCCGCCCGCACCACCACCTCGTCGCCCAGGATTTCGCAATTGAAGGCCTGTCCGATCACCACCTTGCTGCCCGAAATGACGCAGTTTTCCGCGCGCGCCACGTTCACCTCGCCCAGTTTGCTTTGCAGTACCGCGCCCGAGGCCACCCCGCCGACCCGGATATTGCCGTCCGCGTTGTGGGCACTGCCGCCCACCAGATTGCTGCTGAGCACGATATCGCCGCCGCGCGAGACAATGCTGCCGAACACGTCGCCATGGATGGTGATGTCGCCCCCCTCGACGATGCGTCGCTCTTGCACCTCGCCGAACTCCTCGTACGCCCCGGTCAGCATCAAATTGCCCGTGGTGCGGCTGCTGACGCCGTCGCGGCTGACGATTTTGGCGCCGATTGAAATCCGGCGGCTGCGGCCATCGACGCTGAGAAAGCCTTCCTGGGCCGAGATCAGAAATTCGCCTTCGCGCTGCTGCTCGAGCGCCGTGCCCGGGCCGGCCAGGGCGGCCAGATCCAGATCGGCCGGCGCGGCCGGCGGCAATATGGTGCCGGCCAGATCGACCCCGGGTTTGCCGGGCGCGCAAGGCATTTTTCTCAGCAAACGCTCGTTCTTTTTTATCTGCGGAAAACGGTTGCTAAAGCTGTTCAAGTCGAAGCGCCCGTTGGCCATCAGACGCGGCGCGTCGTTGCGGTGCATATCGGGCGAGACTTCAACGATCATGGCGTCGCGCCCGGGCAGCGGCGGCAGGCTGCGCGCCACCACCAGGCGCTCGACCTTGCCGGAGGCGAGCGCGCCGCGCACGGCCGCCGTGTCGATCCCGAAGCGTATTCCCTTGAGCCACAAGTCGGCCACGAATTCGTCGAAGTCCAGCTGGGCCGGGCGGCGCGGCGTGCCCGCCTGGCCGGGGTCCGGCCGCTCGCCATCCAGGAACACGCTTTCGAAATAGTATTCGGCCGCGTCGCGCTCGATCTTGACCGCCTTGTACAGGGCGCGCCGGCGCGGGTCGAACGATGCCACCGCGCTGGCGAAGCGCAGCGGCGCGGCGCCACCCTCGCGCGCCGGGATCGGCGCCGGTACCGCAGCCGTTACCGCAGCCGGGACCGGAGCCGGTCCGACCCCGTATAGCGCGTATAAAAAAGCGGCATAATCGAGGCCGACAAAATACGCGCCCGAGGCGAATACGTGCTCGATGGCGGCGCGCAACTGCGCGCCGGCGCCCGGTTCCGCGTACCAGCCGTCGGCGCGCTGGAGCAGGCCGCGCAAACGAGGGTTCGGCGCGCGGGCCGGCGCCGCGCCCTCCTCATGCGAGGAGGGCGCGCCCGATACTGCCGCTGGAGCCTGGTCTGACAATATTGCCCTCCTCAATCGAAGCGCACAAAGCGAAGCGGGACCGGCGCCCGCCTGCAAGACGAGCACGCGCGCGTCGCGATCGGCCTAGCGTAGCATGGGCCGGTGATAAAAACACCAGCGACACGGCGGCAAGGCCCCGGCACGGGGCGACTTACATTATTAAAGGCAAGAGAACAACAGTTTGAGGAGTAAAGCGGGCGCGGCGCGCACGACTGGCGGCGCCGGCAAGTGAAACATGGCGGGCTGTGTTACGGGCGGGGCGGACGGGCGTAAATATCCTGGCCCGCCTGGTTGATCTGGCGCCGCAGGTCGCGCCGCTCATCGGCCGTCAAGCGCCCGCCGCGACGGCCGGCGTCGCGGTTTTGCTCCTGCGCCTGGGGACGCTGATCGTCGCGCGCCTCGTAGGCCGCGCGCGGCTCGCGCCGTCCGTTATCATAGCGCTGGCCGTCGCGCGGCTGCTGCTGGGCGTTGGGCTGGTCATCACGGCGTTGGCCATACGGATCGCCAGGCGCGGCCAAAGCCGGGCCGGCCATGGCGCCGAGCAAAACCGCGCCCAGCACCAGCGTGCCAAATGAGCCAGGGACGCACCGTGATGCGCTTGCCGCCGAGTCGATTTTTTTGAGCGCGATATTCATTGTGTTCCTCTTCCGCGATGCCACATAAACATATAAGCTGAATTACGCTGATGACCAAGTGTATGATGCTTTGTACATAGGGGTAAGAGCAATTGGGTAAAGTTTGTAACAGTTTGTAATGGGTCGCCAATCGGATATTCCGGCACGCGCTCAGACGTTACCATAGCAGTATGAATATGACAAATTTGATCGACATATGACCAACATTCCCAGCACCACAGCGAAC
Organism: Pseudomonadota bacterium; assembly: GCA_040385995.1. Taxonomy (GTDB): domain Bacteria; phylum Pseudomonadota; class Gammaproteobacteria; order Burkholderiales; family Burkholderiaceae_D; genus Janthinobacterium. Next base: position 74,010 of record JAZKGI010000026.1, read on the forward strand.
CCGCCCACGGCACCGGCCAACCACGGCCACCAAGCCAAAATCATGGTGGTCGACGACGATGTGCGCCTGCGCGACCTGCTGCGCCGCTACCTGACCGAGCAGGGTTTTAATGTTTTCACGGCCGAAAGCGCGCCGGCCATGAATAAATTGTGGCTGCGCGAGCGCTACGATCTGCTGGTGCTCGACTTGATGCTGCCGGGCGAGGACGGCTTGTCGATTTGCCGCCGCCTGCGTGGCGCCGGCGACCAGACCCCGATCATCATGCTTACCGCCAAGGGCGAGGATGTGGACCGCATCGTCGGCCTGGAAATGGGCGCCGACGATTATCTGCCCAAACCCTTCAATCCGCGCGAATTGGTGGCCCGCATCGGCGCCGTGCTGCGCCGCAAGGGACCGGACGAGATTCCGGGCGCGCCCTCGGAAACCCCGCAATCGTTCGAGTTCGGCCAGTTCGTGCTCGACCTGGGCACCCGCACCCTGA
>JAZKGI010000027.1:0-28199 GCA_040385995.1 Pseudomonadota bacterium
GCTTGCCTTTTTCCTTGGCCGTTTGCAGCGTGCCCATGCCGCTGCCGCCGGCCACCGCGAACACCACATCGACCCCGCGGTCGAATTGCGAGCGGGCCAACTCGCCACCCTTGGCCGGATCGTTCCAGGCGCCCGAGGTGGTGCCCACCATGTTTTGCGTCACATCGGCCTTGCTATCGACCGCCTTGGCGCCTTGCGCGTAGCCGCAGGCAAACGTACGGATCAAGGGGATGTCGATGCCGCCGATAAAACCCAGCTTCTTGCTCTTGCTCGCCATGGCGGCGGCCACGCCGACCAGATAGGAACCTTCTTCTTCTTTGAACAGCACGGAATTGACGTTGTCGCCCTTGGCGATGCCGTCGATCAGCACGAAATGCACTTTCGGAAATTCCTTGGCCACCTTTTGCACCGCTTGCGTCTGAGCAAATCCGATCGAGGCGATCAAATCCAGATTCTTGCGCGCCAAGCCGCGCAATACCTGTTCGGCCTGGGTATCGCTGCTGACCTGCGCTTCGATGAAATTGATGTTGGTCTCTTTTTTGAAGCGGCTGGCGCCTTCAAAAGCGGATTGGTTGAACGATTTGTCGAACTTGCCGCCGGCGTCGTACACGACCGCCAGCTTCGGGTCGGCCGCGAAAGCGCCGGGCGCTGCCAGGCTGGCCAATACGGCGGCAATCGTCAATGTAAATGGTGTGCGTGTCATCTAGTGTCTCCTGGAAGAACGGTATTGTATATTTTTTACAGAGGAAACATGTAATTTGACTAGTCTTTCCACCCTTGCTTAACGCGGCAGGGGCGCGCCCCGTGGACCGGCCGCGCCCGGATTAATAGGGCCGCGCTGCGCGGCGGGCCGCCGCCCAACCGAGCGTGCCGTGGCGACTGTTTTTTCAGCAACTAAATTTCCAGCAACTAAACTTTCAGCAACTAAATTTTCAGCAACTAAATTTTCAGCAACTAAAGGCGCGGGCGGACGGGCGGCCAGCCACTGCCGTCCGCCAGAGCGATATTGCAGCGCGTCACAAACCGGTGCCGGCAGCGCCTGTTTGGGCGCTACCTTGTCGCAAGTTCACAACAGTCGGCTTTGACGCAAACACATCCGGCTACTCATTTCTTTTGTGCAAATGCACAAAATGCATGATGAAATGGGCATTCCCGCTCGCGTTGGCGATGCAACCACGCTTGTGCGGAATGCAAGCGCGGCGCCATGGCGACAGATTCACTTCTTGGCTAGCAACTGGTCATCACGCCGCACGCCGACCAGCCCGCCGCAACGCAACCTGCCCAGGTATCGTGAGAGGGAAACGGCGGGCAAACCAGGCACGGCGGTATTGCCGGGAATCGCGCCGGAAAGCGCTTGAAGGCGCCGCTTTGTAGAGGGAAATAATGCAAGCGGCACCCCATCGCGACGCGGTCAGCAACAAAGCGAGCACAACAACAGATAGCTCTGGCGTGTTTGCCACTATGCGCCCCGCTCGATATGTACGGCAAATACGATTTTATTTTCCGATTTAGACGATTTGAAACTAAATAATCCCGTCAACGGTCTGATTTGCTGGCAATAAATTTCATGCTAGCATGCCTTTTGCTTCCCTTTTTGCACAGCTTAATCATGTAAACAGCAACTGTTTACTAGCCTGTCACGCACAATTTTACACACTGGTGTTTATCCTAAGGGAGTGGTTCGATGATGAAAAAGTTTAACAATCGCGGGGCAAGGCAAACGGTCAGCCGTACGTTGATCGCGCTGGCCGTGGCGGCGGCGTTCCCCTTGCACGCGATGGCGCAGGAAGCCCAGGCGGCCGAGGCCGACAAAGCCCAGCCGACCCAGCTTGAAACGGTGATCGTCACCGCTGCCCGCCGTTCGGAAAACATCAAGGATGTGCCGATGGCCATTTCGACCATGAAAGGCGAAAAGCTGGACGTGCTCACCGCCAATGGCACCGACATCCGTTTCATGGCCGGCCGCACCCCCAGCTTGAATGTGGAATCGGACTTCGGTCGTTCCTTTCCACGCTTTTATATTCGCGGCCTGGGCAATACCGATTTCGACTTGAACGCTTCCCAGCCGGTGGGCCTGGTGTACGACGGCGTGGTGCAGGAAAGCCCCATACTCAAGGGTTTCCCCGTGTTCGATGTGGAGCAGATTGAAGTCTTGCGCGGTCCGCAAGGCACGCTGTTCGGGCGCAATTCGCCGGCCGGTGTGATCAAGTTCGATTCTGTCAAGCCGAGCAATAAATTCGAGGGCTATGCCAGCATTGGCTTGGGCAATTACGGCGCCGTCAATGTCGAGGGCGCGTACAACATTCCGCTGAGCGAACAGTGGGCGGCACGTTTTTCGGTGCAGCAGCAAAGCCGCGACGACCGCGTGCACAATCCCCGCCCGACCGGCACCCAGGACTTGGAAGGGTTTGACGACACCGCCGCCCGCCTGCAACTGTCTTACAAGCCGAGCAAGAATTTCAGCGCCTTGCTCAACCTGCATCATCGCGAAATGCAAGGCAGCGCGACCCTGTTCCGTGCCAATATCATTAAGAAGGGCACGAACGATCTGGTCGATGGTTTCGACTACGACACCTACCCCACCGATGGTTACAACCAGCAAACCCTGGAAACCAACGGCGCCAGCGTGACCTTGCGCTGGGATCTGGATGGCGTCAGCTTGCATTCGATCACCGGCTACGAAAAGGCGCGCTTCTTTAGCCGCGCCGACGTCGATGGCGGTTATGGCGCGGGCGGCGGACCGAATAGCGGCCCCGGCTTTATTCCATTCCCATCGGAAACCGGTGATGGCTTGCCTCATCATCAGCAGCGTTCCCAAGAGTTTCGGGTGGAATCGAACACCAAGGCGCCGCTGCAATGGATCGCCGGCGTCTATTATTTCGATGAAGACATTATCGTCGACAGTAATAACTACGACACGCCGAATGGCAGCCAGCTGGTCGGTTTCGCTCAGCAAAACCAGAAGAGCCGCTCCTGGGCCACTTTTGGTTCCGTCAATTATGCGATCACCGATGCCTGGAAAGTGCGGGCCGGCGTGCGCTATACGGACGACAAGAAAGACTTCGTTGCGGCCCGTACCCTGGGTGGCAATGTCGGCCCCTTGACGGCCAATCCGGAATCGACCAACACCAGCTGGGATCTCAGTTCGAACTACGCGCTCAGTGCCAACACCAACGTGTACGCGCGCGTGGCCACCGGTTACCGCGCGCCGAGCATCCAGGGCCGTATCCTGTTCGGCGACACGATTTCGGTCGCAGGCGCCGAGCGCAATCTGTCGTACGAGGCGGGCATCAAGCAAGATTTGCTCGATAAGCGCATGCGCCTGTCGGCCACCGTCTATCAATACCGCACCAAGGATTTGCAATTGACGGCCGGCAGCGGCGGCGTCAATCAAAACCGTCTGGTCAATGCCGAGAAGGCTGTCGGCCAGGGTGTGGAATTGGAAATGCAGGCGATTCTGACGCAGGACTTGCGCATGACTCTGGGCGGAAGTTATAACGGCACCGAAATCAAGGACCCGAACCTGTTTGTCGCCCCGTGCGGCAATGGTTGCACCATCACTAATCCGGCCGGTTCCTTGCCGGGCACGGTGCTGATCAACGGTAACCCGCTGCCACGCGCGCCCAAGTGGGTCGGCAATTTCACTCTGCGTTATAGCAAGGAAATCGGCGACGGCGAGTTCTATGCCTACACCGACTGGGCTTACCGCGCCAAGTACAATATGTTCCTGTACGAAGCGAAGGAATATACGGCCAAGTCCTTGCTTGAAGGCGGGCTGCGCGTCGGTTACAAATGGTCGGACGGAAAGTATGAATTGGCCGCATACGGGCGCAACATCACCGACCGTCAGCAAGTGATCGGCGCCATCGACTTCAACAATTTGACCGGCATCGTCAACGAACCGCGCACCTTCGGCGCCCAGTTCAAAGCCAACTTCTAACACGCGCCACGGCGCTTTGACGAAATCCGCGCATCGCAAGGTGGGCGGATTTTTTTTATCCGTGTTTTGTGGCGTTCAGTCGGTGAGCGCGGGCGGGTTCAGGATATTGAGGAAGGCGCGCACCACCGGCGCGTCGTCCAGCGTGGTGTAAGTAATATACAAATTGGCCGACGGCGGATTGGTTTTGATCGGTAAAAAGACCACCCCGGGCCAGCCAATGCGGCTGGTCGTCTCCGGCACCAGCGTCACCCCCAGTCCGGCGCCGACCATGGCCAGCAGCGTCTGCGGCTCGGACGCTTCCTGGAAAATGACGGGCTGGAAGCCGGCATTGACGCAGCATTGCACCAGATAGCGCGGAAAGGCCGATTTATCGAGCGTGAGGGTCAGCATCGGCTGCGCCGCCAAGTCGATCAGCTCGACCGAGGCTTGCCGCGCCAGGGCGTGGTGTTCATGCACGGCGACGCAGACATTCTCGCGGAAGCACAGCTCCTGGCGCAGGTTGTCGTGGCGCAGATCGTCCTCGTCCAGTTTCGGTTCGCGCCAAAAGCCCACGTCGATCTGCTTGGCGCACAAGGCTTCGTACTGCACCGTCGGTCCCGATTCGTGCAGGGTCCAGGTCACGCGCGGAAATTTGGTTTGAAACTCTTCCAGCAAGCTTGGTATCGGCCCCCACATGGCCGAGCCGACGATGCCGACCCGCAGCCGGCCCACCTCGCCACGGTCGATCTGGCGGATGGTGTCGATCGTCATGCGCATCTTGGCCAGCAGTTCGGCCGCCTGGCCCATCAAGGCTTTGCCGGCCACGGTCAGCTCGAAGGTGCGGGTGGTGCGGGTGAATAGGCGTACGCCCAACTCGCTTTCGAGCTTCATGATCTGCTGGCTCAGCGGCGGCTGCGATATATGCAGCCGCTCGGCCGCGCGACTAAAGCTTTTTTCTTCGGCCACGGCGAGAAAGTAGCGCAGCTGTTTCAGATCGATGGACATGGGATTCGGTGGTTGTAATGACACGGCGCGCCGCGTCCGGCCGCTTAGCCGGCGTGGCCCAGGGCCGGATTATGCTCTTGCATGGCACGCGCCAGAGCGGCGCCGGCGCGCGCGTTATTCTTCACCAAGGCGATATTGGTGGCCAGGCTGCGCCCCTGCGTCAACTGCTTGATGCGCGCCAGCAGAAACGGGGTGACCTGCTTGCCCTGCACGGCGCCGTCGCGCGCCTCGGCCAGCGCGCGCAGGGTGATCGTGTCGATCTCTTCTTTCGGCATGGCGTCGGCCGGCGGCACCGGCACGCTAATCACCACGCCGCCCTTCAAGCCCAGGCGCCATTTGGTCTGGATGAAGCTGGCCTGGCCGGCCGCGCTGTCGATCTGGAAATCCGCCTTGAAGCCGCTCTCGCGCGTGAAAAACGCGGGGAAATCGGGCTGGCCCACGCTGACCACCGGCACGCCGTGAGTTTCCAGGTATTCCAGGGTCAGGCCGATGTCGAGGATCGATTTGACGCCGGCGCACACCACCGCCACCGAAGTACGCGCCAGTTCCTGCAAATCGGCCGAGATGTCGAAGCTGGTCTCGGCGCCCCGGTGCACCCCGCCGATGCCGCCGGTGACGAACACCGCGATACCGGCCAGTTCGGCGCAGATCATGGTGGCGGCCACGGTGGTGGCGCCCAGCAGCGATTGCGACAGCACGTAGGGCAGGTCGCGCCGGCTCACCTTCATCGCTTCGGGCGAGGTGGCCAGCAATTCGAGCTGCTGGTCCGACAGGCCGATACAGATTCTGCCGCCGATGATGGCGATGGTGGCCGGCACGGCGCCGCCGTCGCGAATGATCTGCTCGACCTCGCGCGCCATCTGCGCGTTGTGCGGATAGGGCATGCCATGCGAGATGATGGTCGACTCGAGCGCCACGATGGGGGTGCCGGCGGCGCGGGCGGCGGCCACTTCGGGGGAAAACAAGAGGAATTGGTGCATGTTGTCAGTCCTGAAAAAGTTGCGCCGAATGGGGCGGGTCCGCCTGCGGTACGGAAGTTCGCCGCGCCCCGTGCGCGCCATACACCGCGCCGAGCGCGCCGGGCGCCAGCCGCGGCGCCACCGTCGCCGCCGAGCGCACCGTCAGCGTCGCCAGCGCCAGCCCGCAGCGGCAGGCCCGCGCCAGATCTGATTCGGCCCCGCCGGCGGCCCCGCCGGCGGCGCTCCCGCTAGCGACCTCGACCCCGACCCCGGCCCCGTCCCGATACAGCGACCAGCACACGGCGGCGGCGAAGGCGTCGCCGGCGCCGGTCACGTCCACCAGTTCGGCCGGCTCCAGCGCCGGCGCGGGCAGGTGGCGCAGGTGCTCGCCGTGCTCCATATAGTACACGCCGTCGGCGCCGCAGGTGATAATCAGCTGACGCGCCCCCTGGCGCAGCAGGGCGGCGCCCGCCTCGCCCATCTGCTGCGGGCCGGGCAGGGCGCGCCCGGCCCGCGCTTCCAGCTCGCCCCGGTTCAGTATCAACAGGCGCAAGCCGTTCAGGTCCAGCGGCAGATGCGCCATCTTCGGCTGCGAGACGGCCACCAGCACCAGCGGCATGCCATCGCGGGCGGCGTCGGCCAGCAGCGTCGCCACGCCGTCGCGCGGCAGATTCAGGTCGGCCACGGTCAGCCCGGCGGCGTCGCGCTGGCGCTGGCGGCTGGCCAGGACCCGCGGGGTGAGCGTCTCGTAGAGCTGCATATCGGCCAGCGCCAGCACCAGCTCGCCGCGCGCGTCGAGCAGCGCGGTGTAGGTGCCGCTGGCAGCGTGCGGCAGATGCAGGCTGGCACTCATGTCGATGCCGGCCTGCTGCGCATGCGCCAGCAGCGACTGGCCGGCGGCGTCGCCACCCAACACCGTCAGCAGAGCGACCGGGCTGCCCAGCCGGGCCAGATTCTCGGCGATATTGCGCGCCACGCCGCCAAACACCTCGTGCGCGCTGGCGGGATTGGAGGTGCCCATTTCCAGCGGCGCCAGGGTGCGCAGTTTGCGGTCCAGATTGGCCGCGCCGATGCACATGACAGGCCGGCTGTCGGCCAGCACATAGGCGCGCCCAAGCAGCCGACGTTCGCGTATCAGGCCGGCGACGTGACCGGCCACCGCCGAGCGTGACAGACCCAATGCGTCGGCCAGCTCTTGCTGCGAGATGAAGGGGTTGGCGCGAATCAGCTGATACACCTGCGCTTTTTTGGAAAGGTCGCTCACAGCAATGGCGGAAGGGCTGGATAAACAAAGGTTGTTCATGTTAAACAAGTGTTTATGCACTGTCAAATCTGGGGCATGCGTTCGGCTGCGGCCTGGTGTCGTCACACGGAAACACCCCTATTTATAGGTGGTTTATATAAGTGTTCAAGAAAAATGGTATTTGCCATACATATCGACGGTGAGGCATAGTATCGCCTGCCAGCAATGGCCGCTATGTCGGCGGCCTGTCGCGCCAGGCGCGGCATGTGGCGCCGACCTAATAAGCGCACGCATGCTCACACGCAGCGCGGATCAACACTCCCTACCAACACGAGGACACTATGTCGAACAACACCCCATTTCAAGCCGCCGCCATCATTCGCGCGCGCGCGCCGGCAAATTTCAAGCCACGCGTGGCCATGATTCTTGGCTCGGGCCTGGGTGTGCTGGCCGAACAGATGAGCGACGCGGTGAGCATCGGTTTTGACGAGCTGCCTGGCTTCCCGATCAGCACCGTGCACGGTCACGCCGGGGAACTGGTGATCGGCACCCTGTCCGGCGTGGCGGTGGTGTGCATGAAGGGGCGCGGCCATTTCTACGAGGGTTACGGCATGGGCGTGATGACCAGCGCGATCCGCACCTTGAAGCTGATCGGCTGCGAGATGCTGTTCGTGACCAACGCCGCCGGTTCGCTGCGGCCCGAAGTCGACGCCGGCAGCCTGGTGGCGATCAGCGACCATATCAATCTGCTGCCCGGCACGCCGATGGTCGGCCCCAATGACGAGCGTTTCGGTCCACGCTTTTTCAGCATGGCCAACGCCTATGACGCCAACTTGCGCCAGCAGGTGATGGACTGCGCCGCGGCCAAGGGCATCACCTTGCACGAAGGCGTGTTCGTGGCCTACCCGGGACCGAACTTCGAGACCGCCGCCGAAATCCGCATGATGGCGCGCCTGGGCGCTGACACGGTCGGTATGTCGGTGGTGCCGGAGGTGGTCTCGGCCCGCCATTGCGGCCTGAAGGTGGTGGGCGTATCGGTGATCACCAATCTGGCCGAGGGCATGTCGCCGTTTCCGCTGTCGCACGAGCAGACATTGAAATACGCCGCCATCGGCGCCAAGGATCTGGTGGTGCTGATCCTCGCCTTCCTGGGCGCCGTGGCCGCCAGCTAAAGCCATCGTCGCGTGCGGTGCGGGGCGGCCTGCCGCCGCGCCGCTTTCTCCCCATTTTGATATGCGAGCCACCATGCCACGCGCCTTCATTCTTTTGCTCGACTCCTTCGGCCTGGGCGCCACGCCGGACGCCGCCGATTACGGCGACACCGGCGCCAACACCTTCGGCCACATCGCCGCATGGGCCGCCAAGCAAGGCGCGCCGCTGCGCCTGCCCACCTTGGAGCGGCTCGGTCTGGCCGCCGCCGGCCATGCCGCCAGCGGCGAGTGGGCCGAAGGGTTCGCGCTGCGCACCGGATTTTGCGCCGCCTATGGCGCCGCGCGCGAGCGTTCCACCGGCAAGGACACCCAGAGCGGCCACTGGGAAATCGCCGGCGTGCCGGTCGAATTCGACTGGGGCTACTTCCCGCGCAGTACGCCCACTTTTCCGGCCGAACTGACCGGGGCGCTGATGGCACAAACCAGGGTGCCCGGTTTTCTGGGCGACTGCCACGCCTCCGGCACCGACATCATCAACCGTTTCGGCGACCAGCACATGGCCAGCGGCAAGCCGATCATCTACACCTCGGCCGATTCGGTGATGCAAATCGCCGCCCATGAGGAATCGTTCGGCCTGGAGCGCCTGTACGCGATGTGCGAAGCGGCCTTTGAACTGGTCAAGCCGTACAACATCGGGCGCGTGATCGCGCGTCCTTTTCTGGGCCAGGACGGCAACTACCGGCGCACCGCCAACCGCCACGATTACGCGGTGGCGCCGCCGGCGCCGACCCTGCTCGACCATGTCAACCGCGCCGGCGGCGAGGTGATCGGCCTGGGCAAAATCAGCGACATCTTCGCCGCCCAGGGCATCTCGCGCGTGGTCAAGGGCGCCGACAACATGGCCTTGTTCGACGCCTTGTTGAAGGTGGGCGGAGCGGCCGGCGACGGTTCGCTCAGCTTTGTCAATTTCGTCGATTTCGACCAATCGTTTGGCCACCGGCGCGATATCGCCGGCTATGCCAACGCGCTGCGCGAGATGGACGCGCGCCTGCCCGAATTCATCGCCAGCATGAAAGCGGGCGATCTGGCGGTGATCACGGCCGATCATGGTTGCGATCCCACCTGGCCCGGCTCCGACCACACGCGCGAGCATATTCCCATGCTCTTTTTCGGTCCCGGCGTGGCGCCGCGCGCGCTGGGCGTGTCCGACAGCTTTTCCGACATCGGCCAAACCCTGGCCCACCACCTTGGCGTCGCGTCACTCGCACACGGAAACAATCTGCTATGAGCCTGCCTACGCCCGACTTCAAACGCAACGAGGCGGTTGGCCTCGAACTTGGCTGGATCAACCAGATCCGCGTCAACCGCGCCGCCGCCGACCGCCGTGCGGCCAGCCTGGTCAACCGCCGCACCGTGAAGAAGGAATATCAGGCGGCCTGGCTGGTCAAGGCGATCGAGCTGATCGACCTGACCACCCTGGGCGGCGACGACACTCCGGGCCGGGTCGAGCGGCTGTGCATGAAGGCGCTGCGGCCTTTGCGCGCCGACTTGCAGCAGGCGCTCGGCTTGCAGACGCGCGCGCTGCGCACCGGCGCCGTGTGCGTCTACCATGAAATGATCGCCCCGGCCGTCAAGGTGTTGCAGGGACGCTTGCCGATCGCCGCCGTGTCGACCGCTTTTCCGGCCGGCCTGACCAGCATGGAAACGAAGCTGCGCGAGATCGAATTGTCGGTCGCCGCCGGCGCCAGCGAGATCGATATCGTGATCACCCGCCAGCATGTGTTGACCGCCAACTGGCAAGCCCTGTACGATGAAATGCGCGCTTACCGGGCCGCCTGCGGCGCGGCCCATGTGAAGGCGATTCTGGCCACGGGCGACCTGCTCACGCTGGAAAACGTGGCCAAGGCTTCGTGGGTGTGCATGATGGCGGGCGCCGATTTCATCAAGACCTCGACCGGCAAGGAAGCGGTCAACGCCACCATCCCGGTGGCCCTGACGATGGTGCGCGCCATCCGCGAGTACCACCAGCAAACCGGGTTCCAGGTCGGCTTCAAGCCGGCCGGCGGCGTCAGTTCGGCCAAGGGCGCGCTGCAATACCTGACCTTGATGAAGGAAGAACTGGGCAACGCCTGGCTTGAACCGCATCTGTTTCGGATCGGCGCGTCAAGCCTATTGACCGATATCGAGCGCCAGTTGGACCACTACGTCACCGGCCATTACTCGGCCAATCACCGTCACGCCCAACCCTAGCGCCACCAGCATCCACGGATTCGTCATGCCAACAATACACGAGATTCTCACCACTATGGACTACGGCCCCGCCCCCGAAAGCCAGAAAGAAGCGCAAGCGTGGCTGGACCAGCATCAGCGCCGCTTCGGCCTGTTCATCGACAATGCGTGGAGCGCGCCGGACCAGTTGTTCGCCTCCACCAATCCGGCCGACGGCACGCCGCTGGCCCAGCTGACCCAGGCCAGCGACGCCGACGTGGACCGCGCGGTGGCCGCCGCGCGGCGCGCCCAGCCGCTGTGGCAGGGGTTGGGCGGCCATGGCCGGGCGCGCGTGCTGTATGCGATCGCGCGCCTGCTGCAAAAACACGCGCGTCTGTTCGCGGTGCTCGAGACGCTCGACAACGGCAAAACCATTCGCGAAATGCGCGATGTCGACATGCCGCTGGCGGCGCGCCACTTTTACTATCACGCCGGCTGGGCCCAATTGCAGCACGAGGAATTGGCCGATTACCGCGCGCTGGGTGTGGTGGGCCAGATCACGCCCTGGAACTTCCCGTTCCTGATGCTGGCCTGGAAAGTCGCGCCGGCCCTGGCGGCCGGTAACACGGTGGTGTTCAAGCCGGCCGAATACACCTCCCTGAGCGCCTTGCTGTTCGCCGAAATTTGCCTGCAAGCCGGAGTGCCGGCCGGGGTGGTCAACATCGTCACCGGCGACGGCCGGGTCGGCCAAGCCATCGTCAACCATCCCGACATCGACAAGCTGGCCTTCACCGGTTCGACCGAGGTGGGACGCCTGATCCGCCAGGCCACCGCCGGCAGCGGCAAAAAGCTGTCGCTGGAACTGGGCGGCAAATCGCCCTTTATCGTGTTCGACGACGCCGACCTGGACGCCGCCGTCGAAGGCCTGGTCGATTCGATCTGGTTCAACCAGGGCCAGGTCTGTTGCGCCGGTTCCCGCCTGCTGGTGCAGGAATCGGTGCACGACCGCTTCCTGGCCAAGGTCAAGGCGCGCATGGAGAAACTGCGCCTGGGCGCGCCGCTCGACAAATCCACCGACATCGGCGCCCTGGTCGATCCGGTGCAGCGTCAGCGCATTGCGGACCTGGTCGAAACGGCCCGCGCCGAAGGTTGCCAAGTGTGGCAACCGGCATGCGAACTGCCGGCCGACGGTTCCTGGTTCCCGCCCACCCTGATCACGGGCGCCTCCACTTCGGCCGCCGTGGCCCAGGCTGAAATCTTCGGTCCGGTGCTGGTGGCGATGAGTTTTCGCACCCCGCCCGAGGCGGTCCAACTGGCCAATAACACGGTGTACGGTCTGGCCGCCTGCGTCTGGACCGAGTCGATCAGCCTGGCGCTGGACATGGCGCCCGAGATCAAGGCCGGCGTGGTGTGGATTAACAGCGCCAACCAGTTCGACGCCGCCTGCGGCTTTGGCGGCTACAAGGAATCCGGTTTCGGCCGCGAAGGCGGACGCGAAGGCATGCTCGAATATCTGACGCCGTTGGCCGAGGATGCGCGCCCGGCCGCGCCGATGGCGACGCTCCAAGGGACGGGCGGAGCGCGCGCCGGCGCGGCCGATCCGCTGGCCATCGACCGTACCGCCAAGTTATACATCGGCGGCAAACAAGTGCGACCGGACGGCGCCTACAGCCGTGCCGTGTTTGGCGCCGATGGGGCTTTTTTGGCCGATATCGGCGAGGGCAACCGCAAGGACATCCGCAACGCGGTCGAGGCGGCGCACAAGGCCGGCGCCTGGAGCCGGGCCAGCGCCCACAACCGCGCCCAGGTGCTGTACTACATCGCCGAAAACCTGGCCGCGCGCGGCGCCGAATTCGCCGCCCGCATCGGTGCCATGAGCGGCGCCGCCGAGCCGGAAAAAGAAGTGCGGGCCGCCGTGGAGCGCCTGTTCTATTACGCCGCCTGGGCCGACAAATACGACGGCCTGGTGCACCAGCCGCCGGCGCGCGGCATCACCGTGGCGCTCAACGAGCCGCTCGGCGTGATCGGCATCGTGTGCCCCAACGAGGCGCCGCTGCTGGGATTGATTTCCCTGATGGCGCCCGCCATCGCGCTGGGCAACCGGGTGGTGCTGGTGCCGTCGGAAGCCCATCCGCTGTCGGCCACCGATTTCTATCAGGTGCTCGATACCTCCGATGTGCCGGACGGCGTGGTCAACATCGTCACCGGCAGCGCCGACGAATTGGCGCGCACCCTGGCCAGCCACGCCGATGTCGACGCGCTCTGGCGGCACGACGGCTCGGCCCAAGGTTGCGCCGAAGTCGAGCGCCTGTCGGCCGCCTCGCTCAAGCGCACCTGGGTCGGCGGCGCGCGTGGGCGCGACTGGTATAGTACCGCCCAAAGCGGCGGGCGCGCCGTGCTGGCGCACGCCAGCCAGGTCAAAAACGTCTGGATTCCGTATGGCGTGTAGCGTGCGCGGCCCGCGCCAATTGTCTTGATCACCCTAATATGAGTCGGAGCAGCGCATGTTTTTAACCCAAGAGATCATTCGCAAAAAGCGCGACGGCGGCGTCTTGAGCGCGCAAGAGATCCAGTTTTTCGTCGGCGGCATCACCGGCGGCGGCGTCACCGAAGGCCAGATCGCGGCGCTGGCGATGGCGGTTTTTTTCAACGACATGAATATGGACGAGCGGGTCGCCTTTACCCTGGCCATGCGCGACTCCGGTCAGGTGCTCGACTGGCGCGGTCTCGATCTGCCCGGCCCCGTGCTGGACAAACATTCGACCGGCGGCGTGGGCGACGTGGTGTCGCTGCTGCTGGGGCCCATGATCGCCGCCTGCGGCGGCTATGTGCCGATGATTTCCGGGCGTGGCCTGGGCCACACCGGCGGCACGCTCGACAAGTTCGACGCCATTCCCGGCTACTGCACGGTGCCCGACAATGCGCTGTTCCGCAAGGTGGTGCAGGAAGTGGGCGTGGCCATCATCGGCCAGACCGCCCAGCTGGCGCCGTCCGACAAGATCTTTTACGGCATCCGCGACGTCACCGCCACGGTCGAATCGGTGGCCATGATCACCGGCTCGATCCTGTCGAAAAAACTGTCCGCCGGGCTCGATGCGCTGGTGATGGATGTGAAGGTGGGCACCGGCGCCTTCATGCCGACCTACGCCAAATCGCTGGAACTGGCCGAGAGCATCGTCAGCGTCGGCAACGGCGCCGGCATGCGCACGGCCGCCCTGATGACCGACATGCACGAATCGCTGGCGCCTTACGCCGGCAACGCGCTGGAAGTGCGCGGCGCGATGGACTACCTGACCGGTCGCGCGCGGCCGGCCCGGCTGCATGAAGTGACGCTGGCGCTGTGCGCCGCGATGCTGGTGCTGGGCGGCCTGGCCGAGAACGAGGCGGCGGCGCGCGCCAAGCTGATGGCGGTGCTCGACGGTGGCCAGGCGGCCGAGCGCTTCGCCCGCATGGTGGCGGCGCTGGGCGGCCCGGCCGATCTGATCGAGCAGCCCGACCGTTATCTGGAGAAGGCGCCCATTGTGCTGCCGGTGCCGGCCTTGCGGGCCGGTTTTGCGTCGGTGCGCGATTGCCGCGGCCTGGGCCTGGCGGTGGTGGGCCTGGGCGGCGGCCGGCGCCGTCCCAGCGACGCGATCGACTTCGCGGTCGGGCTGACCGATCTGGTGGGCGCGGGCCAGCGGCTGGTCGCCGGCCAGCCGCTGGCGATGGTGCATGCGCGCACCCAGGCAGGCGCCGAGCAGGCGGTGCGCGAGATTCAGGCAGCGTACGTGGTAGCCGACAGCGCGCCCGAGGCCGCGCCGGTGATCTACCGCGCGATCCATGCGTAGCGCGCGGCGCGCGCCAACCGATACAGAAAGCACCACATGAATAATGAACAGTTAATAGCCGAGGCCGCCGCCGCCCGCCTGAGCGCCTACGCGCCGTATTCGCAGTTCAAAGTGGGCGCGGCGCTGCTGTGCGGCGACGGCCGCGTGTTCCGCGGCTGTAATGTGGAAAACGCGTCCTACGGTTTATGCAATTGCGCCGAGCGCACCGCCTTGTTCAGCGCCGTGGCGCAGGGCTACCGGCCGGGCGACTTCGACAAGCTGGCGGTGATCGGCGACACCGACGGCCCCATCGCCCCGTGCGGCGCCTGCCGCCAGGTGATCCTGGAATTGGGCGGCAACGGGCTGGCGGTGCTGCTGACGAACCTGAACGGCGACATCTTCGAGACCACCGCCAGCGCCCAGCTGCCGCACGCCTTCGGCGGCGCCGACCTGAAAAAAAAGTAAGCCGCCGCCGTCAACAAGACGCTGGACGTGCAGGCGGCGGTGGCCCTGGTCGACGGGTACGGCAATCTGCTGCTGTGCCTGGGGGGCCAGCTGGCCCGTTCGCCGATCCGCACCGCCTTCAGGGCGGCGTTTGCGGCCTGCCAAGCCTCCTTGCAAGATTTCGCGTGACACGTTCGGCAAGAGTCGAGCATGGCCACTTCGTGGCGGCGCGCATCACCACGTCGGCCGTCTTCAGAACAACCCTCGAGACGCCCTTTGGCCCCATCGCACCGACGGGCAAGCGCGCCGAGTGGGAGCTCATCAACATCTTGCGCGACGACGCCCACGGCTGCCTGTGCGAGCAATGGGTGCAGTATGGCTACGGTGGCCAAACGCGTCAGCTGGAGTGGAGCTCAAGGTACAGCAGGCGGGGAAGTACGGCGCAGCCCGGCAAGCAGCGTGCGGAAACTGGCCACCGCTTTGGCCGATGCAGCCTTGGGATCGCTGGCGCCGGCAATCCACATTGAGGCGTTCAGCGCTGCGCCGTTGATAAGGTAGGCGGTCGCTTCCGGATCGACTTGCGCCATCACACCTTGCTCGAGCAGCAGTTCGATACTTTTGCGCGTGTCTGCCAAGCACACGCTCTGGCTCGGCCAGCGTGACGGCTCTCCCAGAACGGATGGCCCGTCGACCAGGCAGATCCGGCGAAATTCCGGATCGAGCGCCAACTCGATCCAGGCAACGCTCTCTTCTACGAAGCCTTCCCAGGGCGTGCCGGCATGCTCGACGATCGAGCGCAGACGTGCGGAAGCCTCTTCGTCGAGTTGGGCAATGACCGCCTCGAGCAAACCTTTCTTGCCACCGAAGTGATGATAGAGCGCTCCGCGCGTCAGTTCAGCGTCGGCGGTGAGGTCTTCCATGACCGTATCGGCGTAGCCTTTCGAAGCGAAGGCTCTTCGGCCCGCTGTGATGAGTTTGCTGCGGGTGCTGGCGATCATATCCGAGCGTCGTTGGCGATTCATAGTTCCCCTGTTTTTCGTCAGAAAATGGCATACATCCCGTATGTATGTTAATCTGCAATTCACATACGTAATGTATGCCAATTCTTCAATGATACGCAACAATTTAGGAGTTCACATGAATAGAATACACAATGAGCGGGTGGTGCTGGTCTCCCGGCCCGACGGCGACCTGGCGGCTGCAAACCTGCGGCTGGAGGATGATGCGATGCCGGTGCCCGGCGACGGCCAACTACTGCTGGAGACCATTTTTCTGTCGATCGATCCGTACATGCGCTGGTGGATGAAGCCCGAAAAGTCGTACAACGAGCCGATCGGGATTGGTGAAGTAATCGTCGGTGGAACGGTATCGCGTGTGCGACGCTCGCATCACCCCGACTGGCAGGAGGGCGACTGGGTGTTGGGTTGGTCCGGTTGGCAACGCTTCGACCTGTCCGACGGGATTGGCCTACGTCGTCTTGACACGGGTATTGCTCCGCCGTCGACCGCGCTCGGCGTACTTGGCATGACGGGCTTTACTGCTTATGCGGGCTTGCGCAACATCGGCAAACCGAAACCGGGCGAGACGGTCGTTGTCGCCGGCGCCAGTGGAGCGGTCGGCTCGGCAGTCGGGCAAATTGCGCGCATCGCCGGCGCCCGCGCCGTCGGCATCTCGACCGGCGCGGACAAGTTGGCTTATGTAAAAAGCGAGCTGGGTTTCGACATGGTAGTCGATTACAAGGCGCCGGACTTTGTGCAGCAACTGACACGTGCCTGTCCAGATGGAATCGATGTGTACTTCGAAAATGTTGGCGGACCGATCTGGGATGCGGTATTGCCACTGCTGAACACCTATGCCCGTGTTCCCGTCTGCGGCCTGATTTCGCAATACGAAGCGCGTTCGGACGGTGTTGCCGGCCCTGACCGCCTCGCCGCCACCATGGCGGAGATCATGAGCAAGAGCTTGACCTTGCGCGGTTTCATCCAGACCGAGTTCGCCGATACCCAGCTCGACGATTTCCTTCGCGAGGCAGAACAATGGGTTGCACAAGGCAAGCTGCGTTACCGGGAGCATCTTGTGCATGGGCTCGAAAACGCACCTCAAGCCTTAATCGCGCTTTTGAAAGGAAAGACGTTCGGAAAAACGCTGGTGCAGGTTAGCCAACCCTGAGCCATCGCTTGCGGCCCGACAATGGTGCCATCACACCAGGCTGTGTAAAAAGACAGAATCGGACATGGGCAGCAGAACAGTACAGGCCGAAGCGTGTGGTGCTGCTTTTTAAATCGTTCACGGCGCTGTGCCAAGTGTCGTGCTCCCCGCCATGTGAGTACATCGGTCGCTTCAAACACTCGGTATAGGGCCGGTAAAATAGCATACGCCCTGATCACTTCCATCCTATGAGCGGCACCTGGCGACATCATCAACGCTTGAGGTGACAGGCAAGCACGTCCAAGCTCATTTCGGCCTTCGCCCCTTCCAGGTCTTGGGCGAGGAAGTGCGTCTTCCCCACCCCGGACTTGATGGTTCCGAACGGATGCTCGACTGATGAGCGCCGGATTCACATGGCATCCGGATTCTCATCAAGCCACACTTGCATGTCGTCGAGCACGTCCGGATGCCTGCAACGCGTCACCCGGCGCTGCTGGCTGGGACCTGATCCGCATCAGGCCGGGCTTGGTGGCCGTTGGCGGTAGCGACTGGTTCGATTAACGCGCTGCGTCCTTCTTCCATTCGGTGGTTTGACGGGGGAAACGGCAAGCGGTGCGGGTCAATGCGCGGCCCGCATGGCGCGGCCCGCATGGCGCGGCCTGCGTGGCGCGGCCTACGTGGCGCGGCCTGCGTGGCGCGGCCTGCTTGGCCCAGCCGGCGTGGCCCGCCGCGCGCCCTCATCGCCAAGCCGATCCACCTGCCGGCGTGCCCGCTACGGTGGCGCCACCGGCGCCAGCAAATTGGCGTCACGCGACAGGCGCCACATTCCATCCGCCTCTTTGCGGAAGATCGACAGGGTGTAGCCGGCCCGGTGGCTGGCCGGGCCGCCGTCGAGCGGCGTGACCGACACGGCCAGACGGGTCCGGCAATACGCCATGGTGCCGCACACTTGCACTTCCTCCACTTCGCTGTGCGAATCGATGCGGTGTTCGCGCAGCAGCGTATGCAGGGCGCCGGCGAAAGTGGTGCGGCCCTGCATGGGCGGCTGGCCCGCCACCAGGAACACGGCGTCGGTTGCCATCAAGTCCAATACCTGGTCGACCTCGCCCTCCCTGCTGGCGCGCAGCCAATCGGCGACCAGGGTCCGTATCGCTTGTTCGTCGGCGTCCATGCTCACTCCTCGGGGACGCTGGCATCGGATTGCATCATGCCAAACAGATTGCCGTCCGGGTCGGTGAGATAGGCGAGCCAGCCGACCCCGGCCACCGGTGCCATCGGTTTAGCCACGTGCCCGCCCAGCGCCACCCCTTGGGCCATGGCGCGCTCCACATCGTCCACCTCGACCGTGCAGACGAAGCCGTTGATAGACGCCCCGGCCGCCCCACCGGTCCCGCCCGCGTCGGCCAAGGCAGGCGGGGGCGGGGCCGCCGACGGCCCGTCGCAGCGTGGCAACAAGCCGCCGTCGATGCCCGGCTTGGCGCGCGGGCCGGTGCCGATCAGCCAGTACACGCGCTCGCCTTCCCAAGGGGTGAAGTTCCAGCCAAACAGGGCCGAATAAAAGTCGATCAGCACTTGCGGTTGCGTGGCTTGAATTTCGAAATGCACGGTGCGTCCCATGGTGCTCTCCTTAGCTATTCGCTCTCCTTAGCTTTCGGGCAAATTCTGCAATAAAAATTCGAGTACGTTACGGCCGGCGATGCGTTCGATCTGCGCGTTCGTCAAGCCCGCTTCCATCAGCGCCTGGGTCAGCTCGGCCAGGTGGGCCGCGTCGATCGCGGTGACCACGGCGCCGTCGAAATCGGAACCGTAAGCCACGTGGCGCTCGCCCACCAGCGCGACCGTATAGGCGATGGCGCGGGACACGGCCGCCACGTCGGCGCCGCACACGGCGGTATTCCAAAAGCCGATGCCGATCAGGCCGCCCCGCGCCGCGATCTGCTTGAGCTGTTCATCGGTCAGATTGCGCCGGTTGGCGCAAGTTCCGCGCACCCCCGTGTGCGACACCATCAGCGGCCGGGTGGCCATCGCCAGCACCTGGTCGATGGTGGCTTCCGAGGCATGCGCCAGATCGATGATCATGTGGCGGCTTTCCATGGCGCGCACCCAGTCGCGCCCCAGCGCCGTCAAGCCGCCCTGGCGCATGCCATGTTGCGAGCCGGACAGTTCGGTGTCGAAAAAATGGGTCGGCGCGGCCATGCGGTAGCCGGCCCGGTACAGCACATCCAGATTGCTCAGTTTGCCTTCCAGCGCATGCGCGCCCTCCAGGGTCAGCCAGCCGGCGGCCAGGGTTGGCTGGCGCCGGCGTTCGGCGACGAAGGCGCGCAGGCCGGCGGCGCTGTCGATGACGCGAAAGCGCCCGCCGCTGGCGTCGGCGAACGCATGCAAGCGCCCGGCGTGATAAGTGGCGCGCGCCATCAGGCTGTGCCACGTCGCGCGCGGCAAGCGCTGCACCACCGACAAGGCGGTGATGTTGTCGCTGGTATCGTCGTTGTGCTCGATGTTGAGGCCGTGCGGGGTCTTGGTCACCACCGAAAATGCTTGCAGCGCCACGTTGCCGCGCACCATACGCGGCAGGTCGACATGGCCGCGCGCGCTTTCCAGGTTCAAGTCGCGGTTCCACAGCAAGGTGTCGGCGTGCAAGTCGGCCAGCCACAAGCTGGCATGCAAGGCTTTGGCGGCCGGCCACAAGGGCGCCGTCCGGGGCGCCGCCGCCACCCGGTTGATACGCCAGTCCAGCACCACCGGCAGCGACAGGCCGGCGCCCAGCAGGCAGCCGAGCGCGCAGGCGGCCAGCACGCGCCGTCTTACCACGGATCGTAAGTTCCCAGGCTCCATACATGGCCTTCCGGATCGCGGCAAGTGAAGCCGCGCCCGCCGTATTGCTCATCCTTGATGTCGAGCATGATGGGCGCGCCGGCCGCCTTGGCGCGCTGATACACTGCGTCGGCGTCCGACACCACCAGATAGCAACTCTGGGTCGAGGCGCCCCCCATTTCGTCAGGCTGCTTCATCAGCCGGTTGTATTCGCTGTCGGTGACCGAGCCGAGCATGATCATGCCGTTGCCGAAGCTGAGCTGGGCGTGCACGATGCTGCCCCGTTCGCCGGGCACCACCAGCTGGCGCTCGAAACCGAAGGTGCTGCACAGCCAATCGATGGCTCCGGCCGCGTCGCGATAGCGCAGGCAAGGCATGACGGTTGCTAGAGTACGCTTGGGAACAGTGGACATACAGACTCCTTAATCAGGGATGAAGTCGATTCGATCATATTGAGAAGGGAGCAGTTCGGGGGGACATACGCGCAAGTGTGTGCGCTTGACCGTTATCAGGCAAAGCGCTCGCTGTCCCGCGCCCGCTCTCCCCATCGCGTCCCCAATATAGTCCAGCATTCGCTTGGCTGCAAGCAACGCCTACACCGCCTGGCTGCCGATCGAGCTCAAAAGAGTCCATCCGGTTTTTCGACTAGGCGCATTGAGCTTGCTTGACATGCGCAGCGCTTCACATTGTCCGCCATTCCCGCCACATTACCAACACTGCTAGCGGCGCTACTCGGACAGGTGGTCGATGCACGCAGAGCAAAACAGCGAATAGTTTTGAGACTGCCGCGCAGACCGGGCCGAATGCGACTGGCGCTCGAAACGCGCACCAGCCCCGCTTCGAGCGGTTTGACAGCCCGTGAACGGCTTACGCCTGCCCGGTGGCTAGCAGGCTCTGTGCTAACGCGCGCTCTTGATCGCTGTCGGAAAACGGCATATTCACCATCCAGCCAGCCTGGGCGAACGCAACGTTGGCTATTTGCAGCATAAAATCTTCTGGATTGTCGCTCGGCCCTTCGCCTTCAATTCGATACACCAGATCGCCGCCAGCCTCTCTGACTGAATGCCTGGCTGTTCCCTGGAACAGATGTTCGCCTGGTTGAGTGCTTAACAACATCGACGTTTGATCCACTTCCTCAACTCTCACGATGTTAGGGCGCTCAAAAGCAAATCTGAGTGCCAAACGAGCGCCAGCTTGATTCGGCACCCCGTCCACCCGCGTCATTGGAAACCGCCCGTTGGGAGAGGTGCGTAGATCACGCCAGAACTGTTCCGCACCGCCATAATTTTGCGCTGGGCCGAGACGCCACTCACGGTCATATCGATGACTTCCGCCGTAATTCAAATTTCCATTCCCGACGTGGTAACCGACCCATGCGCCACCGGCTAATCCTGTCGTGGCAGCAGCGCCGACGAACCGTCTAGCCGCCATCCTTGCAGTAGTACCAAAAATAGGCATGTCATCACTCCTTTTGTGTGAAAATCGGCGCGATCATGTATTCCATCGTGGCTGCTTGCTCTTCAAAGCCATGATCGGTTGGGGTCTGCGTCATGATCTGCTCGATAAAGGTTGTAGACCAATTGAATAACAGATAAATATCTGCACTCATCTGTTAGCAATCCCCATGCCAGGGTCTGCCAGGGCGCGCGGCCCGTTAACGGCAATGCTTAGTGGGCTGATGCAAAAATTACATGAATTTTTACATGTAATTTTTCATTTTCGGAAGGAAACTAAGGCGTTGCGACGATGGGGGCGAAGAGGAAGCGGTACACCAGCAGTGGATGGTCGCGCGCCTCAGTCGGCCAATTTGAGCTTGAGTTGAAAGGTGAAGGCGCCGTACAGCCGGTCCTTATAAGTGGGCACCACCGCCAGGTTGAGGCCGACGCGCTGGTATTCGTAGCTGATCATGGGCACCACGGCCAGGAACCAGCCGCCGTCGCGCATTTTGGGATAGCCGCTAAAGCCCCCCACCACGGCGCCCAGGCGCAGCGGCCCCAGGGCGACCGGCTGATAATACAGGCCCGCGTAGTTGGAATAGGCCCGGTCGCTATTGTAGAAGCGCCCGCCCGTCAGCGAGGCCACGCTGGAGTAGCGGTATTCCAGGCCCAGCCCGGGATTGCGGTCGTTCAGTCCCTTGTCGCGCTGGAAATGGTAAGAGTAAAAACCCGCGTTGAGCCAGGTTTCACTGAGCGGCTTGTCCTCGGCCAGCCGGAAAGGATTGTCGACCTGGGCCTGGGCCAGCGAACATAGCGCCAGCGCGGCCGCGCCGGCCAAGCCGCGCATGGCGCGCGGCAACGAACTTTTGATCATGCTTTACCTTTCCTTGCGCAGGAATGTTCCCGCGATTCAAACCCGCGCCAGCCAATACGACCGCAGCAAGCCATAATATTCCGTGTCGCATACAACGCCGTCGACGATCCAGCGCTCGGGCAGATAGCCTTCTTTGCGAAACGCCAGCCTTTGCAGCAGCTTGGCCGAGGCCGCGTTGCGCGGATCGATATCGGCTTCGATCCGGTTCAAGCCCAGCGTCGTCATGGCGTGTTCGATCAGTACCGTGAGCGCCTCTTGCATATACCCGCAGCCCCAATCGCGCGACCCCAGAATATAGCCCATTTCGCAGCGTTTGTTGGATTTAAAGAAAGCATGCAAATTACACATCCCTATCAGGCGCCCGTCCTCGGTTTGCAGGCCCAGCCGCAGCGCGCTGCCTTCGCGCAACTGGTGCGCCGAGCGGGCCACCATGGCGTCGGCCTGGGCCGGGTCGGTCCAGGGCGGGCCGCTCCAGTAGCGCATCGCTTGCGGGTCGGCGAAAATGGCGAACAGGGCGGCCGCGTCGCCGGCCGTGAGCGGGCGTAGCAGCAGGCGGGCCGAATGCAAGGTGAGGGCGGAAAAGTCGCCCATGTGTCGGTCGGGGTCGGTGTTGGTGGACATGGGGGTTCGCTGAACGGGTGAATGGTGGCGACGATGCGCGGGACAATACCATAAGTTAACATGGGCGCCGCCTGTGGGCGGGCCGGGTCGTCCTCGCGCTAAAGCAGGCGCGGCTTGATCGGGCGCAGGAGCGCTTCCCGACATCGCTTGACGCCCTGCCCGGCGCCGAGGAAAACTGTGATGTTGCTGCCGGCGGTAAGTCGGCAGGTTTTGCGAACCGTGTATCTGTGCCATAGTTGAGGCACTGTCTATGATTGCAGCATCATCTTGTTCCTCGGTGAATAGCTTTGTATCTTGTAAAAATAGCGACGCCGTGCCGGCGTCGGCCCGCAGCCAGAATTTTTAGGAGAAATATATGAATTCTTCCCGACCCGCCTCTCTATCCGCGTTTTGGATGCCTTTTACCAATAACCGCGATTTCAAGGCCAACCCGCGCCTGCTGGTATCGGCCGAAGGCATGTATTACCGGGATGTCGATGGCAACACCGTACTGGACGGCGCGGCCGGCCTGTGGTGCGTGCCCTGCGGCCATGGCCAGCCGGCCATCGTGGCCGCCATCCGCGCCATGGCCGGCCAGCTCGACTTCGCGCCCACCTTCCAGATGGGCCACCCGGCCGCGTTCGATCTGGCCGAAAAGCTGATGGCCTACACCAACCACCGTTTCGGCCACGTGTTTTACACCAATTCCGGTTCGGAAGCGGTCGACACCGCCCTCAAGATGGCGCTGGCTTACCACAAGGCGCGCGGCGAGGCCGGCCGCACCCGCCTGATCGGGCGCGAACGGGGTTACCACGGGGTCGGCTTCGGCGGCATCTCGGTGGGCGGCATCGCCGGCAACCGCAAGCATTTCGGCCCCCTGCTGGGCGGGGTGGACCACCTGCCGCACACCCACAACCTGGAGCACAACGCTTACAGCCGCGGCGAGCCGGAACACGGCGCCAACCTGGCTGACGAACTCGAACGCATCGTCACCTTGCATGACGCCTCCACCATCGCCGCCGTGATCGTCGAACCGGTGGCCGGCTCGACCGGGGTGCTGATTCCGCCCAAGGGCTATCTGAAGCGCTTGCGCGAGCTGTGCACCAAGCACGGCATCCTGCTCATCTTCGATGAAGTGATCACCGGTTTTGGCCGCTTGACCACGCCGTTCGCGGCCGACTACTTCGACGTCGAGCCGGACCTGATGACCACCGCCAAGGGCTTGACCAATGGCGCCGTGCCCATGGGCGCCGTGTTCAGCAAGCCGCACATTCACGACGCCTTCATGGAAGCGCCGCCGGGCATCGAGCTATTCCACGGCTACACCTATTCCGGCCATCCGCTCGCTTGCGCGGCCGCGCTGGCGACCCTGGAGGTATTCCAGGATCAGCAAATCCTGGCGCACGCCAAGGGCATCGAGCAGTACTGGCAGGAAGCGGTGTTTTCCCTCAAGGGCCTGCCGCATGTGATCGATTTGCGCACCATCGGCCTGATCGCCGGCATCGAGCTGGCGCCCATCGCCGGCAAACCGGGCGCGCGCGCCTTCGCCGCCTTCAAGCAGGCGTTCGCCGACGGCCTGCTGATCCGTGTCACGGGCGACACCATCGCCTTGTCGCCGCCGCTGGTGATGGAGAAAAAGCACATCGACGACATGTTCGGCAAGCTGACCACGGTGCTCAAGCATCTCGACTAAGTTATGTTCCGGCCGACCTCGCGTCGGCGCGAACCAACCAACACTATAAAGCCACCATCATGCGTACCCCGGACAGCAGTATCGAGATCGACACCATCACCCACTTCATCAACGGCGCCAAGGCCGATAGCGCCAGCGGGCGCTATGCCGAGGTGTTCAACCCGGCCCTGGGTCAACCGGTGGCGCGCGTGACCCTGGGTACGGCGGCCGACGTGGACGCGGCCGTGCAAGCGGCGGCCGCCGCCTTTCCCGCCTGGTCGGCCACGCCGCCGCTGGCGCGCGCGCGCGTGCTGTTTACCTATTTGCAGCTGTGCCAGCGTCATGTCGACGACTTCGCCGCCATGCTCACGCGCGAGCACGGCAAAACCTTTTCCGACGCCCAGGGCGAGGTGGCGCGCGGTATCGAAATGGTGGAATTCGCGGTCGGCATCCCGCAGCTGCTCAAGGGCGAATTCACCGACCAGATCGCGCGCGGCATCGACGCCTGGTCGATGCGCCAGGCGCTCGGCGTGGTGGCCGGCATCACCCCGTTCAACTTCCCGGTGATGGTGCCGATGTGGATGTTCCCGGTCGCCATCGCCTGCGGTAACACCTTTGTGCTGAAACCGTCCGAACGCGATCCATCGGCCTCGCTGCTGCACGCGCGCCTGTTGCAGCAGGCCGGCTTGCCGGACGGCGTGTTCAACGTGGTGCAGGGCGATAAAGAGACGGTTGACGCGCTGCTCGACCATCCGGTGGTGCAAGCGATCAGCTTTGTCGGCTCGACCCCGATCGCCGAATATATCTACGCGCGCGGCAGCGCGGCCGGCAAACGGGTGCAAGCGCTGGGCGGCGCCAAGAACCACATGGTGGTGATGCCGGACGCCGACATGGCGATGGCGGTGGACGCCTTGATGGGCGCGGCCTACGGTTCCGCCGGCGAGCGCTGCATGGCCATTTCGGTGGTGGTGGCGGTGGGCGACGCCGGCGACCAGCTGGCCGGCGCACTGGCACAGCGCACGGCCGCACTAAAAATAGGCGACGGCATGGCGGCCGACGCCGAAATGGGGCCAGTGGTGTCGGCCGCCGCCAAGCAGCGCATCGAGCGTTTGATCGGCGAGGGCGTGGAGCAGGGCGCCACCTTGCTGGTGGACGGGCGCGGGCATCAGGTGGCGGGACGGGAGAACGGCTTTTTCGTCGGCGGCACCCTGTTCGATCACGTCACGCCCGACATGAGCATCTATAAAGAAGAGATTTTCGGCCCGGTTTTGTGTTTGCTGCGCGCGCCCGACGTGGCCAGCGCGGTGGCGCTGATCAACCGTAACGAATACGGCAACGGGGTGGCCATCTACACCCGCGACGGCGGTGTGGCGCGCGAATTCGTGCGCCAGATCGAGGTGGGCATGGTGGGGGTCAATGTGCCGCTGCCGGTGCCGATGGCCTTTAACAGTTTCGGCGGCTGGAAGCGCAGCATGTTTGGCGACCACCACGCATACGGACCGGAAGGGGTGCGCTTTTACACCCGCCACAAGGCAGTGATGCAGCGCTGGCCCAACACCGCCAGCGCTGGTGCGCAATTTGCTTTCCCACAAATGAAGTAAATGGGCCGATAATCCGGTCACAGGGTCGCCCGCCGCGCGGCCCGCGCGGCATAGGCCCCCATGTCCACTTTTCGCAGGATGGCATCATGATCGAGTCCCTCACTTATCTGCCGCGACCGGACGCCGACGACAGCGCGCTGGCCGAGCGTTTCACCGATCTGGCGCCGCCGCTCACGCCGCGCCAGGCCGCCATTGAAAGCGCGCGCTGCCTGTATTGCTACGACGCGCCCTGTACCCGCATCTGTCCCAGCGAGATCGACGTGGCCAGCTTCATCCGTAATATCCACGACAAGAACATCAACGGCGCCGCCGTCGGCATCCTGAAGGCCAATATCCTGGGCGGCAGCTGCGCCCGGGTTTGCCCCACCGAGATCCTGTGCGAGGACGCCTGCGTGCGCAACCACGACCAGGAAGGCCAGCCGGTCAAGATCGGCCTGCTGCAACGCCACGCGCTCGACCACATGCGGTTCGATGGTCACCCGTTCGCGCGCGCCGCCGCCACCGGCAAAACGGTGGCGGTGGTGGGCGCCGGTCCGGCCGGGCTGTCCTGCGCGCACCGGCTGGCGATGCTGGGCCACCAGGTGGTGGTGTTCGAGGCGCGCGCCAAACCGGGTGGCTTGAACGAGTACGGCATCGCCAAATACAAGCTGACCGACGACTTCGCGCAGCAGGAAGTGCGGTTCCTGCTGGGGATAGGCGGCATCCGCCTCGAATACGGCCAGACCCTGGGCGTCAATCTGACGCTGCGCGCGCTGCACCAGGACTACGACGCCGTCTTCCTGGGCCTGGGCCTGGGCGCCAGCCGCCGGCTCGGGCTGACCGGCGAAGACGCGCCCGGCCTGCTGGCGGCGGTCGACTACATCGGCGCGCTGCGCCAGGCCGACGATCTGCGCGCGCTGCCGCTGCCGGCGCGCGCCATCGTCATCGGCGCCGGCAACACCGCGATCGACATGGCGGTGCAAATCGCGCGCCTGGGCGCGCAGGAGGTGACGCTGGTGTACCGGCGCGGCTTCGATGCCATGACCGCCACCGGCCACGAACAGGAGATCGCCAAGGCCAACCAGGTGCGCATGCTGACCTGGGCCCAGCCGCGCCAGGTGCTGCTCGACGGCGCCGGCCGGGTGGCCGGCATGCGCTTTGAGAAAACCGCGCTCGATGGCGGGCGCCTGGCCGGCACCGGCGTCACCATCGACATCGCGGCCGACGCCATCTTCAAGGCCATCGGCCAGCACCTGGACGACGCCGCCCTGGGCGACCCGCTGGCCGCCACCTTGGGCCTCGAGGGCGACAAGATCGCCGTCGATGCCGGCTTTCGCACCATCCTGCCCGGCATTTACGCCGGCGGCGACTGCGTGGCGCCCGGACAGGATTTGACGGTGCAGGCGGTCCAGCATGGCAAACTGGCCGCGCTGACCATCCATCACGACATGCAATCAACCGTGGAGGCTGCGTCATGGCCGATCTGAGTATCGATTTTTGCGGCATCAAGGCGCCCAATCCGTTCTGGCTGGCCTCCGCGCCGCCGACCGACAAGGCTTACAACGTGGTGCGCGCCTTCCAGGCCGGCTGGGGCGGGGTGGTGTGGAAAACCCTGGGCGAGGACCCGGCCGCCGTCAACGTCTCCTCGCGTTATTCCGCCCTGTACGGCAAGAACCGCGAGGTGCTGGGCTTTAACAACATCGAGTTGATCACCGACCGTAGCCTGGAAATCAACCTGCGCGAGATCACCCAAGTAAAAAAGGACTGGCCGGATCGCGCCATGATCGTCTCGCTCATGCTGCCGTGCGAGGAAAAACTGTGGGCCGCCATCCTGCCGCTGGTTGAAGCGACCGGCGCCGACGGCATCGAGCTCAATTTCGGCTGCCCGCATGGCATGCCGGAACGCGGCATGGGCGCGGCGGTGGGCCAGGTGCCGGAGTACGTGGAGATGGTCACGCGCTGGTGCAAGACGCATACGCGGCTGCCGGTGATCGTCAAGCTCACACCCAACATCACCGATGTGCGCCTGCCGGCCCGCGCCGCCCTGGCCGGCGGCGCCGACGCCGTCTCGCTGATCAACACCATCAATTCGATCACCTCGCTCGACCTGGACCGCATGGTGGCCTTGCCCATCGTCGGCAACGCCAGCACCCACGGCGGCTACTGCGGCGCGGCCGTCAAGCCGATCGCCCTGAACATGGTGGCCGAAATCGCGCGCGACCCGGCCACCCGCGGTTTGCCCATCTCCGGCATCGGCGGCATCGGCAACTGGCGCGACGCGGCCGAATTCATCGCCCTGGGCGCCGGCTCGGTGCAGGTGTGCACCGCCGCCATGCTGCA
>JAZKGI010000028.1:0-104342 GCA_040385995.1 Pseudomonadota bacterium
GCGCCGTGACCGGCGCGCGCCCGCGAATTTGCACCCGGGACCGCGGGCGCGCCCTTCGGCGCGACCGCAGCGGCCCACAGTATAGACTACTTTTTCTTCTTTGGCGCCAAAACCATGATCATCTGGCGCCCTTCCATCTTGGGAAACTGCTCGACCTGGCCGTACGGCTCCAGATCGGCCTTCAAGCGCTCCAGCATGCGGAAACCGATATCCTGATGCGCCATCTCACGGCCGCGAAAGCGCAGCGTGATCTTGGTTTTGTCACCTTCATCGAGAAACTTGATCAGGTTACGCAGCTTGATATTGTAATCGCCATCATCGGTGCCGGGACGGAATTTGACTTCCTTCACCAGGATGATCTTTTGCTTCAATTTCGCTTCGTGAGCCTTTTTCTGCTCCGAATACTTGAATTTGCCGTAGTCCATCAAACGGCACACCGGCGGCTGCGCGGTCGGCGCGATTTCCACCAGGTCGACGTTCGCCTCTTCCGCCAGGCGGAAGGCGTCAGCCAGACTCACGATACCGAGAGGCTCGTTATCGACCCCACTTAAACGCATTTCAGGGGCAGTGATTTCGCCGTTGATGCGATGCGACTTGTCAGTAGCTATTGTAGTTTCCTTTAAAAATCTTAATCATTGGACGTGCAAGGAGTTTCCTCCTCAGGCTTTGGTCGCGATCTCTTGTTGGAGTCGTTCCACCAGGGCTTCGATGGACATGACGCCCAAATCGACATTGCCCCGTGCCCGCACGGCCACGGTGTTGGCATCCCGTTCTTTGTCGCCGATTACAAGGATGTAAGGCAGTTTTTGTACGGAATGTTCGCGTATTTTATATGTAATCTTCTCGTTACGCAAATCAGCCTGCGCGCGGAAGCCCAAATTCTTCAGTTTTGTGGTCAAAGCTTGCGCATAGTCGGCTTGTGCATCCGAAATATTGAGCACCGAAATTTGCACCGGAGCGAGCCAGAGCGGCAGGGCGCCGGCATGGTTTTCGATCAAAATGCCGATGAATCGTTCCATCGAACCGACGATGGCCCGGTGCAACATGACTGGAATCTTGCGCGTGTTATCGGCCGCCACATATTCGGCGCCCAGCCGCTCGGGCATGAAAAAATCGACCTGCATGGTGCCCACTTGCCATGGCCGGCCCAGCGAATCCTTCAAATGGTATTCGATTTTTGGCCCGTAAAAGGCGCCCTCGCCCGGCAGCTCGGTCCAGCTCACGCCGCAGGCGCGCAAACCGGAGCGCAAGGCTTCCTCGGCCTCGTCCCACACCGCGTCGGTGCCGATCCGATTATCGGGACGCAAGGCCAGCTTGACGTCGATATGGTGAAACTGGAAGTCGGCATACACTTCCATCGCTTGCTGGTGAAACGCGATCACTTCCGGCTCGATCTGCTCGTCGGTGCAAAAAATATGCCCGTCATCCTGGGTAAAACCGCGCACGCGCATGATGCCGTGCAAGGCGCCGGATGGCTCGTTGCGGTGGCATTGACCGAATTCGCCGTAGCGCAGCGGCAAGTCGCGGTAGCTGCGCATGCCGCTGTTGAAAATTTGCACGTGACCAGGGCAATTCATCGGCTTGAGCGCGTAGGAACGGTTTTCCGACTCGGTCACGAACATGTTTTCGCGATAGTTATCCCAGTGGCCGGTCTTGGCCCACAGGCTGCTATCGAGAATTTGCGGCGCCTTCACTTCCTGGTAGCCATTGGCCTGATATTTCTGACGGATGTATTGCTCCACCTGCTGCCACAGCGTCCAGCCTTTCGGATGCCAAAACACCAGACCTGGCGCTTCTTCCTGAAAATGGAAGAAATCGAGCTGCTTGCCCAGTTTGCGGTGGTCGCGCTTTTCCGCCTCTTCCAGCATGTACAGGTATTGTTCCTGGTCTTCCTTCTTGGCCCAGGCGGTGCCGTAGATGCGTTGCAGCATCTCGTTTTTCGAATCGCCGCGCCAGTAAGCGCCGGCCAGCTTCATCAGCTTAAACACTTTCAGCTTGCCGGTGGACGGCACGTGGGGACCCCGGCACAGGTCGGTGAACTTGCCTTCCGAGTACAGCGACACATCCTGGTCGACCGGGATCGAGGCGATGATTTCGGCCTTGTAAGCCTCGCCGATCGACGTGAAGTAGGCCACCGCCTCGTCGCGCGGCAACACCTGGCGCGTGACCGGCTCGTCCTTCTTGGCCAGCTCGCTCATTTTCTTTTCGATCAGGGCCAGGTCGTCCGGAGTAAACGGGCGCTTGTACGAAAAATCGTAATAAAAGCCATTTTCGATCACGGGACCGATGGTCACTTGCGCGTCGGGGAACAGTTCCTTGACGGCATAGGCCAGCAAGTGGGCCACCGAATGGCGTATCACTTCCAGGCCGTCGGCATCCTTGTCGGTGACAATGGCCAGCTCGGCGTCGTGCTCGATCAGATACGAGGTGTCGACCAGCTTGCCGTCCACCTTGCCGGCCAGGGCCGCCTTGGCCAGACCGGTGCCGATGCTGGCCGCCACTTGCGCCACGGTCACGGGGCCATCGAATTGACGGGCCGATCCATCGGGAAGGCGGACTGAAAGCATAGTGTTCTCCATGGCGGCGCGCGCCGAAAATTTAAGACAGATGATGGTGCAAAACGCGATCGCGCGGACTGCGCGATCGGCACATAAAACGCAGACGAAAAAAAAACGCGGGCTAGCCGCGTTTTCCTTTTTTCGAGCAAAAGAAATCCCGTTCGACTAGCGTCACTCCCAAAGCTTGGTAGTAGTTCGCGGTGTCATAACCGGGATGCCTTTCTCGCTCTTACATGTGTGCTGGTGGGCGGTGAGGAATTCGAATCCCCGACCCCTTGGATGTCGACCAAGTATTCTAACCAGCTGAACTAACCGCCCGAAGACCAGCATTATAGAGAGCCGATTAAACAATTACAAGCGCTTTCCTCAGACGCGGGCCGATCGGGCGCGCCGAAAATGCGCGGCGGCGCGCCGGCGCCCGCCCGGGGCTTGCCCGGCGCTTCCGCGGCACTTCCTTTACACTGGCCGGTCCGACCACAGCCAAACCCACCGATGCCCGCCAAAATTCCCTCCTCGGCCCACTTGCACGCCCACTTGGCCGGCGACGCCGAACACCGCCATTTTTTCGCAGAACGCAGCTTGAAGGTCTTGGGCTGGGCGCTCGGCTTGACGTTCGGTTTTGCGGCGGTGGAAGTGGCGGCCGGTATGGCGTCTCGCTCGCTGGCCCTGATGTCGGACGCCGGCCACATGGTCACCGACGCCGCCGCGCTCGGCCTGGCCCTGCTGGCCCAACTGATCGCCAAACGGCCGCCATCGGCGCGCCACTCGTTCGGCTTCGGCCGCGCCGAGGCGCTGGCCGCCTTCATCAACGGGGTGGTGATGCTGGCCGTGGTGGGTACGATCGTATTCGAAGCGGCGCAGCGCTTCTCCCAGCCGCAGCCGGTCGACGGCGCCACCGTGATGGTGGTGGCCGGGCTGGGACTGGCGATCAATCTGGCGGTGGCCTGGGTCTTGTCGCAAGACCGCCAGAGCATGAATACCCGGGCCGCGCTGGTGCACGTGATGGGCGACCTGCTCGGCTCCATCGCCGCCCTGCTGGCCGGCGCCGTGATTTACCTGACCGGCTGGATGCCGATCGATCCGCTGCTCTCGATCGTGGTCTCGCTGCTGATCCTGAAGTCGACCTTCGGCCTGCTGCGCGAATCGTCCCACTTCCTGATGGCCGGGGTGCCGCTGCAAATCGATTATCTGCAAGTGGGCGCCGATCTGGCGCGGGTCGAAGGCGTGCGCTCGGTGCACGATCTGCACGTGTGGGACATGTCGCCCGGCCAGCCGGCCTTGATCGGCCATCTGGAAATCGCCGACCTGGCGCACTGGCCCCACGTGCTGCAAGCGGTCAAGGCCATGCTGCTGGCGCGCTACGGCATCGACCACATCACCCTGCAAGCCGAGGTGGCCGACCCGGGCGCGCCCGATGGCGCGGCGCGGCGCTAACGGGTGGGGTTCGGCGCAGGCCAAAGCGCCGCCACGCGGGGCGGCCGGCGCTCACCGCGGCGCGTCCGGCCTGGCCGGCCGCGCCGGGGCGCCGCCCCGCAGCACCAGCGTCACCCCGTTGATCACCTGCCCTTGCGGCGAAATGCTGAGCGCTTGCCGGGGCGGCGGCTGCAAGGCCAGGCGCTCGGCTTGGGCGCTTGACATGCCCAGCGTGTAGCTGCCTGGCGCCACCGACAAGAACAGGAAGTAGCCATCGGCGGCGCTCTTCACGCTGGCCGCCAGCGCGCCCTGGGCGTCGCGCAATTCGAGCTGCACGTCGCCGATCGGGTGGCGCCGGCCGGCGTCGTCGGCCACCAAAGCGGTGCCGTCGATTTCGCCCGTCATGTGCACCGGCAGTGTGATCTGATTGACGGCGCCCTGGCGCGCCAGGTAGCGCACCCCCTTCACGCTGGGCGCCCAGTAGGGATCTTCCAGGGTCGCGCGGTCGAGCGCGATGTCCAGATTTTGCTTGATCGGTAAACCCGACAGATAGGCCAGGCCGGCGCCGTCGGTGCGCTGGGGACGCCGCGCGCCATTGACGATGAGGCCGATGTCGCGCAAGGGTTCGTCGTCGCCATCCATGCTGCCATTGTTATTTTTATCCAAAAATACGTGCACCGAGGCGGCCGTGCTGCCCATCTGGGCCATCGGCCCGGGCTGGTAATGGGCTTGGCGCGGCTCGTAGCCAAGCGCCGAAAACAGACGCAGCCCGAGCGCCAGTCCCGCTCCGCTGGTGGCGGCCGCGCTGATGCCCATGCTAAAGGCGCCGAAGTTGCGGTTCAAGCCGATCAGCAGCTGCTTGCCGCCGCCGGCAATGGTGCGTGTCATATTCACAGTCAGCGCGTAATCGTCGAACAGCCGCCGGTTCATGCCCAGCATGGCGCTCACCCATTGGCGCTGGGGGCGCAGCGCGTAATTGAGCTGGACCCCGAAACTGGTGTCGCCGATCGGCCGGCTCATTTGCAGCAACCCGTTGAGCGCGCGCCGGCCGGGCAGCACCTGCCCTTCCAGCTGGTTCGATAGCGCCACCCCCAATACCTGGCCCGAGATACGGGCGAGCAGCGCGCTCGCGCGCGCGCCGGAAGCGCGCCGGTCGCTGCGCACCCCGACCGTGAGCGGCATCGGCCAAGCCGACAGAGAGGAAAGCACGGTGTCCAGATCGAGTTGATGGCTCACCCGCAGCGGATCGGGCGAGGCCGTCAGCAGCGGGCTGACAAATCCCCGCGGACGCAGCTGGACCACGCTCACGGCCACCCCCGCCACGCTGGTTTTGAGCCCGACTTCGCTCAGCACGGCGCCGTCGGGCGCGCGCGCCAGCATGGCGTTGACGATCATGCCGCGCAAATAGGCGCGCAAGCCCAGGTTGGCGTACGCGCCCCCCGCGCCGGTCGGCCCGGCCTGCTGCACCTGGAAGCCGCCATCGAGCGTCGCCATGCGGCTCAAGCCCCACTGGTAACGCAGCGCGGCGCGCCGGCCCAGCCCGGGATCGGTGCGCGCGGCCAGGTCGTAATAGAAAGTGGCATCGGGCACGCTGGCCTGATCGAGCAACACGCTTTTTTGCTCGACCCGCACCTGGCCGGTGGGGCCGTGAAACACCAGCCGGAACAGATTGGGGCCATACGCGAGCGACAGCGCGTCGAATTGATAGCGGCCGTCGGCGCGCGCGGCTTGAAATCCGATCAAGGCATTGTTATAGAACAGTTGCACGTCCCAGCCCTCGGCCAGGTCGCCGCTCAGGCTGATGCGGTCAAACTGCTCGGGCTGGTCCAGCGGCCGGTTCGACCAGGCCAGGCCGGTGCCACCCTGGCGCAGCTTGGCGTTGTCCAGATACGGCAGGAAGGGCAGCGCGGCGTCGCTGCCAATGGCCAGCGCGCGCGCGCGAAGCGGCCCCAGCAATCCGGCTTGGGGATCGTGGCGGGCCAGAGTCAGGCGCGCCGCGCCGCCGCCGCGGGCCAGATTGACAAAGGCGCTGGCCTGCATGCCCAGCAAGTCGCCCGCCAGATAGGTGGCGCTGGCCACCTCGCCGCGCAGCGCGCCGCCGGCGCGCGCCGCCGACAGGCTCACGGTTTGATCGATCACGGGCGCCGCATACAGGCGGTAGGCTTGATCGAGACGGGTCAGGCCGGCGCCGCCGTCGCCACCGGCCGGGGCGCGCCGCTGCCAGCGTTCGCGCTCCAGGCGCAGCTGCAAGGGCAGCTTTTCGCGCGGCAGCACCGTCACCGTC
This sequence comes from Pseudomonadota bacterium, assembly GCA_040385995.1. GTDB lineage: Bacteria > Pseudomonadota > Gammaproteobacteria > Burkholderiales > Burkholderiaceae_D > Janthinobacterium. Next base: position 6,256 of record JAZKGI010000028.1, read on the forward strand.
AGGCGCCCCATGGCAAGGGCGAAGTCGACCGGCAACCAGGTGGCCAGCAAGCCGCTCTCGACATAGATGTCGTCCGCTTGCAAGCGTATCGCGCCCGGATCGAACGGCAACTCGCGCCCGGCCAGGGTGGCGCTGGCGCGCGCCAGATCGAGGTGGAACACGCGCTCTTCGCTTACGATGAAGCCGGCCGCCGTGCCCGCGCCCGGCTGCGCTTTGACCGCCAGACTGAGCAACCGCGCCAGTTCGCCCAGCGGCAGGTAGGTGGCGGCCCCGTATTGATAGGCGGTCAGCGCGTCGCTGAGCAGTTCCTCGCCCAGGTGCAGCTCGACGATGGCGATCAGGCCGGGATCGGGCGCCGGGTAGCGCGCCGCCAGCCCGTCGGCCGCGCCGGCCCAGGCCGATGCGGCCATGCAGCAGCACAGTAGCCAGGTCGCCAGCCGGGCGCGCGGGGACATGGCAGCGCGCCGACCCGCTCAGGCCCGGAACGGCGCGCAGGCGCCGCGCCGCCCCGTCACGGCAACTCGACCGATGTGGCCGCCAGCAAGGCGCCCCCGGCTTCGCGCGCGGCCCGGTATTCCAGGCGCAAGGTGCCGCCGCTGAGCTGGCCGTCCGCCTTGGGCGTGATGCGCAGCGCGCGCCGCTGGTTCGGCACATACAGGGCCACGCCGCCGATGCGGGCCAATTCCTCGCTGGCGCCGCCGCGCCGGGCGAAGCTGAGCACCAGGTCGCCATAACTGGAGCGGTTGCCGCTGCGTTCCAAGGTGGCCACGGCCAGCGGCGGCTGACCCGGCGCCGCGCCGCTCAGGGTCAGGCCGGACAGGGTGTTGCTCGCTGACAGTTCGCCTTGACGCACGATCACCGGCACCGACGCGCCCACCAGCGCCGTGAGCACGGTGCCGATGTCGCCGCCGCCGGCCGGACGCTGCTCGACGCTGGTGGCGCCGCCCGCCTCGGGCAGCTTGCGAAACACCAGGTGCGAGCGGTATTCGCCGTCGGCCAGCTCGCTTGGACGGCGCAGGGAAAAGCGGATGGTCTGACTGATGCCGGGCTGTAAAGTGACCTGATGCGGCGAATAGCGCAGCATGGCGTCGGCGAACAGCTCGCCCGGCGCGGCTTGCTCGATATCGACGAATTGGCCGGTGTCGGTCATGCGCTTGTTGACCAGTTCGATGCGATAGGTGGCCGGCCGCTCGCCGTCGTTGACCAGTTCGAGCTGGGCCACGCGCTGGCTTGGCTCGAACACCACGCGGGTGGGAAACAGCATCAGATCGGCCCGGGCCGGCGCCGTCGACAGCAGCGCGGCAACAGCGAGCAAGGCGGCGCGAAAGGAATGAAGGGTCATGGTGTGCAATGGATGTGAAGCGACACCGCGCGCGGCGCCGCATAGTGGGAAGACGGGGCCGACGCGGCGCCGGCCGTCACGGTCAAGGTGGCGCCGACGGTGAGGATGAGCGTCTGGCGCGGCCCGAGGGTGGCGATGCGGCTGCTGGTGAAGGCCTTGATATCTTGCGCTTGCAGCAGGCCGGACTGGGCCGACAAGGTGGCCGGGGCGCAGTGCAGCGGGCTGTCGCTGTCGTTACTCACACTAAAAGTGGCGGGCGCGCCGGGCGATTTGGCGATCAGCTGGACCGCGCCGGCGGCGCTGCGCGCGCCGTCGGCGCCGATGGTGACACTGCCGGCGCCGCCGGCGGCGAAGGTGCCGAAGTCGAGCGGGCTGAGCGCTTGCAAGCTCTGCGCCCAGCCGCCCGACGCGGCGCCGGCGCCCAGCACCAACGCCGCGGCCGACAGCGCGCGGCGGCCGGCCAGATCAGTTGTAGTCGACACTGACATTGAAGGTGCCGGTGTAGGCGCCCGCCACTTGCGCCGCGGCGGTGGTCAGGGTGCCGCCCACGGCCAGCACCTGGGCTCCGGCCGTCAAGGCGCCGGTGCCCGAGGGATTGCTGGTAAACCCGGTCACGTCCATGGTTTCGGCGGCGGTGGCGCCGGCGCCGGTGATCATCGACACGGTGGTGGGCAGGGTGATCGCATAGGTGAGCGCGCCGGTACCGGTGACGTTGAAGGCGGCCGCCGAGGTGGCGCCGGCCATCGGCACCGCGCCGCTGGCGCTGCGCACGCCGGCCGCGCTGACGGTGATGGTTTGACCGGCGGCGCTGGTGGTGAAGGAACCGAACACCAGGTCGGCGGTTTTGGCGATGGCGATCGGCGTGATCACGGTGGCGGTGGCGCTGGCGGTGGTGGTGGCCGCTTGGGCCGAGCTAAACACGCTGCCGGCGGCGACGAGCGCGATGGCGGCCAGGCACAGTTGGGAGGTTTGCATCATCGAAACGGTTTTCATGAGTCATCCTTAAAGGTGAGAAATCACAGCGGTCGAATCAAGGGCGGTTGCCGTCGCCGGCCCGGCGAGGGTGCCGGCGCGCAGCCGCCATGTCCGTGCAGGACGGCGTTTTGTTGCCGCTGGAGGGGGCTTGGCAGCCGTCAACCGGGCGGTGCGAAAACGCTTTTGATGAGTCATGGTGGCGCTTAATGATCTGGGGAAATTTGCTGCCGATCAATGAGCCGCTGAAAACCGTGCTCCAAACGAACAAAGCGTCCCGATCGGGACGCTTTGTTGTATTTGAGCATCAATGAGAGCATCAATCTGAGCATCAATATGAGCATCAATATGAGCATCAAAAAGATGGCAATCATGCATGGCCGCATGGGCCGGCCGGCCCGCTCACGCCCGGCGCGCCTCCATCACCCCGCCCACATCGCGAATCGCCAGCAAGGCTTTTTGCAATTGCGCGGTGGCACCGATTTCGGCCGTAAACGTCATGCGCGCCTGCCCCTTGGCGCTTTGGGTATTGACGCCGATGACGTTGATTTTTTCACGCGAAAAAATTTCCGAGATATCGCGCAGCAAACCCTGGCGGTCGCCGGCCAGGATGAAGATATCGACCGGATACACCGTGTCCAGCCCGGCCCGGCCCCAGGCCGTGACGATCACCCGCTCGGGCGCCTTGGACCGCATTTCGGCGAAATTCTTACAGGTGGCGCGGTGGATCGAGACGCCCTTGCCGCGCGTGACGAAGCCGACGATGCCGTCCGGCGGGGCCGGCTTGCAGCACTTGGCCAGCGCCGTCATCAAGCCTTCCGTGCCCACCACCAGCACGCCCGACTTGGCGCCCTGCTCCACGCTGGAGGCGCGGCTCTTGTTGAGCACCACCGAGTCTTCCGGCGCGGGCGCCTCGCCATCGTCGTGCAAGGCATGCTCGACGTGGCGCAAACTAAATTCGTCCTTGCCCACCGAAAGGAACAGCTCGTCGACCTTGGCGAAACCCAGCTTTTGCGCCAGCGCCTCCAGATTGACGGCCGTCTTGCCCTCGCGCTGGAGCGATTTTTCCACCATCGCGCGGCCATGCGACAGCGTCTCTTGCATGTCGATCGCATGAAACCAGGCCCGCACCTTGGAGCGGGTGCGGGTGCTCACCGTGTAACCGCCGCCGAGCCAGTCGCGCGAAGGGCCGGCCGTGCCGGGCGCGCCCTTGGCGGTGAGGATTTCGCAGGTCTGGCCGTTTTTCAGGGCCGTGTTGAGCGGCACCATGATGCCGTCCACCCGCGCGCCCCGGCAGCGGTGGCCCACGTCGCTGTGCAAATGGTAGGCGAAGTCGATCGGGGTCGCTCCCACCGGCAGCTCGAGCACGCGCGCCTGCGGCGTGAGCACGAAAATGCGGTCGTCCAGGGTGGCCGACTTGAGCTTTTCCACCCATTCGCGCTGGATGTCTTCCTGCCCCACCACGGCGTCGGCCACGTCGCTCTTCCAGGCCAGCAGCTGGCGCAGCCAGGCGATTTTTTCGTCGTACTTCTGGCCGGCGAAGTTCGAGCCGCCCTCCTCCTTGTAGCGCCAGTGCGCGGCCACGCCGTACTCGGCGAAGCTGTGCATTTCATTGGTGCGTATCTGCACTTCCAGGGGCCGGCCGTCATCGGCCGTGACCACCGTGTGCAGCGACTGATAACCGTTCGGCTTGGGGCGCGAAATATAGTCGTCGAATTCCTTGGGGATCGGGGTCCAGATGTTATGCACCACCCCCAGCACCGTGTAGCAGGTTTTCACGTCGGCCACGATCACGCGGAAGGCGCGCACGTCGTAGAGCTCGGTAAAATCGAGCTCCTTGCCGCGCATCTTGCTCCAGATGCTGTAGATATGTTTGGGCCGGCCGAACACCTCGGCGGCGATGCCGGCCGCCGCCAATTCGGTTTGCAGGCGCAAGATGGCGGAGGAAACAAAGCCTTCGCGCATCATGCGCTTTTCTTCCAGCATCTTGGCGATACGCTTGTAGGCTTCCGGTTCGATGAAGCGGAACGACAAGTCTTCCAGCTCCCACTTGAGCTGCCAGATGCCGAGCCGGTTGGCCAGCGGCGCGTACAAGTCCAGCGTTTCCTGGCCGTAGGCGCGCGTCATCTCGTTAAACAGCTTGTGCTCGGCGAAATAGCGCAAGGTGGTCACGCAGGACGCCAGGCGCACCAGCACCACCCGCATGTCGGACGCCATCGCCAGCAGCATCTTGCGCAAGGTCTCGACCTGGGCCACGGCTTGCTGGGCCGCGTTCTTGCCGCGCCCGCCGGCCGCGTTCTGGCCCTGGGTCAGGGCGCGCAGGCGGATCAGCTGGCGCACCCCGGTGACCAGGTCGCACACTTGCTGGCCGAAGCGGGGCGCGATGGCCGGCGCCGCTTGCGCGTCGAGCATGGTCAGCTCGAACATCAAGCCGGCGATGCGGGTTTCGGCGTCGCTGCGCAAGAACGCGAGGGTGTTGGCCACGCCAAGCGAAAATTCGAGGGCCGGCTGGCCGCTGGCGCCGGTCTTGTCGGCGTAGGCGGCGCCCGCATAGTCGAGCGCGGCCATCACACGGGCGCCGTCGTCGGCGCTCAAGCCTTGCACCAGTTGCTCGGAGGTTGCGCTAGTGAGCGCCGCAATCGACACCATGGCGCTAGCGCTGGGCGGCGATGACGACGATCTCGACCAGGCAAGCCGGGTTGGCCAGCCGCGCTTGCACGGTGGCGCGCGGGGGCGTGTGGCCGGGCGCGACCCACGCATCCCACACTTCGTTCATGGCGCCGAAGTGGGCCATGTCGGTGATAAAAATCTGGCACGACAAGATACAGGTCTTGTCGCTGCCGGCCTCGGCCAGCAGACGGTCCACATGGCCCAGCACTTCCGTGGTTTGACCGGCCATGTCGGCCTCGGTCTGGTCGGCTATCTGGCCGGCCAGATAGACCGTGCCTTGATGAATCGCCACTTCGGACAGGCGTTTTCCCACGTGCAATCGCTTAATTTCCATATTTGTTTTCCATACTTGTTTTCCATACGCATTTTGCGGTGTTCGATATCGCCGCACGGCCGCGGCCGCGCCGGCGGTTTGTACGACGTTGTTACTACTTTATGCCAATAAAAAATCGCGCACGATGGCGATCTGGTCGGCGTGAATGAAGGTCGGCGCGTGACCGACGCCGTCAATTTCCACCAGCCGCGCGCGCGGGCCGCGCGCCACCATGGCGGCCGCCGTCTCGCGCGAGAGCAAGTCCGATTGCGCGCCCCGCACCAGCAGGGTGGGGCAACGGATGGCGTCATAGGCGGCCCACAGACTGGCCTGATCGGCTTGGGTCGATTCCGGCGTGGCCTGGCGAAACGGCAGCGCCAAGCCCAGATCGTAATGTCGCATCCAGTTGCCATCTTTATCTTGAAGCAACACATCGCTGGCCAGCTTATGCCATTCTTCCTCGCTATGTTGGCCGAACGGCTGAGAGATGTCGCGGATAAACTTGGCGCCCGCCTCGAACGTGTCAAAGCGCATGTCCTGGCCGATATAGTCGCCGATACGGCGCAGAGCGGCCGGGTCCAGCGTGGGCCCGATATCGTTTAACACCAGCTTGCCGATCGGATTGCCCGGCAGGCAGGCCAGGCCCAGACCGATCAAGCCGCCCATCGAGGTGCCGAACCAATCGACGCTACCCCCTTCTTCGTGCCGGCACACCCGCGCCAGCAGCGTCACCATATCGCTCACGTATTGCGGAATCCGGTACAGCTGAGCGTTGCGCAGCCAGTCGGAGCGACCGCGGCCGGCCATGTCGGGACAGATCACGCGGTAATCGGCGGCCAGCGCGCGTGCCATGGTATCAAAATCATCGGACACCCGGGTCACCCCGTGCACGCACACCAGCACGCGTGCGTTGTCGGGCGCGCCCCATTGCTTATAGGCGATCCGGTGCAAGCCGGCCGGCGAAAGACATTGAACATAGTGGCGAGTCGCTTCAAGCATGGCGTTTCCTTATCAAATGGCACTACGCGCGGAGTCGGCCGACCGGCGGCGCGGCGCCATGGTGCTTTTGTCACATTCTACCGGGCTTCGCGCGCGGCGGCGCGGCGGCACGCGCCGGACGCTGCGCTGGAACAGGCGCGGCGGGCTGCGGGAACCGATCGCGGTCCGTTTATGGCTTGCAAATTACCAATGAATATTGCCCTATTGCTTATCACTCGCCTACCCGCGCGGGCCGGCCCGCACATAATAAGTGCAGGGCCACCCAGAATATCTGATCGATAAGCCGTATTTTTTTATATATACCTGATATAGTTCAACTAACAATGTGTGGTTAACCACAATTGAGTCGGCCCACGATAAACGTAATGATGCACATCTATCCGCGCCAGGAGACGTAATGAATAAACCATTTTACAAAATATTGTATGTGCAGGTGGTGTTCGCGATCCTGTGCGGGGTTTTATTGGGAATATACCTGCCGGGCGACGCGGTGAATATGAAGCCGCTGGGCGACGGCTTTATCAAATTGATCAAGATGATCATCGGTCCGGTCATTTTCTGCACTGTGGTGTCGGGCATCGCCGGCATGCAGGACGTAAAGAAGATCGGGCGGGTGGGCGGCAAGGCGCTGCTGTATTTCGAGGTGGTATCGACCTTGGCCCTGGCCATCGGCCTGGTGGTGGCCAATGTATTGAAACCGGGCGCCGGCTTCAATGCCGACCCGGCCACCCTGGACACCAAGGCCATCGCCCAATATACGGCCAAGGCGCACGCCCAGAGCACGGTCGATTTTGTGCTCAACATTATCCCCACCACGGTGGCCGACGCCTTCACCAAGGGCGATATCTTGCAGGTGCTGCTGGTGGCGATCCTGTTCGGCTTTTCGCTTTCGCTGTTGGGCGAGCGCGGCCGGCCCATCGCGAAATTGATCGACGATATCGCGCATGCCATTTTCGGCATGGTCAATATCATCATGAAGCTGGCGCCGATTGGGGCATTCGGCGCCATGGCCTTTACCATCGGCAAATTCGGGATCGCCTCGCTGGTGCCGCTGGCCAAACTGATGGGTGCGTTCTATCTGACGTGCTTCCTGTTTGTTTTTATCGTCCTGGGCGCTATCGCCAAACTGACAGGCTTTTCGATCATCCGCTTTATTGCCTATATTAAAGAAGAATTACTGATCGTACTGGGCACCAGTTCCTCGGAAAGCGCCCTGCCCGCCTTGATGACCAAGCTGGAAAAGCTGGGCTGCTCGAAACCGGTGGTCGGCCTGGTGGTGCCGACCGGCTATTCCTTCAATTTGGACGGCACCAACATTTATATGACCATGGCGGCCCTGTTCGTGGCCCAGGCCACCAACACCGAATTGACCCTGTGGCAGCAATTGACGATCCTGGGCGTGGCCATGCTGACCTCGAAAGGCGCTTCCGGCATTACCGGCGCCGGTTTCATCACCCTGGCCGCCACCTTGGCCGTGGTGCCCACCATTCCGGTGGCCGGCATGGCTCTCATTTTGGGCATCGACCGTTTCATGAGCGAATGCCGCGCCTTGACCAATTTTATCGGCAACGGGGTGGCCACGGTGGTGGTGTCGCATTGGGAAAAGGAACTCGACCATGGCCGGCTGCGGCGCGAACTGGCCGGCGCCTCGCCCGCCCAGCCCGGCCCGGCCGGCGCCGCGCCGGTCTATGGCGAGCCGGCCCAGGCGATGGCGGCCAAGCGTTTGCGCAGCGCGCGCCGCTAACGCCTAACCGCGCGGCACAGATTGCCACCGCCGCCCATCGGCACAGCGGCGGGCATTACCGACCGGCCCCTGCCACACCACGGGCACCCAAGTGCGCACCGGGCGCTTCAAGTAGTTGAGGTGATGGGGGCGAGACAGACCAATATGGTCGAAGCGGGGGCCATCGCCAGCACGCTGTTCGATGCCATACGGCTATGGTCGAAAAAAGCGTGACGCACGCCCAATTACGGCGCCAGCACCGCCTTATTGGTTTATATTGTTTATCACGTTTATTCTCAATTCTGATAGCCTCGGTTCCGCCTCATCTGCGATAGCCGCGCTGTAGATACCTTTTTGATTGACTTCAATCAAACCCATGATTAGCCGAAATCGGTTCAGCTAATCTGCCCCTCATGTTAACTTCTAGATAACTGAAGTTAACTCCCATCATCTCGGTCATGACCAATCACACTGCGTCTCTAGCATTTGCCGCTTCGCTCTTATGCGCTTGTTTCTGCACGCTTGCGCAAGGAGCCGATCCCGCGCCGCAGTCGGACTGCGGCGCCAAGCTACAGACGATCGTCCCAGACGATCCTGCTTTCAAGCGCTTGGAAACCGTCTATCGCAAGCACTTGCACTTTGGCGGCACCGTACACAACATCATTCCGCATTTTCATGCCAAATACGAAGACATTCTCAAGGCGAAAAAACAAGTTGCCGAGGAGGATATCGCCTTCATGGTGTACGACCTAGCGCGGGCCAACAGGGTCAGCAAGCGCCAGACGGTGGCTATCGGCACTCTTACCCAATTCGGCAGCGTGGCTCTGCCCTGCCTCAATGCAGCTTTGGCCACGCCAAAGTTCAAGGGACGGGCGATTCTGACCGAAATAAAAATCAGCATCGAAGCCGCAAACGCAGCGAGATCTGGAGTGCAAAACAGTAAACCAGAGCGCTTTCCAATAAACAACTAGGGAGTGTTACATGCTACGTTTTACCTTATGGCGGCCAAGTCTGCCTGCACAATATGTGATCGCACTTGTCATTGCGCTGGGCATGACAGCTAGTTCTAAGTCCTTTGTCCCGTCCGCTGGCCTGGGCGCTCTGACCCCGGGTGAATCGCATGCCGCCATTACCAAAACCGGCCTTGCCACTATCTATGGCGAAGTGGGCGTGACAACAGTTTCGCGTTCAATGGAGCAGGCCCGCGATACCTTGGTCGAATCCAACGCTGCGGTCGACAAAGACTTTGAGAATTCAACCGCCCACCACTGCGACGCCGAAAACATCAACGGTTGCAATGAGGTCATAGTGCGCTCTTTCGATGCCGCGGTCGGCTCAGTACTGTCGAATAACCTCGACGACGCGCGCAAGAATTTCGGCGCCGCCCTGCATACTCTGCAAGATTTTTACTCGCACAGTAACTGGATCGAGCTTGGCAATGCTGACTTGCATCCGCAAATAGGCCGCCCGGGACGGGTAAGCGCGATTTCGGCCACCGTCTACAACGGGGCATACTGGCGCGTTCCCGATCGTCGGCTCGCCCGCGCCAGCCAGGACCATGTCCGTGCTGGCCAATATGGGCAAGTATGCGCTCACTAAGTCATATGAATTCCGTTCGCCGGACGGCGAGCTTTTGAGTCACTTCGATCTAGCCAATAACGATCCGGCCGACCCGAGCTCTGAAACCGGGCAGGTTACCATTCCAACCAGCCCGTTCAAGGTGTATGCGGTGGGTCAGGACGATAACCATAGCCCCTACCAGCGCGTTATTGGCAACGTGGTTAATCCGCAGACTCTCTCGGTCACGCCACCGGTGGCGGTCGGCTTGCCCCGCGGCCAAGCTACCACCCTAATGTTTTCGGTCAAGAACGACGGCCCCGCCGGCAATTTCCTTTTTTCCGCCACGGACGATAAGCAGTTCTTGAGCGCGATCCTGCCGCACAGCGCCGCCATTCCAGCTGGTGCAACATCTCTGGTGACGGTACGCATGACGCCGCCCGCTGCTGCTGCCATAGGCACGGTGGCCACGCTGACCTTTAGCGCAGAGCACGCGAGCAACGTGGACGCGCGAAATTACGCCACCCTGTCCACCAGCGTGATCGCCCCGCCGTTACCCGGAGACGTCAACCGCGACGGGCGCGTCAACTGTGACGACCTGGGGTTGGTGCGCGCGTCGTTCGGCGCGCGTCCTGGCGGCGGTTCGTTCAACCCAAACGTCGATCTCGATACAAATGGCCTGATCGACGTGCTCGATCTGGCTGCCATTACACGCCTGATTCCGGCAGGCACCGTCTGCAAATAACCATGGACCATTTCATGAAAACCTTGTGCAAACTCTTCTCGCCGCTACTGTCCGTTCTGCTTCTGGTCTCGCTGCAAGGCCAAGCCACGCCGCTGCTGACACTGGCGGCAGACACCAGCGAGCAAAGCATCGGTGGTCAATTCAACATATCGGCCGATATCTCGGAGATCAGTGATCTGTACGCCTTCAATTTTACGCTCGAGTACGATGCTTCCAAAGTCATCTTGATATCGGTCACTGAAGGCAACTTCCTTAGCAAGGTCAATACCACCTATTTCATCCCCGGCACCAATGACGGCATGGGATCGGTGGCTTTTTCCGCAGTCGCGCTGATCGGACCGATCGGCGGCGCTAGCGGCGCTGGCAACTTGCTTAACTTCGTATTCGCTGGATCGGCACCGGGCGTGGCCCAATTTTCCTCATCGGATCTGCTATTCATAAATTCGGCATTGAGCGGCATTAGCGTGGACCGCGCTCCCCTGGAGGTGCTGGTGCTGGACGATCCCACCAGCGTGCCGGAACCAGCGCCGCTGGCGTTGATCGTAACTGGCGCGTTGGGCTTGCTGTGCTCAAAAAAGTACGGCGCCCGTGTGCGAGCCAGAAAACGAACGCGCGCGTAGCCGCCGCATAGCATTTTGGTAGCGATCCCTTGCGCTAAATAGGATCGCCTACTTCACCTGACAGCGAAACGCCGCGAAAACACGCTGCTTCGCCTCGGCCAAACGGGCTTCGTTTTTAATGGCCCACTCTGCCTGCTCGGCCGATCTGACTTGCCCGCGTACGAGCGCTTATGTTGGGCACACCAAAAAAAACCCGCCGAACGTTGGCGGGTTGGCTGGCTGCACGGCGCCGGTTACACAGCCGACACGTCCAGTTCGGCCCCGGTGGCGGCCGCCACTTCCTGCTTGCTCACGCCAGGGGCCAGTTCCACCAGCTTCAAGCCCTGCGGCGTCACCTCGATCACGCCCAGATCGCTAATGATCAAATCGACCACGCCCACCCCGGTGAGCGGCAGGTCGCATTTTTTCAGCAATTTGTGCGAGGTGCTGCCATCCTTGGCGGTGGCCACATGCTCCATTAACACCACCACCCGCTTGACGCCGGCCACCAAGTCCATGGCGCCGCCCATGCCTTTCACCATTTTGCCGGGAATCATCCAGTTGGCCAGATCGCCCTGCTCGGACACTTGCATCGCGCCCAGAATCGCCAGGTTGATCTTGCCGCCGCGTATCATGCCGAAGGAATCGGCCGAGCTAAAGTATGAGGCGCCGGGCAGCGCCGTCACCGTTTGCTTGCCCGCGTTGATCAAGTCGGCGTCCACCTCCTGTTCGGTGGGAAAGGGGCCGATGCCCAACAGGCCGTTTTCGGACTGCAAAAACACTTCCATATTTTTCGGCACATAGTTGGCCACCAGGGTGGGCAAACCTATCCCCAGATTCACATAAAAACCGTCTTGCAGCTCCCGCGCCGCGCGCGCGGCCATTTCGTCACGAGTCCATGCCATAGTATTCTCCGTCTTGGTTCAGGCTAAGTGGCCAAATCTCATTGGGCGCGCACGGTGCGCTGCTCGATGCGTTTTTCCGGCTGCGCATTGAGCACGATGCGGTGCACGAAAATGCTTGGCGTGTGCACCTGGTCGGGATCGATCTCGCCGATTTCCACCAGTTTTTCCACTTCCACGATGGTGACCTTGCCCGCCATGGCGACATTCGGATTGAAATTGCGCGCCGTCTTGCGATACACCAGATTGCCGGCCCGGTCGGCCATATACGCTTTGACCAAGGCCACGTCGGCCACCAGGCTGCGCTCCATCACATACTGCTGGCCATCGAACTCGCGGATTTCCTTGCCTTCGGCGACGATGGTGCCCACCCCGGTTTTGGTGAAAAAGGCGGGAATGCCGGCGCCGCCGGCGCGCAGTTTTTCAGCCAGGGTGCCTTGCGGCGTGAATTCAAGCTGCAATTCGCCGGCCAGGTATTGACGCGCGAATTCCTTGTTTTCGCCCACATAGGAGGCGATCATTTTCTTGATTTGCCGCGTTTCCAGCAACTGACCCAGCCCGAAACCGTCGACGCCGGCGTTGTTCGATATCGCCGTCAGATTGCCGACGCCGGAATCGCGCAAGGCGCCGATTAGCGCCTCGGGAATGCCGCATAGGCCGAAGCCGCCCACGGCAATGGTTTGCCCGTCTTTCACGATACCGGCCAGGGCCGATGCAGCGTCAGGATAAACTTTATTCATATGTCCCTCTTCTTTTGTTAAGCTGTGTCGCCACCTGTTCCCGCCGCGGCGGCAGAGCCGATTCGATTGCTGTCGGGGTGCCCGCAGGCCGGCATATCAGCATAAAATACGGACACCGAAAGCACAATACCGTAGAACTACCGCTTCTTGCAGCGCATGTTGCCCCGCATCGTGCCCGATTCACCGCCACCTTGAATTTGATCAGATGAATCCGCCCGCCACGATCGATTACGAGAGCATTTTTTTACACGCGCCCGTGGGCATGTGCATTTCGGCGAACCGGCACATCCAGACCTGTAACGAGGCTCTGGCCGGCATGTTCGGCTACACCCGCGCCGCGCTGATGGGGCAATCGTTCGTGGCGCTCTACCCCACGCCGGACGAGTTTGTGCGCACGGGCGACCGCATCATCCCCATCATGAACGCGCGCGGGCGCTATTCGGACGAACGCATCATGCGCCGCGCCAACCGGGAATTGTTCTGGTGCCATGTGACCGGCCACGCCTTGCTGCCCAACGAGCCGCTGGGGCCGGGCATCTGGACTTTCGAGGATGTGAGCGAAAAGCGGCCCGTGACGGCCGAGCTGACTCCACGCGAGCGCGAGATCGCCGCGCTGCTGGTCGAAGGCAAGACCAGCAAGGTGATCGCGCGCCAGATCGACCTCAGTCCACGCACCGTGGAAATGCACCGCGCCAAGCTGATGCGCAAGTTCGCGGCCGCCACTTCGTCCGAGCTGGTGCACAAACTGGTGGGCTTGCACTTGTAGCAGCCTGTCGGACTTGGGATCGTCGGCCGCAAGATGACCTGGCGCGGTCCCTATTTCGCCGCTTTCTCGGCCAATAGCGCGCTCGCGCGAAGTCGCCATTGAACTCGTCTCAAGCACCTTCCCGCGCCAAAGCCACGCCATCCCTTCCGTACCGATCGACCGACAATCGGTATGCAAATTAATACCACCTTACTACCAATCAATGTATGATGAACGCCAATTTAAGAGCAGCTTGCCAACGTTGCCACTTGCTTAACGTTGCTGCCAGACGGCCTTTGGTGCCATACAGCGGGATTTTTGAGGCGGTAACATGTTTGAAAAAAGAAAGCAGCTCCTGTGTTTTTCCATGTTTTTCATTCTGTACGAGCTGACGGTATATTTGTCGAACGACATGATCATGCCGGCCATGGTGCAGGTGGTGCGCGAATTTAACGCCTCGCCACGCAACATCGCCCTCTCGCTCAGTCTATTTGTGCTGGGCGGCAGCCTGTTGCAGATCTTTCTCGGTCCCCTGGCCGACCGCATCGGCAAGCGCAAGGTGATGTTGGCCGGTAACCTGCTATTTCTACTGGCCACACTCGCGGTCCCCTTCACAGCCAGCATCGGTCAGTTCCTCACCGCGCGATTTTTCCAGGGCATGGGCTGCTGCTTCATCTTCATCGGCTACGCCATGATCCACGAGCTGTTCGACGACCATGACGCCGTCAAGCTCACCGCCATCCTGTCGAACACCACGGTATTCGCGCCGCTGATCGGCCCGGTGGTGGGCAGCGCCATCATCAGCGTGGCCGATTGGCGCATCTTGTGCGGGGTGTCGCTGCTGCTGGGCAGCGTGGCGCTGATCGGGCTGTACAAGTTCATGCCGACCGGCAGCGTGAAGCCAGGCCAGTTTCACTACGGCGCGATCCGCCGCAGCTACGGCAAGATCTTCAGCAACGGCACCTTCATGTTCGGTATTGTCATCGCCGGCATGGCGATCACGCCGCTGACAGCCTGGATTGGCCTGTCGCCCGTCATTATCCTCGATCGCATGCATGCTTCCTACAGCACGTACATTCTGTACCAGTGCCTGCTGTTTACCGGCTTTATCCTCAGCAGCATGGCGATCCAGCGCCTTGGCAAAGATTTTTCGCTGACCAGGCTGATACGCCAGGGCGCCGCCCTCGCGCTGATCGGCATGCTGGCCGCCGGCCTGGGACGCGATGACGGCCCCTTCTTCATCCTCGGCATGTTCGTCTTTTCGGCCGGCTTCGGCTTGTTCAACGGCGCCCTGGTGCGCCTGTCCCTGAACGCCACTGGCGAATCGATGAGCCTGACCTCTTCGGCCATGAGCCTGCTGTACTGCATCTATATCTCGCTCGGCCTGGAAATCTACAACCTGGTGTGCGAACACTTTAATTACACGCTGGCGTCGTACGCGCTGTTCAACGTGCCGCTCGGCGTGGCGATCTTTTTCCTGCTGGGCCGCTTCGTCAAGCGGCACGAGGGCCAGCTAGTGGCGGCGCCGGCTGGCTCATTGCCAACGGCAGGACAAGTCAACTGACGAACAACTACGCGCCAAGCGTTCCGCCGAGCACGCCCTCGACTGACACTGGACCATTCGAAAAGACACGCATGATACAGTTTGATCTCGAATACGAAGTTCTGCTGCACAACCTCAAGGCCGAATTCCTGGCCTGTCAACAGGACCGGCACAACCCGGGCGTGAGCGCCACCGTACTCGCGGGCCAGCTGGCCGCCTACCACGCCCACGTGCAGGAACTGCGCCGCTTCGTCCGGCGCAATTTCAATCTCTTCGACGCCAGCAATGTTTCCTCGCTACTCGCCATTCCCACGCGTGCACTGACCCGCAGCGAAAAGCTGATCCACCGCATCTGGATGGGCGGCCGCCTGCCCGCCGTGGCCACGGAAGCGGTACAGCAGTGGGATGCTGACATCGCCCAGCTCGCCACCCGTGATGCCCAAGCCAGCTACCGCCAGTGGCTGTGGGTGTGGGACGCCGCACAATTGCACGACGATCCGCTGTTTCGCCCAACCCGGGGCTTGCCGGACCATGCCATCGGCAGTTATGCGTTTGGCTGCCGGGCGCAGGCCGTGCACAGCCTGCGCGAACTGATCCAGGCCACGCTGCCCGCTTGCGTCGCGCTCCTGACCGAACTGCACGACAAGAAATACTTCGTCAACCTGTCCGATTTTTTCCGCCTGCTGATCCTGTACGAATATGGCGGCATCTACATGGACGCCGACACCATCCCGCACAAATCGGCCACTGTCTTCCTGTCCAAGCCCGAGTTGCCGCACTACAGCGAGTGGCAGGGCAACACCGGCGCCGCCGCCACGCAGCGCAGCGCCGTCAGCTGGATGAATTTGTTTGCCGACGAAAACGGCTTCCTGGTGGCGGCCCGGCGCGCCCCGGCCCTGCGCGCCACCTTGCAGCGCATGGGCCAGAACGTGCGCGCCCTGCCGCCCGCCATTCCCGCCCGCGACCAGCCAGACGCCGCGGCCGCTTATGCGGCGCAACTGCACGATGCCACGTACGGCGCCTGGCTTGCCAACTTGGGCATCACTTTGCGCGGCTACCACGCGCTCGAGAGCGCGCATTCGGTGCTGCATCATGACAGGAAAGAGCCGGTGATTCACGGCGTGGGCGGCATGCGCCTGCTGGTCGACGCCTTCAGTCAGGCCGAGATACCGCTTGACGCCGACGAACAGCAGTCCTACCGGCGGGCGGTGGCCGCGCTTGCGCAGCGCGACTGGCGCCTGGACAATCCGCTCGAGCTGGAAAACCTGGTCGCCGTGTATTGCATGGATGAAGTGCCGCGCATGGCCTACGCACCCCAGTTGCGGGCCACGCGGGAGAGCTGCCACTATTATTCCTTCCTGTCGCGTGACAGCAATCTAGACCGCGTCAACACCCTGTTCGCCGCCTACCTGATCCGCAAGAACAGCCAGCGCATCCGTCAGGGCGATTTCTGGCGTGCCACCGGTGGCGTCGAACCGCATCCCACCCCGGCGCCGTCGCACCCGCGCATACACGAACTGATCTGATGAAGCAGCCCGCACCGACCATGCATCCCATGCCGCCGGCGGCGCGCTTCCTGCCCGCTGCCGAGGTGGGCGAGTACGCGCTCGACCGCATGGCCGCGTTACTGTTCGAGACCAGCTATTTGCAGTACTGCTCGGTAGGCAACAAGCTCGGCCTCCCATTCGCGGCCTTGCAGCGGCGCCAGAATATCGATCCCTACCTGGCCCAGATCACCGCCATGGTGGACCCCGAGCAGCACTTCCTGGGCTTTTTCAACGCCGCGCCAATGAGCGATTACACCGCCCTGCACGCCGTCTCGCATTACCGCGACGAGATGAAAGCGATGGACCATGCCTACGACGGGTTCATCGGCGAGCACTGCGCGGACAGCGACTTTTTCGTCGCCGGCTTGGCCATCGAGCCGCGCTACCGCGGCCTGGGCCTGTTCCACAGCATGCTCGACGAGATTGGCCGGCGCGCGCTCGCGCGCCAGGCTGGACGCATCGTGCTGACGGTATGGGAGCACAGCCCCGCCTTCGCCATGTATTTGAATAAGGGATTTGTTTCCCGCGCCCGTTTCGACTACGCCTACCCGCTGTTTTTCGACCGGCTACATCTGCTTGACTACCCACTGACCACGCGGCAGGCAGCAGCGTGGCGCGCCCCACACGAGGAGAGATAAATGGACAGCAAGATCGACAGCATCGGCAAGGACAGTATTGCGGAACGCAACCTGTCCACGGTCGGCAAGCGGCAATTTCGCCTAAACGACCGCGTCAACGGCAAGCCGCTGCGCGTGCTCTCGGAAGCGGACTGGCGCCATTGGGTGGAAAACGGCTACATCGTCATCAAGCGGGCCGTCACGCGCGCGCAGGTCGACAACCTGGAAAAGCTGGCCTGGGAGTTCGAGGAACTCGACCCGCGCGATCGGAGCACCTGGTATCCGCCGGAAAAGTCGCTGCTGCGCAAGACCGAGCTCAGTTTCAACGCCGGCATGATCGAGCTGTACAACCACCAGTACCTGTGGGATACGCGCCAGAATGAACGCGTCTACCAGGCCTTTACCGACGTCTGGGGCATCGACCAATTGTGGGTCTCGATCGACCGCATGAACTTCAACCTGCCGCCCGAGCCCGGCTTCGAATACAAGAGCTTCATGCACTGGGATTACGATCCGGACACCGATCCGCAAAACGTCCAGGGCGTGCTGTCGGTGAGCGACCAGCTCGACCCCGCCATGGGAGGCTTTGTCTGCATCCCCGAACTGTTCCGCAACTACGCGGCGTGGCGGCGCGACCAGCCCGATGGCTGGGACTGGTACCGGCCGCAAGTGGCCGCCATGCCGCACGTGCCGGTGCCGCTGGAAAAAGGCGACCTGCTCATCTTCAACAGCAAGCTATGCCACGGCATTCGCCAGAACGTATCGGCCGACAAAGTGCGCATCGCCCAATACATCTCGATGATGCCGGCCCAGGAAGGCAACGAAGAACTCACACGCTGGCGCATTCAGTCCTGGCGCGAACGCCTCGCGCCGCAAGGCTACAGTCTGCATGGCGACCCGCGCCGGCGCGAACAAACCCACCACCAGACCGCGCAGCTGAGCGCATTGGGCGAAAAACTGCTGGGGCTGCGCCCATGGCAGGCCTGAGCCGGCATCATGGTGGACCGATTTGAGCACCGCGTCATGTTTTGTCCGCGGCTCACATCGCCGTCATGCCGTCGTCGGCCGAAATGATGGCGCCATTGATGAAATGGGAATCTTCACCGGCCAATAGCAGCAGCAAGCCGTCGAGGTCTTCCGGCTTGCCAGGACGCCTGCGCGGTAGCATATTGATCAATTTCTGACCCTGCTCGCTGGTGAAGTAGTCTTCATTGATTTCGGTCGAGATATAGCCGGGACAAATGGCATTGGTGTTAATGCCGTACTTGCCCCATTCGACCGCCATGGCCTTGGTCATCTGCACCACCCCCGCCTTGCTCATGCAATACACCCCGATCTGCGGCAACACCCGCAAACCGGCCACGGAAGCGATATTGATGATGCGGTGCTGTTTCTTCGGGTCGCCCTTGGCGCGCGCGATCATGCGTTTGGCCGTTTCCTGGGCCATGAAAAAGGCGCCCCGCAAATTGGTGTCCATCACGAAGGCATAATCGTCCGGCGTGACGTCGACCAGCCGCTGGGTGGTCGAGACCCCCGAATTGTTGACCAGGATATCGATCGGACCGGCCTCGGTTTCGGCGTGGGCGATGGCCGACTTGATGCTGGCGTAGTCGGTCACGTCGAGCGAGACCACGTGGGCCGCGCCGCCATCGGCTTCGATCTCGGCACGCAATTCCTTGAGCCGGTCGGTGCGGCGCGAGGCCAGCACCACCTGCGCGCCGGCCTGGGCCAGCACTTTTGCGAAACGCGCGCCCAAGCCGCTCGACGCGCCGGTGATCAGGGCGATCTTGCCCTCGAAATTGACTTCTATGCCCACGAGCTACTCCCGAATTGTTCTTGTTAAAAATTGTGGCGCCGAGCGGCGCGGACGGGTCAAATTATCCGGCCGAGGTGGCGCGCGTCAAGGTAAAGCATCATCATTACACAAAATGTACTATTAGATTGCGGCGTCTAATAATGTCACGCAAAATGGCGCCGCACTTGCCAAGCCCCCTGAAAAGAAGCACACTCGTGCTAAATTTTATTTACCCATGAAGAGACCATGACACTGCCCACCAATATTGTTGAACAATACGGCCCACGCGAGACCATGGAGTACGACGTCGTGATCGTCGGCGGCGGCCCGGCCGGCTTGTCGGCCGCCATCAAATTGAAACAATTGGCCACCTCCCAGGGGCGCAAAGTGTCGGTCTGCGTGCTGGAAAAAGGCGGTGAATTGGGCGCCCACATCTTGTCGGGCGCCGTGATCGACCCGCGCGCGCTGGCCGAGCTGTTTCCCAATTGGAAAGAGCTGGGGGCGCCGCTCAACACGGCCGTCACCGAAGACCAGGTGCTGTTTTTGACGGAAACGAAAGCCTACAAAACACCGGGCTTCATGGTGCCGGCCTGCCTGGAAAACCACGGCAATTACATCGTGTCGCTGGCCAACGTGGTGCGCTGGCTGGGGCAGCAAGCCGAGGCGGCCGGAGTCGACATCTTTCCCGGCTTTCCCGCCGCCGAGATCCTGTACGACCAGCAAGGCGCCGTCACCGGTGTGGTGACCGGCAACATGGGCATCAAACGCAACGGCGAGCCGGGCCCTGACTTTCAGCTTGGCATGGAATTGCATGCCAAGTACACCCTGTTTGCCGAGGGCGCGCGCGGCCATCTGGGCCGGCAGTTGATGAGCAAGTTTGACTTAAACAAAGGCAAGGACCCGCAATCCTACGGCATCGGCATCAAGGAATTGTGGGAAATCGACCCCGCCAAGCACCGGCCCGGCCTGGTGATCCACAGCAGCGGCTGGCCGCTCGACAGCAAGACCTATGGCGGCTCTTTCCTGTATCACTTGGAAAACAACCAGGTGATGATCGGTTTCGTGGTCGGCCTCAATTACGAAAACCCTTATTTGTCGCCTTACGAAGAGTTTCAGCGCTACAAAACCCACCCCGCGATCCGCTCCTATCTGGAAGGCGGCAAGCGCATTTCGTATGGCGCGCGCGCGATCACGGCGGGCGGCTTGCAATCCTTGCCCAAACTGGTGTTCGCGGGCGGCGCCCTGATCGGCTGCGATGCGGGTTTCTTGAACATGAGCCGCATCAAGGGCAGCCACGCGGCCATGAAGAGCGGCATGCTGGCAGCCGAGGCCGCCTTTGCGGCCCTGGGCGAGCAGCGCCGGCACGACGAACTGGCCGCCTATCCGCGCGCGTTCGAGGCGTCCTGGTTGCGCGAGGAATTGCACGTGGCGCGCAACGTCAAACCGTGGTTGTCGCGCGGCCTGTACCTGGGCAGCATCATGACCGGTATCGACCAGATCGTCTTCCGCGGCAAGGCGCCCTGGACCTTGCACCACAGTTACGCCGACCACGAATGCCTAAAGCCGGCCGCGCAGTGCCAGCCCATCGTCTATCCCAAGCCCGATGGCAAGATTACGTTCGACAAGCTGTCCTCGGTCTTCATTTCCAACACCAACCATGCCGAGGACCAGCCGGTCCACCTGACTTTGAAGAACGCCAGCGTGCCGGTCGATGTCAATTTGCACACCTACGCCGGGCCGGAAGCGCGCTACTGCCCGGCCGGGGTATATGAATTCGTCAAGACCGAGGCCGGCGCCGAGCGGCTGCAAATCAATGCCCAAAATTGCGTGCACTGCAAGACCTGCGACATCAAGGACCCGACCCAAAACATTGTGTGGGTCACACCGGAAGGCGGCGGCGGGCCCAATTATCCGAATATGTAAGGTCCGAATCGGCACTTTCGGCACATCCGTGCACGGGCGTGCCGATCCGAATCGCCCGTCACCGAATCTTTTTTCAGTTATTTCCTCTCAGAACTTAATAAGCTGAAGCGGGTGGTCGTCTTGTACTTGGGAGAGCGCAGAGAACCGTTGCTCCGAACCGAACCCACCATATTGGAGTTACCTCATGCTCAGCCTTCACACCAACAACGCCGCACTGTCCGCACAAAATTCCATCAGCCACACCCAAGGTCGTCTGTCGACCTCGATGACCCGCCTGAGCACCGGCTACCGCATCAACTCGGCCATGGACGATGCCGCCGGCTTGCAAATCTCGACCCGCCTGACGGCTCAGACCAGCGGCATGGCAGTGGCGATGCGCAACACCCAGAACAGTATTTCGATGATGCAAACCGCCGAGGGCGCGCTGGCCGAAACCACCAACTTGCTCATGCGCATGAAGGACTTGGCCACCCAAGCGGCCGACGCCTCGTCCACCACCAAAGACTTGGACGCGATGCAAGCGGAGTACGACACCCTGACGAGCGAATTGAGCAACGTGCTCGGCAACACCACCTTCGGCGGCACCAAGCTGATGACCGACACCTCGGGCAAGCTGTCCTCGGCCGGCGGCGTCAACTTCCAGATCGGCGACAGCACCTCGCAAACCATGTTGGTGGATCTGTCGACCAGCATGGCCACCATGCACGCCGCCATCCTGACCGGTTCGGCGGGCTACAGCTCGGCCGGTACCGCGGTGGCCGCGGCCGGCACCGACCTGACCGCCGCCGGCGGCGCCTCGAGCAAGATCGACGCCCTGCAAACGGCGATTGAAAGCGTGGGCACCGTGCGTTCGGCACTGGGCGCGGCCTCGAACCGGCTCGATCACGTCTACAATAACTTGTCCAACATTAGCACCAACACCAAAGCCGCCGCCGGCCGCATCATCGACGTCGACTTCGCGGTGGAAAGCTCGAGCATGACGTCGAGCCAGATGCTGATGCAAGCGGGCACCGCGATGCTCAAGCAAAGCAACAGCATCTCTTCCCTGGTGATGTCGCTGCTGCAATAATGCCTGAAGTAAAACGGCAAGCGTGACAAGGGCCAACCGCTGATCCGGTTGGCTTTTTTTTCGACCTTCGCAGCGAGACGAGGATATGGCAATCGAGCGCATCGCGCCCACAGGCTTGGCCGCCCTGGTGAGCCAACGCCCGCAAGTGAGCGAGCCGGCGGCCCTGGCGGCGGGCGCGGTGCTGCCTCTGGTGCCGATCGGCCCGTTCATGGCGCCCACCCCCGTGGTGAGCGGGGCGCGCGCGGCCGAACGCCCCGCCGAGGCGGCCGCGCACCAGGCGGCCGCCGCCGCGACCGCTGGCGGCGAGGCCGACGCGGCGCCGCGCGACACGCGCGCGATGCAAACCAATCAATTGTTTTTCGCGCGACAGCTGGTCTGGCACCTGCCCGACGCGGCCACCCTGGCCGCCTCCTGGCGCGTGATGGTGGCCACCTACGGCGCCCAGCGCGCCGCCATGCAGGAACAGGGCCGTGGCTTGCACGTGGCGGCCAATTTATTCATGGCCGATCCGAATCCGGACGCCTTGCGCGACAGCCGGCGCCCCCCTTTGCTGATGGACACGGAAGCCTGGCGCTTCGCCGTATATGGCTGGGGTGGCCAGCGTTTGACGCTGCGCGTGCTGGCCAGTCGGCAAGATGAGCAGGGTACGCTCAAGCGGCGCCGCGGCAAGCTGGCGCTGCGCCTGGAACTGGTGTTGCCCGAGGGTGGACGGGCGGTGGTGCAAATCGAGCTGTTTGGCGACGGCATCGCCCTCGACCTGGCCTCGGCCGACGCTTCGGCCCTCCCCCAGCTGCGCCGCATGCTGCCCGAGCTGGGCGCGGCCATCGCGCGCGCCGGCTTGCACATCGTGCGCTGCCGCATCGGGCTGGACGTGCCGGCCCTGCGCGCCCATGACCACATGGCGGCCCAAATGAACGCGGCCAGCTTGCCGCTGGGCGTGTTCCGCGCCATGGCCGAAGTGGCCTCCTTGCTGTCGCGGCCAGAGGCGCGCGCCGCGCGCGACCCCGAACAAGCGTAGCGCGGCGCCAGCTCCGCTGGCGCGCCGCCACCCGCCCGCAACACTCTCGAGCGCGCTCCCGGCCGTCGCGCTAGCCCGCCCGGCCCAGTAGGCCCCGCCGCGCCAGCCCTGGCGCCAAACTTTTCTTGTGGGAACCAATGTTGCGTGGCACGCACTTATCGTGGTCAATCTCACTTTTCAGAGCAGCGAATGCGCCCCACACCAGCCAATCCGAGCCGGCATCAACCGTCCATACCAACGCATGCGTCCGGCTCGTCCCGGCCCCGTGCCGCCGGGGCAGCCGATGGCGCCAAAGCCAGCCTGCAATCCCAAGTCGAAGGGCTGGAAACCCAGATGCAGCGAGTCGGCACGGGTAACAACACGAAAGCGGTGGCCACCGCGCCCCCGTCGGCCCAGCATGGCCAGCATTTGCTGCAACAACGGTGGGAAAGAAAACTGACCAGCGACCACTTCGGCAATAACGCCTGGGCCAGCATGCGGCGCGATCAGCTGAGCCAGATCCCGGGTGGGCAAGTCGCTGCCCAGCAATATGGCCTGAGCTTCGCGCGCGATCTGCCTGTCGCGGTCGGCGATGCGCCGCTCGACCCGCTTGCAATGGCACCGAAGCCCCATTTCTCCCGGCTCGACATCAACCATTTCAACAACTCGGCATACCAGCGCGCTATTCAGACCCAGCAAACCGGCACACACTGTCACGCCTTACACCAGAAGAAATTTCCTGAGGACAAGGTAACGTTCCGCAGTTTCGTCAATTCGCCCTACATGGCGAAAAAACTCGACACCCATTTGAGCGTTCATATCGGCAAAGCCGGCGCTGTCGACACCCGCGTGTTGGCCGACGGCATCGTGGCCCTGTCATGCCATGAGCAAAAAGACTTCGATGCGATAGAAGATTTGTTAAACCTGATGGGCGGACGCGTCTCGCCCTATCAGGCCCTGCGCGCCCATCTGGAGGCGAGCGGCAACAGCCAGCCACACCGACAAATACCTGGCATCAATAACACCGCGCTGCTCGACGCCGTGGGCAAAGCCGGCGATGGCGGCTGTCTGGCGCAACTGCGCCAGGTCCCCGCCGATCTGGGCACGGCCACCATGGCCAACACGGCCGCCGACCTGCTGGAACAATTTATCGGCGCCATGCGCGGCGAGCGCGGCATCGGCCAGGCGCACCAACACGATCCCGTGCTGGCGAACGCCATACAACATATCAAGTTTATCGCCGACAGCCTGCCTTCCCAGGCCAACGATAGCGCGCGCTTCGGCAACGCCTACCGCGCCCTGCTGGAAGAAATGCAGGTGGTGCTGGCGACAGTGCGCCCCTACGACCTGGCCGACTTCAAGCAAGCGGCCTGCGCCCGCGTGGCGCGCGCGCTGCCGGCCAAGCAGCGGGCCCGCATGGTGGCCCCGGAAGCGTTTTTGACCACCTGCGGCATGCAGGCGCTGACGCAATCGCTCAATCTCGCCCGCAGCGTTGGCAAAGGGCGGCTCGAACCCTTGACCAATGGTAAAAAAGAATCGCCGCTTTACTATGAAGCGGAAAAATATTTGTCCGCTTTGCGGCCCGCGGCGGGCGGCGCGACCCCGCAACAGGCCGCCTTTCACGCCACCTTGTCCGACAGTTTTCCCCATGCGCCGAGTCAAAAGCGCGCGGGCTGGACCTTGCAAGACGTGGTGGGCGGCATACGCAAGCAATTGAGCGCGCGCGGCAAACAAGCCGAACCGCTAACCGTGGTGATCGACTCCACCATCGAGCACGGCGGCGACATGGACGCCCTGCTGAAAGCGCTCGGCCAGGACTTGGCCGGCGACCGGCTGCGCATCGTGCTGTGCCGCAGTCACCTGAAGTATGCCAACTTGGGATCGTCAAAGGTCATGGGCGGCAGCGTCATCCTGCTGGGCGCGGACACCGCCAAGAACCGTCAGTTACAACAAAACCTGCGCAACGACGAGGCCGGGCAAGACTGGTTCAGCAACGACGAATCACAGTTGCTCACCCATTTGACCAAGGTGGGTCAACAGCGCGAACTGGAAATGTTGCAAACGGCGATAGACAACACGGGCTTCATTGTCGAGCACTGTTTCCACGGCAAGGACGGCCATGCCCCGGTTGCCGGCTTCGATCCCAATAAGCCGTTTGCCGTTTTCAACACCTTTGGATCGCGGCCGCCAAACGAGTGGCCGGGCTATACCTATAGCAAGGACGGCGCCGCGGTCGCGATACCGATCAAGCCCACCGACATGCTCAATCGCGATGTGATACGCGACCGTTATTCCTTCGGCTTCACCGAGGCGGTGATCGGGATGCTAGGTCAGCCGGCCGGCTATGACGACACCATGTTGCGCGTAGCCATGGGTCAGGAGACCCGACCGGAGCTGATGGAACGGTTCTGGATGCCCAGCCGGCAAATGCAACCGAATCTAGCGCTGCTGACCAATCAGGCCGCCTTAGAACACGCCACGGCGTTGGCCGATGAGGCGATGGTCGGCGTGCCGGGCCAGGAGGGCGCCAAGCTGCCGCTGAGCCAAAAACTGCAAGCCATCGCCCGTCACGAAGCGGCCGCCGATACGCCAGAGTTCACCCTGAACAAAATCGCCTCGGTGGCATGCCACTTGGCCCATCTGACGCAAAAATTTGACCTGGGACAGGCATTGGCGCAGTCCGACGACCGCCGGCCGCTGGACGAACTATTGCACGGCCTGATCGATTCGGGCATGCCGGGCGTGTCGCCGCTGGCGAAGGAACTGATCATCGGCTTGCAATGCACGCTGTTGTCGGCCGACATGCGGCATGGCGAGGCGCCGGTGCGGCGCGCCGCGGTCAACCAATTGCTCCACACGCTAGAGCACAGCGGTTTCAATCCCACTTTGGGCCTGTTCGACCACGTGATCCCCGACCAAGCCTACCTGGATTTGCCGCCGCGCGAGCGCGGCAGGTTGATCCATCGCCTGTTTACGCCGCTGGAGACGCCTACCAAAATGCAATTTTTGGTAGAGCACAAGGCGAAAGAAGCCGATACCGCGTTTTTGAAAGACTGCGCCTACTTGCTACAAATCGAACTGAAGAAACCGGCGCCTTCAGCCGCGCATGGCCAATGGCACCAACGCCTGCTCAAGGAACTCGAAGTGCGTCAATTGACATCAGCTTGACCGGACCGACGCCGCACTGCGCCTGCGCGCAATCGGAGAACGCAACTTCGGCCGCGACCGCATCACAAACCTACTATTAACTTACGAAAGAGATGTATGCCAACTCCTACACTTGGTTTAAACCCGGCCATCGCTTCAAGCAGCCGGCTCCAGCAAGCCGACCAAGCCGATTCCGCGCCAGCTGGCGTGGCAAGCAAACCGAATCCCAAGAAGCGGGGCCCGGAAACGCAGCTGGCGGACCAAAATCAGGCCAAACGCGCGCGCGGCAATTTCGACTATACGCAAGAACGCCTGCGTAAAACGTCGCCGGAAGGAACGGGCGCGAAGCAGGCGAACACGGCATTTCCCCATTTCGAGGCCGAGTCGCTCGGCGCGCACGGCGCATTGACAACGGTTCCGGGGGTGTCGCCATCGGCACCGTCGGAGGCACACGCCGCGGCCCGCAGGAACTCGGTGCAGACCATGGCGTCCATGCCCGACAATGTGTTTGACCGGCTGGGCGAACCGATTCCGCAACAGACGCTGGAGCGGCTGGCCAAGGTCGTCGAGCAACGCGTCACTTTTAAAAAAGGTCAGGGGCCGGTGGCTTCCTTGGCAAAAAAATTGGGCTTGACCAACTCGCTGGCGATGCCGACCCATCTGGCCATGGTATTGCACTTGGCGTTCACCGATCCGGAAATGTTAAAAATCGCTAAGATGGGCATACGGGTTGCGCTCAGCAATCCGGAAACGGGCGGGGTGCCGCCTGAAGGCTTCAAGCCCTTGTATGACTTGTTGAAAAAATGGGGCTACAGCCGCCAGGGCCAACTGCGCGACCCGGAAAAATTCAACGCCCGCCTCGATTACATGGAACAGCGGCGCGGCAAAATGGATGAACTGAAACAGTTCAGCGCCGAGATAGAAACACGGCTGCCTGAAAAGCCGGCGGAGATGGTGGCGGCAAGACAAAAGGAGGAAGAGCAGCGCGACAAACCCATCTTGTCACTCCTGGCCGAATACTTCATGCCGCCGACCAAGCCGAAAGACGGCGGGCAAGAATCGGCCGCGTAAGCGCGCCCTGCCCCGCTTGGTGGGCAATCCGCAGTACTGATGACAGCCGCGCCGGCCTTCGCCGGCGCCCGCCGTCACGCACGACGCGCCCTCAGCCACCGTGCCGATGTGGCGGGCCGCGCGGTATTGCGCGCTTGGTTTAGCGAACCGAGCAGTATGTTTTCCAACTTCCCGCCCAGATCAAACACCAGCATTTGCACCTCTTGCCCGTCCGTGGCGCCGGAGAAATCGGCTCGCCTGAAGTGTTACAATAAACACTTTTTTATTTAAAAAATCTGCGGCGATCGCCAGCGTTGAACCACGGCGTTGAACAGTCGCAGCACACGCCCGGCCGCGCCGGCGCTTCCCTCCCCTTAGCCAGACTGTCGCAATGAAAACTGACCCCTTTTCCTCCCTTTCCAAACTCACCGGGTTAAGCGAAGCGAACCGCCCGATTCGCCTGCGTCTGTGGAACGAACAGGGCGCGGTGAACGATTTGCTGCTGGTCAAACGCGTCAGTGGCAGCGAGCAAGTGTGCGGCGGCATCGAATACCGCTTGCTGTGCGTCGCCGCCCAGGCTGGCCTGGAACTGAAGCAATTCATGGCGATGCCGGTGGAGTTGCAATTCGTCACAGACACGGGCGGCATGCGCAGCGTATGCGGCCTGGTCGCCGGCGCCGAGGAAGGCGAGTCCGATGGCGGCCTGGCCACCTACCAACTGATCGTGCGCGATGCCTTGTCGATCATGGAAATGGGCAGCAACAGCCGTATATTTAACAACATGAATGAAGTCCAGATCACCGAGCTGATCTTGGCCGAATGGCGACGTGACAATCCGGTGCTGGCGCGCGCCTTCGACTTTGAAACCTGGCGTTTGAAGAGCGACTATCCGCAGCGCGCCTTCACCATGCAATACAACGAGTCGGACCCCGCGTTTTTGCGCCGTCTGTGGAAACGGCGCGGCCTGGCCTGGTTTTTCCAGCCCGGCGAAGCGGCCTCGCCGGCCGCTGGCGCGCAGCACAAACTGGTGCTGTTCGATCAAGTCGATTCCCTGCTTGAAAACGCCGCCGGCAGCGTGCGCTATCACCGCGACGACGGCACCGAACAACGCGACGGCATCACCGCCTGGCACGCGGTGCGCACGCTCAGCCCGGGCGGCGTCACGCGCCAAAGCTGGGACTATAAACATGCGGCGATGAGCCTGTCGCATCATGGCACCGTCGCCGACCAGGGCGGTCAAGGCAAGCGATTCGCCGCCAGTGTAGACGACGGCTTGATCGACGTGCCGCACGCCGGCGAGAGCGGTGCCGATTACAAGGCGCTGGGTTTGCTGCGCGTCGCCGGCCATGAATTAGCCGCCAAATATTTCAAGGCCGAAGGCGGCGCACGCGCCTTGCGGCCCGGTGAATGGCTCACTGTCAGCGGTCACGCCGAGATCGACAGCCATCCCGTCAAGGAAAGGCAATTCGTCATCACCAGCTTGCAAGTGGAGGCGGAAAACAACTTGCCCAAGGCGCTGAGCGAACGCGTCAATCGCCTGTTCGCCTTAAACGGTTGGCACACCGACCATGCCGATAGCGACGCCGGCGCGGCCCTGGCCCAGGCCAGCGCCGAGCGCGGCGGAAAATACACCAACCAGTTCACCTGCGTGCGGCGCGGCGTGCCCATCGTTCCGCGCTACGATCCACGTTTGGACTTGCCGCGCATGCAATCGATCAGCGTGGTGGTGGTGGGGCCGGTCGGCGAAGCGGTCCATTGCGACGAGCTGGGCCGGGTACGGGTGCGTTTTCCCGGCTGCCGCCCGCAAGAGCGCGAAGGCGTCAATCCGGCCGAGGGCGTCACCGCATACGACTCGGCCTGGGTGCAGGTATCGACTTCGTGGGCCGGCGCGCGTTGGGGCATGATCACCCTGCCGCGCGTGGGAATGGTATGCAAAGTGTCGTTCATGGGCGGCGATCCGGACAAACCGGTGATCACCGGCGTGCTGCACGGCGGCACCACGCCGCCGCCCAGTTTCAGCCATGTCAGCCGCCTGCCGGGCGACCGTTACCTGTCGGGCATCGTCAGCCAGGAAATCGGCGGCACCCGCAGTAACCAGTTGCGCATCGACGACACCCAAAACCAGATCGGCATTCAGCTGGCCAGCGACCATAGTGCCAGTCAACTCAATCTCGGATACTTGACCGCGCCGCGCCGCGACGGCGTGGCCACCGCCCGTGGCGACGGCTTCGAATTGCGTACCGATGAAAGCGGCGCCATCCGCACCGCCAAAGCGCTGCTGATCTCGGCCTGGAAACGCCTCGACGGAGCTGGTAAGCAATTGAGCAACGAAGAGCATCTGGCGCTGATGCAAGATTGTCTCGAGCTATTCAAGTCGCTGGGCCAGTACGCCGCCGAGCACCACGGTTTGCCGCTCGACGCCGCGCCCCAAGCGGCGTTAAAAGACGATGTGGGCGGCGCCGGCCACACCGACCCGCAAGGCCAGGCGAGCCCAGCCACCATCAGCTTAACGGCGCCGGCCGGCATCGCCTTGACCACGCCGAAAACCATCGTCAGCTACGCCGGCGCCAACATCGACACGGTGGCGCAATACAATCTGCAATTGACCAGCGGGCAGCGCTTTAACCTGAACGCCGGCAAGGGCATCTCCCTCTTCGCGCACAAGGATGGCATCGCCCAGATCGCGCACTACGGCACCTTTCTGATGCAAAGCCAGCACGACGACATGCAGATCGATTCCGCCAAGGACCTCAAGCTTACCTCCGGCACCCGCCTGCTCGCGGTGGGCAACGACGAGATCACGCTCATGACCAGCGGCGGCGCCTACCTCAAACTCAAGGGCGGCAATATCGAACTGGGCGGGCCGGGCAGCTTCACCGTCAAGACCAACGGCCACCACTGGGACGGCCCGGCCAGCGTCAGCGCCGAGTTGCCGACCTTCGGCCAGGGCGATCTGGGCCGCACACCCAAACTGCTGCGCGCCACCGATGGCGCACCGGTGGAAGGCATGACAATGCAGGTGGACCCGGCCGGCGGCGGCGCCCTGACGGGCAAGACCGACGGCGCGGGCAAAGGCATCGAGATCACGGCCGACCACCTACAAAAAATCAAGGCCAGTTTTTTCGATCCCTTGGCATGATCACCACTACATATATTGAGCTAAGACCATGAGCGATCCGACAAGCAGTACAGGCGCCCCAGGCGCGGACAGCAACGAAAGCGGCACCAACCCGGCGGCTGACACAACCGGCGCGGCCGGCGTGTGCCTGCCGGACGATCCCACCCATATTCGCGTGGCGAAAGGCGAAGGTGTGTGCCTGTTCAACAAGAGCGCGCTGGAAATCATCATGCAATTGCCCCTGCCCGGCATTGTCATCTTCGTCCACGGCGTCAATTCCGACGGCGAATGGTATAGCGAAACCGAGGAAGGCCTGTGCAAGGGGTTGAACGACCGCCTCAAGCGCAACGACGAGAACCTGAAATATCAGGGCGCCAGCGCTGGGCAGTTGAGCGCCGCCAAATACATGAGCGAGCTGACGGCGGAGGGATTTCTCAATCCGAAAGTGGATTCGGATACGCTCATCGACAGCGACGACACCTTTTCTCCCGTGATCCGCTTCCGCTGGGGCTATAAGGCTAGCGCCGAAGAGTTGCAGCAATTCGGCGACGGCGTTTACCTTAACGAGCAAGGTTACTGGGGCGGTGGCCCTTTCGCCAATGGTTGCACCGCGTTGCCCGACTTATGGGGCAAGGGGCTGGCGGAAAACATGTTTTTGTGGGTGAACGTGCAGCATTTGAATCCGACCAACGACCGCACCGTGTATTCCTGCCCGCCACGCCCCTATTATGTATTGGCGGCGCTGCGTCTGGCGCGCTTGGTAGAATCGATTCGCAAGAAACAGGCCGACGCGCCGATTACCATCGTTTGCCATAGCCAAGGCAACATGGTGGGCATCGCGGCGGCCTTTCTGGGCGACGAACTGCCGCCCGTCAAAGACCGGGCCGGGCGGGAGGGCCGCTGCGTGGCCGATAGCTACGTGTTGTGCAACGCGCCATACAGCCTGGTCGAATCGAACGGCGCGGAAAGCTGGGCCGAGCGCGGCATGCAAGACGAGGAAGGCCGCAGCGGCCGGCAAACGGGTGAGGCGCGCGTCCAGACCCTGGCCGCTTTTTTTGACATTATCGGCCAGCGCAAGCCTTTGCACCAAGACGCGGCCCGCGTCGACCGCCGCATGGCCAACGAGGCGCATGGCTACACCGCCAAACTGGACCGGGACGCCTACGGCTTGAACGGCTCTACCTACGGGCGCGTCACGCTGTACTGCAACCCGCACGATCAGGTGATTTCATCGTCCACGGTGCAGGGCATCGGCTGGCGCGGCTTGGACGCCAAGGAAATCGCGGCCACCAAGGGTGCCGGCATCTTTACTCAGCGTGTGTTCGCCCAGGGCTTCCCGGTGGGCAAGCAGGGAAGTTATAATTATTGGACCAAGTGGGAGTCCGGCATACTCGTGCGCACGTTGGAGGATAAAAGCCAACAATTCTGGTTTCCCGAGTCACCCAAGGTCAAATACGACCTCGGCAAAGGACTTGAATCGAATCGAAACCTCGTATCCAAGGGTGCGACCGTTCTGTTCGCCATCATTCCCATCGTCGGCACCAAGCTGGCCGGCATGCGCATCAACGCACTGCCACCGAAGGGATGGACGCTCCCGTTGGAGGCGCCCAATGTGAAAGAATTTCTGCCCATGGCCAAACGCTTCGGGGTCGAAAGCGCGCAATTCGATCAAGGCAGCGACGCGCCAGGTGAATCCCGCGACAAAAAACGGGTACGTGAAGCCGACGACCCTTACGCTGGCGACAATCCGATACCGAAGGGCGGCACCGAGGCCGCCATGCGCAAAGGCAGCGACGCCGCCGAGGGCGATAGCGAGAGCGAGGCCGGCTTACGTTATGAACATCACGCGCTGTTGCGCATGCAAGCCAAACGCGAGGGGCTGGCCGATAAAAAAGACGTGAAAACCCAGGAAGATCAGCTCGACAGTGCCAGTGACGAATATAAAACTTGGCGTACCAAAAAAATCAAGATGAACTTGGCCGGCAACGTGAACACCCATGCCACCGACCATTCCACCATCATGACCAACGGCATGCATGCGCAGAAAGCTTTGGCGTATGACGTGGCTATTGGCAATTGCGATATTTTGGAAGAAGATTTGCACAATTTGCGGGTCGCGGCCGATTGGCGTTTTTTAAATGGGTTGCCCGACGATGACCCGAATAAAGGATTTTTGGAATATTTTAAATCCGGGAAATTAAAAAAATTATTACTTTATGAGTGGGCCAGCCCAAACCACAATGCCGGCGCTAGTGGCCAACGAGATGGCCTCGACGGACGCATGCCGAAAAAGATCGTCAATATCCGCTCCTTTGCCGCCAAAGTCGACCACTCGGGAGAAATCAATTGATGAAAACTTTTGCGTCCACATTGCCCCGCCGGCTCGGCTGGTCTTGCCTCGCCTTGCTGCTGACATTTTGCACGATGATCTGGTTTTCTTGGAAAACCGATCTTGCAACCCAACCGCTCACCAATGGAGATATATTGATGCGATTTCTCGTACTGCCGATATCGGCTGCCATCGCCGTCTTCGCCCTGCTGACCGCTTGCGCAAGTCCACACACCATGAGCGCGGCGAACGCTGCCACCCTCTCTGCGACGCCGGCAGGACCTTTTATGGCCCAGGTAGTGGGCTTACAATGGCTCAACCCGTTGCAAAGGCGCGATTACCCTACAGAGTGGCAATTGCTGTGGACTCTTGGGCTGGTGCAGCCCAACAAGGATGATGACATGGTGAGAACCGACCCCAAGGGATTCACCACACTTCAAGCTGTGTCCGCCGTTGCGGCCGGTAACAAAGGAAAAGAAACATTCAAAGGTTATCATCATAAATATGTGGATGAGTTATTTGTCCGTTTCCACGATATTTATTTTTCTAGTTCGACCTATTTTTACAACGCCCACTCCTTGAAAGACAAAAGTTCGTGGCGCGAATTGGCCGGGATACATGTCGAATACGCGCTTCCAGAAGGCAAACTCGATCCAATTGAAGCGCGGGATTTCACTAGGCAACTCATAGCTGATAATTTTGAAATAGGTAACGTAAACGCTCCAACGCTCTGGACCCGCTCCACACCGCCAGACGTGCGCGTAACGATGGGCGGCGCGAATGCCGGCTTCACGTCGCTGGCGGCTGGGCTGGACTATCTGCAAGCCCACCCAAATGAAACTGTATGGGTCATGAATTGGGATGCGCCTAGCCGCCCCAAGGACCGACAAATCAACGAAAACATGGTTCTCCTGGTGCTGGCCGGACCGAACTACAAAACCGAACGCGACGCGCTGGCCTGGATTGGCTACCCAGCCACCAAAAAGGTCGCCGATTTCGAGGCGGCCAAGGGCACGCCGCCGCGCGCCGTGCAAGCGTGGAAAGCGGTGCTCGACGCGGCCACGCAGAACGCCGGCAAGCGCGACACCGACATCGGCTACGTGATCCACGACGCCAACAACAGCGGCCCCGACTCGTCCGAGCGCATCGGCAAGTTGGCGCAGACGCTCACCACCGAATTGGTCGAGTTCGATTTCATGAAACAGACCTTCAACACCCCGGCCTTGCTGGGCGAGATGGGGGCCGGCACCGCGCTCACCAACGTGGCGCTGGGCATCGCCTACGCCAACCATTTCGGCAAGCATGTGCTAGTGGCCGGCACCAGCGACGCGGCCCAGCCGACCGGCGTGCTGGTGGTGCCGCCGGCCAAAGTGCGCCCGATCATTCCGGGCGAACGGTGGTTCCGCGCCCGTGGCGGAAACCATGCCTATCTGCCATGGTGGGGCTTGCGCCACGACGCGGAGAAATATCCTCAAGGGTATTCGGATTGACATCAACTATCAGAAAGGATTTACTATGCGCGGCGTGATCCGGTTGAACGATGCGACCAGTCATGGCGGCAAGGTGCTGTCGGCCGCCGCCAACAGCAAGGTCATGGGCGTTGCCGTCGCGCGCAAGGGCGACCAATGTAGCTGCCCTCACCGCGGCCACGATGACTGTGTGATCGCAGAAGGCGACCCGACCATGCTGATCGACGGCATCCCCGTCGCGTTCGAAGGCCACAAGACCAGTTGCGGCGCGGTATTGATATCGAGCGTGCCGAGCAGCGGTCGGGCTTAGTATTCCCGTACCGACCGTCTCAAGTCTTTGATTAGCAGCGACGACAGCTTTTCCCCCGTGATCCGCTTCCGCTGGGGTTATAAGGCCAGCGCCGAAGAATTGCAGCAATTCGGCGACGGCGTCTACCTCAAAGAGGAAGGTTATTGGGGCGGCGGCCCGTTCGCCAACGGCTGCACCGCCTTGCCCGACTTGTGGGGCAAGGGGCTGGCGGAAACATGTTCCTATGGGTGAACGTGCAGCATTTGAATCCGACCAATGACCGCACCGTGTATTCTGCCCGCCGCGCCCCTGCGCCCCTAGCCCCTATTATGTACTGGCGGCGCTGCGCCTGGCGCGCCTGGTGGAATCTATCATGAAGAAACAGGCCGACGTGCCGATCACCATCGTGTGCCACAGCCAAGGCAACATGGTGGGCATCGCCGAATTCGGGTGACAGACTGTACAATGCCAAATTCACACCAACTTTCCCAGGAGATTGGTACGTTAGGCTGCGCGCTGGCAAAATTAGCCTGGGCAAGTTCGACTTTCCGAACATTACTGGAGCATCTATGCGATTAACTATTCCTGTGTCCCTGCTCATCTTTTCCCTATCTGGTTGCATCATCACGCCTTTCGGCGGCGCTACTGTCTGGTGGAAAACTGTTTACGTGCAGCAATGGTCCAATGCGATGATCAAAAAATTTCGCGATGGTGAAATGATAGATGGAGAATACGCACGTTGCGATAGTTTGGACAAAGAACCTCCTTATACCTGCGAGTGCAATATCTTCCGCGCCTTCCCCTCTCCGGGTGTGAAATGGACCTTGCCACCAAACGCCGACAAGGGCGCCTCGCCTCTGAACAACAACTACCTTGCAACGGTCAATGCCGAGCCGCCCAGTTTTGATGGACACCCCACCTTGCAATACGCATTCTCGGACCGGGAAAACTTGGTCTGGTTCTACGACCTTACCGACAAAACGTTAAAATCCCGGATTTTGGGCGCGGAAACAAGATGGAAACATGGTGACCGCAGTTTGCGCGCCTGGTATTCCAGCGCCAGTTATGTTCATATAACGGCGACAGAAATTTTTTATTTTGCTGGCATTAAAAGATTCGACAAGCCCCAATTGCGCGAACAAGGCGATCCGGACACGCTGGCCCCGTCCACCATCTATCGCTGGTCGGGCAGCGGAGAGCTGAAGGCGTCGCCATCGCCATCTGGTACGCGAGGCTTTTTGGTGTGGAGGGCACTCATCGGAGCCGACGGTGTGATCGGACCGCTTTTGATCTCTGACAAGGAAGGCTCACTCGCCCGTGCCAACCCAGCGCTGTACGTGTTTGTACCTGAGGATCAATTACCAGTCTTTGCACCGAACAGTGCAGGCCTAACTCAAAAATCTTGTTTGGCAACTATTCGGCAGGGGGCAATTTGCAGCTATCGGCAGCACGGCATGGATGGTTCTGACAGTCGTAGCGAACCGACCTGCGTACCCTTTAATGAAAAACTTGCGGAGAAGGTTCGACGATCAGAAGCCAAAAAATAATCGGGAGCAACTACGCGTCAGAATATCTCCCTAGGCACGGTCGCCGTGCATGGCTGTACATCATGCGATCACGCTATCGCTGCCCGACGTGGCATTGGCTGGCTGCTCCATGATATTGCACACGGCCCAAGCAGTTTTGCTCAGTTCGGCAAAAGAGCTTTCCAGGCGTTCGCTCTCGCTTGTCATGTACCATTCTATTTAGCCGGACGCTGGCGCACGACCTGCCCCCTTTTCTCGCACCTCAAACAGAGCGCCTCAAAGACGGCCGAAATTGGAATTGTCGATTGCACCGTAGCGCCAAAACTCGTCTTGTGTCCCTCTTAGGCGACGAAAAATTGCAATATCGACATGCAATCCAACCAACAATCCTCCCCTGAAATCCGGCACAAGACCAGTTGCGGGGCGGTATTGATGTCGAGCGTGCCGGGCAGCGGCCGGGTTTAGGCTTGGATTTTTGAGCATTTGAGACCGCCGTGATTCTGCCCACCGTATAACCCCACACAGCCCGAAGCCGCCTTCGACGTTGCTGAGGCCCGCCAGGCTGACGTAGTTCTTTTTAAACGATACACGAACCTTTCGGCCGATGGCGTTCGTATCCAGTTCGGTGCGGGTGGCGTGGTGGTGGCGCTAACTTACTGGCCGGGCCGCGGCGCAACCGACGGCGCGCGGCGCGTGCTTCGTAGGTGAAAATCCCGATCGCTACTGGAAGCGAACTCATATCCATAGAACGCCATGTGTGGGGTTCGTCTTGTGACTTGTGGAGCCATCAAAAATTTCCATGCCAAAAACGAAAAACACGCCTATCGCGATGAAATCGTCCCGCTCAAGTGACTCGTTTGGGCGTGACGATGCGGTACAATTCCTGGTGCACGTCCGCACCTGGTTTGGCAATTGAGTAACAGGCAATGAACGAACAAAAAATAGAGCAAAGCTTCATCGACAAACTAACAGAGCTTAAATACTCTTACCGCCCGGACATCATGGACCGGGCCTCGCTGGAGCATAACTTCCGCAAGAACTTCGAAACCCTCAACCGTGTCACCCTCACGGAAAGCGAGTTCAAGCGCCTGCTCGAAGAAATCATTTCCCCCGACGTTTTTACCGCCGCTCGGATGCTTCGCGAGCGCAACAGCTTCACCCGCGAGGATGGCACGCCGCTCAATTACACCTTGGTCAACATCAAGGACTGGTGCAAAAACACGTTCGAAGTCATCAACCAGCTTCGGGTCAATTCCGACAACAGCCACCATCGCTACGACGTCATCATCCTTATCAATGGGGTGCCGGTCGTACAGGTCGAGCTGAAAACCCTCGGCATCAATCCGCGCCGTGCGATGGAACAAATCGTCGACTACAAGAACGATCCTGGCAACGGTTATACCCGGACGCTTCTTTGCTTCCTCCAGCTATTTGTTGTGAGTAACCGTGATAGCACCTACTACTTCTCCAATAATAACGCGCGCCATTTCGCCTTCAACACCGAGGAACGCTTCCTGCCGATCTATCAGTTCGCCAGCGAGGACAACAAGAGAATCGCTCACCTTGATGATTTCGCGGACGCCTTTCTCGTAAAATGTACCCTCGGCCAAATGATCAGCCGCTACATGGTGCTCATCGCCAGCGAGCAGAAGTTGATGATGATGCGGCCTTATCAAATCTACGCGGTCAAGGCCATCGTGGAATGCATTCATCAGAACTGCGGCAACGGCTACATCTGGCACACCACCGGCAGCGGCAAAACACTGACCTCCTTCAAGGCTTCCACCCTATTGAAGGACAACCCCGACATCGAGAAATGCCTCTTCGTCGTGGACCGTAAGGACTTGGACCGACAGACCCGCGAGGAATTCAACAAGTTCCAAGAAGGCTGCGTGGAGGAAAACACCAACACCGCAACCCTGGTCCGTCGTCTCCTCTCCGACGACTACGCCGACAAGGTCATCGTCACCACCATCCAAAAGCTCGGCCTCGCGCTGGATGAAACCAGCAAGCGCAACAAGCAGCAAAAAAGGGATGGCAAATCCAGTTACAAAGAGCAATTGGAGCCGCTACGCGACAAACGCATCGTTTTCATCTTCGACGAGTGCCACCGCTCCCAGTTCGGCGAAAATCACAAGGCCATCAAGGAATTCTTCCCGCAAGCGCAGCTCTTCGGCTTCACCGGCACTCCCATCTTTGAGGAGAATTCGACCGCCAAGCAATTTGAGGGCGAAATGGGCCAATTCAAAACCACGGAGGACCTTTTCCAAAAGCAACTACACGCCTACACCATCACCAACGCCATCGAAGACGCAAACGTTCTGCGCTTCCATGTGGGCTACTTCAAGCCCGACGGGAACGGCGCACCCAAGCCCGGCGAAAGCCTGGCAAAACGCGCCATTGTTGACGCCATTCTAACCAAGCATGACGCCGCCACCGGGGAGCGCCGATTCAACGCTTTGCTAGCCACCGCCTCGATCAATGACGCTATCGAATACCATGCGCTTCTCACGTCTCGTCAGACCGAGTTACAAGCTGCCGATCCCGACTTCCAGCCCTTGAATATCGCCTGCGTCTTCTCTCCGCCCGCCGGGGGCGACAAGGACGTGCAGCAGATTCAAGAAGACTTGCCGCAGGAAAAAGAGGACAACGAAGTCGAACCCGAGAAGAAGAAAGACGCCCTCAAGGCCATCCTCGCCGACTACAACACGCGCTACGGCTCGAATCACACCGTAGGCGAGTTCGATCTCTACTATCAGGATGTACAAAAGCGCATCAAGGATCAGCAGTGGCCCAACGCCGACTACCCGCATGCGCAGAAAATCGACATCACCATCGTGGTGGACATGCTCCTCACCGGCTTCGATTCCAAATACCTGAACACGCTCTATGTGGACAAGAACCTCAAGCATCACGGCTTGATCCAGGCCTTCTCGCGCACCAACCGCGTGCTCAACGGCACAAAGCCCTACGGTAATATTCTCGACTTCCGCCAGCAGAAAGATGCCGTCGATGCCGCTATCACGCTCTTCTCGGGAGAAAATGCCGGACCTAAAGCCCGCGAAATCTGGCTCGTGGACAAAGCCCCGGTGGTCATCGAGAAATTGCAAGACGCGGTGCAAAAGCTGGACGCCTTCATGACATCCCAGGGCCTCAGCTGCGCGCCGGAGGCCGTGCCCAATCTCAAGGGCGACGACGCCCGCGCCGCCTTCATCAAGCACTTCAAGGAAGTACAGCGGCTTAAGACTCAGCTCGACCAATACACCGATCTCTCCGACGATAACGCTGTCACCATCGAGCAAATCCTGCCAAAGCAAAACCTGCTCGGCTTTCGTGGCGCATATTTGGAGACCGCCCAGCGCTTAAAAAATCAGCAAGCTCAGCAGGCCAAAGGGGGCCGCGAGCCTAGCCCGGACGTGGACCAGTTGGATTTCGAGTTCGTTCTTTTCGCCTCCGCCGTCATTGATTACGATTACATCATGGGCCTCATCGCCCGCTTTACCGAGCAGGCGCCGGGCAAGCAAACGATGAGCCGCGAACAGCTCGTCGGCGTGATTCTGTCCGATGCCAAGTTCATGGGCGAACGGGAGGATATCGGCGCTTACATCGCCATCCTGAAGACGGGCGAAGCGCTTAGCGTAAAGTCAATCAGCGAGGGCTACCAGCGCTTCAAAGACGAGAAGCAGTCGCGCGAACTCGATGACCTCGCTCGGCGCCATGGCCTCGACGCCACCGCGCTGGAAAATTTCGTGGAAGGCATCCTCCACCGCATGATTTTCGATGGCGAGCAATTGGGCGATCTCATGGCGCCGCTCAACCTGGGTTGGAAAGCCCGTACCCAAAAGGAACTTGCCCTCATGGACGAACTCACCCCGCTACTGCGCAAACGCGCTCAAGGTCGCGATATTTCAGGGCTTAACGCGTATGAGTAAAAGGGCAATAGAATCGATCATAAAGCAGGACGTCAAAACCAAGTTGAAGCCTAAGCTGCGCTTTCCAGAGTTTAGAGAGGCAGAGGGGTGGAAAGCGATTCCACTCAATCATTTAGCAGTGCGCGGTAAGCAAAAAAACCGTGACGAGAAAATTGTCCGTGTTTTGACAAACTCTGCCGAATTTGGAGTGCTGGATCAACGTGATTATTTTGATAAAGACATCGCTACGCAAGGAAAATTAGATGGCTACTCTGTCATCGAATTAGGGGACTACGTTTACAACCCGCGTATCTCTACGACAGCTCCAGTCGGCCCTATCTCAAGGAACAACGTTGCTACCGGGGTTATGTCCCCGCTTTATACCATCTTTAAGTTCAAAGATCGCAATAACGATTTTTACGCCCACTATTTCAAGACAACGGGCTGGCACGCTTACATGCGGCAGGCATCTAGCACCGGCGCGCGCCACGACAGAATGGTTATTTCAAGCGATGATTTCATCGCAATGCCCGTACCAGTTGCTTCGCCAGAAGAACAACAAAAAATCGCCGATTGCCTGAGCGCCGTGGACGAGCTGATAGCCGCCGAAACCCGAAAACTGGATACGCTCAAGACCCATAAAAAAGCGCTGATGCAGCAGCTTTTCCCCTGCGAAGGCGGAAGCTTACCAAGCCTTCGTTTTCCTAAATTTCAAAGTATCGAGGCGTGGAAGGAAGAGAAATTGGGTGCTGTCTGTAGCATGCAGGCGGGCAAATTCGTGCCGGCATCGGAAATACGAATGCATAACGCTGAAGGTTTGTTTCCGTGTTATGGCGGAAACGGCCTGCGGGGTTACACAACAACTTTTACTCACTCTGGAAAGTATCCGCTAATCGGACGACAAGGCGCACTCTGCGGCAACGTCAGGCTTGGGCTAGGGAAGTTTCACGCTACTGAACACGCAGTTGTCGTAACGCCAGAAAATGGAATTGCCGTGGACTGGGTCGTTTATCTGCTTGATTTCCTAAATCTCAATCAATATGCTACCGGCCAAGCTCAACCCGGTTTATCAGTAGATGTTTTGGATAAACTTCCCATTGTTATTCCAAATCAAGAAGCCGAACAACTGCGTATAGCTGAATGTCTCACCTCCCTCGACAACCTCATCGCTGCCCGCACTCAAAAACTTGCCGTACTCAGCACCCACAAGAAAGGGCTAATGCAGCAGCTTTTCCCATCTTTCACTAAGGCGAAGCATGAGTAATGAGCCAACGATTCATCGTTTCCATTCTTTCCATCATGTGGTCGCACGAATCCGCGACGACTTTCACAGCGGTGGCTATGATTTCGTTTTGCTCTATGCCTACAACGGTACCGGCAAGACGCGTCTCTCAATGGAATTCAAGGCTGCCGGGAAGACCCAAAACGCAGGCAATCCAGACACCCTTTACTTCAACGCCTATACCGAAGACCTCTTCTCCTGGGACAACGATCTCAAGGGCGATAGCAAACGCGTTTATCGTTTTAATTCGGCTTCACGCTTCTTTTTAGGAGTCAAGGAACTGGCGCTCGAGGAAAACATCCAATCCTATCTTGGTCGCTATGCCGACTTCGGTTTTGACATTGACTACACCAATTGGACTATTTCGTTCAGCAAGGGGGATTCCGAACACATCAAGGTGTCACGGGGGGAAGAAAACATTTTTGTCTGGTGCCTCTTCATGGCGATCTGCGAACGCGTGATCGACGGGGATCCCTCTTATGAGTGGGTAAAATTCTTCTACATCGACGACCCGATTTCCTCCCTGGACGACAACAACGCCATCGCCGTGGCCAGCGATTTGGCCAAGCTACTGCGCAAGGCCAAGAACCGAATCAAGGTAGTGGTTTCCTCGCACCATGCCTTGTTTTTCAACGTCGTTTGCAACGAATTGAAAGCCTCGAAAACCAAGCGTTATTTTCTACACCGTCCTAATCGTGGCGAGGAGTTGACGCTACGCGCGACCGACGACACTCCATTCTTTCACCACGTCGCCATGCTCAGCGAGATTCGCAAGGCGGCCGATTCCGGCGCGCTCTACACCTATCACTTCAATATGCTGCGTAGCATTTTGGAGAAGACCGCCACTTTTTTGGGCAAGAAGGATTTCTCAGCTTGTATCGAAGGTGTGGAGGACGAAGCCCTGTATTCCCGCGCGCTGAATTTGCTTAGTCACGGGAGATATTCACTTTACGAACCGGCGGAAATGTTGGAAGACAACAAGCAACTCTTCCGCAACATACTTTCCGCTTTTCTTGCTAAAAATCAGTTCGAGCTGCCAGCGCTGCTCAATGAAACGCCATCTCCCACACCTGTACCAGCCTTACCGGCAACATCCGCACCTATAATATGACCGACCAAAACCAAAAACAACTGGGTAATACCCTCTGGAACATCGCCGACCAATTGCGTGGCGCAATGGACGCTGACGATTTCCGCGACTATATGCTATCCTTCTTATTTTTGCGCTACCTCTCGGACAATTACGAGGCGGCGGCGCAACGCGAATTGGGCGCGGACTATCCCAAGTTGGAAAGCGACGTCCGCCGCGTGCCGCTCGCGCTCTGGTATGAGAACAATCCCGACGATGTCGCCGAGTTTGAAAAGCAGATGCGGCGCAAGGTACATTACGTCATCAAACCGACATACCTCTGGACCAGCATTGCCTATATGGCCAGACGGCAAGACGGAGAATTGCTCGACGCCCTGGAAGCGGGCTTCAATTACATCGAAAACGAGTCTTTTCAAAGCGTCTTTCAAGGGCTATTTTCCGAGATCGACCTGACCTCCCATAAGTTAGGTAAGACCTATGCCGACCGTAACGCCAAACTCTGCATCATCATCCAAAAGCTCGCAGAAGGTTTGGCCGAGTTCTCCACCGATATTGACTCTCTGGGCGATGCCTATGAATACCTGATCGGCCAGTTCGCGGCCGGCTCCGGCAAAAAGGCCGGCGAGTTCTACACCCCGCAGCAGATTTCCGATATCCTGTCCGCCATCGTCACGCTCGACAGCCAGGAACCGCCCACCGGCAAGAAGCGGCGGCTGGAAAAGGTGCTGGACTTCGCCTGCGGCTCCGGCTCCCTGCTTCTAAACGTGCGCAAGCGCATGGGGTCGGATGGCATTGGTAAGATTTACGGACAGGAAAAGAACGTCACCACCTATAATCTCGCCCGTATGAACATGCTGCTGCACGGGGTGAAGGATTCGGAGTTCGAGATTTACCACGGCGACACCCTGACCAACGACTGGGACATACTGCGCGAACTTAACCCCGCCAGGAAGCCGCAGTTTGACGCCATCGTCGCCAATCCGCCCTTCAGTTACCGCTGGGACCCTACCGATGCGATGGGCGATGACGTGCGTTTCAAAAACCACGGCATGGCCCCCAAGTCCGCCGCCGATTTTGCCTTCCTTCTGCACGGCTTTCATTTCCTGAAAGAAGAAGGCGTAATGGCCATCATCCTGCCGCACGGCGTTCTGTTCCGTGGTGGCGCGGAGGAACGTATTCGCACCAAGCTGCTCAAGGACGGCCACATCGATACCGTCATCGGCCTGCCTGCCAATTTGTTCTACTCCACCGGCATCCCGGTTTGCATTCTCGTGCTCAAGAAGTGCAAGAAGCCCGACGACGTACTGTTTATCAACGCCGCAGAGCACTTCGAGAAGAATAAGCGTCAAAACCGCCTGACGCCGGGTCATATCGCCAAGATCATCGATACTTACCAGTTTCGGAAGGACGAAGAACGCTATTCAAAACGCGTCCCTATGGAGCGAATCGCGCAGGAGGGATACAACCTGAATATCTCGCGCTACATCAGTACAGCAACTGCGGAGAAGGAAATCGATCTACAAGCGGTGAATGCCGAATTAATGAGCCTGGAGAAAGACATCGAATCGGCGCGATACAAACACAACGCATTTCTCAAAGAGCTAGGACTGCCACCTTTGCCGTGAATCGTGCTGCGATTCACGGCACCTTGCATGTCCATCTTGCTATCAGAGCATAGCGGGTCACGGAACAACGGGTATGCATGCAACGTCTTAGCCATGTGTGTTTTACGGCACCATGTTTTTTTAGAAAGCTCCACCATGCCCGATCCGATTCCCCCGCATGCGCCGAAAAAATTGCCGGTGATACCGGGCGTTTCTCCCTCTTCTCTGGCGTTTTTCGTCGCCGTGCGTGACGCCGGCTTGGACAGTAGCGTGCCGCATCCGGTACACGCCCGCAATACCGGCCTGGTGCAAGCCTGGCTACGGTGGGATGTGCAGCGCGAGCACCGGCTCGACGCCATGCTGTCCGACCATGAACGGCGTTTCACGGATAATTCCTTCATGGTGGGGCGCGCCATGTCGCTCGACCCGGCCTACCGGCTGGGCCACGTTACCCTGTCGTCCGATCCGCGTGATCTGGACGTACTGACGAACAGCATCGCCGCCCAACTCATGTACTGGCGCTGCAAGCATACGCTATTTGAATTAACGCCAGCGCTGGAGCAATGGCTGGTGCGGTCCGATCTGGGTGACGATATTCCATTCGATTTGCTGCGCCCGCCCGTGCCGGCTTGCTACATCAGTTTTGGTCCCGAGTTACGGCAAGCCGTGCAGTCATTCACAACGGATCAAGCGGTGTTCGATCATGTGAAAGGCGTGTATGTGATGGAGTCTTACACAACAGGTAGGCGGGCGATTACACTGTTGCCCGTGTTCGTTTTCGAGGGACGCCCGCTAACGGCTGTGGGGGCGATAGAAATGATATGCGAAGATGAACAAATGCCGCTGACCGCCGCCATACAACGCCTGTGTGTCGGCGTTGATGCCGATATCGTGCGCCACCATCGGTCGGTCGCCCAGCTCTGCGTCAAGGTGTTTTTGTATTTACGTGTGCAGCAGGCGCAGCTCCAGGAAGAACAACCCCATACGGCGGCCTTGGCGCAATTGCGTGGCCTCGGCCCCAAAAAA
Source organism: Pseudomonadota bacterium (assembly GCA_040385995.1). Classification (GTDB taxonomy): domain Bacteria; phylum Pseudomonadota; class Gammaproteobacteria; order Burkholderiales; family Burkholderiaceae_D; genus Janthinobacterium. The sequence goes on from JAZKGI010000028.1 coordinate 50,895, forward strand.
GCGGCCAAATTGCAGCGTCAACTCGGCAAACTATATGATCGCGTGCTGCTGGGACCACCTATGGCAACCGTCGAGCACGGTACACCGCACGAAGTCGCGCCCCACTGGCGGCGCGGGCATTTCCGCATGCAAGCGCATGGGCCGGAGCGCCAGTTACGCAAGGTGCTGTTCATCGCCCCCATGGTGATCCGGGCCGACCGCTTGTAAGCCCGACCCGCCCTCAACCGACCGTGCCGATGATGCTCACTTCCCGGTTTTCGGGAATTTCGTTATACGACAGCACATGCAGACCCGGCGCGAACAGCCGGGCGTAGCGCGCCAGCAGCGGCCGGATCTGCGGCAGCACCAGCAGCAGCGGCGGCGTGGCTTGCTGCTTCATCTGCTCACGCGCGACCGGCATATTCACTTGCAGCTGGGACAGCAGATGCGGGTCGATCGGATAATTGTCCAACACTACCTTGCCACTCTGGCGGGCCTGGTTCAGCGAACCGAGCAGCATGTTTTCCAGCTCGCCGCCCAGGTTGAACGCCAGCATTTCCATCTTTTGGCCGAACAGGCCGGCCACGATCTGGCGCCGCAGCGCGCAGCGTACCTCGGCCGCCAGCAAAATCGGGTCCTTGGTGCTCTCCGCGCTGTCGAGCAAGGTGGTGGCGATCGGCACGATATCCTTCAGTGACACGCTTTCGGCCAGCAAGACCCGGAACACGCGCAGCAGTTGGGTGTGGGTGAGCGCCTTGTCGAGCGCGCCGGCCAGCTTGGGCGAGAGCGCCGTCAAGCGTTCCAGCAAGGCCGGCACGTCTTCATGGCGGAACAATTCGGGCAAGTATTCGCGCACCGTTTTCGACACGTGGGTGGCGATCGCGCTGGGCGCCTCGATCACTTGGTAGCCCAGGCCCAGCGCGTGCGACTTTTGGTCCGGCGCGATCCAGGTCACCGGCATGCCGTAAGCTGGTTCGATGCCGGGAATGCCGTCGATTTGACCGTACACGGTGGGCGACGGGATCGCCATCAGGTGCTCCGGCACCACCTCGGCCAGCGCCACCACGTTGCCGCTTAGCATGATGGCGTACTGAGACGGCTTGAGCGACAGGTCGTCGCGCACCCAGATCGGCGGCAGTAGCAGCCCCATCGATTCGCTCAGGCTCTGGCGCACGCCCTTGATGCGTTTGTTAAGCGGCTCGCCATGGGCCTTGTCGATCATGGCGACCAGTTTATAGCCCAGCGCCACGGACAGCGGCTGCACCGCCGGCAAGTTTTGCCATTCCAGATCGGGCGCCCGCTCCTCGCGCAGCGCCGCCTCGATGGCGGCCAGATTGGCCTGGTCGGGCGCCTTGATCTGTTTGGTCAAGCGCCACGCCACGAACGCCAGCACGGCCGCAAACGTCATGAACATCAGCCATGGCATGCCGGGAATCAAGGCCAACGCCACCATCATGCCGGAGGCGCTGAAGATCACGGTCGGCGAGGTCAGCACCTGGCTGGCCACTTGCTGCTCGAAGTCGCCCGAATCGCTGATGCGGGTCACCAGAATGGCGGCCGCAGCCGACAGCAGTAGGGCCGGAATCTGGGCCACCAGGCCGTCGCCGATGGTGAGCAGCGCGTACTGGCGGAAGGCGTCGCCAAACGACAGGTCGTGCATCAGCGAGCCGATCGCCACGCCGCCCACCATATTGATGATCAAAATCAGGATGCTGGCCACGGCGTCGCCGCGCACGAACTTGGAGGCGCCGTCCATGGCGCCGTAGAAATCGGCTTCGGCCGCCACGTCGAGCCGGCGCGCCTGGGCCTTTTCCTGGTTGATCAAGCCGGCGTTCAAGTCGGCGTCGATCGCCATTTGTTTACCCGGCAAGGCATCCAGGGTGAAGCGGGCCGACACTTCCGAGATCCGCTCGGCGCCCTTGGTCACCACCGCGAAGTTAATGATCATCAAGATCACGAACACCACCAGGCCGACCACGAAGTTGCCGCCGATGACGACGTTGCCGAACGCTTCGATCACCTGCCCGGCCGCGTTGGTGCCCTGATGGCCGTGCAGCAGCACCACCCGGGTCGAGGCCACGTTCAGGGTCAGGCGCATCATGGTGGTGGCCAAAATCACGGTTGGAAACACCGAGAAGTCGAGCGGACGCCGGGCCGAGACGCTGACCAGGATCACGATCAGGGCCAGCACGATATTGAAGGTAAACAGTACGTCCAGCAGCACCGGCGGCAGCGGCAAGATGATCATCGCCAAAATCACCAGCAGGAACAGCGGCGTGGCGAACTTGTGCCGGCGCAGCTCGGTGACCACCCGGTTCAGGAAATTCATGACGGTGCGACCTCGCTGAGATGAGGCGGCACCGCCACCTCGTTAAGAAACGGCGGCGACGCGGTGCGCCGTCCGGTGCGGAAAGCTTTTAACTGCAACACATAATTGAGTACTTGCGACACGGCCTGGTACAACTGGGCCGGAATTTGCTGATGCACCTGGCTGGTGTGATAGATGGCGCGCGCCAGGGGCGCCAGCACCAGCGTTTCGACCCCGTGCTCTTCGGCCACGCGGCGGATGTAGAGCGCCATCTCGTCGATCCCCTTGGCCACCACGAACGGCGCCTCGGCCCGGTGTTCGTCGTATTTCAGGGCCACCGCGTAATGCTCGGGATTGACGATCACCACGTCGGCCGTGGGCACGGTCTTGCGCACGCTGCGGCGCGCCATCTGGTGCTGAAGCTGGCGAATGCGCTGGCGCACCTCGGGCCGGCCCTCGCTGGTTTTGTGCTCTTCCTTCAAATCCTGCTTGCTCATGCGCTGGTTGCGGGCAAAAAAGAAAGCTTGGGCCGGCACGTCGATCACCGCGAAGATGACGAACACGGCCACCATCGCCATCAAGCCGTCGAGCATCATGGCGGCGCCCTCCAGCATGGCGTCTTGCAAGGACAGGCGCTGCAAGCCGGTATAGGCGCGCACGCCCGAGCGGCCCACATGCACCAGCACCGCGCCCAGCACGCCGGCCTTGGCCAGCGAGGTGACCACCTCGAAGCCATGCTTGGGCGAGACCAGCCGGCCCAGATTTTTGGCCGGGCTGAGGCGTTCGAATTTCGGTTGCCAGTGGCTGGTGCTGATCACCCAGCCGCCCGGCACCATGCCGCCCAGTACCACCGCCAGCGGCACCACAAACAGGGGCAGCACCATCTTGATGAGCAGGGCCAAGGCGCTGGTAAACACGGTCGAGAGGGCGTTATCGATGTCGCCATTGCCATCGAGCGGCAAATACACCATGCCGAACAGGCGGCGAAAGTCGAGCAGATAGGCCGGCAGCAGCCAGACGAACAATTTCAGGCTGACCAGGATGCCCAGCGCGGTGGCCAGGTCGCGCGAGCGCACCACCTGCCCTTCCTGGCGCGACTTTTTCAGCTTTTGCTGGGACGCCTTTTCGGTCTTGTCGCCGCTGCTCGATTCAGCCATGGGCCATCCGCATCTGCTGGCGCAGCATTTCCAGCACCTGGTTGCTCATGCCGATGTAATGCTCGGGAATGAAACGCACCACTTGCACCAGCATCAAGATGCCGAACAGGGTGATCACGGAAAAACCCAGGGCGAACAGGTTCAGCGACGGCGCCACCCGGTTCAGAAAACCGAAGCCAAGCTGCACCACCAGGGTGGAAAACACGATGGGGATGGCCAGCAACATGGCGGCGGCGAAGATCCAGGCCGCGTTATAGGCCACCGTTTGCAGCAGCAGCGGGCCGTAGCCGCCGCCCAGCGGCCAGGCGCGGAAGCTGGCGCCGATCACCCCGGCCAGCACCAGGTGGGCGTCGATGGCGAAAAACACCATGATGCTGAGAATGGACAGCAAACCCGAGACCACGTCCGACGAGGTGCCGTTCATGGGGTCGTTCATCACCGCCATCGAAAACCCCATCTGGCTCGACACCAAGTAACCCAGCACGGCGACCACGGACATGCTGAAATGAAACGCCAAGCCCAGCACGCCACCGATCACGGCTTGCTCCACCGTGGCGGTGACCCCGTGCAGGGAAAACGGGTCGATCACGGGGCCGCCCTCGGTGAGCGGCAGCATCAACACGGCCAGCACCAGCGACAGCAACACCCGCACCGGCACCGGCACCAGCACCTCGCCCACCACCGGGGCGGCGCTGAGCATGGCCAAGACCCGGCAAAACGGCCACCACAGGGCCGACAGCAGGTGGGGCAACTGGTTAACGAGCGTTTCCATCGATCAATCCCATGCTCCATTGTGTAGGCCTCACACACCGTGCGGCCGGGTGCGCCCGCTAGCCGACCAAAGTGGCCGCGCGCTGGAAAATGGAGACGCAAAAATCCATCAGGTAGGCGGCCATCCAGCGTCCGGCCAGGATCACGGCCAGCAGGGTGACCAGCAAACGCGGCAAAAAACTGAGGGTTTGTTCGTTGATCTGGGTGGCGGCCTGAAACAGCGCCACCAGTAAACCGGTGACCAAGCCCGGCACCACCAGCACCAGCACCATCACCATCACGATGTGGAGCGACTCGGAGACCAGGTCGACGGCGATATCGGGGGTCAGCATCAGAACGCCTGGACACTGGTGACGAGGGTGTTGACGGTCAGGGTCCAACCGTCCACCAGCACGAACAGCAGCAGCTTGAAGGGCAGCGAGATGACCAGCGGCGAGAGCATCATCATGCCCATCGCCATCAGCACCGACGACACCACCAGGTCGATGATCAAGAATGGAATGAACAGCATGCAGCCGATCTGGAACGCCGTTTTCAATTCGCTCAGCACGAAAGCGGCCAGCTTCACGGTGAAGGCATGGTCCTGGGGCCGGGTGGCGGCCGGTTCGCCCGCCAGATGGGCGATCTGGGTCAGGGCGGCCTTGCTGGTCTGGGCCAGCATGAAGCGAGAGACGGGCACGGCGGCGATCTTCAAGGCTTGTTCCAGGCCGATCTTGTCCTGGTCGTAGGGCACGAAGGCGTCGTTCCAGACCTGGTCGCCGATCGGGCGCATCACCAGCAAGGTGAGAATCAGGGCCACGCCGGTGACGATGCGGTTCGGCAAGCCCTGCTGCAAGCCCAGCGCCTGGCGCAGCAGCGAGAGCACGATCACGAAGCGGGTAAAGCTGGTCATCATCATGACCATCACGGGCAGCAGCCCGAGCAAGGTCATGATGAGCAGGATCTGGGTTTTCACCGTCAGCTCGGTTTTGGCGCCCGGCACGATGGAACCCAACAAATCGACCGCTGCGGCCGCCCCGCCGTAGCTTAGCGGCAGCAGCAAGAGCGCCAGGCCCAGGGCGCAGCCCACGCCCAAGCGAACGCCGGCGCGCCCGCCGCGGCAAGCACCGGCTGGCCTCATGCGGTCATCATGTCGAGATTGAGGCCGTCCAGGTCGATTACCTTCAAACCGTAATTTTCACCCGCCACCACCACCTCGGCGCGCCCGATCGGGGTGCCGTTGACCTTGATGGTGAGCGGCTCGCCGGCCAGCATGTCGAGCTCGATCACGCTGTCGGGCCCGATCGCCATCAAGTCTTGCAGCGAAATCCGGGCCGAACCCACCTCCAGCGTCAGGGTGACCGGTATCTTGCGCATCATCTGGGGCAGGTCGCGCCGGGTGCGCGGGCTGGTCAAGTCGCTCACGTCGCTGACCTGGTCGATGATCATATCGTCCGACAGGTCGTCGAGCATGGCGTCGGCTGGCTTGCTATCGTTCATATTCATCTTTAATCGGCATCTTCGAAAGAGGTGAGGCAGAGCTTGCCCTTATGCTCGGACACGGCCGCCGTAAACAGGCGCGATTCGGCCAGCAAGACGTCGGTCCTGCTCAAACTGATCGGTATCACATCGCCGACCCGCAAGTCGAACAAGGTGCCCAGCGCCACTTCCTGGCTCACCATGCGGCCCTCCAGCGTCACTTGCAGGCGGGAAGCGAGGGGGCGCGCGTTGGCGGCCGACTTTTTGGTCTGCACCCGTTCCGGCAGCAAGCCGTGCAGCACATCGGCCATGACCGCCTTGTCGAGCGAAAACCAGAACTTGCCGGTCTCGCGGGCGGCGCCCTCCTCGCCACCGCCGCCGGCCTCGAGCGTGACGGCGATCACCCAGCTGCCGCGCGCCGGCACCACCCCGGGCAAAGCCTTGAGATCGGCGATCGGGCCGGCGCCGCCCTTGCTCAAGTTGGCCAGATTGGCGCGCACGCGCATGGCCAGGGTGGCGGCTAGCTGTTGTCCCAATACAACAGAGAGCCTTTCCTCGGTGGCCGTGACCCGCACCGTGGCAGGGTCGGGCGCGGGGCCGGGCTTGGCGCCGCTGCGTCCGTAACGGTAGTTGAGCACGCACAACAGCATGCTGCGTTGCAGGGCGAAGCCGACGTGGCCGGGCGTCACCGAAAACTGGAGCCAGCGGCCCGGTTCCTCGCTGCCGTCGACCCGGGCGAAGGCCACCGAGGCGATCTGGAACGGGCCCCAGTAGCGCCGGTTCATGGGCTGGCGCAGCGCCAGCGTCAAGTCTTCGCGCAGCTGGGCGGCAAACCTGGGCAACAAGTGCACGGGCCGTCCCAGCAGGCAGGGATCGAGCACTTGGAGAGAGGCAGCATCGGCCGGCTTGATCATCTGGGTCATGGTGCTCGGCTCCGGTCGCAATCGCTAACGCATCATAAAATGTTACAACGGGAAAAACAATTCAAACGCGAATACCTGCGCATGCTTTGATTTAGAAACAGCCCGTGTGGCAATCGTAACTTAAAGTAAGAGTAATTCGCTAGTAAACCTGAAATGAACGGGCACATATTGCATTACATCAATACCAAAAACCACGCTTCGGGTTTGATGGCTTAAACCTTTTTACAACCTTGCACATAATCAAACAGATTATATTTTCAAGGAGTCATTTTGTGACATTGTCACTTAGTTGACTGATTTTAAAGTCGTTTTCCTTTTCTTTTCGTGACACTTTCACCGCTTGATTTTTTTGTTGCAGGGAAACATCAGATGCACGAATCGGATTTTTCGCGAGCAATAACTATGTAAAAATATTGGTTCGGTAGCGCCTGGTTTATCGGTCTATCGACCCGCTTCTATTACCGGCGACCAACAGAATAACGGCGTTTTTTTCAAGCGGCGCCGCGATTTATTTCCTAATATGAAAGCGGCGCGGCACTGGCCACTGTCACCACATACGCGGCCCCGGCCGCATTAGCGGAGAACATTATGGCGATCGAATTGGCGGGTTTGGTGCGGGCCGATCTGGCAATGTTGCGCAACGACGCGCAGGCGCTGGCCGAGGTCGCCGTCGCGCCCGCCGTCCAATCCGGCCCGCCATCCCGCGACCGGGTTTCCTTCATTGACAGCATGCAAGACGCGCTGGGCATGGTCAATCTGGCCGACCGCGACGCCGCCCAGCTGATGAGCGAGGTGGACAGCGGCCAGAGCGACGACTTGATCGGCGCCATGCTGGCCAGCCAGCAAGCGAGCCTGTCCTTTTCGATGCTGATGCAGGTGCGCAACAAAGTGATGGGCGCGATGGATGAGCTGATCAAATTGCCGCTGTAAGCCACGCCGCCCCCACCCGTTTGCACCAGCGAAAGCACATGACGTGATCACCGACCTGAAGTCCGCCTTTTCCCGCTGGCGCCCCGGCGCCCTGTCCGCTCCCTCGCCGGCGCTGCTCAAGACGCTACTGCCCTTGCTGATGCTGGCGGTCGGCGTGACGGCGCTGGTGTTAATGTACTTTTGGCATGACCAATCGTCGTACAAGGCGGTCTTTGGCGCGCGTGAAAAAGTGGCCGTGACCGACATGATGAGCACCCTGGACGCCGAGCACATCCCGTACCGCTTGCATCCCGACAGTGGCCAGGTGCTGGTTCCGGAAGCCAGCCTGGGCCGGGTGCGCATGCTGCTGGCGGCCAAGGGCGTGACGGCCCAATTGCCGGCCGGCCTGGAATTGATGGACAAGAACGATCCGCTGGGCGTGAGCCAATTCGTGCAAGACGTGCGCTTCCGGCGCGGCCTGGAGGGCGAGCTGGCGCAGTCGATCATGAGCCTGGACGCGATCGCCTCGGCCCGGGTCCATTTGTCGGTGGCCAAATCGACCTCTTTCGTCTCGAGCGACGGCGACAAGTCGTCGGCCTCGGTGGTGGTGGCCGTCAAGCCGGGCCGCAACCTGGGCCCGGAACAGGTCGCCGCCATCGTCAACCTGGTCTCGGGCAGCGTGGCCAGCCTGGCGCCGGCCCGGGTCAGCCTGATCGACCAGGCCGGCAACTACTTGTCGGCCCACCTGGATTTGACGGACGGTTTTGACGGCAGCGGCGCCGGCAACGACAACGCCAAACACATTCAAGACGAGATACGGCGCAATGTGCGCGAGTTGCTGGGACCGGTTATCGGCGACGACAACTTCAAGCTCAGCGTGACGGCCGCGGTGGACAACGACCGGGTCGACGAGACGGTGGAAAAATACGGCGAGACGCCCAAGGTGACCAGCGAAGCGATGCGCGAAGAGCAAGACCGCAACCGGGTGGCGATGGGCGTGCCCGGCACCTTGAGCAACCGGCCGCCGGTGGCGGCGGTGCCGACCCCCTCGCCCGCCGAGGCCGGCAAACCGGGCGAAGCGGCCGCCGCCAACGATGGCAGCGCGCGCAAAAACGCCACCTCGCGCCAATACGCTTACGACCGCAGCATCACCCAGATCAAGCGCAGCCGCGGCCGCTTGCAAAAACTGAGCGTGGCGGTGGTGCTCAACAGCGCGGCGGCGCCGGTGGCCAAGAACGGCTGGAGCGCGGCCGAACTGGGCAATATCGAAAAAATGCTGCGCAGCGGGCTGGGCATCGACAGCGCGCGGGGCGACAACCTGAGCGTGTCGGCCTTGACCTTTCCACCCAAGCTGGCGCCCACCCAATGGTGGCAAGAACGCGACACCGTGGTCGACGCCAGCGGCAAGCTGCTCTACCTGGGGGCCGCCGTGCTGGGCTTTTTCCTGATCGTGCGCCCGCTGCTGCGCCTGCTGACCCTGAGCTTGACGCCCGACCCGGCCGCCGCCGGCATGCGCCAGGGCGACCCCCGCCTGGCCCATGCCGGCGCCCACGCCACCGCGCACCCGGCCGGCAATGGCGCGTCCGGCGCCGCCCACGGCCCCGGCCACGCGCCGGCCTTGCCGGGCGCGGCCCCGCTGGCGGCCCGCATGCCGGTGGTGCCGCTGCTGGAAAACTACGATTTGCCGCCGGCCGGTTCGGCCGTCGATGTGATGGTCGATCACCTCAAGGTGTTGGCCGAAAAGGAACCCGAACGGGTCGCCGAAGTCGTCAAACAATGGATGCAGAAAAATGGCCGAACTCACTAACCCGAACGAGGGCGCCCACCCGGAAGGCGGCTTGACGCCGGTCGAGCAAGCCGCCATCGTGCTGCTGAGCATAGGCGAGGAGCCGGCCGCCGCCGTGCTGCGCTGCCTGTCGCGCGAGGAATTGCTGGAAGTGACGCAAGTGATGTCGCGCATGAGCGGCATCAAGGTCGAATCGGTCAAGGTGGCGATGCAAACCTTTTTCGACGATTATCGCCAGCAAAGCGGGGTGCATGGCGCCTCGCGCAGCTACCTCAAGCGCTCGCTGGACATGGCGCTGGGCAGCGATATCGCCAATAGCGTGCTCAACAGCATCTACGGCGACGCCATCCGCCCCAAGATGGCGCGCCTGCAATGGGCCTCGCCCAAGTGGCTGGCCGAATACATCGCCAACGAACATGTACAAATGCAAGCGGTGTTTCTGGCCTTCCTGCCGCCCGCGCTGGCCGGCCAGATCCTGGACGCGCTGCCGCTCGAGGGGCGCGACCTGGTGCTGCTGAACCTGGCCCGGCTGGACGAGATCGACCGCGAATTGCTGGTCGAACTGGACGAACTGGTGGGCCGCTGCCTGGGCACGCTCGACATGCAAAGCACCAGCGTCGAAGGCATCCGCCAGGTGGCCGAAATCTTGAACCGGCTGCCGGGCGACCGCGCCACCATGGTCGAGCTGCTGCGCGCGCACGACCCGGAGGTGGTGGCCGAGATCGAAATGTCGATGTACGATTTTTTCATTTTGTCGCGCCAGAGCGACGTGGCGATCGGCCGCATCCTGGAGGATGTGCCGCTCGAACAATGGGCCATCGCGCTCAAGGGCGCCGAGCCGGCCGTGCGCGACGCCATCTTGAAAACCATGCCGCGCCGCCAAGCCCAAAGCTTCGAAGACATGATGCGCCGCTCCGGCCCGGTGCCGCTGAGCCGCATTGAGCAAACCCGGCAGGAAATCATGGTCACCGTCAAAGGCTTGGCCGACGCCGGCGAGATCGAAATCCAGCTATTTGCCGAAACGGTGGTCGAATGAAACCCTTCCGCCCTTACCGCTTCCCCCCTCTGTCGCAGCTGATCGCCTCGAGCCAGCATGGCGACGATGGCGGTGGCAATTGGCAAGCGTCGGTCTCGCAAGGCTTCGAGCAGGGCCAGCGCGACGGCTACGAGCTGGGCCTGGCGCGCGGCCAGCAGGACGGCTTCGACCAGGGCCATAGCGACGGCGTGCTGCACGGACGCGAGGAAGGGCGCAAGGAAACCTTGCTCACCTTCGACAAGCTGGCGCGCCCGGTGGACGCCATCCTCAAGCACTTGCGCCAGGTGCGCGCCGATTACCGCGCCGCCCAGCGCAAGGAAGTGGTGGACCTGGTGGCCAAGGTGGCGCGCCAGGTGATCCGCGCCGAGCTGGCGTTGCAACCGGTCCAGCTGCTGGCCCTGGTCGATGAAACCCTGGCCTCGATGCCGCCCACCCGCGAGGAAGTGGACGTGTTTTTAAATCCCGAGGAATTAAAACGGATCAGCGAACTGGACCCCAAGCGCGCCAAGCGCTGGAACCTGATCGCCGACGCCCGCCTGGACGCCGGCGAATGCCGTATCAAGGCCGGCGATAACGAGGTCGACGCCGGTTGCCATCAGCGCCTGGCCGCTTGCATGGAACAGGTCAGCAGCCACTTGCAACTGGCCGCCGAACACGCCGACGAGGGAGTCGAAACGTGATCGCCGACACCCTGCGCACCCTCGAAATCGGCGCCGTGCCCCTGGCCACGCCGACCGGACGCCTGGTGGGCGCCTCCGGCTTGCTGCTGGAAAGCGCCGGCTGCCAGATGCACACCGGTCAGCGTTGCCAGATCGAAACCGTGGATGGTCAGTGGCTGGAAGCGCAAGTGGTGGGTTTTCGCGACAAATTATCGTTCCTGATGCCGTTCAAGAAAGCGGTTGGCATGACCACCGGCGCGCGCGTGCTGCCCACGCCCGAGCGCGCCAGCTTGCAGATCGGTCCGTCCTGGCTGGGCCGCATGGTCAACGGCCTGGGCGAGCCGATCGACGAGCTGGGCCGACTGGGCGGCGAGCAACAGCTGGACCTGGTGCCGCCGCGCGTCCATCCCCTCAAAAAGCAACCCGTGCAGCAACCGCTGGACGTGGGCGTGCGCGCCATTAACGGCATGCTCACCCTGGGCAAGGGCCAGCGTGTGGGCTTGATGGCGGGCAGCGGGGTCGGCAAGAGCGTGCTGCTGGGCTTGATCACCCGCCAGACCGTGGCCGATGTGGTGGTGGTCGGCCTGATCGGCGAGCGCTCGCGCGAGGTGCGCGAATTCGTCGACATGTCGCTCGGGCCGGAAGGCTTGCGCAAGGCCGTGATGGTGATCGCCCCGGCCGACGAATCGCCCCTGATGCGCATCATGGCCACCGAGCTGTGCCACACCATCGCGGCCCATTACCGCGACCAGGGCAAGCACGTGCTGCTGCTGGTCGATTCCCTGACCCGCTACGCCATGGCGCTGCGCGAGGTGGCGCTGGCGCTGGGCGAGCCGCCCGCCACCAAGGGTTACCCGCCGTCCGTGTTTTCAGCCCTGCCCCAGCTGGTCGAGAGCGCCGGCAACGGCGAAAACCCGCAGGGCAGCATGAGCGCCATCTACACCGTGCTGGCCGAGGGCGACGACCAGCAAGACCCGGTGGTCGATACCGCGCGCGCGATTTTGGACGGGCACATCGTGCTCACGCGCGAACTGGCCGAGCGCGGCCACTATCCGGCGATCGACATCGCCGCCTCCATCAGCCGCTGCATGGCGCAAGTGATTTCGGCGCCGCACCAGTTGGCCGCGCGCGCGCTCAAGGCGGCCTTGGCGCGCCACGCCCGGGTGCGCGACCTGATTCCGCTGGGCGCCTATGTGCCGGGAGCCGATCCGGTGACCGATCACGCGGTGCGCCTGCAACCGGCCATCGAAGCTTTTTTATGCCAGGGCACCAAGGAAGCGGCGCCGCTGGAACCGTGCGTGGACCAACTTGAAAAGATGATGGCATGAAACAGTCACAAACGATCAGCAGCTTGACCACCCTGGTCACCCTGCGCAGCACGGAACTGGACCGGCTGCAAACGGACATGGCGGCCCAGACCGCTCTGCGCGAGCGTTACCAGGCCAACCTGGCGCGCTTGAACGGCTTGTGCGCGGCCAGCGGCGCGAGCGGCGCGCTGCCGCTGGCCTTGTCGGTCAATTGCGGCAATTACAAGCAAGCCGTGCTGCAACTGGCGGCCACCCATCAGACCGACTTGCACCTGCACGAGGCGACCATGGCGGTGTCTCAGCGCGCCTTGAACGCGGCCTGGGCCAAGCGCGAAGTGCTCGATCAAGTGTTGACGCAAAAACAAAAGGACGCGACGCGCGAACATCAGCGCCAAGATAGCAAGCGGCAAGACGAACTGGCCACCCAGCTATGGCTGCGGGGACACTTCAAATGATTTATTTTGGCAATAGTTTCAGTGAAACGCGCGGCCGGTCGCCTTGTACTTGGGCACACCCCGTTTCTCATCATTAGGAGTCCGACATGGCCACCACATCGCCCACCGGCGTCAAATACGACCCGGTCACCACCGCCACTTCGCTGGCCACCAGCTACACGGCCGGTCAGCAGAGTTTGCTCACCGCCCAGACCAAGTCCGCCACCGAGACGGTGAGCGCCTTGAGCAGCCTGAAGTCGGCCATGTCGGCCTTTCAAACCAGCTTGAGCGCCCTGACCAGCAAAAAAAGCTTGCTGACCCAAAGCGCCACCTTCAGCAACACGGCGGTCGGTAGCGCCACCGCCACCGCCAACGCCACGGCCGGCAGTTACAGCTTTTTTGTCGAACGCTTGGCCAGCGCCAGTCAAGTGTCGTACGCCGGCTTGAGCACCACCCCGGCCGCCGGGGCGGGCAGCCTGGACATCACGCAGGCGGGCGGGGCCAGTTTTTCGGTCGCCCTGAGCGGGGCCGACGCCGATGCCGACGGCAATTTGACGCCCAAGGAAATCGCCGCCGCCATCAACAAGGCGCCCAACAATCTATCGAAGGTAACCGCTTCCATCGTCACCATCGGCGGCGTGTCGCAACTGGTGCTGAGCGCCGCGGAGACGGGCGCGGCCGGCAAGCTGACCCTGGACGCCAGCAATGTCGCCAACGCCACCTTGAAGTCGGCGCTGACCGATCCCGGCAACTATAAGGAGGTGGTGCAGGCGCAAGACGTGGTGGTGTGGCTGGGCGCCCAGACCAGTGGCACCAAGATCGAGCAAGCGTCGAACACCTTTGCCGTGATCGACGATGTGAAACTGACTTTCACCAAGGCCATGGCGCCGGGCGAGACCCCGGTCACCGTCACGGTGGCCACCGACACCGCCGCCACCAACGCCAACGTGCAAGCCTTTGTCGACGGTTACAACAAATTGAAGGTGGTGCTGGACGGCTTAACGGCGCCCGGCAACCCCGGCAAGAAAGTGGCGGCCGGCGCTTTTGCCCACGATTCCGGGGTCGGCGTGCTGGGCAGCCGCATGCTGAGCACCATCCGCCAGAGCGTGGGCGGCTTGACCCTGGCCAACTTCGGCATCACGGCCCAGCGCGACGGCACCCTGGCGCTCGACACGGCCAAGCTGGGCGCGGCGCTATCGCGCAACCCGGATGGCCTGGACAAGATCGTGGGCAGCAGCGCCACCGGCGCCCAAAGCGGCGTGGCCGGCGCGCTCGACAAGTATCTGGCCCTGTGGAGCAATAGCACCAACGGCCAGATCACCCAGCGCCAAACCTCGGTGAACAAGCAGCAAACGGCGCTCGAACTGCGTCAGACGGCGCTCGACGGCCAGTACAACAGCGCCTACCAGCGTTATCTGGTGCAATTTACCCAGCTGCAAAATTTGCAGTCGCAGATGGCATCGAACACCAGCCTGTTCGACGCCATGTTCAGTAGCGCCGGCGCCTAAAGGCCCCGGCGCGGCCATTTTCAAGCGAGACCACCATGCTCAATCACGATGCCTACAGCAGTTACCACACCGTCAACCTGGACGCCCAGACGGCGCGCGCCACACCGGTCGAGCTGGTGCTGGTGCTCACCGATGGCTTGCTGGAAGAACTGGCCCGCGCGCGCGCCCATATCGCGGCGCGCCGCTTCGAACAAAAAGCCATCAGCCTGGACAAATGCGTGGAAATCATCAACGGCTTGTCCAGCTCGCTCGACTTCGAACAGGGCGGCGAGGTGGTGGCCAACCTGGCGCGGCTGTACGACTATTGCGCGGCGCGCCTGTACACGGCCGGGGTGCAGCTCGACCCCGGCATGATCGACGAGGTCAGCGGTTTACTGCTCACCATCAAGCAAGGCTGGCTGGGCGTCCAGGCCAAACATGGCTAGAGAGCAAACCCTGCGCGATCTGGCGCAACAGTTGAACGCCACCAGCGGCGCCGGCAACTGGGCCGCGCTGGCCGCTTCCGAGCGCATGCTGGCCCAGCAACTGCCGGCGCTGGCCGCGCGCGGACCGTGGAGCGCAGCGGAGCGAGTGGCGCTGGAGGCCTTGCGGGCGGCCCACGGCCGCGCCTATGAGCAATGTTCGGTGGCAAAAGACAAACTCGGTGTGCAACTGAGCGAGATGCAAGCTAACAAGGAGGGCTGGATCGCGTATGCCCTCAATGGCGCCAGCGATTTGGACGGGAACCCAGCATGATGATCAATTCCAGCACCACCGCGGCCGCGGCCGGCAACCAAAACAACCCGGCCGCGAGCGGCGCGCCCCAGGCCGGCGGCCCCGCGCCAGGCGGCGAAACGGACCCGTCCGGGTTCCCTCGCGCCGCCGGCTGGCCGCCGCTGTTTTCCCAGGTGTTCGGCCTGGCCGATCCAAGCGGCGCCGGCGGCCAAGCGGCGGCGACGCCGGACGACGGCGGAGCCGATGAGGCCGAAACCGTTACCGACCCGGCCGGCCAGGGGGCCGAACTGCCGGCCATGGCGATGCCGCTGATGGCACTGCTCATGCCGGCCGCGCCCGCGGCCGATGGCGTCGGCCGCGCCGACACCGCTGTGGCCGCGGCCGGCCTGCGCGGCGCCGCGCTTGCCGCGCCGATGTCGTCCGCCCTACCCGCGTCAGACGCGTCAAACGCGTCAAACGCATCAGACGCGCTAGCCGCGCTGTCCACCCTGCCCGCCCCGGCGCAAGCCGCCGCTGCCACGCTCTTGCCGGGCGCCAAGTTGGCACCATCTGCCGACGCCGGCCGCGCGAGCGCCGCGACGCTGCCGGACGGCGCGCCCGCCCCCGCCATGCCACCGGCCGACCTGCCAAACACGTCAGCCGTAACGCGCTCCGAGGCGCCGCCGGCCGCCGCCAGCCTGCTGGCGGGCATGCCGCACCAGCCGGCCGCGCCGGTGGCCCGCCCCGGCCAGCAGAGCGCGCGGCCGGCCGCCTTGTCGGGTACGGCCGCCGCGTCCGCCGGCGCCGTGGCCCCGGCGCCGGAGGGCGGCGTCAAGAACGTCAAACCGGAGGCGGGCGCGATCACGCTGCCCACGCCGGCCGCGCCCGGCCCGTTCGCCACCGTCATGCAAACGGCCGGCGACAACCCGGGCGACGGCGTCAAGCTGGCCGGGCCGCCGGCGCAGTGGCAGCAGCCGCTGCAAGACGCCTTGGGCGACCGGCTGCAAGTGCAACTGCTGTGCAACGCCGAGCACGCCACCATCCGGCTCGAACCGCCCATGCTGGGCCGGATCGACATTTCGATCCGGCATGCCGGCGGCGCCCTGCAAGTGCATCTGAGTGCCAGCAACGGCGACGTGCTGCGTCAATTGCAAGCCATCGGCGAGAACGTACGCCAAGACTTGTCGCAGCGCCAGTTCGGCGAGGTCAGCGTGAGCGTGACGGCCACGCCACGCAGCGCCGCCTTCGCCGAGGGCGACGCGCGCGGGCGGCAATCGGGGCGCCAAGCGGAACAAAACGAACCGGGCCGTGCCCTGAGCGATAGCGAAGTCGACAAGACGCGTACGCCGTTTGCCCTGCATGAGCGGGAGAAAGTCTAGATGAAGAAATACCTGAAATGGATCGTGGTCGCGCTGGTGCTGTTAGGCGGTGCGGGCGGCGCCGCCTGGTACTTCCTGCGGCCCAAGCCGGCGCCCGGCGGCGCGGCCGTGGTAGAGGAAAAGAAGACCGAAAAGGAAGCGCATAAATACATCACGCTCGACAAGGTGGTCATCATGTTGCGGCGCGGGCCGGACGATGGCGAATCGCATTACCTGTCGACCGACCTGGTGATCACCACCACGGACAAGCAAGAAAAAATGGTCAAGGAACATTTGCCCTTGCTGCGCAGCGTGGCCGTCAAGGCGCTGGCCGGCTACTCGATCGAGAAGGCGTCCGGCATGACGGTGGAACAGTACGCCGAGCTGATCAACCTGGCCTTCGACGCCCACTATAAAAAAGAAAAGGCGGACAAGCCTTTCTCCGAAGTCATGATTGGCAAACTCATCATTGAGTGATGATCTAAAAGTAATGCAGCGTGCCGCAGGAGCGAACGTGGGAAAAGATGTGGCTTATCCGGAACAGTACAGCGACGCCTATGCCCAGCAATATGGGGGCGGGATGGCGCCGGCCCAGCTGTCGGCGGCCGACGAGCAGCGCCACTTGTTGGCCTACGCGCCGCTGGTCAAACGCATCGTGCGCCAGCTCAACTCGCAGGTGGCGGGCGCGGTCGACCGCGACGACATGGAGCAGATCGGTTTGATGGGGCTGCTTGAAGCGCTACGCCGTTATGGCGAGCCGGACACCGCCTTCGGCAGCTACGCGGGCTTACGCATCCGCGGCGCCATTCTCGACGAGCTGCGCCGGCAAGATTGGCGGCCGCGCACGGTGCGCCAGCAAAGCCACCGCTTGCGCGATCAGGTGCGGGCGCTGACCCGGCGCCTGGGACGCGAGCCGAGCGAGCAAGAAACCATCGCCGGGCTGGGGGTGACGGCGCAAGCCTATCAGGAGCATTTATTGGCCGAGAACGCCGAGCTGATGGGCTGCTTCGACGAGGTATTGCAAGACACCGTGGGCAATGGCGAGAGCGCGCCCAACCCGGAAGACCAGTTGATGCTGCGGCGCAGCCTGGAGCAAGCGTTAAGCGCGCTGGACGAGCGGGAGCAGCGGGTCATCCAGATGTATTACGAATTCGAACTCAGTTACAAGGAAATCGCCGCCGTGCTGGACCTGACCGACGCCCGCGTCTGTCAACTCAACAAGGCGGCCCTGGGCAAGATGAAGGCCATGCTGGGCAGCGCCTAGCATGTCGGCTCAATTTTAAGGCAACTATATGAATGGCATCATCATGAAACAGAAAGGACCACCGTAATGGTCATCATCGGGATGGTAATCGTGCTTACCTGCGTGTTCGGCGGCTTTGCCTTGATGGGCGGCACCGTGCATGCGATCTGGCACCCGGTCGAATTGCTCATTATCATAGGCGCGGCCGCCGGCGCCTTGGTGCTGGGCAACCCTTCGCATGTGCTCAGTGAAATGATGACCCAGGTCCGCAAAATCATCACGCACAAGAAAATGGGCTCGGAATTTCAGCGCCAGTTGCTGCTGCTCATGTATGAATTGCTGCAAACGGCGGCCGGCGGCTTGAAAGCGCTCGACGCCCACGTCGAGGCGCCCAGCGAAAGCCCGCTGTTTCAGCGCTACCCGCTGGTGCTGGAAGAGCCCAAATTACTCGCATTCATCGTGGACAATTTCCGCCTGATGGCCATGGGCAAGATCAACGCGCACGAACTGGAAGGCGTACTGGAGCAGGAACTGGAAGCCATACACGACGAGCTGGTTCAGCCGTCGAAGTCGCTGCACAAAATCGCCGAGGCCATGCCCGGCTTCGGCATCCTGGCCGCCGTGCTGGGCATCGTGATGGCGATGAACTCGGTGGCCGACGGCGCCGACGCGGCCGCCATCTCGCAAAAAGTGGGCGCGGCCATGGTGGGCACCTTCATCGGCATCTTTTGTTGCTACGGCGTGATGGACCCGATGTGCAATATGATGAAACAGTTGGTCAGCGAGGAAGGCTCGACCATGGAATGCGTGAAAGTGGTGCTGGTGACCCATGTGGCCGGCAAGCCGCCCCTGTTGGCGATCGACTCCGGCCGGCGTCTGGTGCAACTGAACATCAAGCCCAGCTTCGCCCAGCTCGAGAGCTGGATCAACGCGCTCGAGGGCGGCGGCGCCGAGGCCGCCGACGACGCGCCGCGCCGCTCAGGAGACCGCCGTGCTAAAGCCGCATGACAAACACGAACAGGCGGTCATCAAACGGGCCGGGCGCAAGCACGACGAGGAAGCCCACGGCGGCGCCTGGAAGGTCGCTTTCGCCGACTTTTGCCTGGCCCTGCTGTCGCTGTTTCTGGTGCTGTGGCTGATGGCGGCGCGGGAACAGCAAACCATGAAAGAAGTCATGCGCGAAGCCCAGGGCAGCAAACTGGACGAGGGCAAGGGCGTGATGCCGGAATCGCAAGGCGGACCGCGCGGCAGTCTGATCGAACGCTTTCCCATGCCGCGCGATGGCAGCGGCAACACCGCCGCCAGCGGCAAGAAAAAAAGCAGCGCCGAGACCAGCGCCAGCGACAGCGCGCAAGCCCAGGAAAGCCGCATCAGCTACGAGACCCCGGCCGATCTGGCGGCCCTGTCGCGCGCCTTGACCAAGATGAGCGCCGAGGCTGGCCTGAGCAGCAATCTGGAGTCGGTGATCACGCCCTACGGTTTGCGCGTGATGCTGCACGATACAGACCGGCAAGGCATGTTCATGCTGGGCAGCTCGAACCCCACCGAACGCTTCCGCGTGCTGCTGCGCCAGATGGGGCCCCTGTTCGCCCAGATGAACAACCAGATGCTCATCGTCGGCCACACCGATTCGATCCGCTACATCACCACCAGTTATTCGGCGTTTTCCAACTGGACCCTGTCGAGTAACCGGGCCATGGCGGCGCGCTCGGAACTGTTAGCCGGCAACATGCGGGAAGACAGCGTGTTGCAAGTGGTGGGCATGGCCGACCGCGCGCCGCTGGACGTGAAAAACGCGGCCGCGGGCGTGAACCGGCGCATCGAAATTCTGATCTTAACCCGCAGCCAGGCGCAAAGCATCGCCGCCATGTTCGGTATGACCGACGGCCAAACCCTGGCGCCCGGCGTCGATACCAGCGTGCCGGATGTGAAAGAACTGAAGCAATTGCGCGACAAGCTGGTGCCGAAAAAGGGAGCGTCCGATGCTAACTGACCACAAAACAGGCGGTCCGAAAACGAAGCCGGTGGCAAATCGGGGCGGCGCGGTTTAACATGACACTCGACACCAGATCAAGAGGGCAACGTATGCGTATCTCCACCGGCAGCGCCCCTGCCGATCCCGCCGCCGCCCAGCGCGGCGCCGAAGTGGCGCCGGCCGAGGCCGTCGGCGCGGCAAGCGTGCCCGCCCTGGGCGGCGCCGGCGCCGCCCAGGCCCCCTTGCAGTCGGCCGTGTTGCAACCCGCCCTGGCCGCCTTGCGCGCCTTGCCCGACATGGATCACGAGCGCGTGGCCCAGTTACGCGACGCCTTGGCCAAAGGTGAGCTACCGTTCGATCCGGCCAAGCTGGCCGGCTTGATCCAGCGCTTCCACGGCGGCGACAAATGAACCGCGCGCCGGCCATCACCCGCCAGCAAGCGCTGGCGCGCCTGCTGGGCGGAGTGGCCGACGACGTGGATGCCTACCGCGCCTTGCTGTTGCTGCTCGAACAGCAATTCGACGCCGCCCTGCGCCACCACAGCGCGCGCCTGGGCGAGCTGGCCGCCCACATCGGCGCGGCGCTGGAACCGATCGAGGCGCGCCGGCAACAGCGCGTGAGCCTGGTCACCGCCCTGCTGGGAGCGCACGCCAAGATGGCCGACGTGTGCGCCCTGCTCAAGGGCGACACGCGCGCGCGGCTCGAACAGCACTGGCTGGAACTGGAGCAATTGATAGCCGAATGCAAGCGCCGCAATGTGCGCACCAGCCAATTGCTCACCACGCAATACAGCATCATGCAGCGCGTGCTGCATGGCGAGGACCAAATCTATGCGCCCGCCTGACACCCGCTTCGCCACCGCCGCCCTGGCGCCGACCCAGGCCACCGCGCCGGCGCGCGCGCTGGGCCAGCCGGGCGCCCATTTTTCCAGCGTGTTTCGCCAGGTGCAAGGCGAGGTGGACCGGTTTCTGGCGCATGGCGCGCCGGCCCCGGTGCAAGCGGATCAGTTAAGCCCGGAAGGCCGGCTGTGGCGCGAGCGCGGCGCGCCGGGCGGCACGCTGGCGGCGATCGAACGGGCCGCCGGCGCCGCCGGCGTGACTGGCGCGGCCGGGCCGGCCGACACCGGGCCGCTATCGTCGCCCGGCCAGCGCCAGTTTCTGGCCGCCATACAACCTTGGGCCGAGGAAACCGGCCAGCGCCTGGGCGTGGCCAGCGAACTGGTGGCGGCCCACGCCGCGCTCGAATCGGGCTGGGGCCAGCGCCCGCTGCGCCACGACGGCGGCGCCGACACCTATAACCTGTTCGGCATCAAGGCCGGCCCAGCCTGGCAAGGGTCGGTGGCCGCCTCCGCCACCACCGAATACGAGCATGGCGCCGCCCTGAAAAAGGTCGAGCAATTCCGCAGCTATCCGGACCAGGCCAGCGCCTTCCGCGACTATGCCCAGGTGTTGCTGGACAATCCGCGTTACCGCGCCGCGCTCCACACCGGCAGCGATGCGCGCGCCTTCGCGCTGGGGCTGGCGCAAGGCGGCTACGCCACCGACCCCCGCTACGCCGACAAGCTGACCCGTCTGGCCACCCGGCTGCAAAGCGCCGCCGCCGGTGCGGCCACTCAATCGGGCGACTGAGTGGCGCCCCGCCTGCCCAGGGCTTGGCCCGCTTGGCCCGCTTGGCCCGCTTGGCCCGCTTCCACCGGTTCCACCGTGCCGGCGCCCGTCACGCGCGCGCGGATCACGCTGCCGCTGGTGCTGTTGCGCACCCGCACCAGCGCATCCTGGCCGCCCGCATCGAGCGCCTCGCCCGCCATGCTCACCTCGATCTGTTCGCGCCGCGCCACGATGCGCACCGGCTCGCCCCGCTTGACGAGCAAGGGCGCCGACAACTGGCTGGCGCGCACGATCTCGCCGGCCCGCAGCGCGCGTTTGCTCGCCAAGCCCAGCAGACTGGCCAGCTCTGCCGTGCTATCCGTCACGGCCGAAATATCGCGCCGTTCCAGCACCATATCGGCGCCGTCCAGCGTTTTGCCGGCCGCCACCGGCTGGGCCGCCACCGCCACCTTGGCCGTGATGGTCGCGCGCGCCACGAACTCGATGCGCCACGCGGCCCGGTCGGCGCACACCAGAACGAAACGCATGCGGTTGGCCTGGCGCGTGTCGAGCGCTTCCACCGTCGGTTTTTGGCCACACTGTGGTATGACACGTGTTGTATTTGCGAGTGTCACATCGAACAAGGGTTCGCGCATTTTCCCTGCGGCGGCCTGCTTGGCGAGCTGTTCTTGGGCCGCTTGTTGCACGAGCACAATAGGATTGTCGGCTGGCAATTGGGCGCGGGCTGGACTAGTATGGAAGTTCCCCATCAGCCACAACAGAACCGACCCCAGCGCCGCCCGATCCCGTGACGGCGCGGGCCGATTGACTTCTGATTTGATCATGAGCTTTACCTGACACAGTCGAAGCGGCCGGCGCGCCGCCGAAGGCAGCGACCAGCGTGTGTGTATTTCTGACGAAAAAGGAACCTTATGAGGACCTTCCATGAGCATTAATTTCAGCCAAACGGTGCGCGTGCATGGCGAGGCACTGCACATGCGGGCCGAACGCACACGCGTCTTGTCGGCCAATATCGCTAATGAAAACACGCCCGGCTACCAGGCCCAGGACATGGATTTTGCCGCCGTCATGCAAAACCTGCATCTGGAGACGGAAGGCGGGCCGGCCGACGCCATGCTGGCCGATGGCGGCGTGGACGGCATTGGCGGGGCCGGCGGCGGCACCAGTTTATACCGCGTGCCCTACCACCCCAGCCGCGACGGCAACACGGTCGAAATCGGCGTCGAGCAAGCCGCCTTTTCGCAAAACGCGTCCGATTTTCAAACCAGCCTTACCTTTGTCAGCCTCCAGCTCAAAGGTTTGGCCAAAGCCATCGCGGGGCAATAACCATGAGCTTCAAGGACATTTCCCAGATCGCCGGCTCGGCCATGGCGGCCCAGAGCGTGCGCCTCAATACCATCGCCAGCAATCTGGCCAACGCCGATTCGGTGTCCGGCTCGGAAAGCGAAACTTACCGTGCCCGCAAACCCGTGTTTGCCGCCATCATGGACCGCGGCGGCGGCGCCGAATCGACGCCCGGCGGCCGGGTTCAAGTGCTTGACGTGGTGCAAAGCGCCGAGCCGCTGCGCAAGGTGTACGAGCCGGGCCACCCGATGGCCAATGCCGACGGCATGGTGTTTTATCCGAACGTCAACCAGGTGTCCGAAATGACCGACATGATGTCGGCCTCGCGCGCCTTCGAGACCAATGTGGAAGTGCTGGGACGGGTCAAATCGATGCAACTGTCGCTGCTCAAACTGGGTGAATTCTAATGCAAACCAATCTTTTTAACGCCAGCGGCGCGGGCGCGGCCAACGCCGGCGCCAACAGCCAAGCCATCGCCAGCCAGAACAGTGCGACGTCGGACATGTTTACCAAGCTGCTGGTGGCCCAGATCAAGAACCAGGATCCGCTGGCGCCCACCGACCCTAGCCAGTTCGTCAATCAGTTGACCCAGCTTAGCCAGACCGAGTCGCTGCAAAACATGGCCACCCTGACCAGCAACAACGCCAGCGTGCTGCAAAGCCTGCAAGTGCTGGCCTTGGGCGCCCAGGTCGGCTCGGACTTGATGGTCAACACCGACCGGGTCCAGCTGGACCGGGCCACCGTCTCGGGCAGCATCGCGCTGGGCGCCTCGAGCAGCAAGACCACCCTGGTGCTGACCGGGGCCGACGGCCAGAAGCACAACATGTCGCTCGGCTCGCTGTCGGCCGGCAGCGTGCCCTTCTCGCTCGACCCGGGCGCCTTGGGTTTGCCGCCGGGCAGCTACAGCATGGCCGTCGAGACCAGCAGCGCCGAGCGGCCCTCGGTCGATATCGCCGGCACCCTGGGCAGCGTGCGCCTGTCCTCCTCTGGCGGCATCGTGCTGCAAGTGGCCAATGTGGGCGAAGTGACACCGGCCGCCGTGACCGCTTTCAACGGCAAATCCGGCGCCAGCGCCGCCACGCTTTAATTTTTCAAGGATCATCCCATGAGTTTCGACATCGCCCTGTCCGGCATCCAAGCCATCAATGAACAGCTCGTTTCGGTGAGCAACAACATCGCCAACGCGGGCACCTACGGCTTCAAAAGCACGCGCGCCAACTTCTCGGCCATGTATGCCGGCAGCCAGCCCACCGGCACCGAAATCGGTTCCCTGACCCAAAGCATAGGCTTGAACGGCAGCGTCTTGAACACCGGGCGCGGGCTGGACGCGGCCATCAACGGACGCGGCTTTTTCGTCAGCCGCGACAGTCAGGGCACCTTGAATTACAGCCGGGTCGGCATCTTCAACGCCAGCAAGGACGGTTTCCTGGTCGATAGCGCCGGGCGCAACGTGCAAGGCTATGCCGCCGTCAAGGGCAGCAGCGCGCTAGGCGCCCTGGGCGACTTGAAAGTGCCGACCGGGCAAATTCCAGCCGTGGCCACCACCAAGATGGCCTATGTCGGCAATCTGTCGTCGGACTGGACGGTGCCGGCCAACGCCACCTTCGACCCGGCCGACGCCACCTCCTACAATATGTCCAAGCTGTCGGTGGCCTACGATTCGCTGGGCAGCCGCCACACAGTGACCCAGTTTTTCGTCAAGACGGCGGCCAACCAGATATCCGTCAAATACGTGTTCGACGGCGCCGCCACGGCCGGCGCCACCGCCGCGCTGGCCTTTAACGGCCTGGGCCAGCTGACCACCTCGCCCCCCAGCGTCACCTTGTCGGTACCCACCACCAACGGTTCGGTCACCCCCATCGCCGTCAAGCTCGACTACACCGGCACCACCCAGTTCGCCGGCGAGGCGATCACCTCGACCAACAGCGCCGACGGCTATGCCTCGGGCACCTTCACCGGCATCGCGCTGACCGAGGACGGCGCGCTGCTGGCCCAGTACAGTAATGGCGAAAAACAGACGGTGGGCACGCTGGCCCTGGCCAACTTCCCCAACGAGGATGGTTTGCGCCCGGTCAACGACACCAGCTGGGTCTCCTCGACCGCCTCCGGCGAGCCGCTGCTGGGCACCCCGGGCAGCGGCATGGCCGGGCCCTTGACCACGGGCGCGCTGGAACAGTCGAATGTGGACATCACCTCGGAACTGGTGGGCCTGATGACCTCGCAGCGCAACTACCAAGCCAATTCCAAGGTCATCTCGACCGAAAGCGCGATGCTGCAATCGCTGATGCAAGCGCTGTAATCGTCACCGGGGACATGCAATGGATGCTTTGATTTACACCGCGGCCAGCGGGGCCGACCGCGCGCTGCGGGCCCAGCAGGTGCACGCCAACAACCTGGCCAATATGGAGACGGGCGGCTTTCGCGCCAATCTGGCCGTGTCCAGCGCGCAATCGCTGGCGGCCGGCTATGGCTACGACGACCGCCACATGTCGCAATTGCAAGCGAGCGCCATCGCCACCCGTCCCGGCGTGACCAAGGAAACCGGGCGCCCGCTCGACGTGGCCCTGGCCGGCGACGGCTACCTGACGGTGCAGTCGCAAAACGGCGAAGCCTACACCCGCGCCGGCGCGATTGAAATCGGCCCGGATGGAGCGCTGAGCATCAACGGCCACGCGCTGCTGGGCGAAGGGGGCGCGATCGTGCTGCCAGTCCATACCAGCGTATCGATTGGCAACGACGGCACCATCTCGATCCAGACCCCGGGCAGCGCCACCATGCAAACCATCGACAAGCTCAAGCTGGTCAAGGCCGAGCCGGGCGAGCTGACCAAAAACGAGAGCGGCCTGATCGTGGCGCGCAACGGCCAGCCCTTGCCGGCCGACCCGGGGGTGACCGTGCGCGAGCGCCACCTCGAAGGCAGCAATGTGTCGGCGGTGGAAGAGATGGTCGCCACCATGAGTTTGAACCGCAGTTTCGAAATCCAGATGAAGCTGTTTACCGCCAGCGACGCCATGACCCAGGCCGGCAACCGCCTCATTTCCGGCTAACCCGGCCGCGCGCATACCCAACAGGAGCAAGCATGAACCCAGCAATGTGGATCAGTAAAACCGGCATCCAGGCCCAGGACGCCAAACTGCAAGTGATCGCCCATAATCTGGCCAACGTCAACACGGTCGGCTTCAAGCGCGACCGGGTGGTGTTCGAAGACTTGTTTTACCAGGTCGACCAGCAGCCCGGCACCCAGCGCGCCGACAACACCCTGTCGCCGTCCGGCGTCCAGCTGGGCAACGGCACCCACATGGTGGGCACCCAGAAGGTGTTTACCACCGGTAATGTGCAAACCACCAGCCAACCGCTCGACGTGGCCATCACCGGCAACGGTTTCTTGCAAGTGCGCCGTCCCAACGGCGAATCGGCCTACACCCGGGCCGGCCAATTGCAGGTGGACGCGAACGGCATCCTGGTCAACGCCAACGGCTTGCCCCTGATACCGCAAATCACCGTGCCCAACACCGCCACCTCGGTCACCATCGGCGAAAACGGGGTGGTCACCGCCACCGTGGCCGGCAACGCCACCGGGTCCGAACTGGGCCAGCTGACCTTGACCAGCTTTGTCAACCCGACCGGCTTGCTGGCCCTGGGCGAGAACCTGTTCCAGGAAACGGCGTCAAGCGGCACCCCGACCGACGGCCGGCCCGGCGAAGGTCCGTTGGGCAAGCTCAAGCAAGGCGCCCTGGAGAGCTCGAACGTGCAAGTGGTGGAAGAAATGGTGGACATGATCGCCGCCCAACGCACCTATGAAATGAACACCAAGGTACTGTCGGCGGCCGACAATATGTTGCAATACCTGTCGCAGGCGGCGCGCTGATGAAACCGATGCGGGCGGCCCGGCTGGCCGCGCCGGCCGCCCTGGCTGGCTTGCTTGGCTGCGCCGCCATCGCGCCGCCGCCGGTGCGCCCGGCCGCCTTCGACGAGGCGCCGCCGCTGGCGCGCGGCGCGCCCCGCAGCGGCGTCTCGGGCGGCGTGTTCCAATCCGACGGCGCCTTGTCGCTGACCTCCGACAGCCGCGCCTTCCGGGTCGGCGACGTGGTCACGGTGAACTTGCAGGAAACCACCCAGGCCAGCAAAAAAGCCGGCACCACGTTTCAGAAAGGTTCCAACGTGGGGGTGGGCACGGCCGGCGTGCTGGGCAAGGCCTTCCCCAAGACGGCGGTCGACATCAACGCCGACCGCGGTTTCGCCGGCGACGCCACCAGCACCCAACAAAATGCGCTCACCGGCGCCATCACCGTGATCGTGCAAGAAGTGCTGCCGAACGGCTTACTGCGCGTGGCCGGCGAAAAAACCTTGACCCTGAACCAGGGCGAGGAATTCGTGCGCCTGCGCGGCTACCTGCGCGCGGCCGACATCGACGCCGATAACCAGGTCTCGTCGCTGCGCATCGCCAATGCCCGCATCGCTTACGCCGCCCAGGGCACCCTGGCCGACGCCAACTCCCCGGGCTGGCTGACGCGCTTTTTCGTCGGCCCCCTGATGCCGTTTTAAGGATCGCCATGTCTGCTTGCCCCCGCCGTCGCCGCTTCCACCTTGGGTCTTTGCTAGTTTCTCACCTCGCCGTGCTGGCGCTGCTGGCCGGCCCGGTGGCGCCGGCCGGCGCCGCGCAAATCTTGCGCAACCTGGTCAATATCGAAGGCGTGCGCGACAATCCCCTGGTCGGTTACGGTCTGGTGGTCGGTTTGAACGGCAGCGGCGACACCACCCAGGTCAAGTTTTCCAGCCAGTCGGTGGTCAACATGCTCAAGCAATTCGGGGTCCGGCTGCCCGATGGCGCCGAAGCGAAAAGCAAGAACGTGGCCACCGTCATGGTCAGCGCCATCTTCCCGCCCGGCTACCGGCGCGGCCAGCCGATCGACATCACCGTCTCGTCCCTGGGCGACGCCAAAAGCCTGCGCGGCGGCACCTTGCTGCTGACCCAGCTGCGCGCGGCCGACAATGAAGTGTATGCGCTGGCCCAAGGCAATGTGGTGGTGGGCGGCTTGAGCGCCTCCGGCGGCAGCGGCTCGAGCGTCACGGTCAATACCCCCACCACGGGACGGATACCGAACGGGGCCAACATCGAGCGCGAGATCGCCACCGATTTCGCGACCCGCCCCACTGTGCGGCTGAGCTTGCGTCACCCGCATTTCCAGACCGCCACCAACATCGTCGACGGCATCAACCGGCGCTTTGGCGGCGGCATCGCCACCACCAGCGACGGCACCAGCGTCGAAGTGGTGGCGCCGGATAACCCCACCCAGCGCGTGGCCTTCATGGCCAAGCTGGAAACGCTGGCCATCGACGTGGGCGCGGACGTGCCGCGGGTGGTGTTCAATTCACGCACCGGCACCGTGGTCATCGCCGACGGCTTGCGGGTGCGCGCCGCCGCGGTCACGCACGGCTCGCTCAAAGTGGTAATTTCGGAAAACGCCGCGGTCAGCCAGCCCAACCCGCTGAGCCAGGGCCAGACCGCCGTCACACCGCAATCGAAGGTCAGCGTCGACCAGGGTTCCGGCCAGATGTTCAAATGGCCGGCCGGCGCCAAATTGCAGGCCATCATCGATGTGGTCAACAGCCTGGGCGCCTCGCCCGACGACATCATGGCCATTTTGCAAGCATTAGACCAAGCCGGCGCCATCGAAGGCGAGCTGGTCGTCATTTAAGGACCTTCATGCAACCATTCCAAGCAATCGGCAACATCGACCCTTCGCCCCGTGGCGAGGTGGACCGGCCGGTGGCGCCCGGCGCCGACTACCGCGGCAAGGCGACCCAGGCGGCGGTGCAATTCGAGGGCTTTTTCATCCTCCACATGCTGCGTGAAATGCGCGCCGGCACGCGCGAGATGGCCGGTGAGGACAGCGTCTTCCGCGATCCGATCAACCAGGACATGCAAGACATGGCCGACACCATGGTGGCCGACAAGCTGGCCGGCCAGCGCGCGTTCGGCATCGCCGACGCCATCTTGCGCCAACTGTTGCCGGCGCCTGCGTCGGCCGCCCACGCGGCGCCGGCCGAGAAGAGTAAATGACGACCGCCGCCTCTGGTCGCAGGACTTCAGCTTCCCGACGCCGATGATAACCCACTTCGACATATGGCGGCCGCTACATGATGGCCGGCTCGTCACAGCGGGCGCGGCCAAAAAAATATGCGGACCGGACTTAATTTGAAGCAATAAGCGGTCGCCTTTCCCTGTTAAGGAAGCAACCGACGGATGACATGGCGCAATGCGCACCCTGCCTGCGGTTGGCTTAACAGAAAAGAGCGCACCATGAGCATCATCAACAATGCATTGAGCGGCTCGCTGGCGGCCCAGGCCGCGCTGAACGCGGCCAGCCAGAATATCGCCAACTTGCAGACCAGGGGCTACACCCGTCAAGGTGTACTGCTGAGCGCGCTACAACCGGGCGCCAATGCCGGCAGCAAGGCGGCCGGCAACGGGGTCGAGGTGTCGGCCCTGCTGCGCTTTAGCGATGGCTACAAGAATCAGCAAATGTGGCGCGCGGCCTCCGACCTGGGCCAGCGCAGCCAGACCCAGCCATACTTGACCCAGCTGGAACGGGTGATGGGCGACGACGCATCCAGCCTGAGCAGCGGGATCGACGGTTTTTTTCGCGCGCTCAACGCCGTCGGCGTCGATCCCACCTCCAGCCCCCTGCGCCAGCAAGTGGTGACGGCGGCCGACGCGATGTCGCAACATTTCAATAGCATCAACAATGTATTGAACAACCAGTTGATCTCGGTGCGCCAGCAACGTAGCGCCATCATTCCGCAGGCCAATACCGCCATCGCCGCCATCGCTTCCCTCAATCAGCAGATCGCCGCCGCCAAGGGCGGCAACACGAACGCCTCGGCCTTGATCGACAAACGCGACCAGGTGATCGACGGCCTGGCCGGTCAAATGGCGATTGAAGTGGTGGACCAACCGGACGGCTCGCGCAGCGTCTCGCTCAAAAGTGGTCAGCCGCTGGTGATCGGCGCGCTGGCCGGCACCCTGAGCAGCAGCGCCGCGTCCGGCACGCAAACCATCAGCCTGCAATTTTCCACCTCTAACTTCGTGCTCGACAATGCCAACATCGGTGGCCAGCTGGGCGGCTTGGGCAATTTTGAACAGCATACCTTGCTTCCATTGCAGCAATCGGTGGCCGATATCGCGCAGCAATTGTCGTCCAAGATTAATACTCAGCTGGCGGCCGGCAATACCCTGACCGGCACGCCCGGTACGCCCTTGTTTGTGTTTACCGCCAGCGGCGGCGCGACCATGTTGCAAATTACCCCAGGCTTCAAGGCCGCCGACCTGGCTTTTTCAGGCGATACCACGGCCGGCAACAGCGATAATCTGCAATTGCTGATCGCCATCAAAACCGAGCCCATCACTGTCACCTCGCTGGGCGCGGTGCTGGTGAGCGACGCCGACACCCAGCTGGTGGGCAAGCTGGGCATCGACAGCCAGCAAAACCAGGCCGAGATGGCCACCGCCGACACCGTGCGCAACCAGGCGGTGGAAGATTGGCAATCGACCAGCGGCGTGAACCGGGATGAGGAAGCGATCAATCTGGTGGAGTTTCAAAATATGTACCAGGCCAATATGAAAGTCATTTCGGTGGCCAACGCCTTGTTCGACGCCACCTTGGCCATGATGAATTAACAGCTGCGAAGAGAGCGAGCCATGCGCATTGCCACCACCCAATATCAATCGACCATGAACCGGTCGCTCCAGCTGAACCAGGAGCATATCGCCTTGCTGACCCAGCAAATGGCGTCCGGTCAACGGGTGCAAGTGCCGTCGGACGATCCGATCAGCGCGGTACGCCTGTCGCGCTTAAACCGCGAGGAAGCCATCGTCACCCAGTACCGCGACAATATCGCGTCGGTGCAAACCCGCTTGACCAAGAATGAAAATTTCTTGACCAGCATGGTCAGCGATATGCACCAGAGCGCCGATCTGCTGGTGTGGGCGTCCGACGGCGGCAATGCCTCGGCCGACCTGGGCGCCATGGTCAATTCGATGGCCGCCTTGCGCGACAGCCTGTTCTACAGCGCCAACTTGAAGGACGAGGAAGGCCGCTATATCTTCGCCGGCACCGCCACCGGCAGCGCCGCCCTGCACTACGACGCAACCGCCGCGCTCGGTTCCCGCTACAGTTACACCGGCAATACCGGAGAGCAGAAAGTGGTGGTCGGCAATGGCGTGACCCAGACCGCCAATGTTGACGTGCAAGGCTTGGAAAGCTTGCTCAACCTGATGGACAATACCGTGGCCACCTTGACCGTGTCCGGCCTCAGTGCCAACGACCCGGCCGTGCGCGCGGTACTGACGGCCAACCTGGACGGGGTGACGGCCGGCATGGAGCAGTTTTCCAACAAAATCGCCGTGTTTGGCGGCGCCCAAAACATCCTTGGCACGCTCGACACCAACCACGGCAACGTGAGCCTGTCGAACCGGATGGCGTTGTCGGCCATCGGCCAGGTCGATTACGGCTTGGCGGCAACCGATTTGAACGGCTACACTCTCGCTTTGCAAGCCACGTACAAGGCTTACGCAAAGATCGGCAATTTATCGTTGTTCGACGTGCTCTAAAGCGCCATGCAAATTAATCAGGTCAACATTCCCACCGGCCTCGCGTCCGGCGGCGCCGGCGCCGCTGACGCGGTCGAGCCGGCCCTAAAAGCCGACGCGGCGTCAGCGGCGCCGGCATCCGACAGCACCATCCAAGCCGCGCCGGCGCCGTTGCGGCGCGGCCTGAGCAGCTGGGATCACCAGCTTCAGGGCGACATCGCCAGCGCCCAGCAGGCGCTCGACTTTTTAGAGCAAAGCGCGAGCCAGCTGCAAGCCTTGAAAAGCGAGCTGGCCGCCAAGCTGGCCTCACATCAGGGCCGCGAAGGCCAGGTCGAGGCGCGGGTGCGGCAATTTAGTCAAACCTGGCGTCAGCGCGCCGCCACCTCGGGCGGCAGCCTCGATGCCCAGCTCAGCTACAGCAATCCGGCCAACCAGCGCTTCAGTATCCGCGGCTTGAATCTGGCCAATCTGCAAGCGGGTGGCAAGGAAGTGCTGGCCTTTTCGGTGGGCGGCGCCAGCCAGACGCTGCGCTCGGTGAGCATCGAGCCGGGCATGGCGGCCGGCGAGATCGTGCAGCGGTTCGACCAGGCCCTGGCGCCGGCCAATATCCGGGTCGGCCTGAACCAGAACGGCACCCTCATTTTCAGCACCCCGGAAACCTCCTGGGCCGCCGTGCGCGACACCCTGGCCGTGCGCGGCAGCGGCATTCGCTTCCCCACCGGCCAGATGAACCGGGTCAAAACGGACGAAGAGCCGGCCCTCATCACACCGGACGGCTGGAGCACGGCCGACAGCGAAGCCTTGCGCCAGACCCTGCAACAGGTGGTGCAAGCGTTGGCCCAGGTGCAGCAGGCACGCGACAACGTCAGCCGCGCCCTGGCGGGTGCGGCCAGCCGGGCCGACAGCGCGCAACCGGTCGACATCGGCGTGGGCATGGAAACCCTGGCCCAAAATTTCATCAGCAAAACCAACGAGCCCAGTTACGACTCCCTGCTCTCGGTCAGCTCGGCCTTGGTCGGCATCAGCCGCGAGCGCGTGTTGTCGCTGCTGGCCTTGCGCTGACCGGGCGCCGGCCCGGACCGCTGAGCTGGTGTTTGGCCAGCAGGCGGTACAAGGTCATGCGCGACACTCCCAAGCCACGGGCGGCGCGGGTGACGTTATTGCCGTGTTGTGTCAGGCTGGCACAAATGGCGTCGCGTTCGGCGCGCAGGCGCGCCCCCTCCAATGCGGCCCGGCCAGGTGCGGCCCGGCCAGGTGCGGCCCGGCCAGGTGCGGCCCGGCCAAACGCTGTGCCATCGAACCCGGTTCCGTCTGGCGCATGCGCCCCGTGCGCTCCCAAGCCGGGCGCTTCCACGCCGGACGCTTCCACGCCGGACGCTTCCACGCCGGACGCTTCCACGCCGGACGCTTCCACGCAGGACGCGTCGCCGTCTGCCACGCCAGCGCCAGGCGCGCCATACGCGCGCGCTCCGGCAAGCGACGTGCGCGTTGGCAAACCCAGGTCGTGCGGCGTGATGAGCTTGCCCTCGGCCATCACCATGGCGCGCCGTATGCGATTGATCAATTCGCGTACATTGCCCGGCCAATCATGCTGCTTAATGGCGTGCAAGGCGCGGCTGCTCAAGCCCTTCACATGGGCCGCCCTTTCCTGCGCAAACAGGCTAAAGAAATGGTTCGCCAGTAAAATCAAGTCGTCCTTGCGCGCCCGCAGGGGCGGCACGTCGAGCGCCAGTACGTTGAGCCGGTAATATAAGTCTTCCCTAAAACTGCCGGCCGCCGCCGCCGCGCCCAGATCGACGTGCGAGGCGGCGATCACGCGCACGTCAACGGCGATGGGGTCGGTGCCGCCCAGACGGTAAATAGTTTTCTCCTGCAAAAAACGCAGCAAATTCGATTGCAATTCGAGGGGAAAATCACCTATCTCGTCGAGAAAAATGGTGCCGCCGGCCGCCGTTTCGATCAAGCCGCGCTTGTCGCGTGCCGCGCCGGTGAAGGCGCCCCGTTCGTAGCCAAACAATTCGGCCTGAATCAGGCTGGCCGGCATGGCGCCGCAATTGATGGGCACAAACGGCCCCGCCGCGCGCGCCGAACTGGCGTGAATGGCTTGCGCCGTCAACTCCTTGCCGCTGCCGCTTTCACCCCAGATCAGCACCGGTGCGCTGGCCGCCGCCACCTTGGCGATCTGCCGGCGCAGCCGGGTGATCGCCACGCCCTGCCCCTTGAGTCCATTGTCGGGCGCCGCGGGCGGGGTCTCGCAGGCTTGCATCAACGTTGCGCAGCCGTGCGCGTGGCCCAGGGTATGCCGCAGCCGCAGCGCGTCCACCGGCAGGGTGTGAAAATCGCACAGATGATCGGCCACCAGGCGCCGGCAGGCGGGATAGTTCAGCGCGCCCGGTTGGAACACCCCCACCCATTGCATGCGCCAGTGCTGATGCAAAAAACGGCCGATCTCGTCGTACGCCTCCTCGCCGCCCCGGCCCATCAGCACCCCGACCAGGAAGGCGCGCGCGCGCAACACCTGGCCCGCTTCGTGCAAGCTGGCCACGGCCAGCACTTCCCACCCCGCCCATTCCGGATTGGCTTGCGGCCGGATCGACAAGCCGTCCAACGCTACCCAAAGTAACTGTTTTTTCTGCATGGCCCGCCCGGTCAATCGACAGCGGCGCGCCGGAGTGCGCGTCGGTCAAGTGAAAGATTTGACCGCGGCCATGCCAAATCGTTCAGGCCGATTCAAGACAGTTCCGCGCCGCGCGGCTGGTCGAGCAAGCCTTGCTCGCGGATGAAGGCGATCACTTGCGCCACGCCATCGCCGCTGCGCAAATTGGTAAACACAAAGGGGCGTGCCCCGCGCATGCGCGCCGCGTCGCGCGCCATCACGTCGAGGTCGGCACCCACATAGGGCGCCAGATCGGTCTTATTGATGATCAACAGATCGGAGCGCGTGATGCCGGGCCCGCCCTTGCGCGGAATCTTTTCGCCGCCGGCCACATCGATCACGTAAATCGTCAAGTCCGACAACTCGGGGCTGAAGGTGGCGGCCAGGTTGTCGCCGCCCGACTCCACCAAAATCAAGTCCAGATCCGGGAAGTCGGCCTGCATGCGCGCGATCGCTTCCAGGTTGATCGAGGCGTCTTCGCGGATCGCCGTGTGCGGGCAGCCGCCCGTTTCCACGCCCATCAGGCGCTCGGCCGGCAAGGCGTCGGCCCGCAGCAGGATTTCCATGTCCTCCTTGGTGTAAATGTCGTTGGTGATGACGGCCATGTCGTAGCGCTCGCGCATGCCCTTGCATAGCATTTCGCACAGCGCGGTCTTGCCCGAGCCGACCGGGCCGCCGATGCCGACCCGCAGCGGATTCGAAGTGGAGTTGCTCATGGTTGTTATCCTTGATAGAGTCAAAAGCGGGGTCAAAAGCGAAGTCAAAAGCCGGGTCAAGAGCGGTAAAGTCGGCTGTATTGCACCTCGTGCCGCATCGACAGCAACGACAGGCCGGGCGCCCAATTGGCCATGTCGGCGTCCGCCACGTCACGCGCATGGCGGGCCGCCGCTTCCAGTTCGACGCGCAGCGACAGCAGCAGGCGCTGACCGGCCACCTGGCCCAGCGGCACCGATTTGACGCATACCAGCACCTGGTTTTCGGCCCAGGCGAACAGCATCGCCAGCAGCGCCGCCTCGTGCGGGATGTCGAACGCGGCCACCGCGCAGGCAAAGGCGCTGGGCAGGGCCACTTCGGTTTGTTCTTGCAGCAGCGCCATCAGATCGTCGGCGATGCCCAGTTCGGCCAGCAGCTTGGTCAGCGAATAACCCATCTGGATGGTCTCGGCGCGGAACTCGGCGCTGTCGCGCGAGGCGATGAAACGCTCGCTCCATTGCGCCACCGCCTGCCGGTCGCGCGCGGCGAAAGCGCGCATCAGGCGCCAGCACAGCGGCGCCTCCCACTGCGCCATCACCAGATGCAGATGCGCCACGATCCACACCCGGGCGCTGTCGGCGTCGCGCACCAGGGCGCGCTCGAGCGCCGCCTCCAAGCCTTGCGAATAGCTGTAGGCGCCGATCGGCAGCGCCGGACTGGCAAACTGTAGCAAATGGAGCAGGGCCGCGGCCTGCATCAGCGCCCTCGCCGATGGCGGCCTTGGCGGCGCGCCGGCGCCGCGCCACGGGACGGATGCGCGCGCGCCATCTACTCGACGCCGTGCGGACGGTGGATTTTCTGACGCAGCGGCACCGGCGCCAGCAGATGCGAGCCGTCCGCGCGGTGGGCGTGGCCGCCGCCATAGGCGCCCGCCTCCGGCTCGAACGGCGCATCCTCCTGCGTGACGATGGCGCCCAGTCCCGCCAGCATGTCGGCCAGTACCGGGTCGTGGCGGATGCGCAAAAAGCCATCGCCCACCTGGGCCTGGGCATGCCGGTTCCCGAGGTGGAAGGCGCAGCGCAGCAAGGTATGCGGATCGGCGCAGCGGATCAGGCAAGTCGGTTCGCGCGCGGCCACCACCCGCACCAGGCGCCCGTCTTCGCCGGTGAGCACATCGCCGTCGCGCAGCACCGTGCCGCGCACGGTAAACAGGGCCACTTCCTCGCCGCTCGACAGGCGCGCGCGCAAGCGGCATTTTTCACGCGACTCGTAAGGCAGCACCAGTTCGGCGTCGATCGGGCGCCCCGCGAGGTCGGTCACTTTGGTATGCAATGTCAGCATGGCGGCTTTCTAAAACAGGAAATAACGCTGCGCCATCGGCAGCACCACGGCCGCCTCGCACACCAGCAGCTGGCCGTCGGCCCGTACCTCGTAGGTCTCGGGATCGACCTCCATATGGGGCGTGGCGCCGTTGTGGATCATGTCGCTCTTGCGCAGCTGGCGCATATTTTTGACCGCGATCAGCGGCTTGTTCAACTTGAGCCGCTCGCCGATGCCGGCGTCGTAAGCGCACTGCGACACGAAGGTGAACGACTTTTTCAAGCCGCCGCCAAAGGCGCCGAACATCATGCGGTAATGGACCGGCTGCGGGGTCGGGATGGAGGCGTTCGGGTCGCCCATCTGGGCCGCCGCGATCATGCCGCCCTTGAGTATCATGGATGGCTTGACGCCGAAAAAAGCCGGCTTCCACAGCACGATGTCGGCGATCTTGCCCACTTCCAGCGAGCCGACCACGTGCGAAATCCCATGCGTGATGGCCGGGTTGATGGTGTATTTGGCGATGTAGCGCTTGACCCGGAAGTTGTCGTGCCGGCCGCTGTCGGTGCCGAGCGGGCCGCGTTGCTGCTTCATTTTGTGGGCGGTCTGCCAGGTGCGCATGATCACTTCGCCGACCCGCCCCATGGCTTGCGAATCGGACGACATCATCGAAATCGCCCCCAGGTCGTGCAAAATGTCCTCGGCGGCGATGGTCTCGCGCCGGATGCGCGATTCGGCGAAGGCCACGTCCTCGGCGATGGCCGGGTCGAGGTGGTGGCACACCATCAGCATGTCCAGATGCTCGTCGAGCGTGTTGACGGTGTAGGGCCGGGTCGGATTGGTTGACGAGGGCAGCACATTGGCCTGCCCGACGGCGGCGATGATGTCGGGCGCGTGACCGCCGCCGGCGCCCTCGGTGTGGAAGGTATGGATGGTGCGGTCCCCGAAGGCGGCCAGGGTGCGCTCCAGGAAACCGGCCTCGTTCAGGGTGTCGCTATGGATCGCCACCTGCACGTCCATGCGGTCGGCCACGGCCAGGCAGTTGTCGATCGCGGCCGGCGTGGAGCCCCAATCCTCATGCAGCTTGAGGCCGATGGCGCCCGCCTCGATCTGCTCTTCCAGCGGCCGCGGCAAGCTGACATTGCCCTTGCCGAGAAAGCCCAGGTTCATCGGAAAGGCGTCGGCCGCGCCCAGCATGGCATGCAGATGCCAGGGCCCCGGCGTGCAGGTGGTGGCGGCCGTGCCCACCGCCGGCCCGGTGCCGCCGCCGATCATGGTGGTCACCCCGCTCATCAAAGCTTCCTCGATCTGCTGCGGGCAGATGAAATGGATATGGGTGTCGACCCCGCCGGCGGTGACGATCATGCCCTCGCCGGCGATGATTTCGGTGGCGCCGCCGATGGCCATGCCGACGTTGGGCTGGATGTCGGGATTGCCGGCCTTGCCGATGGCGGCGATACGGCCATCCTTCAAGCCGATGTCGGCCTTCACGACGCCCCAATGATCGACGATCACCGCGTTGGTGATAACGGTGTCCATCACGTCGGCCGCGTTACGCTGCGATTGGCCCATGCCGTCGCGGATCACCTTGCCGCCGCCGAATTTGACTTCCTCGCCGTAGGTGGCGTAATCATGTTCGATTTCGATGAACAGGTCGGTGTCGGCCAGGCGAATCCGGTCGCCGGTGGTGGGGCCGTACATTTCGGCATACGCGCGGCGCGAGATGGTGGCCATGTCAGCCTTTCCCCGGCGGCGTGTCCTGCAATGCGCCCATCACCTGGCCATTGAAACCGTAGACTTTGCGCTCGCCCGCCAGGGCCACCAGTTGCACCGTGCGCTGCTGGCCCGGTTCGAAACGCACCGCGGTGCCGGCCGCGATGTCGAGCCGCATGCCGTAGGCGCGCCAGCGCTCGAACGAGAGCGCCGAATTGGCCTCGAAAAAATGGAAATGCGAGCCGACCTGGATCGGCCGGTCGCCGCGGTTGGCCACCACCACCGTGCCGCGCTGGCGCACCGCGTTCAATTCGATCACGCCTTCTTCGAGTATGTATTCGCCGGGTGTCATGGGAGGCTCCGCAAAAAAATGGTGGGCTGGCCGGGCGCGGCGCGCTCGTGCAGGGTGGCGCCGCAGCGCATGGCGGGCCTCATGGAATCGGATTGTGCACGGTGACCAGCTTGCTGCCATCGGGGAAGGTGGCCTCCACCTGGATCGCCGGGATCATCTCGGCGATGCCGTCCATGACGTCGGCCCGGCTCAGTATCTTGGCGCCGTCGGACATCAGTTGGGCCACCGTTTTGCCGTCGCGCGCGCCTTCCATCACGGCGGCGCTGATATAAGCCACCGCTTCCGGGTAATTCAATTTCAAGCCGCGCGCCAGGCGCCGCTCGGCCAGCAGCCCGGCGGTAAATATGAGCAGCTTGTCTTTTTCTCTTGGCGTCAAATCCATGCCGCGGCTCCCGGCGCCAGACGGCGCGTGTGATAGAGGTTCATGTCAAGTGAGCCAGATGCGCGGCACCTGGGCCGCGCGTGCCAGCAAGTGCGGGCGCAGTTGGCCCCACACGTCGAGCATGACGCGGCGCGCCGCTTCGCTGTCGTGGCCCAGGTAGCGCGCCACCAGCACGCCCTTAAATTGGGTGACGCCGAAAGCGGCCGCCGGCGCGCAACCGCGCAGCGCCGCCAGCGCCGCCGGCGGCAAGCTCCTGCCCACCGCCAGCAAGGTGGCGCACACGCTGTGGCCGTCCAGTCCGAGCGGGCTATGCAGCAGCGCTCCGCCACCATCGAGCGCGCCCTGCTCGTACCAGATCAGGCGCCCCTCGCGCCGGATCTGGCTGACCTGCCCGATGCGGCCGCGCTGGAACGACTCGCCCGCCGCGCGCCGGCCCAGGCACACAATCTCGCAGCCGATATAGCTGGCGTCCGCCGCCAGGCTGACCCGGTGTTCGAGCGCCACCTCGGCCTGGTCGAAGAAGATGCTTTCCTGCGGCAGCCACTCGATCGCCGCGCCCGGACCGGCACTGAGCCGCACCAGCTGGCGCGATTGCTTGCCGTTGGCCTTGTACCATTTACCGGCGCCCGGGGTGGTCAGGAAAGCGTGCGCGCCGGGCCCCACCTCGGCGGCGATGTCGAGCCGGTCGCCGCCCACCACGCCGCCGGGCGGATGGACCACGATCGCGTGGCACACGGCGCCGCCTTCCGGGTACAGTGGCTTTTGCACACGCAGCGGACCGAAATGGCTGCGCTCGACCAGCCGCGTGGTGCCGGCATCGTCCACAAAACCGAGGCGCAGGCGCGCATGCGAGGCGGCGCTGTCGGCGGTCGGTTGGGGGCTGGCGGAGTCGGGCATGGCAATCCAGGCGAAGATGATATTGCTATACCAAGCAGGATATATGCCATGCGCTCGAGGGATTTTCTGCTACGAACAAGCAACTCTACGCACCAATAGCTGGCAAGCGCACCGGGACGGTGCGTCTCTACCCAGGTCCTACCAGCGTCCCTCGCCCTGGTTTTCCAGCATGGGGCGCAGCTTGTCGGCGATCAGGTCGCGGGCCCGGAAAATACGGCTGCGCACGGTGCCGATGGGACAGGCCATGATGGCCGATATCTCTTCATAGCCGCAGCCCTCGATCTCGCGCAGCACCAGCGCGCTGCGCAAGTCGAGCGGCAGCGCCGCCAGGGCCTGTTCCAGGATCGCGGCCAATTGCTTGGTCGCCAGCAGCGACTCGGGGGTGTTCAGGTCGCGCAGCTGTTCGGCCACCACGCCATCCGGGTCGATGCCGGCGTCCGACTCGGTTGCCAGGCGCTGGCGCTGGGCCGCCATGCAATTTTTGGCGGCGTTGATGCCGATCCGGTACAACCAGGTGCGAAACGCCGCTTCGCCCCGGAACAGGCGCATGCCCCGGTAAGCGTTGATGAAGGTCTCCTGCACCATGTCTTCGGCTTCCTGCGGATTGCGCACGATGCGCGAAATCATGCGCATGAGCCGGTGCTGATGGCGCGCCACCAGTAGATCGAACGCACCGGTTTCGCCCGATTGAAAGCGCGCCACCAGCAGTTGATCACATTCGCGTTCGGTCATGATTGCCTCCCCGTGTGTGCGGCACCAAGCCGAAGCCTTGCCGCCCCGCGTTATGCCGCCCCGCCCGGCGCGCCGCGCGCCGCCTTCAGCGGCCGGCGCCGCCCTGCCCCGGCCGCCTCACCAGGGGCGCCGCGCCGGTGCCGGCCGCCGCGCCGCGCCAGTCGATCTGGTCGAGCCGGCCGCGCCAATAAGCGCTGTGGCCCGGACTGTGATCGAAACGGTGGATCGCCAGCGCGCAGTGGTTATAGCTGGCCACCAGGGCGAACTTGTGGCCGTCGAGAATGCGGCAGTTGACCAGATCGGCAAACGCCTCGCGGGCCGCGACCGGGTCGGTCGTCTTGGTCTCGGACCAGGGATACACTTGCTCATATAAGGTGCACAAATAAATGTGGTACATGACAATGACCGTTGACGTGCGGCATTCGGGCGCCAGGCGCTGGCCGGCCGGTTTCGCCGGCAGCTTGCGCAGCGTGCATCTGTTAAATACAGATTAACAGATGTGTCAGGCAGATAGATTTGGTGAGTATTGTCTCTTGTTATCGGTCAAGCGGATGGACCGATCTGGCCGCTTCCTGCGCCATATCAGGCGCTTGCGCGGCGGGCCATGCTGCGCTGGCCGGGAGCGTGCCGCCCCTCACATCTGAAACAGATTTTTCTTTTCGCGCAGCAAGTTGGTGAAGCCGAGCGCCGACAGCGGCCGGCTGAAGAAGTAACCCTGCATCTCGTCGCAGCCGTGCTCGGCCAGAAACGCCATCTGCTCGCGCGTCTCCACCCCCTCGGCGATCACGCGCAG
Source organism: Pseudomonadota bacterium (assembly GCA_040385995.1). Lineage (GTDB taxonomy): Bacteria > Pseudomonadota > Gammaproteobacteria > Burkholderiales > Burkholderiaceae_D > Janthinobacterium. The sequence continues at coordinate 91,478 of JAZKGI010000028.1, forward strand.
GTTCAAATTGTGGGCCAGCGAGATCACCGACAAGGCGATGGCCGCGTCGTGGCCGCTGGTGGTGACGTCGTCGACAAACGATTTGTCGATCTTGAGCACGTCGATCGGGAAACGCTTGAGGTAACCGAGGCTGGAATAACCGGTGCCGAAATCGTCGAGCGAAATGGCGACCCCGATGTCCTTGAGCCGGCGCAGCGCCGCCACCGCCTTGTCGGCGTCGCCCATCACGGTGCCCTCGGTGATCTCGATGCCCAGGCAACTGGCGGCGATGGCATGTTTGCGCAGGGTGTTTTCGACAAATTGCACCGTGCTGTCCTGGGCGAACTGGTTGCCCGACAAATTGACGGCCACCTTGATCTGACCGAGGCCGGCGTCCAGCCAGCACCGCATCTGGGCGCACACGGTGTCGAGCACCCACTCGCCGATCCCGGTGATCAAACCATATTCCTCGGCCAGCGGAATGAAGCGGTTCGGGCCGATGCTGCCCAGCAGCGGGTTATTCCAGCGCAGCAGGGCCTCGGCCCCCAGCAGGGCGCCGGTGCGCAGGCACATTTGCGGCTGATAGTGGACCTCGAATTCATGCCGTCCGACCGCCCCGCGCAGCTGGTTTTGAATCGCCAGCTTGGCGCGGATATCGAGATCCATGCGCTCGGTGAAAAACGCGTAATTGTCGCGCCCCGTTTCCTTGGCCCGAAACAGCGCCGTGTCGGCCTGGCGCAGCAGCTGGTCGAGCGTGTCGCCATCGTTGGGACAGGCGGCGATGCCGATGCTGGTCGACAGGCTCATATGCTGGCCGTCGACCAGCAACCGGTCGCGCAGCCCGGCCAGCACGCGCTGGGCGGTGGCCAGCGTGACGCTGAACTGGGCGTCGTCGCGCAAAATGATCTGGAATTCGTCGCCGCCCTGACGGGCCACCGTGTCCTGCTCGCGCACGCAAGACAACAGGAACGCCGCCACCGCCTGCAAGGCTTGGTCGCCGACCGGCGGACCGAAGGAATCGTTGATGCTCTTGAAGCGGTCCAGATCCAGGCATAGCACCACCACCAGCTCGGCGCGCGGCAGGGCCAGCGCGCGGGCCTGCTCGAACCGCTGCTGCGCCAGCAGCCGGTTGGGCAGACCGGTGAGCGCGTCGTGATAGGACAAAAAGTCGATCAGGTGCCGCTCGGCCTTGCGTTCGCTCAGGTCGAGCAGCGAACCGACATGGTTGAGCACCGTGCCGTCGGGCGCGCGCAGCACCGACACGCTCAGCAGACCGGGGAACACATCGCCGTTTTTGCGCCTGGTTTGCACCTCGCCCGACCAGCGCCCGCTGGCGCGCAAACCCTCGGACATGGTCGGCACCAGGGCTTGCGCGCAGGCGTCGGTGACCAGCTCGAGCGCGGCGCGCCCGACCACCTCGGCCACCTCGAAGCCGGAGATGCGGGAAAACGCCGCGTTGGCGGTGACGATCAGGCCGTTCGGGTCGGTGATGATGAGCGCGTCCAGCGTGGTCTCGAACACCTGGCTGGCCAGGCGCTGCAACTCTTGGCCGGCGCGCCGCGCCGCCATTTCCTGGGCCAGCGAATCGGCCAGCCGCGCCAGTTCGGCGGTGCGCTCGCCGACCCGCTGTTCGAGCAAGGCGCGCTCCTGGCCCAGCTCGGCCTGCACCCGCGCCAGGCGCACATGGGCGTCGGCGCGGGCCAGGATTTCCTCGGCCTGGAACGGCTTGGCGATGAAGTCCACCGCGCCCAGCGCGAAGCCGCGCACCTTGTCGTCCACGTCGTGCTGGGCCGACAGGAAGATCACCGGCACGTGACGCAGCGTGGCCGACTGCTTGAGCCGACGGCACACCTCGAAACCGTCCATGCCCGGCATGCGCACGTCGAGCAGGATCAATTCGGGCGCGCGCGATTCGGCGCTCCACAAAGCCAGCTCGCCGTTCGGAGCCTGGCGCACGTGATAACCGGCCGCCGTCAGCAGATCGCTCAACAGCTTGAGCGAAGCCGGGGTGTCCTCGACGATGAGCACTTCCCCTTTACTGGTCGGTTGCGGCAAATCGCGCTGCATGGGCATGGACTCTCTCGAAGTTCAGACGGTGGCCGCGCACCCGGCGTGGTGGCCGGCGCGCGCGGCATGGCCGGCGTCGGCCAGCAGGGCGCACAACTGTCGATACTGATGTTTATCGAGCATGTGCCCGATGCGCGCCGTCACCGGCGCCAGCGCGGCGGGGGTGTCCGCCAGCAGGGCCGCCACCCGCGCCAGATCGAGTTCGCGCACCGCGTGTTCGAGACTGGCGCACAGCGGCCGGCCCAGCGGCGCCAGGTCGGGCGCCGTCAAGAGTGGCGCCGCCCCGGGCGGGTATGCCCCGGGCGGGTATGCCCCGGGCGGGTATGCCCCGGGCGGGTATGCCCCCGGCGGGTATGCCCCCGGCGGGTATGCCCCGGGCGGGTAAGCCCCCGTCACGGCCGCCGCCGGCGCTTGTTCGTCACGGCGGGCCGGGGCCGCGGCCGGCGTCACGGCCTGTACGCAGAGCGTGAAAGCGAAGCACGCGCCCTGCCCCGGCGCCGATTCGAGCGTGAGCGCGCCGCCCATCAGGCGCACGAATTCACGCGAGATGGTCAACCCCAGGCCGGTGCCTTCGGTGGCGGGCGCGCCTTCGGCCTGGATGAAAGGCTCGAAAATGCGGGCCTGGTCGGCCGGCGCGATGCCGATGCCATTATCGATCACGGCGAAACGCAGGTCGCAGCGCTGGCCCTCGCGCGCCACCGCGTGCGCCCGCAAGGTGACCTCGCCCCGGGGCGCGAACTTGACCGCGTTCGACAGCAGGTTGATGAGCACCTGGCGCAGCTTGGTGGCGTCCACGTTGACCGCCGCCGGCAGGTCGGCGCAGTCCAGCCGCAGCCGCACCCCGCCCTCGCCGGCGCGCATGCTGACCAGGTCCATCACTTCCGGCAGCAGGGCCTCGAGCGCGCACAGCGCCGTTTGCAGGCGCTGGCGGCCGGCCTCGACTTTCGACAATTCCAAAATATCGTTAATCAGGATCAGCAAATGACTGCCGGCGCGGTGAATGATGGCCAGGTTGCGTTTTTCCTCAGGCAGCATGTGCGGCGAGTCGGCCATCAGGCGCGAAAATCCGATCACCGCGTTGAGCGGCGTGCGCAATTCGTGACTCATATTGGCCAGAAACACACCCTTGGCGCGGTTGGCCTGCTGGGCCTGAGTCACCGCATCCGACAGGTCGATGGTGCGCTGGTCGACCAGCAGCTCCAGATTGTTACGGTGCCGCAGCAGCTCAAGCTCGGCCTCCTTATGCGCGGTGATGTCGTAATTGGTGCCCACCATGCGCAGCGGCCGGCCGCCGGCATCGCGGAAGGTGACGGCGGCGGCCTGGATGTGGCGCACCGCGCCGTTCGGCCAGACGATGCGAAATTCGTGGTCGTATTCGCCTTCTCCGGCCAGCGCCGCGCGCACCGCCTCGCGCGCGCCGGCGCTATCGTCCGACAGCATGGCGCGATGCCATAGCGCCAGCGGGCCGCCTTCCTGTCCCGCCTCGGCGCGATACAGGCGGTACATCTGCTCGTCCCACACCACCTCGTCGGTGAGCAGGTTCCAGTCCCAGATGCCGATTCCGGCCGCGCGGGTCGCCATTTGCAGCCGTTCCTCGCTGCGGCGCATGGCCTGATAACGGCTCTCGAGCAGGGACAGCATGGCGCGCAGCGATGTGTCCAAGGTGCGCAACTCGCCGAAGAAGTAGACCCGTGGCGGCGCGGTGGCGGCGCCGGCCTGCACGCTGGCCGCGTGCTGGCCGAGCGCGCGGACCGGCTTGAGCATGAGCTGCCACATCAAGGCATACAGGCTGAGCACCAGGGCCAGATCGAGCACCACGATGGCGCCCACGGTGGCCAGCAGACGCTGACGCAGGCGGGCTTGCAGCGGGGCGGTGCTGGCATACACGCTCACGGTGCCCAGCACCTGCTCGCTGACCATGATCGCGCGGCGCGCGAACAGCTCGCCGGCAGGGCTGGACCAGGTGTCGGGCGCGACCAGGCCGGCGCTGTCGCGCGTCAAGCCGTAGCGCCGTGTGACGGCCGACGGCTCCACCACGACGGAGCGCACGTCCGGGTGGCGCAAGGCGCTGCGCATGATGGCCCAGACCTGATTGTCGTCCATATCCCACACCGGCTGCGCCACCGCCACCGCCAGCTGGCCGGCGTTCAGCGTCACCGTCGCGCGCAGCTGCGACCACAGCTCATCGCGCTCGCTGCAATAAAAGAAGGTGGCGAAGGCGGCCAGCACCAGTGTGATCACGGCCGTCAAGGCCACGCTGACCATCAGCGCGATCGAGCAAGAAGCCGGCCGGGAAGCACTGTTTAGCATGGCGTGCGCGGCCTGCGCGGCGCGCCGGCCGGCGCCGGCATGGGCGGGCGGACGCCACGCTGAGTGTTCCAAATTTGCAACAACCAGCGCGCCGATGGCATGGCCAAGGCGCGGTTCCGGCCGGCAAGCTGGGCCTGGGCGCGTCCGTGCGTGCGCGCCGAAGGGGACCAGCCTAGGCACCGTCGCCGCACGCCGCGCCCCTGCCTGATCCTGTGCGTGGTTCTCGCCTTCATCGCTGCCTTCGGTCGAATGGACTGCGCTGGCGGCTTGGCCAACCGGGCCTACCGCATACGACCCATGATAGCCTCACACGCTACGCAAGTCCATTCTGCCAGGCATTATTTATGTATTCATTTACATCATGATTGAGGAATAGGCATCGCCGCCGGCTGCCCAAGCCGCTGGTCGCTCCCCCTTTCAAGCGGCTGGTTAACCGGCTTCCACTGGCGCCGCCGTCCCGCTCAGGTGGGCGCAGGCAAGCGCCGTGCTCAGATACACGGGACCGCGCAGTTCCCCCAGCAATTGACTGTGCTGGAGCCGGTCCATCACCGGCCCCTTTACCTCGGCCAGATGCAAGTCGATGCCGCGCGCGCGCAAGGCCAGGTTCAGATCGATCAGTCCGAACAAGGCCGTGCTGTCGATCTGGTTGACCGCCGACAGCACCAGTACCAGATGCCGGCAGGCCGGACGCTGACGCACTTCTTCGTCGACCTTGGCGGCCACCGCGTCGATGTTGCCGAAGAATAGGCCGGCGTCTATGCGCAGTAGCAAAATGTGTGGCAGCGTATGGCCGGGATAGCGCTCGACATTTCGATAGTGCTCGCTGCCGGCGATCCTGCCCAGCACCGCGATATGAGGCCGGCTGGCGCGCCAGAGCAAGGTGCCGATCGACAGCAGCACGCCGATCACCACGCCCGCTTGCACGCCCAGGGCCAGCACGCCGGCGGCGCTGGCCAGCAAGGCGAGCGCGTCGCCGCGGTCATAACGCCAGGCTTGGCGCAGAGTGGCCGCGTCCAGCATGCCGCTCACGGCGAAGATAATGGTGGCGGCCAGCACCGGCAGCGGCAGCAGGGCCAGCCAGCCGGTGGGCGCCAGCAGCGCCAGCGCCAGCAACAGCGAGCTGACCACAGTGGCCAGTGGCGTGTGGGCGCCGGCCGTGAAGTTGACGGCCGAACGCGACATGCTGCCGGTGACCGGCAAGCCGCCCGACAAGGCGCTGGCCGCGTTGGCCGCGCCCAGGCCGAGCAACTCACGATTGGTCAGCAGCTTTTCACCCCGCTTTTGGGCCAGGGTCTGGGCCGCGGACATGCTCATCAGGAAAATGATGAAGGAAATGAGCAGCGCCGGCGAAAGCAAGGCTTGCCAATGGCGGCTGGAGGTGGCCAGATTCAGGGACGGCAAGCCGGCCGGCACCGCGCCGGTGGTGCGCACCCCCAGCCGGTCCAGCCCGCACAGCGCGACCAGCGCGGTGGCGCCCATCACCAGCAGCATCGGCGCCAGCCGGGCCGCCGTTTCGGCCACCGGCGCGGCCCAGCCCAGGTGCCGCAGCAGCGCGGCCAGATAGCGTTTGGCTAGCCACAGCAACAGCAGGCTGGCGCCGCCCATCACCGTGCTGGGGCCGTGCCAAGCGGGCAAATGGGCGCCCAGCAGCACGGGCAGCTGGCCCAGCAAGATCACCAGCGCGGCGCCGTTGCTAAAACCGCTGATCACGGGGCGCGACAGAAAATTGGCGAGGAAACCGAGCCGCAGCATCCCGCACAGCAGCAGCACGGCGCCGCACATCAAGGCCAGCTGGGCGGCCAGCACGCCATACAGCGCGGAACCGGCCGCCGCCAGCGGCGCCAGGGCGGCCGCCGTCATCAGCGACACGATCGCCATCGGCCCCACCGATTGCGTCATGCTGCTGCCCAGGCAGGCGTACAAGATCGGCGGCAAAATGCTGGCATACAGGCCGGCCACCGGCGGTAGCCCCGCCACCAGCGCGTATGCCATTCCTTGCGGAATCATCATCATCGCCACCACCACCCCGGCGGTCAAGTCGCCGGCCAGCAGAGCGCGGCGATACTGTTTAAGCCAAAGCAGCATGCGCGGTTCCAAAAACACAAAGACGACAGCCTAACACGGGCCGAGCCCGCTGGGCAGGGGCGGCTGGACGCATGGCCGGCATGGCGCGCCACCTGTCGTTTGAGGCGCCTCAATAGCGCGCCCTTCGCCCCTTGCTGCGGTGTGGCGCACAATGTGAGAGAGCGCACGGTCGGCCGGCACGTCGCTGGCGATACTGCCAGTCACATTCAAGGAGAGCGCGATGAAAAAATCAGGCAAACAAGGCACTACCGACGACACCCCATCCGAATCGGCCGGCAATCTGCAACGCGCCGTCCAGCAGCAGCAAGACCGGCATGACGCCGAATCGGGCGGCGCGAAAAGCGAGCCGGAAGGCGCGGTGCAAACCACCGCGCGCGACTACCCCGGCACGCCCCTGCCGTCTCAGCATTTGAGCAAACCGGGCAACGAGGCGCAAATGGAGGTCAAGCCGCAGTTCATGGCGCCGAACTACGCCGGCAGCGGCAAGCTGGCCGGACTGACGGCCATCATCACCGGCGGCGATTCCGGCATCGGCCGCGCGGTGGCGGTGCTGTATGCGCGCGAGGGGGCCGATGTGGCCATCATCTACCTGAACGAACACGAGGACGCCAACGACACCAAACGGTATGTCGAGGCCGAGGGCCAGCAGTGCATGCTGCTGCCGGGCGACGTGCGCGATGCCGCGTTTTGCCGCGGCGCGGTGGAGCAAGTGGTGGCGCGCTTTAACCGGGTCGATGTGCTGGTCAATAATGCAGCGTTCCAGGAGCATGCCGACTCGCTGCTGGAGCTGTCCGAGGAGCGTTTCGACCTGACCATGAAGACCAATGTGTATGGCTACTTCCACATGGCCAAGGCGGTGCTGCCCCACCTCAAGCGGGGCGCCGCCATCATCAACACCGGCTCGGTGACCGGTTTGCAGGGCTCGAAAAAGCTGCTCGACTATTCCACCACCAAGGGCGCCATTCACGCCTTCACCATGTCGCTGGCGTCCAATTTGCTCGACCAGGGCATCCGGGTGAATGCCATCGCACCCGGTCCCGTGTGGACTCCGCTCAATCCTGCCGACCAGCCGCCCGAGCAGATTGCCAAATTCGGCCAGGACACCGACATGCGCCGCCCCGCCCAGCCGGAAGAGCTGTCGCCGTCCTACGTCTTCCTGGCCTCGGGCGCCTGCTCGAGCTACATCACCGGCATCGTGCTGCCGGTGACCGGCAGCGTGGGGAGTTAGTCGTGGCCCGAGCTCTGTGGAAAGGCGCGATCAGCTTCGGCCTGGTGCACATCCCGGTCGAGCTGTATTCGGCCGTCAAAGAGCACCAACTCGATTTGAGCATGCTCGACCAACGGGATTTCGCCCCCATCGGTTTCAAGCGCTACAACAAGAGCTCGGGTGAGGAAGTGAGCTGGGATAACATCATCAAGGGCTATGAATACGCCGACGGCGAGTACGTGGTGCTGTCGGACGAAGACCTCAAACGGGCCAACGTCAAGGCCACCCAGACGGTGGACATCCTGGCCTTCGTCGACGCCGGTGATGTGCCGCTCACGTATTACGAACAGCCTTATTACCTGACGCCGACCCGGGGCGGGGAAAAAGTCTACGCCCTGCTGCGCGAAACGCTGCGCAAGGCCGGCAAGATCGGCATCGCCTCGGTGGTGATGCGCACCAAACAGCATCTATGCGCGCTGGTGTGCATCGGTGACGCCATCGTGCTCAACACTTTGCGCTATGCCGACGAGATCCGCGACACCGACGAGCTGAAACTGCCGGAAGCATCGGCCAAGGCGGCCGGCATCACCGACAAGGAATTGACCATGGCGCTGTCGCTGGTTGAAGGCATGAGCGAGCCGTGGAAACCGGACCAGTACCGCGACACTTACCGCGACGATGTGCTGGCCATTGTCGACAAGAAAATCAAGGCCAAGCAGACCAAGACCATCACGGCGCCGGGACCGGAGGATAAAGCGGCCAAGAGCACCAATGTGATCGATCTGGTGGCCCTGTTACAGCAAAGCTTGGGCAAGAAGCCGACCGCGCGTGCGACCGCCGCCGAGGACGAAGCCGACGAGAGCGACGATGCCGACGACGAACCAGACCGGGCACCTGCGCCGTCGAAGACCAAAAAGACGACGGCTAAAAAACCTGCGGCAAAACCGGCCGCGGTCAAGGCCAGCACCCACGCCGCAACCAAGACGGCTTCCAAAACTCCGGCTCGCCGCAAGAGCGCCTAATATATACGGACAAATGGGAGCACTGCGGTGCGGCCCGCACCCTGGAGACGCGCCGCCGACCAGCACCAACCGGCGCCGCAGCCACCTCGCGGCTATCTCCCGGTTATCTAGCGGTTATCTCGCGGTTTTCTATTTAATCAGGCTTAAAACCCAGATTTTTCATTGCCACCGCCAAGCCCTTGGCGCTGGCGGCATACGCGTCCCATGGCGTGTTGCCCACATCGAGGCGCTGATGCACATTGCCTACCTTCCAGTGGTCGCCGCCTTGAATGGAAGCCAACTCGTCCCATGCGACCGGCACCGATATTCCCAGCCCCGGCCGGGTGCGCGCCGACCAGGCGCACACGGTTGTCGAGCCGCGCCCGTTGCGCAAATAGTCGATGAAGATCTTGCCAAGCCGATTGCTGGCGCCGCTCTTTTGCACAAAGCGCTCGGGGATGGTCTTGGCCATATGCGCCACCACCGCCTGCGAAAACGCCTTTACGGTATCCCAGTCATAACCTGGTTTCACCGGCACCACCACATGCAGACCTTTGCCGCCGCTGGTCTTCAAAAATGTCAGCAGACCCAATTCTTCCAAAAAAGCGCGCATGAGCACGGCCGCCTCCTGTATCTGGGCCCATTCCACGCCCTTGCCCGGGTCCAGATCGAACACCATGCGGTTCGGCTTTTCATAATTGCGGGCAAAAGCGTTTTGGGTATGGAACTCGACCACGTTCCACTGGGCGGCCGACAGCAAACCCTCCACCTTTCCCACCGACAGCATGGGAGGATGATCGGGATCGAGGGCCTGATCGAGCTGCTTGACACCGGGCAATTTGGCCACATCGGCATGCTTTTGAAAAAACAGTTCGCCACCGACGCCGGCCGGCGCCCGCACCAGCGAGACGGGACGGTCCTTCAGATGCGCGAGCATGAGCGGGCCCACCAGCGCGTAATACCGAATCAGCCCGATTTTCGTGGTGCCCGAGTCGGCGTCGATTACCCGTTCGGCATTGCTCACCTTAAGCGATGCCGGCAAGGTGCCCTGCAAGGCGGTGCTGTCGTTGCTTTGTTCCATGGCTTGCTCCAGATGTTGAGGTATTTCGCGCATGATGGCGCTGGCTTTTTTGTCGCTGCGCAAACCTTGAAACACCGCGTGGCGGATGGCGCCGCCTGCGGTCCAGTCGGCGAAACTCACCTCCGCCACCAACTCCGGCTTGACCCAATGTGACTTCTTGGCGATGCCGGCGCAGGAGGCGAACGGACATTCCGGTGCCGCCAGTTTGGCCAGACGCCGCTTCAAGTCCAGCAGCGCGGCTTGGTTAAAGCCGCTGCCGACGTTACCGACATACCGCAGCTGGCCTTGTTCGTCGTGGGTGCCGAGCAGCAGCGAACCGATGCCTTCGCGCGAGCCCTGCGGATCGGTATAACCACCGATCACAAATTCCTGACGCTTGCCGCACTTGAGCTTGATCCAGTCGGGCGTGCGGCGCGAGGCATAGATAGCGTCACGGCGTTTGCCGATCACCCCCTCCAGGCCCAGCTTGCAAGCGGCGGCCACAATATCTTGCGGCGGCGCGTCGATGGCCGCGCTAAAACGCACGCTGGGCGACGACGGCGCCCGCTCGAGCGCGGCGCCGAGCAAGGCGCGGCGCGATTCAAGCGGCGCCTGGCGCAGGTCGTAACCGTCAAAATACGGCACGTCAAACAGGAAGTAGACGATGTCTTTGGTCGTTTCGTTGTCAAACGCCAGTTGTAGGGCGCCGAAATTAGGCCGCCCCTGGGCATCGTTGACCACGATCTCGCCGTCGTACCATCCGGACGGCAGCTTCATCTTTTGCAGCGCCGCGCGCAACGGTTCCAGCTTGTGGGTCCAATCATGGCCATTGCGAGTCCACAATTGCACGCTGTCGCCTTCGATCCGCGCCAATAGGCGGTAGCCGTCGAACTTGAATTCGAATATCCAGTCGTCCGGGTTGCTGGGGGGCGCATCCACCAAGGTCGCCAATTGCGGTGAAAAACTGGCTGGCAACACGGATTTTTCAAGTAAAGCGGCGGCGCCGGCTAGCGGTGGCGTAGCTGCCGCTTTTTTGCGCTTGCTCTTGGCTGTCGAGGCCCCGGGCATCGGCAAGGTCTTTACGCTATCAGGCAATTCATCGACCACGCTAAACTCGGCCGCAGGTTTGGTGTATTCGTCCTTTTCCTTAATCAGCAGCCAGGGCTCCTGTTTTTCACCGGCGCCCTTCATCCGCACCAGCACCCATTTGCCGTGCATTTTATGGCCACGCAATTCGAATTTCAGATTGCCCGCCGCGTAGCCGCGGCGGGGATCGTCAAGCGGGTGCCACGTGCCCTTGTCCCAAATAATGACCTTGCCGGCGCCATATTGCTTTTCAGGGATGGTGCCTTCGAAGCTGGAATAGGAAATCGGGTGATCCTCGACATGCACCGCCATGCGCTTATCCTTGCTGTCATAACTAGGACCCTTGGGCACGGCCCAACTTTTCATGGTGCCGTCGAGCTCCAGGCGAAAGTCATAATGCAGCCGGCTGGCCCAGTGTTTTTGGATCACGAAGGACAGTTCTTCGCCCGCCCCGCCGCCATCGGCCGGCTCTGGCGTGATGGAAAAATCGCGTTTGGATTTATACGTTTTCAGCGCATCGCTCATGTCGGACTCAGGTTCATCAATGACGGACCAGTGTAGGCCGGCGGTTGTGCCAAGACCGTTCGCCAATTAACAATGCGGGGCGTCACCACCGCGCGGGAGCGTGTTGTCTCTTCCAGTATCAAAGTTTTAATTAGCAACAATCAACTACTGTAGGAATAAACCTACATAAAATTCGGATGAGAAGAAAGTGCGATTTGCGTCAACGCAAACAGTTGGCGCTGCGTTTTATGCCCAGTGACAAGGGAATACTCCCCACTTTGATAACCACACTGAGGACTACACCATGAACAAAATCATCGTTACCCTGATCGCTGGCCTGTTCGCTACCGCCGCATTCGCAGAAACCCCAGCTGCCGTCAGCGCTGAAGCGAAAGCCACCAAAGAAGTCGCCAAAGCCGACGCCAAAGAAACCAAAGCCGTCGTGAAAGCCGAAGCGAAAGAAATCGCCGCCGGTGCCGATGCTAAAGCCGACATGGCCAGCGCCCACGCCGACGCTAAAAAAACCAAAGCCAAAGCGCATCACAAAGCTGAAAAAGCAAAAGCAGAAGCCCATAGCGACGCCGCTTCGGCCGCCGCCAAATAATTAAATACGAGCGGTATGAAAAGACAGGGCTTGCCCTGTCTTTTTTTTTTGCATGGCCGGAGCCGACTGAAGGATGCGGAGCCAAGCATCGACTTCAACTGTCATGAAGACTTTTCCACCGCTTTTGCTATGTCCGATGACCGTACATGGTCCGAGCCCGGGTCGGATCAGGCCGATGGCGTAAAAAAAAGCGGCGTAGTGCATGGCGCACGCCGCTTTTTTGCATGCAATGACTTTACTTGGCCGCCACCGCTTGCGTGGTGGCCGCATCGCCCCAGCCGCCGCCCAGGGACCGGATCAGCGCCACCGTGGTGACCGCGCGGTTGCCACGCAATTGCACCGCGCCACGTTCCACATTGGCCAGATTGCGCTTGGCTTCGAGCAATTCCAGGTAGCTGGAACGGCCGGCGTCGTACAGTTTTTGCGCCAGGTCGGCCGAACGGCGCGCCGACACCACCGCCGCGTCGATCTGCTCGGTCTGACCGGGCAGAATACGCAACCCCGCCAGATTGTCTTCCACTTGCGACAACGCCAGCAATACGCTTTGACGGTAGCTGGCCACCGACTCTTCCAACACCGGTTCGCCGTGCGCGATGTTGGCTTTGGTCTTCGATGCCAGCCCCACAAGCGCGAACAGCATGATCCGGCTGAAGACGTTGTCGTCGCCATTTTGAGACGGCGACCTCGACATGCGCTGGATATTCCCATGGCAGCGACCTGACAGAAGCAATTCTTCCTTACCAAAATTTTTTTAAATCCATATATATTGATTTACGTCCACATTGATTTTATCACATCGTTTAGAATTCGGTTTTACATTAAAAGCAACCATTTCGCTGCATTCCACCCGAGACTATCTTTGTGAACATGCCATGAAACTGGAAAAATTCCTTCCCGCGCCAGGCGGTTGGTCCGACGCCAAGCGCCCCATCCGTTTGCGCCTCACGCACGCCAAGGGCGTG
>JAZKGI010000029.1:0-194510 GCA_040385995.1 Pseudomonadota bacterium
CGGCGGTCCCAGATAATCTCGTTCATCATCGTCATGCGCTGCTTGAGCATGACGAATATCTCGGGCGAAAAGCGCCAGGTCAGGAAGATGTACAGGCTGCCGTTCGGTTTGAGCTTGGGCAGCGCGGCGTCGATCCACTGCTCGGTCCAGCGCAGGTAGTCGGCCACGCTTTGCTGGTCCGAGGCGTTGCCGTAATCCTTACCCAGATTGTAGGGCGGATCGGTCAAGATCAGATCGACGGCGCCGTCCGGGATGCGCGCCAGACCGGTCAGCGCGTCCTCGCACAGCACGCGGTCGATCCAGTCCGTCATGGCGCCGGGTCGAGGCGCAGCTCGGCGCTGCGGGCGTGCGCCTGCAAGCCTTCGCCATAGGCCAGTTCGGCCGCCACCTTGCCCAGGGTCTGGGCGCCGGCGTGGCTGACGTGGATGATCGACGAGCGTTTCTGGAAGTCGTACACGCCCAGCGGCGAGGAAAAGCGCGCGGTGCGCGAGGTTGGCAGCACGTGATTGGGGCCGCAGCAGTAGTCGCCCAGCGACTCGGACGAAAAACGGCCCAGGAACATGGCGCCGGCGTGGCGTATCAAATCGGCCCAGCGCTGCGGGTGCTCGGCCGAGATTTCCAGATGCTCGGCCGCGATGTCGTTGGCGATGGCGCAAGCCTCGGCCATGTCGCGCACCTTGATCAGGGCGCCGCGGTCGGTGAGCGAAGTGCGGATGGTGTCCTGACGCGGCATGGTCGGCAGCAGCTTGGCGATGCTCTCTTGGACCCGGGTCAGATAGCCGGCGTCCGGGCACAGCAAAATGGCCTGGGCCAGCTCGTCATGCTCGGCCTGTGAAAACAGATCCATCGCCACCCAGTCGGGATCGGTGCTGCCGTCGCAAATGATCAGGATCTCGGACGGGCCGGCGATCATGTCGATGCCCACGATGCCGAACACGCGCCGTTTGGCGGCCGCCACGTAGGCGTTGCCGGGGCCGACGATCTTGTCGACCGCGGCGATGCTGGCGGTGCCGTAGGCGAGCGCGCCGACCGCCTGCGCGCCGCCGATGGTGATCACGCGCGTGACGCCGGCAATCGCCGCCGCCGCCAGCACCATCTGGTTTTTCACCCCGTCCGGGGTCGGCACCACCATGATGATCTCGGCCACCCCGGCCACTTTGGCCGGAATCGCGTTCATCAGCACCGACGAGGGATAGGCCGCCTTGCCGCCCGGGACGTAAATGCCGACCCGGTCCAGCGGCGTGATCTTCTGCCCCAGCACCGTGCCATCCGGTTCGGTATAAGTGAAGCCGCCCAGCTCCTGCTTTTGCCGTTCGTGGAACACGCGAATGCGGTCGGCCGCCGTTTGCAGCGCCGCGCGCTGGGCCGGCGGCAGGCCGGCCAGGGCCGCCTCCAGCTCGGCCTGACCGATGTCGAAATCGGCCATGCCGGCCGCGCCGCCGTTCGGAATGCGGTCGAAGCGGTTGGTGTACTCCAGCACGGCGGCGTCGCCGCGCGCCTTGACGTCGGCCAGGATGGCGCCGACCGCCGTTTCGATGGCGTCATCGGTGCCGGCCTCGAAGGCCAGCAGCGCGCGCAAGGCCGCTTGAAAGTCGGGGGCGCTGGAATCGAGGGTGCGTACTTGGATCGGCTTCATGGCGTCGATAGGAAAGATGGCGCAGCGGAGGCTTGCGAGGCGCGCTCGAAGGCTTCAATGATGGGCTGCAAACGGGCGCGCTTGAGTTTGAGGGCGGCCTGGTTGACCACCAGGCGCGAAGAGATCTGCATGATTTCCTCGACCTCGACCAGGTTGTTGGCGCGCAGCGTGTTACCGGTGCTGACCACGTCGACAATGGCGTCCGACAGGCCGACCAGGGGCGCCAGCTCCATCGAGCCATACAGCTTGATCAAGTCCACGTGCACGCCCTTGGCGGCGAAATGCTGGCGCGCCGTCTCGACGAACTTGGTGGCCACGCGCAGGCGCGCGCCCTGGCGCACCGCGCTGGCATAGTCGAAGCCGGCCTGCACCGCGACCGACATGCGGCAGGCGGCGATGTTCAAGTCGATCGGCTGGTACAGCCCCTCGCCGCCATGCTCGAGCAGCACGTCCTTGCCGGCCACGCCGAAATCGGCCGCGCCGTACTGCACATAAGTGGGCACGTCGCTGGCGCGCACGATGATCACGCGCAGATGCGGGTCGTTGGTGGCCAGGATCAGCTTGCGCGAGGTGTCCGGATTTTCCGTCACCACGATGCCGGCCGCCTCCAGCAGGGGCAGGGTGTCGTCGAAAATACGGCCCTTCGACAGCGCCAGAATCAGTTGCGAGTGGGGCTGAAAAGCCGGGCCGTTCATTACGCTCATAGTGTTCATGTGTTCCGTGGTTTACTTAATCCGCTTGACGTTGGCGCCCACCGCCGACAGCTTCACTTCCATCCGGTCGTAACCGCGGTCGAGGTGGTAGATGCGGTCGATCAGGGTTTCGCCGTCGGCCGCCATGGCCGCGATCACCAGCGAGGCCGAGGCCCGCAGGTCGGTCGCCATCACGGGCGCGCCGCGCAGCCGCGCCACGCCGGCGATGATGGCGGTGTTGCCCTCGATGGAGATGGCCGCGCCCAGGCGGTTCATCTCCTGCACGTGCATGAAGCGGTTCTCGAAGATGGTTTCGGTGACCCGGCTGGCGCCGTTGGCCACGCTGTTGACCGCCATGAACTGGGCCTGCATGTCGGTCGGGAAGCCCGGGTATTCGGTGGTGCGGAAACTGACCGGGTTGGGCCGGGCCGACATCTGGGCCCGGATCCAGTCCGGCCCGAACGTCATGCCCAGCCCCATGGCGCGCAGCTTGTCGAGCGCCGCGTCGAGCGTGTCGTTGCGGGTGTTTTTCAGAGTGATGTCGCCACCGGCGGCGGCCACCGCGCACAAAAAGGTGCCGGTCTCGATGCGGTCGGCGATCACGGCGTGGGCCGCGCCATGCAGCGATTCGACGCCCTGGATCACCAGGCGGTCGGTGCCGATGCCCTCGATGCGCGCGCCCATGGCCACCAGCAGATTGGCCAGGTCGGTCACTTCCGGCTCGCGCGCGGCGTTTTCCAGCACCGTCTCACCGTCGGCCAGGGTGGCCGCCATCAGCAGGTTTTCGGTGCCGGTGACGGTGATCATGTCGGTCAGGATGCGCGCGCCCTTGAGCTTTTTGCACTTGGCGTAGATGTAGCCGCCTTCGATGGTGATCTCGGCGCCCAGCGCCTGCAAACCCTTGATGTGCTGATCGACCGGACGCGAGCCGATCGCGCAGCCGCCCGGCAGCGACACCTTCGCTTCGCCAAAGCGCGCCAGCAGGGGGCCGAGCACCAGGATCGAGGCGCGCATGGTTTTCACCAGCTCGTAGGGCGCTTCCAGCTTGTCGATGGCGGCGCCGTTCAGCGCCACCCGGTCGCCGCGCTGCTCGACCTTCAAGCCGGTCTGGCCCAGCAGCTTGAGCATGGTGGTGACGTCGTGCAGATTGGGCACGTTCGACAGTTCCAGGTCGCCGCCGGTGAGCAGGCCGGCGCACAGGATGGGCAAGGCGGCGTTCTTGGCGCCCGAAATGGCGATGTCGCCGTTCAGGCGCGCGCCGCCTTGAATCAAGAGCTTGTCCATGGCCTTATCCTTCGAATTCTTCGGGCGTGAGGGTTTTCATCGACAGGGCGTGGATTTCCTCGCGCATGCGGTCGCCCAGCGCGGCGTAGACCAGCTGGTGGCGCTGGAGCGAGCGCTTGCCGACAAAGGCCGAGGAGACGATGACGGCGTTGAAATGCTGGCCGTCGCCATCGACTTGCAGATGGGTGCAGGGCAGGCCGGCGGCGATATAGCCGTGAATCAGTTCTGGTGTGGTCGACACGGTGTTTTCCTTGGTGCGATTGAGACGTATGGCTGACGAATGAGACGGCTGGCGGGATGGGCCGGCGCTTCAATGGCGCAGGCGGTAACCGCCGCGCAGCAGACGGTGCGACATGAGTGCCAGCACCGTCAAAAAGCCGCCCACGATGGCCAGGCTGATGAAGGGATTGACATCCGACTTGCCGAAAAAACCATAGCGGAATCCGTCTATCATATAAAAGAACGGGTTCAAATGCGAGACCGACTGCCAGAAAGGCGGCAGCGAGTGGATCGAATAAAACACGCCGGACAAAAAGGTGGCCGGCATGATGACAAAATTCTGGAAAGCGGCCAGCTGGTCGAATTTTTCGGCCCAGATGCCGGCGATCAGGCCCATGGTGCCCAGCATGGCCGCGCCCAGAAAGGCGAACACTAATATCCACAACGGCGCCACGAACGACAGGTCGGCGAACCAGGCGGTAATGAGGAACACACCGGCGCCGACGGCGATGCCGCGCACCACGGCGGCCAGCACATAGGCCGAGAAAAATTCCCAATGCGACAGAGGCGACAGCAGCACGAACACCAGGTTGCCGGTGATTTTGGACTGGATCAGCGAGGACGACGCGTTGGCAAAGGCGTTTTGCAGCACGCTCATCATCACCAGGCCGGGCACCAGAAAGGCGGTGTAGGGCACGCCCGGATAGACCTGCACATGGTCTTCCAGCACGTGGCCGAAGATCAGCAGATACAGCATGGCGGTCAGGATGGGCGCGGCCACGGTCTGGGTGGCCACCTTCCAAAAGCGCAGCGTCTCTTTGTATAACAGGGTCCGGAATCCGGTCGACAGCATGCTCATACAGTACCTTTGTCCATGATCTGCAAGAAGATGTCTTCCAGATCGGCTTGCTGCAACTGCATGTCATCGATCTCGGCGCCGCCCTGGCGCAGGCGGGCCAGGATGTGCTCGACCTCGGCGTATTCGTTGACCCGCAGACTGAATTTTTTGCCGTCCCGGGCCAGCTCGGGATGGGTGACCAGGTGGCGTAAATCGTCCGGCAAGCCGCCGCTTTTCAAGTGCACATTCAGTTGCGAGCCGGAGATGCGGCGGATCAGGGCCGACATGGTGTCGAGCGCGACCACCCGCCCGCTCTTGAGCATGGCCACCCGCTGGCACATCGCTTGCGCCTCTTCCAGGTAATGGGTGGTGAGCACCACGGTATGGCCTTCGCGGTTCAAGCGCGAGATGAATTTCCACAGGGTTTGGCGCAGTTCCACGTCGACCCCGGCGGTGGGCTCGTCAAGCACGATCACGGGCGGCTTGTGGACCAAGGCTTGCGCCACCAGCACGCGCCGTTTCATGCCGCCCGACAGGGCGCGCATATTGGTGTCGGCCTTGCCGGTCAAGTCCAGGTTCTCCATCACCTCGTCGATCCAGCGGTCGTTATTGGGCAAGCCGAAATACCCAGATTGCAGGCGCAGCGTTTCGCGCACCGTGAAAAAGGGGTCGAACACCAGCTCTTGCGGCACCACGCCCAGCTTCTTGCGGGCGGCGCGGAAGTCGCTCACCACGTCGTGGCCGTGGATGCTGACCTGGCCGGCGTCGGGCCGTATCAAGCCGGCGATGATCGAGATCAGGGTGGTCTTGCCGGCGCCGTTGGGACCGAGCAAGCCGAAAAACTCGCCTTCTTCGATCGTGAGCGACACCCCGTCCAGCGCCTTGAGCGCCTTGTAGCGCTTCTCGACCTTTGTGATGTGGATTGCAGTCATGCTTGTTTGTCGTTGTAGTGGCGCGCCGGGCGCCATGGGCCAAGGGAGTCGCTGGTGCGCGCTGCCGTCTCCGGCAGTCGGCCCAGCCATCGATTATAGGGGAAATTGACTCAGACAGAGTCGGAACGGCAATTCGGGGTGGAGCGCGGGGGGCGGGACAGGGTCAATGATGACGTGGGGCGGCGGGCGCGCCGCAGTCGGCCTCGCCCAGGCTGCTCGACACCAGCGTGCAAACGCCGTACAGCTTGGTCAAATTTTTCAAATTGGTGGGCAAGTTGCGCAAGTCCAGCTTGAAGCCGGCCTCGTGGGCCGCGCGCTGCCATGCCAGCATCACCGAGACGGCGGCCGAATCGACCGCCTGCACATTGCGCAAATCAAACACGGTTTGGCCGGACTTGATGGCGTCCAGGCCCTGCTCCAGCGCCGATTTGGCGTTGAGCACGGTCAGCGAATTGAGAGACTGCAATGTGTCGAGTGAGCCTGGCATGGTGTGCAAACTTATTTATTGATGGGCGACTTGAGCGGACGATTGGCCAGGTTCTTGTTTTTGGCCGACAAGGTCTTGATCAAGCCATCGATGCCGGATTTGCCGATTTCGGTGGCGAAGCTGCCCTTGTAGGTTTCCACCAGCCAGGCGCCCAGCACATTGATGTCGTAAATTTTCCAGCCCTGGGGCGTTTTTTCGACCCGGTAGTTCAGTGGCACGGGCTCGCCGCGCGACATGTTGACCTGGGAACGCACTTCCACTTCGGTGTCGGCCGGATCGGCGCGCAGGGGCTTGAATTCCACCGTTTCGTTCTTGATTTGCGACAGCGCGCCCGAGTAGGTGAAGATCAGCAAGGTGCGGAATTCATCCTGCAACTGCTTTTTCTGCTCCGGGGTGGCGTCGCGCCAGTAGCGGCCGGTGGCCAGCGACGTCATGCGCTCGAAATCGACGTGCGGCAAGATCTTGCTTTCGACCAGGTCCATCACCCGTTTCTGGTTGCCGGCCTGGATATCCTTGTCGGCCTTGGCGGTATCGATCACGTCTTGGCTGATGCGTTTGACCAGCACGTCGGGCGCTTCGGTCTGGGCCATGGCGCCGCCGACGGCGAGCGAGAGGGTGGCCAGGGCGATCAATTGTTTAATCAATTTCATGTCAATACCTTCATGTTGGTGGACAAGGGTCACAGGCTGGCGTGGTGGGCAGCCGGTGCTTGCACGGTTAACTCTTGGGCGACCGGATCGGATGACACGGGCGCGACGATTTGCGCCGATGGCACGGCCGGCGCAGGCGAGACAGGCGGCGCGGCCGGTGCCGCTTCAGCCGCAGGCTGGGACGGCTGCGCCGGGGCGGTCAGCTCGGCCGGGGCGGCAGGCTTGGCCTTGCGGTTGCGGCGGCTGCTCTCGCCGTCGTTGATACGGCTCTCGCGCTGCTGCAAATAGCCGTCGCGCACGAACTCATAGCGGTCCAGCGCGGCGTCTTCCAGCAAATTGGAGGCGTCGAGCAAGGCGGCGCGGCGGTCGACCAGCCGCACCCCGGTGCCGATATTGCGCACATTGATCGGTTCCTTGTAGTGCCAGGGGTCGCCCACCGAATCGACCGGCAACGCCGCCGTGTCGCGCAGGGTCGATGGTCCCAGCACCGGCAACATCAGATACGGGCCGGACCGGACACCCCAGTAACCGAGGGTTTGGCCGAAATCTTCATTATGCTTTTGCAAACCCGCTTCGGAAGCGATATCGAGCAGGCCGAGCAAGCCGAAGGTGGAATTCAAGCCGACCCGGGTCACGTCCGACATGCCCGCTTCGCCCTTACCCTGCAACAAATTATTAGCGGCGCTCCACACATCGGACAAATTACCGAAGAAATTGCTGATGCCGGTTTGCACAAACGATGGCAGCACGTTGCGGTAGGCGGTGGCGACCGGCTTCAAGGCCACCTGGTCGAGCGTGTCATTGAACTTGAACACGGCCCGGTTGAAGCCTTCCAGCGGATCGCGCGGATTGGCTGGGCCGGTGCTGGCGCAGCCGCTCAGGGCCGCGGCCATGGCAAGGGCCAGACCGATGTGACGCCAGCTTGGCGCCGCCGCGGCGGGAGAAATTCTCGATGGGCTCATTTACTGCTATCCTTTCCTTCCGCCGCCTTGCTGTAGATGAACTGATTAATCAGGTCTTCCAGCACGGTGGCCGATTGGGTTCTGCTGATTTTATCGCCGGCCACCAAATTCTTGGTGTCGCCGCCCGCTTCGATGCCGATATACTGCTCGCCCAACAAACCGGCCGTTAAAATTTTGGCCGAGCTATCCTTGGGAAAGGCGTGACTGCTTTGAATATCCAAGGTTACCAGCGCCTGATAACTTTTGTCATCAAACTTGATGTCGGCAACCCGACCCACCACCACTCCGGCGCCCTTGACGGGCGCCTGCGGCTTGAGGCCGCCGATATTGTCGAATTTAGCGCTGATGCTGTAAGTCTGGCTCAGCGACAGGGAACTCATATTACCGGCCTTCAAAGCCAAAAAAATCAGCGCCGCCACGCCCAACATTACAAACAGGCCCACCCACACATCCAATGATTTACGTTCCATAACAATCCCAATCGTGTTGTCGCTTGCCATGCAGGGTCATCAGCCCCGCATGTTATCTATAGCATAAATCAGCCGGCCTTACCGTTCGCTTACCGGCATCGATTCCGGCCCGCGCTTATTTACTGAACATTAAAGCGGTCATCATGAAGTCGAGCGCCAGAATGGTCAGCGAGGAAATCACCACCGTGCGGGTGGTGGCGCCGGATACGTCTTCCGGTGTAGGCTGGGCCTGATAACCCTGGAACAGCGCGATAAAGGTGGCGGCGATGCCGAACACCAGGCTCTTGACCACGCCGTTGAGAATGTCTTTCCAGACATCGACCCCGCTTTGCATCTGCGACCAGAAAGCGCCTTCGTCCACCCCGATCAATTGCACCCCGACGATATAGCCGCCGATGATGCCGACCGCCGTGAAAATCGTGCCCAGCACGGGCATGGCGATCACGCCGGCCCAGAAGCGGGGCGCCAGCACGCGCTGCACCGGATTCACGGCCATCATTTCCATGGCCGACAATTGCTCGCCCGCTTTCATCAGGCCGATCTCCGCCGTGAGCGAGGTGCCGGCGCGGCCGGCGAACAGCAAGCCCGTCACGACCGGCCCCAGTTCGCGCGTCAGGGCCAGCGCCACCAGCAAGCCGAGCGCCTGCTCCGAGCCGTATTTGATCAAGGTGTAATAACCGAGCAGACCCAGCACCATGCCGACGAACAGCCCGGAGACGGCGATGATCAGCATGGAATAATTGCCGATGAAGTGGAGTTGCTCGATCACCAGGCGCGGGCGGCGCAGCACGCTGCCCGAATTGGCCAGCAGGGTAAAAAAGGCGCGCGTGGCGAAGCCCAGGCCGGCCAGGAAATCGCGCACCCACTTGCCGATCGCGGCGAAAAAATTGATGACCATCATGCGAGCGCTCCCAGGCCCAGGTCGTCGGCCAGGGTCTTGCCCGGGTAATGGAAGGGCACCGGGCCGTCCGGCTCGGCGTTCACGAATTGCTTCACATACGGATGATGGGAAGCGAGCATGTCCTTGGGGGTGCCGCTGGCCACGATCTTGCCGGCCGACAGGAAATACACGAAATCGGCGATGGCGAAACATTCCTTGACGTCATGCGAGACCAGGATCGAGGTGGAACCCAGGGCGTCGTTCAAATTGCGGATCAGGTTGGCGGTCACGCCCATCGAAATCGGGTCCAGGCCGGCGAACGGCTCGTCGTACATGATCAATTCCGGGTCGAGCGCGATGGCGCGCGCCAGCGCCACGCGGCGCCCCATGCCGCCTGAAATTTCGCCCGGCTTGAGCATGGCGGCGTTGCGCAGCCCCACCGCGTGCAGCTTCATCAGTACCAGATTGCGGATCAACTCTTCCGGCAAATCGGTGTGCTCGCGCAAGGGAAAGGCCACGTTCTCGAAGGCCGTCAAATCGGTGAACAGGGCGCCGTGCTGGAACAGCATGCCCATCTTGCGGCGCAATTGGTACAGCTGATCGGTATCGAGCGTGTGCACGATCTGGTTTTCCACCCGCACCGAGCCGGAACTGGGCCGCAGCTGACCGCCGATCAGGCGCAACACCGTGGTCTTGCCGCTGCCGGAACCGCCCATGACCGCCACCACCTTCCCGCGCGGGAAGTCCATTTGAAGGCCCGATAAAATCGAACGTTCTCCATAGGCAAAGTGTAAATCACGGATCTCAACAAGATTTGGCACGACGAAGGCTCATTTTTTTTGATGGCGTATTGTAGTGCAGAAACGCCAAGCTCTGCTTGGCACCCGATAGGGCGGCGCCAAAGCGTTGAGAATACAACACTAATGAATGCTTGGT
The DNA here is from genome assembly GCA_040385995.1 of Pseudomonadota bacterium. GTDB lineage: Bacteria > Pseudomonadota > Gammaproteobacteria > Burkholderiales > Burkholderiaceae_D > Janthinobacterium. The sequence goes on from JAZKGI010000029.1 coordinate 9,987, forward strand.
CAGATAGATATTGGTCACATGATGTTGCGCCGGCGGCAGGGCACAAGCACCCCGGCGTGGGGTTCGACCACGCCGGGCGGCGGAAATTCAGCCGCGCGGCAAACAGGGCGAATATAGTCAGTGGGCAGGGCGTGCGCAGGATGGCGCGGGGGCGGAACAGGGACGCAACGGGGCGGCGCGCGGCCGCCCCGTTCGTTTAGCGGGGCAGAACCGAGGCGCCCATCAAAAACTCGTCGACCGCGCGCGCGCACTGGCGCCCTTCGCGGATGGCCCACACCACCAGCGACTGGCCGCGCCGCATGTCGCCGGCGGCAAACACTTTGGGCGCCGACGTTTTATAGCAACCCTCGCCATCGGTGCTGGCCTTGGCGTTGCCACGGGCATCTTTCTCCACCCCGAAGGCGTCCAGCACTTGCTGCACGGGGGAGACGAAACCCATCGCCAGCAATACCAGATCGGCTTTCATCTCGAATTCGGAATCGGGCACTTCGCTCATCTTGCCGTCTTTCCACTCGACGCGGCAGGCGATCAGCTTATCGACCTTGCCACCCTTGCCCTCGAAACGCTTGGTGGCCACCGCCCAATCGCGCTGGCAACCCTCCTCGTGCGAAGACGAGGTGCGCAGCTTGGTCGGCCAATAGGGCCAGACCATCGGCTTGTTTTCTTGCTCGGGTGGCTGAGGCATCAGTTCGAATTGGGCCACGGAAGCGGCGCCATGCCGGTTGGAAGTGCCCACGCAATCGGAACCGGTGTCGCCGCCGCCGATGACCACCACATGTTTGCCGCTGGCCTTGATCTGGTCCTTGAGCTTGTCGCCCGCGTTGACCTTGTTTTGCAGGGGCAGGAAATCCATGGCGAAATGCACGCCCTTCAAGTCGCGCCCCGGCACCGGCAAGTCGCGCGGCTGCTCGGCGCCGCCGGCGATGATGACGGCGTCGAACTCTTTTTCCAAGTCTTCCGGAAAAATGGTTTCCTTGGCCCAGTTATTGACGCTGGCGGGAAAGTCCTTGCCGACCAGCACGCCGGTCCGGAAACGCACGCCTTCGGCTTGCATCTGTTCCACGCGGCGGTCGATATGGCTCTTTTCCATCTTGAAATCGGGAATGCCGTAACGCAGCAAGCCGCCGATCCGGTCGCTCTTTTCAAACACGGTGACGGCATGGCCGACCCGGGCCAATTGTTGCGCCGCCGCCAGGCCGGCCGGGCCGGAACCGACGATGGCCACTTTCTTACCGGTGCTAAAAGCGGCCGGCTGCGGCACCACCCAGCCGTGTTCCCAGCCTTCGTCGATGATCTTGTGCTCGATCGACTTGATGCCGACCGGCGCTTCGTTGATGCCCAGGGTGCAGGCCGTCTCGCACGGCGCGGGACAGACCCGGCCCGTAAATTCCGGGAAATTATTAGTCAGGTGCAGCACATCCAGCGCTTCCCGATAATTGCCGCGGTACACCAGATCATTCCAGTCCGGGATGATGTTATTGACCGGACAGCCGGTATTGCAGAATGGAATACCGCAATCCATGCAGCGCGCCGCTTGCACGGTGGCTTGCTCGTCGCTCAGATGGAGCACGAATTCCTTGTAGTTCTTGACGCGCGCGGCGGGCTCCAGATAGGCCTCGTCTTGCCGCTTGAATTCCATAAAACCGGTAATTTTACCCACGATAATCCTTTAATTGTGCTGCGCGGCGGGCGCCCGGCGCCCGCCTTGCCATGATCGAGTTTGCCAATGCCACTTCAGGCGGCGATGGGCTGCACCACCGCTTCCATCGCGCTATCGGCCGCCATGTCGATCAGGGCCCGTTTGTATTCGCTCGGGAAGACCTTGACGAACTTGGCCCGTCCGGCGGCCCAGTCGTCCAGCAGGAAGCGGGCGCGGGTGCTGCCGGTGTGCTTGAAATGGCGCTCGATCAAGCGTTTCAGGATCACCTCGTCCGGTTCGGGCGCGCCATCGCGGTGCTGACTGTGCCAGGCGTCGCGCTGGTGCTGCTGGTCCGCGCTGCTGAGCAAGGGCTCCAGGGTCACCATCGCGGTGTTGCATTTCTTGGCGAAGTCGCCCAGCGGGTCGTACACGTAGGCGATGCCGCCCGACATGCCGGCCGCGAAATTGCGTCCGGTCGCGCCCAGCACCACCACGGTGCCGCCCGTCATGTATTCGCAACCATGGTCGCCCAAGCCTTCCACCACCGCCGTGGCGCCGGAATTGCGCACCGCGAAACGCTCGCCGGCCACGCCGTTAAAGAAGGCTTCGCCGGCAATGGCGCCGTACAGCACGGTGTTACCGATGATGATGTTGTCCACCGCCCAGCCGCGGAATTCGGTGTTCGGCCGCACGATGATGCGCCCGCCCGACAAGCCCTTGCCCACGTAATCGTTACCTTCGCCCACCAGGTCGAGCGTGATGCCGTGCGCCAGGAAAGCCCCGGCCGACTGGCCCGCCGTGCCTTGCAGCTGGATGTGGATGGTGTCGTCCGGCAAACCGGCATGGCCGTATTTCTTCGCCACTTCACCGGACAGCATGGTGCCGACCGTGCGGTTGACGTTGCGCACCGGCGAGATGAAGGAAACCCGTTCGCCTTTTTCCAGCGCGGCCCGGGCCTGGGCGATCAATTTGTGATCGAGGGCTTTTTCCAGCGCGTGGTCTTGCTCGGCGACATGGCGAGTCGCTTGGCCATCGGCCACGGCCGGCTGATAAAAGATGGCGGAAAAATCCAGGCCGCGCGCTTTCCAGTGTGAAATCGCTTTCGACTTGTCGAGCAAATCGACCCGGCCAATCAACTCGTCGTAAGTGCGGATGCCCAGTTGCGCCATCAGCTGGCGGGCTTCCTCGGCCACGAAGAAGAAGTAATTGACGACATACTCCGGCTTGCCGGAGAACTTGGCGCGCAGCACCGGGTCCTGGGTGGCGACACCGACCGGGCAAGTGTTCAAATGGCATTTGCGCATCATGATGCAACCTTCGACCACCAGCGGCGCCGTCGCAAAACCGATCTCGTCGGCGCCCAGCAGGGCCGCGATCACCACGTCGCGCCCGGTTTTCATCTGGCCGTCCGCCTGCACCCGGATACGGCTGCGCAAACCGTTGAGCACCAGGGTTTGCTGGGTTTCGGCCAGGCCCAGTTCCCACGGCGTGCCGGCATGCTTGACCGAGGACAGCGGCGAGGCGCCGGTGCCGCCGTCGTGGCCGGCCACCACCACGTGGTCGGCCTTGGCCTTGGTGACGCCGGCGGCCACGGTGCCGATGCCCACTTCGGACACCAGCTTGACCGAAATCGAGGCGCGCGGGTTGGCGTTTTTCAAGTCGTGGATCAGCTGCGCCAAATCCTCGATCGAATAAATGTCATGGTGGGGCGGCGGCGAAATCAAGCCCACCCCCGGCACGGAAAAGCGCAGGCTGGCGATATATTCCGACACTTTATGGCCGGGCAATTGACCGCCCTCGCCCGGCTTGGCGCCCTGCGCCATCTTGATCTGGATCTGGTCGGCCGAATTGAGGTAGGCGGCCGTGACGCCGAAGCGGCCGGACGCCACTTGCTTGATGCGCGAACGCAGCGAATCGCCGGCCTGGAGCGCAATATCGACCACGATTTGCTCGCGCCCGATCAGCGAGGCCATGGTTTCGCCCTGCTTGATGGGGATGCCCTTCAATTCCTGGGTGTAACGGTTGGGGTCTTCGCCGCCCTCGCCCGTGTTCGACTTGCCGCCGATGCGGTTCATGGCCACGGCCAGCGTGGCGTGGGCCTCGCTGCTGATCGAGCCGAGCGACATGGCGCCGGTGACGAAGCGCTTGACGATTTCTTTGGCCGGCTCGACCTCGTCGAGCGCGATCGCCTTGGACGGGTCGAGACGGAATTCGAACAGGCCGCGCAAGGTCAGGTGACGCCGGCTCTGGTCGTTGATGATCTGGGCGTATTCCTTGTAGCTGGAAAAATTGTTGCTGCGGGTAGAGTGCTGCAACTTGGCGATCGCGTCCGGGGTCCACATATGGTCTTCGCCGCGCACCCGGAACGCGTATTCGCCGCCCGCGTCGAGCTGGTTGGCCAGGCTTGGATCGTTGCCGAAGGCCAGGTTATGCAGACGCAAGGCTTCCTCGGCCACCTCGAACAAGCCGATACCCTCGACGTTGGAAGCCGTGCCGCGGAAATACTTGTCGACCAGCGACTTGTTCAAGCCGACCGCCTCGAAAATCTGCGCGCCGCAGTAAGACATATAAGTCGAGATGCCCATCTTGGACATGACCTTCATCAAGCCCTTGCCGATGGCCTTGGTGTAGTGGACCATCGCTTGTTCGCTCGACAGCTCGCCGCTCATGCCCTGCGCCATCTCGACCAGGGTTTCCAGCGCCAGATAGGGATGGACCGCTTCCGCGCCGTAGCCGGCCAGCAGGGCGAAATGGTGGGTTTCGCGGGCCGAGCCCGTCTCCACCACCAGGCCGGTGGAGGCGCGCAAGCCCTGCCCCACCAGATGCTGATGCACGGCCGAGGTGGCCAGCAGGGCTGGGATGGCGATTTGCTCGGCGCCAATGGCGCGGTCCGACACGATCAAAATATTGTGGCCGGACTTGACGGCGTCGACCGCCTCCGCGCACAGCGAGGCCAGGCAAGCTTCCACCCCTTCCTTGCCCCAGGCCAGCGGATAGCAGATATCGAGTTCGTAAGACTTGAACTTGCCGCCGGTGTGCAGACTGATGTTGCGCAAGCGGGCCATGTCGTCGAAGCCGAGCACCGGCTGCGACACTTCGAGCCGCATGGGCGGATTGACGTTGTTGGTGTCGAGCAGGTTCGGCTTGGGGCCGATGAAGGACACCAGCGACATCACCATCGCTTCGCGGATCGGGTCGATGGGCGGATTGGTCACTTGCGCGAACAATTGCTTGAAATAATTGTACAGCGGCTTGAGCTTGTTTGACATCACCGCCAGCGGCGAATCGTTGCCCATCGAGCCGGTGGCTTCCTCGCCCGCCACCGCCATCGGCGCCAGCAGGAACTTCAAGTCTTCCTGGGTATAACCGAAGGCTTGCTGACGGTCGAGCACCGACGGCGCCGCCTTTTCACCGGGGGCGTTGGCGTATTTGACGCGGTTATGGGCCAGCTGACTTTCGCTGAGCTTGATCTCATTGAGCTTGATGCGCACCGAGCTGATCCAAGCCTTGTAGGGCTTGGCGTTGGCGTAGGTATCCTTCAATTCCTTGTCGTCGATGATGCGGCCCGCCTCCAGGTCGATCAAAAACATCTTGCCCGGCTGGAGACGCCATTTCTGGATGATTTTCGATTCCGGTATCGGCAACACGCCCGATTCGGAAGCCATCACCACCAGGTCGTCGTCGGTGACGATGTAGCGGGCCGGACGCAAGCCGTTGCGGTCCAGGGTGCCACCGATGTGGCGGCCGTCGGTGAAGGCCATGGCGGCCGGGCCGTCCCACGGTTCCATCATGGCGGCGTGGTATTCGTAGAAGGCGCGCCGGTTGTCGTCCATGGTGGAATGGTTTTCCCAGGCTTCCGGGATCATCATCATCATCGCCTGGGCGATCGGATAGCCGGCCATCAACAGCAATTCCAGGGCGTTGTCGAAACAGGCCGTGTCCGACTGGCCTTCATAGATCAGCGGGAACAGCTTGCGCAAGTCGTCGCCCAGCACGGCCGACTTCATCACACCCTCGCGCGCGCGCATCCAGTTGAAGTTGCCCTTGACGGTATTGATCTCGCCATTGTGGGCGATCAGGCGGTAGGGGTGGGACAGCGGCCACTCGGGGAAGGTATTGGTCGAGAAACGCTGATGCACCAGGGCCAGGGCCGAGATGCAGCGCGCGTCTTGCAAATCCTTGTAATACAGGCCGACCTGGTCGGCTAGCAGCAGGCCCTTGTAGACGATGGTGCGGGCCGACATGGAAGGCACGAAAAACTCTTTGCCATGCAACAGTTTCAAAGCCTGGATCGCATGGCCGGACGACTTGCGTATCACGTACAGTTTGCGCTCGAGGGCGTCGGTCACCATGATGTCCGGGCCGCGGCCGATGAAAATCTGGCGTATCACCGGTTCCTTGATGCGCACCGTGGGCGACATCGGCATGTCGGCGTCGACCGGCACGTTGCGCCAGCCCAGCACCACCTGGCCTTCGATGCGCACGGCGCGCTCGATTTCTTGCTCGCAAGCGATACGCGAGGCATTTTCCTTTGGCAAGAACACCATGCCGACCCCGTATTCGCCCGGTGGCGGCAATTCCACGCCCTGGCTTGCCATTTCATCGCGGAAGTATTGGTCGGGAATTTGAATCAGGATGCCGGCGCCGTCGCCCATCAGCTTGTCCGCGCCGACCGCGCCCCGGTGATCCAGATTCTTCAGAATCAAGAGGCCCTGCTCGATGATCGAATGGCTTTTGTTGCCCTTGATATGGGCGATGAAACCGACGCCGCAGGCATCGTGTTCATTGGAAGGATCGTACAAACCTTGGGCAATCATGGCGTTCTCCGCTGCATTTTTGAAATCGAAATGCCAGGGTAGAGCAAGGGGTCGAAAAACTCAACTAGAATAAATGGGGTCGGAGTGCAATTGATTTTATTTTTGTCGCTTGAAAAATTAAATAGGGACAGGGTGAACCCGGGTTGACGTCGCGCCTGTGGGCAAGCGCCGCCCAACTTTGGCGGGTGGAAAAAGTCAGCTTGTAGTTGGTTTGGCAGGAACTTTATAGGGTCGGCCGCGCTTGGCCGGCAGCACTTGCCGCTTCAGTTTTTGCTGTAAGGCTTGCTTGAACGGCTCGGAGGCCAGCGGCCAGCCCTTGAGCACGGTTTTCTCCAGGGCGACCAGTTCGGTAAGCGACAAGGCTTGCTCGCTCAGACTGAGATAGGCCGCTTCGCGCTGGAACGGCGTATTGCCGAGCGCCCAATACAGGGCGTGGTCCAGCACCACCGGATCGGAGCGCTCACCCACATGGTGGGCGTAACTGGACCAAGGATAGTCGGCCGCCGCCCCGACCAGGCCGGCACGCACGGGCGCCGCTTCAATGTAGCGACTGCACAACATGCAATAGGGAGCCGCTTCGATCAGCGCGGTCTTGTAGCGGCCTTGCCACAAAGTGCCGCTGCGATTGTACTTGCCGTTGAAATAGGGGACGTAGTGTCGCCCTATCGACTGCATCATCTGGCCCAGCCCTGTTTCATCGGCTGGCGACACCAGCAATTGCAGCTCGGCGGGCAGTAACACATAGGCGTGCAGCGCCACCTTGAAAGTCTTGGCGGCGGCGCGCAGCCAGCCGAGGAAGGCCGTGTGGTCTTGCTCGTCCAAAAAAACCGCTTGCTGATTGAGGCCACGCTGGACCAGATAATGGGGCTGAGACGGAACGATGAGTCGGGGCAGACGGGCCATGGCGTTCAACAGATGAGGAAGATGCCCCTATTTTACGCAGTCATTGACTCTGTCCCCGATTTTTCGGGCACCCCGGCCGTGTCAATTCAAGTTAAAACTGGCCGACAGGCTATAACCTTCGCCATAAGCGCTGCGCAGGGGCAAATCATGGCCCAGGCCGCTACGCGCCTTCTTGCGCAAGCGGTACACCAGCATATCGACCCGGCGCCCGGCGTCGGGGTCGTCGCCGCCCATGCCGGCCACGATCACATCGCGCGGCACGGGCCGGGTGTTAATGGTGAGCAGGTGGAGGAAATTGAACTCTTTTTCAGTCAGGGGAATGACCAGGCCCATCAGTTCAAGCTGGCGGGCGCCGACTTTCAAGGTCCACTTGTTCGGCTCAGGCAAAGTTTCCTGCGGCCCCACGCGCCGGTCCAGCGCCTCGATATGGGCGGCCAGCTCGGGAAACTTGATCGGTTTGGTCAGATAGTGGTCGGCGCCCAGGCGCAGGCCCAGAATGCGGCTGTCGAAGGCGACCCGGCCCGTGAGCACCAGCACGCCGATATGGGGATATAACTGGCGCATGCGCGGAATGACATTGAAACCATCTTCGTCGGGCAATCCCAAATCGAGCACGACCACGCCGACATTTCCATGGCTGAGGGCGGTCCACATATCGCCCGCCGAGCTGGTGATATGGACTTCATGTTCGAGCTCAATGAGAAACTCCGCCATGTCTTCGGCATAGTCCAAATTGTCTTCGACGATCAGTATTTTCGTCATTGCACCGCCATTTCGGTTAGTCCGGCGTGTCACACAATTGTCATAGTTTCTGCCGCGGTCCGCTATAGGGAATTATCACTGTTGCAACCGCTAGGCGCAAGGCTTTTCCCCGGAATCGGCGGGGATCGGTAGCCAAATCCGGAATTCCGCACCGGCGCCCGGCATATTTTGCACCGATAGCTTGCCGCCGTGAACATCGATCACGGAACGGGCCAGATACAAGCCCAAACCGGAACCTTTTACGTCAGCAATATTACTTCCGCGGAAGGATTTATCGAACACCAGCGGCAGCGCCGCCGCCGGCACCCCGGCGCCGTGGTCGCGCACCAGCCATTCGATGCCACCTTCGACGGCGGGCTGACCCAGCAGCGTGATGGCGGCGCCGGCCGGGGTGTATTTGCACGCATTGTCGAGCAACACGCTCAAACACATGCGCATGCCGTCAGGATCGCAGCGCACATTGGTTGGCAGATCGACCGCTTCGACCATGACGGGGTGGCGCTCGCCGTCGGCGGCGCGGGCGGCGGCGGCGGCTTGCTCCATCAGCAGCAGCGGCCCGATGTGGTTGGCGCGCGCCGGGCGGCCGATCGCGGCCAGACGCTCGGGCGACAGGTATTCATCGATCAGGGCCAGCAGACGGTCCACGGCGGTCTGGATCTTGCGGTAGCGCTTGCGGGTCGCTTCGTCGGCGTGGCTGGAGGTCATTTCCAGGCGCTGGATGGCGCCGTCGATGGTGGCCAGCGGGCTACGAAATTCATGCGAGATCATGGAGGCGAACCGCTTTTGCGCCTGTTCCTGGGCGCGCCGCTCGCCGATACCGCGCACCAGCCCCACCAGGGAGACGGCGCGGCCATGACCATCGTCGACCAGGGTCGAGACGATTTCCAGCGCCATCGGGCTGCCGTCCTTACGCACATGATCGAATTCGCGCCGCAGTTGGCGGCGGCTGCCGTCGCCCTGCTCGAAGCGGCGCAAGCGCGCCGGCAGATCGTGCGCCAGCTGGGCGATCAGCTCGTCCGTCTCGGCTTGCCCGAGACCGAAGCGGGCGCCGGCCTGGGGGCTGATGTAGAGCAGCTGGGAAGTGGCGCAATCGATCATCCAGTTCACTTCACCGCTATGGTCGGCGATCTGGCGCATGCGCGCCTCGTCGGCGCGCGCGCGGCGCAAGGCGGCGGCCAGGCGGGCCTGGCGCCGGCCCAATAGCGAGGCTGACAATCGAGTCAGGATCAGGGTAGACATGATGTGTGGTGCATTTTCAAGACAGGCAGGCGCTTGTACACGGCATGAATAAGGCCAGTATATGCCGACTGCCTGCCATTGGGCATAGATATTGTGGTCCCGTGCGCACAGCAAAATACATCAAATTGCTGATCAAATACCTTTTTGATGTTTTTAGGTAACAGAACATTTTTTTTAAAAATTGTTTGAGTGCGCTTTGATCTAGCCCCAGGAGGGTCACGGACCGCTCGGACATAATCCATCAAGAACTTTCCGCAAAGAAAAAATCTTCATCGCAAACAATGTGTTCTCTCTAATAAATTGAAACGATCAAAGCCCACTGACTAGCATTTTCGCCGCCAAACCGCATCCAGCCACGAGCCCATCAACATGCGTCCCACCCTGCCCCGCATCGACTTACCCCTGAGCGCCGCCAAGCGCGCCATCCGCTTGCGGCTTTGGACCGAGCAAGGCGTGCGGGACGACTTGTTACTGGTCAAACATGCCAGCGGTAGCGAAGCAATCTGCGGCGGTTTCGCCTATTGCCTGCTGTGTGTGGCCACCCAAGCGGGAATGGAACTCAAGCAATTCATGGCCATGCCCGCCGAATTGCAATTTGTCACCGATACGGGCGATCTGCGCTCGGTGTGCGGGGTGGTCGATGGCGCCGTGGAAGGCGAGGCCGACGGCGGCTTGGCCACCTACCAGCTGATCGTGCGCGATGCCTTGTCGATTCTGGAAAAAGGCAGCGCCAGTCGGGTGTTTACCGACAAAAACGAACTCCAGATCACCGAGCTGGTACTGGCCAATCTGCGGCGCGACCATGCGGCCTTGGCGCGCGTCTTCGATTTCGAAACCTGGCGCGTCAAAACCGACTATCCGCAGCGCGCCTTCACGATGCAGCACAACGAATCGACCGCCGCTTTTCTGCGTCGCCTGTGGCGGCGGCGCGGCATCAACTGGTTTTTCAAGCCGGGCGCCACCGCCGGCGGCGCGCCCGCCGTTCACACCCTGGTGCTATTCGACCAAGCCTACAGTCTGGCGCAAAACGCGGCCGGCAGCGTGCGCTACCACCGCGACGACGGCACCGAACGGCGCGACAGCGTCACCGCCTGGCATGCCAGCCGCAATCTGAGCCCGGGCGCCGTGACGCGCCAGAGCTGGGACTATCAGGACGAGACCATGAATGCCGCGCGTCACGCCAGCGTGAATCAACAGGGCGGCCAGGGTAAACATTTCGCGGCCGGCTTGCACGAGAGCGTGCTCGACACGCCGCACGCCGGCGACAACCGCGCCGATTATGAAGCGATCGGTCTGCTACGCATTCAATACCATGAATATATCGCGAAATGCTATCAAGGGGAGGCGGGCGTGCGCGCGCTGTGCCCGGGAGAATGGTGCGCCATCAGCGGCCACGCCGAGATCGACCGCCATCCGCCCCGCGAACGCGAATTCGTCATCACCGCGCTGCGGGTCGAGGCGGAAAACAATTTGCCGAAAACAGTAGGCGAGCGGGCCGACCGCCTGTTCGCCCTGAACCGCTGGCGCGGCGCGCACGCCGACCATTGCGCCGATCAAGCCTTGGTCCAAGCGAGCCAGGAACGTGGCGGCAAATACACTTGCCATTTTACGTGCGTGCGGCGCGGCGTGCCCATCGTGCCCGACTACGACCCGCGTCGCGACTTGCCGCGCATCGGTCCGATCACCGCCATCGTGGTGGGACCGCCCGGCGAGACCGTGTATTGCGATGAACAGGGCCGCATCAAAATCCGCTTCCCCGGCTGCCGGCCGCAGGAACGCGACGGTGTCGACCCGCTCGCCGAAGGCGTCACGGGCGACGATTCGGCCTGGGTGCAAGTGAGCACCTTCTACGCCGGCGCCTACATCGGCGCCCAAAACATACCGCGCGTCGGCACGCTGGTGTCGGTGCATTACATGGGCAACGATCCCGACAAACCAGTGGTGATCGGCGCACTGCATGGCGGCCACTCGCCGCCGCCCAGCTTTAACCGCAGCAGCCGCCTGCCGGGCGAGCGCTACCTATCCGGCATCGTCAGCCGGGAGATTGGCGGCCCCAGAATCAATCAATTGCGGATCGACGACACCGCTGGCCAGATCAGCCTGCAATTGGCCAGCGACCACGGCGTCAGCCAGCTCAATCTGGGCTACCTGACCGCGCCCAGGCGCAACGGCGCGGGCAAGGCCAGAGGCGAAGGCTTCGAACTGGCGACCCGTGAAGCCGGTTGCATCCGTAGCGCCAAGTCACTGCTCATCTCGGTCTGGGAACGCTTGAACGAGACCGACAGCCAGCTGGGCAACGCAGAACATGTAGCACTGATGGAAGATTGCCTGAACTTATTCAAAACCCTGGGCCAGTATGCGGCCGAGCATCAAGGCTTGCCGCTCGACGCGGGGTCCCAAGCGGAGCTCAAGCAAGATGTACACGTCGCTGCGGGCGGCAGCAATATCGACCCCGAGGGCCAGGGCGGCAAACCTACCCTGAGCCTGACGGCGCCCGATGGCATCGCCATGACCACGCCGAAAACCATAGTCCACTATGCCGGGGCCAACATCGACACGGTGGCCCAGCACAGTCTGCAATGGACCAGCGGCCAGTATGCGAACCTCAATGCCGGCAAAGGCATCGCGCTGTTCGCGCACAAAAACGGCATCACCCACATCGCGCATTACGGAAAAATGCTGCTGCAAAGTCAGCATGACGACACTGAAATCAACGCCGCCAAAAACGTCAAGATCACCGCCAGCGACAGCAAGATTGTCATGATGGCCAAGGAAATCCACCTGATCGCCGAGGATGGCTCATTCATCAAGCTCGGCGGCGGCGTTACCTTGGGCAGCAAAGGAGACATCTTGCACCAGGCCAGCGACTTCAAGTTCGACGGCCCCGCCAGCATGCAGACCGACCTGCCGACTTTCCTGGGTGCCCCTGCACAGGTGGCAGACCAACTCGAAATCGAATTCGTCGACGCCGATGGAAATTCGCCGGAAGGGGAGCCGATTGACCTGCATTTTCATTCAGAAGAGCAGACCAGATCGACCAGCCTAGCACAGGGCAAGTCCGTCTTAACCGACATTCCGACCGGTTCGTTCACCTTGCGCCAGCCCAAACGGCGCGCCTGACACCACTGTAAATCCAACATGGGATATATATGACAACAGCGACCGAAAAATCAACTGCGGGAAAGTCAGCGGAACATGCGGCAGATCCCCATACCTTCGTTACTTGCATCGACTTGCCAGGGCAATCGGTGCAATGCTGGCGGACTTCGACCAAAAAAGTCAAAGTCATCTTGCGCAAGCACCGCGATGTGATATTTAACATCGAGCTGTTCAAAGGCATGATGTACACCGTGCACGCCGAACATAGTGAATTTTACGACACGCGCAGCAAAAAGATTGTATTCAAAGGTGAGAAGGTCACGTTTCAAGACGGCGAGCAAGTTCACTTCTGGGTCAGCAGAGAGTTCAAGGGCGCCCTGGTGCTCAAGGCAAACGGTAAGCAGTTGGGGCGCTATGAGCCGATGAAACTGGATCCAGTCTGCCATGACGCGGAGCCGAGCACAAAGCCGGCGCCGCTGATTGTAATATTACAGAACCAGCCAGCTGAGAACGAAGCGCCTGTTGCGAAACCGCAGCCAAAGTCTATTTATCCCGTTACACCGATGCTAGACAATCGTGCCGTAATCAATTCCCTTCATAACTCGCACATACCTGCGTACGTTGTTCCTGATGCCAGTGGTCAAGAGACGATGCATATTGTTGAAATAAAATTGACTTCTGACCTTCCACGCGAAGTTGCCGACTTTTTCAAACATGGGGGGGAGGAAACTGCTATCGATCCAGCTAAAATTATGTCGCTTAATTGGTTATGGGCTCAAATTGGAGGGATTGGGGCTTATGTCAACGACAATTGGGAGTGGATCAAAGAGCTAAAGCGCAAAAGGTTTTTCCTAAAAAAGATTATGCATAGCAGCGGTCCAAAATGGTATGTAATTTTTCAAGGAGGTTCTCAAGTAGCATCGGAAATGAATGTATGGTACAGCGCTGCGCATACTAAAATTCTTGCGCTTACCGGCGGAGCTGGATCAATTGTTGGTATGCGCCACGCGGCATGGGCTAGCGTCTCAGGTGCAGTGCAAAAAGCCGGACGATTATGTATATTTTTGACTATCGCCCTGGATACTGCTGAGTGGTTAAATGATTATGAACAAAGAGATCCTAAAACCGGTTTACCGAAAAAAGACCTTTTTGACTTATTTTATAAAATCGGATTAGACTTCGGAAAAGCCTTAATGAGCGCAGCATTAAGCACAGTTATCATAGGCTCACTAATAACACTTCTTAGCAGCGTTGTAGTCATACCATTGTTGTTTTCAGTTGGAAGTATAATTATTGGAACAATCGTATTGTCGATAATAATTGGTTATTCCATAGATTATTTTGACAAAAAATTTGGTGTAACTGACAAATTAAATATAAAAATAAGAGAAAATGCGAAAAAGTTGATTGATATATTTCCAGCAGACTACGGTAAGTATAGTAGTGCAATCGAACAAGTAATCGCATATGGAAGCATGGGTGCTTAAATGGAAAAAATTAAATTGCAAAACGATTTCAAAATTATGCTTAGACGCGTCGGTGTTTTATGGGCATTTTTCCTTTCTATTATTTCAGCGTTTCTTCAAGTGCTATCATCCACTCAAGGAATTTTGGTTGGTTATTCGAGATTAATTTTTTTCTTTGGTCTATCAATGTTAATTACGACATTTATCATTAGTTTTTTTGCTCAGGGTAAAATGAATCGAGTCCTTTTCTCAAGCATTATGAGTGCCATGGGGCTGATTCCATTTTCTATGCTACCTCTTTTTCTTTCGTTGTTTTATTTTTTAGTTGATTCCAAAGAAAATCCATACCAATTTTTAAATATTACTTTAGTTTTTTTGTTATTTTTAATAGGAACAGCTTATTCTATATTAAAACTTAAAATACGCATTCGCGAAAGCAGTTTTATAGAAAATGAATTTAGTGCCGAAGGTTCAAAAATAATAATGCGCTTGCCATTTCAAACAGATATCACTTCGCCAATGCGAAAAAAATATATTTTTATAGAAAACGTAAAAGATTTTTTATCTGAAAAATTAATATTTTTTATTGCCGTGGCTTATCCGTTACAACACTATATTTCTACACGCAGCGGTGCCTGGGGCGTCCCATTGCTTATATCGGCCCTATCTTTGCCATTAGCATTACACGTATTCAACCGAATGGCTTGCGGAGCTTACGTATGGATCTATACGGTTTGGCGGATTGAAAAACAGTATAAGAAAAAAGTCTATTTTCAGTAATTAACTAATTCTTTATTGGCGTTTCAACCCGCAGGGCCGCACTCAGATTAGCAAAAGGCGGTGCAGATACTCGCCGCAGAGATTGGCGCAATCAGACTTTGAAGTGATAGGCAACTTGAAATTAAGTATGAATCATCTCACTCTAAAGGATCAGCGATGCGAAAGGTTATTCGTTTAAACGACCCGACCAGTCACGGCGGGAGAGTGGTCACGGTCGCAGCAAATCATTTCACGGTTGGTGGCATTGCCGTGGCCAGGGTTGGGGATTTATGCAGTTGTCCGAAAAAGGGACACGATCAGTGCACCATCGCCGAAGGCGATCCTCACCACACGATTGACGGCATCGCGGTTGCATACGAAGGTCACACGACCACTTGTGGTGCCGTGTTGCAATCGACGGTCAGCAATTTTGGCAGGGTATAGATTTGCTAACCATCAAAGGCGAACCGTAGTTACATTCCGACAAATAAGAGGTTTATGTGCATAATGAGACTTCCGACCGTAACTTCAAATTAGGGCTCCGAGCCATGGGCGGCGGAAGCATAATGTTTTTAGCGATAACCGGCGGGTGTATTGACATTTTGCTTGATGACTTTAATTATCCGATAAGCTTTTTTAACACCTTGGTTTTAATAAGTGTAGGCATTGCATTCGTGCTATGCTGGATCAGCTTTTTTGTGCCGGAAAAACCGAGTGGAGTCTTGTTAAATAGTAGCGTTATTTTGGCATTTTTTACCATACCAACATTTTTAATGATTCTTTTATCCGTGGCTTATTATTTGGCGGATGTGAAAAAAAATTCATCGCAGCTCATCGCAGCTGAGTTGACACTTCTCCTTTTGGCCATGGGTGCATTCTATTCGCTACTCAGTTTAAAAAAACTTATGGTAAAAACAAAATTCATTGAAAAAGAATTTCGCGTCGACGCTTCCCGCATCGTGATGCGTACCCCGTTCAAAACCGAACTCGATGTGGCAAACGATCAATTTATTGGCGTGATGAGCAAAATAGTTGACCTATTCAAGTGGAAAATAGTCCAGGTGATCGCTTTTATCGCGACTTTCCCGTTATCCTATTTTCTTACTCGCTACAGCGGCGAAACCGCTGAGAAATTTTTTTTGTTGACTATCGTCGCGTTACCGATGGCGAATTACATTCTCAACAGTTTTGTATGCTGCCTGTATGTCCGCGTCATCACGGTCTGGAAACTCGAGCGACAGCACGGGAAGCCGGTTGTTTTTGGCGACGTCGAATAAGCCTCAACGCGTTCAGTCGCTCAGCGGCGCGAAGATCTCCTGCAAGTTTTCCTGCGTCAGGGCCATTTTTTGCGACTCGCCCTCGGCTAAAATCGAATGCGTTTTTATATTGACTACCTAGACAAAACAAGTGGAACGACTGACAAGATTAATTTAAAGATAAGAAAAATTTCTAAGAATCTAGTAGGTAAATTTCCTAATGATTACCAAAACTATGAGACTGCGATTGAACAAGCGATTGCTTATGGTTTGATGGGAGCTTAACTGTGAACAATAATGCAACAATTCCCACTTTCAAGGTAAGGCTTCGTGCGGCAGGTTTTGGCTGGATATTTTGCTTAACTTTCATAGCTTTATTTCTAGAGATGCTATCGACCTTAAAAGGCCTATCTATTATTTTTGCGAAAACTACGTTTATAACAGGCTTAGTTATAGGAATTTCGTGTTTTGTAGGAAGTTATTTTGCTCCAAATATGCTGAAAAGAGTACTTATTGAAACAATAATACTAGGATCAACTTTTATTGCAGTTTCTTTAATACCATTATTTTTTTCAATAGCATATTTTTTTATCGATTTTAATTTTACATTGTTTAAAATAATAAATTTGATATCGATCTTTTTGTTTATTTTTGGGATTTGTATACACTCTACTGTTCAGTTAAAAAAAGAAATTGTTGATAATGATTTTATCAACAAAGAATTTAAGATTGAGCCCGCTTGTATCATTATGAAAAATTTATTTAATAATAAAATTAAATTTTCTAAAAAAAATGGAACAGCAAATAAAAATGTAACCTCTTTGAGGTCTTGGAAAATTTTAATTTTGCTTTCCTTGACATATCCATTAGAGCGCGCCATCACATCAACAAATGGGGTCACCTCTGCTTTCCTGCTTATGGCCATCATTTCGCTTCCATTAACATTTTATATGTTACAACAATTAACAAGGGGGATATATATAAAAATATACATCGTATTAAAATTGGAAAGAGAACATAAAAAAAAGGTGCTATTTAGCGATCGCTTTTAAATTTACAAAACAACGGCCAGCTAATCGAAGCGGCAGCTTGAGTTCTCCTATCAACTTGAACGTACAAAAAGCCAGCATTGTTTTCGTCGGCAACCCGTCGGGTGAGCAAAGGCGGCGCAAATACCCGCCGCAGAGATTGAAGCAATCTAGCTTTGAAGTACTAGGCAACCTGAAATTAAAATCATCTCACTCGAGAGAATCAATGATGCGAAAAGTTATTCGTTTGAACGATCCGACCAGCCACGGAGGCAAAGCGGTCAAAGTCGCAGCCAGTCATTTCACGGTTGGTGGTATTGCCGTGGCCAGGGTTGGCGATTTATGCAGTTGTCCGAAAAAGGGGCACGACCAGTGCACCATCGCCGAAGGCGATCCTCACCACACGATTGACGGCATCGCGGTTGCATACGAAGGTCACAAGACCACTTGTGGTGCCGTGTTGCAATCGACGGTCAGCAACTTTGGCAGGTTATAGATTTACCAAGCACCAAAAGCGCGCCGCACTTATTTTGCGATGATACGAAAGGTTTATATGGAAAATCTTGCTTCCACGCGTAACTTTAAATTAATGCTGCGGTGCACTGGAGGTTTAAGCGTATTGCTTCTAGCGATCACCGGCGGGTGTATCGATATCATGCTTGAGGATTTTAATTGTCCGCTAAGTTTTTTTAAAACGATGCTACTTATAGGTCTGAGCGTTGCCGCAGTGCTATGCACAATCAGCATTTTTGTGCCGGAAAAACCGCATAAAGTCCTGTTTAGTCATATTATTATTTCTGCATCCGTTGCCATGCTGACATTTCCAATGATGCTTTTATCCGTGTCTTATTTTTTAGCGGATGCGAAAAGAAATTCGTCACAACTCATGGTGGCCGAATTTATAATTCTCCTTTTGGCTATGAGTGCATTCTATTCGCTACTCAGTTTAAAAAAACTTATGACAAAAACAAAATTCATTGAAAAAGAATTTCGCGTCGACGCTTCCCGCATCGTGATGCGTACCCCGTTCAAAACCGAACTCGATGTGGCAAACGATCAATTTATTGGCGTGATGAGCAAAATAGTTGACCTATTCAAGTGGAAAATAGTCCAGGTGATCGCTTTTATCGCGACTTTCCCGTTATCCTATTTTCTTACTCGCTACAGCGGCGAAACCGCTGAGAAATTTTTTTTGTTGACTATCGTCGCGTTACCGATGGCGAATTACATTCTCAACAGTTTTGTATGCTGCCTGTATGTCCGCGTCATCACGGTCTGGAAACTCGAGCGACAGCACGGGAAGCCGGTTGTTTTTGGCGACGTCGAATAAGCCTCAACGCGTTCAGTCGCTCAGCGGCGCGAAGATCTGCTGCAAGTCTTCCTGCGTCAGGGCCATTTTTTGCGACTCGCCCTCGGCTAAAATCGAATGCGCCAGTTCGGCTTTCTTTTGCTGGAGCAGCTGAATCTTCTCTTCCAGCGTGCCTTTGGCGATCAGCTTATACACAAACACCGGTTTGTCCTGGCCAATGCGCCAGGCGCGGTCGGTGGCTTGGTTCTCGGCGGCAGGATTCCACCATGGATCGTAATGGATCACGGTGTCGGCCGCGGTCAGGTTCAGTCCCACGCCGCCGGCTTTCAGGCTGATCAAAAAGATCGGCACCGCGCCTTGCTGGAAGGCCGCCACTTGCGCCGCCCGGTCGCGCGTGTCGCCCGTGAGCAACGCGTACGGAATGTCGCGCGCCTCCAGCTCTTGCTCGATCAAGGCCAGCATGCTGGTGAATTGGGAAAAGACCAGGATCTTGCGGCCTTCGTCGAGCAAATCCTCGACCATTTGCATCAGGTCGGTCAACTTGGCCGAGCCGGCCGCCTGCTTTTTGGACGGCAGCGATTTCACCAGGCGCGGATCGCAGCACACTTGCCGCAGTTTTAGCAGCGCTTCCAAAATCACGATTTGACTGCGTGCCACGCCTTTTTTGTCGATTTCGTCACGCACTTTTTGATCCATCGCCAGGCGCACCGTTTCATACAGGTCGCGCTGGGCGCCGCTCAGTTCGACCTTGCGCACCATTTCCGTTTTCGATGGCAATTCCTTGGCGACATTGTCTTTGGTACGGCGCAGCAAAAATGGTTTGATGCGGCGGTTGAGCAAGGCGCGCCGCAGCGGGTCGTCCTGGCGCTCGATCGGATGACGGAATTGGCTATTGAAGCCTTTCTCGTCGCCCAGCAGCCCGGGCAGTAAGAAGTGAAATTGCGACCACAACTCGCCCAGGTGGTTTTCCAGCGGCGTGCCCGACAGGCACAGACGATGGCGCGCGCGCAGCAGGCCGGCGCTCTGAGCCGCCTTGGAACGGGTGTTTTTGATGTAATGCGATTCGTCCAGAATGACCAAGTGAAAATCGTGCTCGCGTAGTTTTTCTTCGTCGCGCGGCAGCAGGGCGTAGGTGGTTAGCACCAGGTCGGCTTGCTCGATCTGGTCGAATTGTTGCAGCCGGTCTTTGCCTTGCAGTAGCAGCACGCGCAGGCTTGGCGCGAAGCGGGCCGCCTCGTCTTGCCAGTTGCCCATCAGGCTGGTGGGCGCGATGACCAGGGCCGGATTGCTGAGCCGACCGGCTTCTTTTTCGATCAGGATATGGGCCAGGGTTTGTACCGTCTTGCCCAGACCCATGTCGTCGGCCAGGATGCCGGCCAGGTCGTGGTCGCGTAAAAATTGCATCCAGGCCAGTCCATCGGCCTGGTAATCGCGCAAGGTCGCTTGCAAGCCGGCCGGCGCCGCCACTTTTTGCACCGCGCCGAAGGCGTTCAATTTGCGCCCCATTTCGCGCAATCGCTCGCCGCCGTGCCAGCGCAGGGCCAAGCCGCGCGCCAATTCGTCCAGCCGGGCCGCGTCCAGGGTCGACATGCGTAACACGTTCTTGATTTTGTCGCTGAAATACAACTCGCCCAGGATGCTCAAGATGGGTTTGACGCGGCCCCAGGGCAATGCCACCCGCACGCCGTCCGGCAAGGTGGCCAGCATCTGGTCGGCGGCCGCGTGGCCATCCATGTTTTTCGGGTTGAAATCGTTGGGCGCGTTGCGTATCAGTTGCACCAGCACGGGCAGTAGCGGCACCCGGGTCTGGTTGACGACGATGCCCAGCTCGAGTTCGAACCACGCTTTGCCGCTGTCGGGCGCCTGATCGTCGATTTCGGCGTACCAATCTTCCACTTCGGCCACGTCGTAACGGTATTTGGCCGATTTTTCGATTTGCCAGCCCTGGGCCCGGAGCGCGTCGATGCCACCGTCGGCGAAGCGCAGCCAGTCGGCCTGGCTGGGCAGCAACAAGGCGCCCTTGACGCCGTTGAGCGGGGCGGCGGCCGGCTTGCCGAAACCGAGCGCATGCAAGGTGTCCATGGCGGCCGCCTCCGCCGCGTCGTTGCGCTGGATGATTTCGGTCACCTCGCCGCGCTGGCGCACCACGCGCTGGGCCGGGTCGAAGGCGACCCGTTCGCCGTCATACAGATAGGACAGCACGGCAAAATCATGCCAGCGCTGGTTGGCGCCTTCGGCCAGCAGGGCACTGTCGAGCAGTAACACGGGCTGGGCCGGCACGTCGCTGAGCAGGCGCTGCGGCAGCGGTTGCGGCAGCGGCAGCAAATGTTGCAAGCCGTGGGCCAGCAGCAGTTGCGAAACGCGCACCTTGTCGTTGGGATTGAGCAGCGGCGCTTGGGCCACCAGCGCTTGTAATTCGGCCAAGCCGATCTCGGCCCCGCCCTGGTTCAATTGCAGCACGCCACAAGACAGGTTGTCGATATACCAGGGCGGTTCGGTGGGCAGCATGTAGTCGATCTGGTCGGCGCCATGGTGGCTGGCGCCCTCGGGCGGCGCAACTTGCCAGCCAAGCCGCATGTGCTTGCCTTCCTCGCGCCATACCAGGTTGGCCTGGCGCAGCGGCCCGGCCTGAAGCGGGTACACCAGACCGTTGCCGACATCGGCCCAGGAATTGGCCCACAGTAGTTTGCCTTGCTCGGCCAGCATGTGGAGCAGGGCCGCGCCGATCTTGCCTTTCGGCTCGGTGGCGCTGCCGGTCTGGGAATTGTGACCGCTGCGCATGGCCACGAAGAAACGCACCAAGTCTTCGTCGCCCGGCAGCAAGAAGGGCGGCGGCGCCGACAGCAAGGAAAACACTTCGCTCACGGGGGTGGCCGCGGCCACGTCGCCATTGGCGCGCAGGCGCGCCTTGTACAGGCACAGCGCCACGTGGCGGCCGCCGCTGGTGGGCGCCAGCACGTAAATCAGGCGGTACTGGTTCTTGGGGTCGGGCTCGGCCACGCTCAAGCTCGCTTTGGGATGCGCGGCCGCGTCCACCCGCTGCAACCAGGTGGCCACGGCATAAGGCAGGGCCGTGGCCGGACTGGCCGGGGCGGCTCGGGTTTCACTGATCTCGTCGCGGGTCAAATCCATTGTGCGCATTATCGGATAAAAATTAGTTCAGAAGCGGTTTCTCAAGCGTCATAAAATCTGCCACAGGCAATATTATCCGCCATACAGACCTTTGTGGTTTATTCAATATCATTACGGCCGGCCCTGCACAGTCCATTTGCCCTGTCAAGACTGGCGCAATCGCCCCGATTGCGTATCATTCCGAGCTTCACCGCTCTGAAATGACGCCCATGTTGCCCTCTATCGAACAACGTCTTGCCCTGGAATTGGCCGCCAAGCCGGTCCAGGTCGCCGCCGCCATCGCCCTGCTCGATGAAGGTGCCACTGTGCCCTTCATTGCGCGTTACCGCAAGGAAGCCACCGGCGGGCTGGACGATATCCAGCTGCGCCTGCTCGAAGAGCGCCTGCGCTATCTGCGCGAGCTGGAGGAGCGCCGCGCCGCCATCGTGGCCTCGATCACCGAACAAAACAAGATGACCCCGGCCCTGCTGGAGGCGGTCATGCATGCCGAAGACAAGACCCGCCTGGAAGACTTATACCTGCCCTACAAGCAAAAACGCCGCACCAAGGCCCAGATCGCCATCGAGGCGGGTCTGGCGCCCTTGGCCGACGATTTGCTGGCCGACCCCACCCTGGCGCCGGAAACGGAAGCCGCCAAGTATCTGCGCGCGCCCTTCACCACCGACGACGGCAACAATCCGGGCGTGGCCGACAACAAGGCCGCGCTCGATGGCGCGCGCCAGATTTTGATGGAACGGTTCGCCGAGGACGCCACCTTGCTGCACAGTCTGCGCGAATATGTGCGCGAACACGGCATAGTGGAGTCGAAAGTGGTGGAAGGCAAGCAGGAAGAAGGCGAAAAGTTCGCCGATTACTTCGATTACAGCGAAACGCTGGGCACCGTGCCCTCGCACCGGGCGCTGGCGCTGTTGCGCGGACGGCGCGAAGGCATGCTCGAGGTAATCTTGCGGCTCGACACGGAAGCGGAAAAACCGAAGTGGGACGCGCCCCACAATCCCTGCGAGGGCAGGATCGCGGTCCGCTTCGGCATCAAGCAGCTGGGCCGGGCCGCCGACAAGTGGCTGGCCGACACGGCGCGCTGGACGTGGCGCGTGAAAAGTTTCATGCATCTGGAAACGGAACTGATGGGCGCCCTGCGCGAACGCGCCGAGCTCGACGCCATCAATGTGTTCGCCACCAATTTGAAATCGCTGCTGCTGGCCGCGCCGGCCGGCCCGCGCGCCACCATGGGCCTGGACCCCGGCTTGCGCACGGGCGTGAAGGTGGCGGTGGTGGACGCCACCGGCAAGGTGATGGAGACGGCGGTGATTTATCCGCATCAGCCGCGCAACGACTGGGACGGCTCCCTGCATCTGCTGGCCCAGCTGGCGGCACGCCACAATGTGTCGCTCATTTCAATCGGCAACGGCACCGCCTCGCGCGAAACCGACAAGCTGGCGCAAGACTTGATCAAGGCCCGCCCGGAACTCAAGCTGACCAAGATCGTGGTGTCGGAGGCGGGCGCGTCGGTGTACTCGGCGTCCGAATTCGCCTCGCGCGAATTGCCCGACATGGACGTGTCGCTGCGCGGCGCGGTGTCGATCGCGCGCCGCCTGCAAGACCCCTTGGCCGAACTGGTCAAGATCGATCCGAAATCGATCGGGGTCGGCCAGTACCAGCATGATGTGAGTCAAACCCAGCTGGCGCGTTCGCTCGACGCGGTGGTGGAAGATTGCGTCAACGCGGTCGGGGTCGACGTCAATACGGCCTCGGCGCCGTTGCTGGCGCGGGTGTCCGGCTTATCGTCGAGCGTGGCGCAAAGCATCGTCAGCCACCGCGACCTGAAGGGCGCTTTTACCTCGCGCGCGGCCTTGAAAGCGGTGCCGCGCCTGGGCGAAAAGACCTTCGAGCAAGCCGCCGGCTTCTTGCGCGTAATGGGCGGCGACAATCCGCTGGACGCCTCGGCGGTGCATCCGGAATCGTATCCGGTGGTGGAAAAGATCCTGGCCGATATCAAGAAAGACATCAAGGCCGTGATCGGCGAAGGCGCCCTGCTCAAGACGCTCAACCCGGCCAAGTATGCCGATGAGAAGTTTGGCGTGCCCACCATCAACGACATCATCCGCGAGCTGGAAAAGCCGGGCCGCGATCCGCGTCCGGAATTTACCACCGCCACCTTCAAGGAAGGGGTGGAGGAAATCCGCGATTTGCGCCCGGACATGATATTGGAAGGGGTGGTCACCAACGTGGCCGCGTTTGGCGCCTTTGTCGACATTGGCGTGCACCAGGACGGGCTGGTGCATATCTCGGCCCTGTCGAGCACCTTCGTCAAAGACCCGCACACGGTGGTCAAGGCGGGACAGGTGGTGCGGGTGAAGGTGCTGGAAGTCGATGAAAAACGCAAGCGCATCGCCTTGACCATGCGCCTGACCGACAGCGCGCCGCAAGCGGGCGGCAAGCCCGAGCAGCGAGCCGACCGCAACGACCGCAAACAACTGTCCCAGCATCAGCAGCGTCAGGCGCCAGCCCCGGCCGGCAGCATGGCCGCCGCTTTCGCCAAGCTGCGCGGTTAAGAAGCGGGCGCTGCCAGCAGGGCTTGGCGCTACGACACCGGCGCGCGCCGGTGGCGCCGCAATCGGGGCGTACCGGCGACCCGGTTTTCTTATAAAATGGCGCCATCTTTTCATTTCCCACTGAGGCAGCCATGAGCGACGTACAAACCTGGATCAAAGAAACCGTGACGAGCACGCCGGTCGTGCTGTTCATGAAGGGCACCGCCCAATTTCCCCAATGCGGCTTTTCGGGACGCGCGATCCAGATCCTGAAAGCGTGTGGCGTGGACAATCTTGCCACCGTGAACGTGCTGGACGACCCGGAAGTGCGCCAAGGCATCAAGGACTTCTCGAACTGGCCGACCATTCCCCAGCTCTACGTCAAGGGTGAATTCATTGGCGGTTCCGACATCATGAATGAAATGTTCGAATCGGGCGAACTCAAGACCCTGCTCGATGCCTGAGCAAGACCGGCGGCCGGCCAGGCCGTCGCGTCTGATCGTCGCCATCACCGGCGCCACCGGCGCCGTGTACGGCGTGCGCCTGTTGCAGCAGCTGGGCGCGTTGAGCGGGGTCGAAAGTCACTTGATCCTGTCCGAGGCCGCTTTACTGACCCTGCATCAAGAAACCGGCCTGCAACGCGGGCAAGTTGAAGCTTTGGCCCATGTGGTGCACAAGACGCGCGACGTGGGCGCCAGCATCGCCAGCGGGTCGTTCCAGTCCGACGGCATGGTGATCGCGCCTTGCTCGATGAAAACACTGGCCTCGGTGGCCCATGGCTTGTCCGACAATTTGATCGCGCGCGCGGCCGATGTGGTGCTCAAAGAGCGCCGACGTCTGGTGCTGATGGTGCGCGAAACCCCGCTCAATCTCGCACACCTGCGCAATATGACGGCCGTCACCGAGATGGGCGGCATCATTTTCCCGCCCCTGCCCAGTTTTTACCATCACCCCAAGAGCATTGAAGAGATGGTCGACCACACCCTGGGACGGGTGCTGGACCTGTTCGATATCGAGCACGCGATGGCGCCGCGCTGGAACGGCTTGAGACTGGCGAAACCGGCCGCCGACGCCTGACGGCCGGCATGCCGCCGGCTTGGCACACTCACCCGGCTCAGCGTTTCTCGAACTGGATCGCGCTGGCGTTTTTCAAGTCGCGCGCTTCTTCGACCATGCGGCGGTGGGCAATGCGCTTGCGCATCACCTCCGCATGTTGCGCCGCGGTCATGGGCGGCACGGTCATCAAATCTTTCAGCTGAGCGACATTGCTGTAATTGCTTTTCATAGGGCGGCTCAATGCAAGCTCCGTAGTAGGTGGCAAGGCTGAAGTGGCAGGGCTTGTACCCCTAACAACTACGGTGATTATGGGCCACTATTTGAACTTGCGCTGTTCTTCAGAGAATTATTGTCAGAAAGATTGACTTAGCCCGGGAAGGCGATGTCAAGATTCATTCTGCCCCCGCCAGCGGCGCCAGACCTGACAAAACGCAAGGCGCTGCCATCGCCTCATCATTGAGGGAAATTGATCAGGGAAAGTTTCTAATGTGAAACTTTCGCTAGATCGGCGCCAGCCCGGGCGGGCGCGGCGCGACGACCTTGCGCGGCCGGTGACATGATCAATCGCACAAGCCGGAAAAATAAGCAAACTTGCTAAAATTGCCTAACAATGGGCCGCCGCTTGTTACTTTTGGTAGTTAACGCGCACCAGCATGCGAATAAATTCTCGTGCAATTTGACGATGATGTTCATCAAGCCGTTGTAAATCGGCGATTAATTTGACGTCGGCCGACTCGAAACGGGACAAACCGTTGCCTGCGTCGCCGCTCGGCGCCGCCGTTTCGGCACCGCCAAAGCGCAACCACTCGGCCGGCACGCCCAGCCATTGGGCGATCATGCGCAGCTTTTCCTGGGTGGGAATGGCTTCGCCCACTAACCATTTCCGGGCAGCATGGACTGTAATAGGCCTGCCATCGAAACGGATGTTGAATTCCCGCGCCAGCCGGGTTGGGCTGTCGGGAGAATAGTGGGCGTTTTTCAGCGCCTGCTGGAGGCGTTGGCTAAAACTTTCGCGTTCATTTGAAGAATTCATAGTTGCACTATTTCATGTCAAAGCATGAATGTCAGTTGCATGGCGGCACAGCCAATCGTGACAAACAATATGTTTTGATTTAACAATTCACCCTCCTTACACCCGTTTCAAGCCGCTGAAGGGACCGAATAAAATATTGCGAGGAAACTAAGTGAGGGGGAAATCGTCAGCTCCAGGATGGGTGCTCGATCGCGATCAATCAGACAACATCGATAACACTACGACATCATAATGTAGGCGGGGACCAGAATACCAGCTACCTTCGACAAGTCGCTTTGCTTTGCCTCATATGAAACCGCATGCTCGCGCCCCTGCCGATGTGAGGCGGGTGGCAAAAAACGGCGCGGAACGGCCCGTCAAACGCGCTAAAACCCGTGGATAGGCGGCTTTCCGCGATGTTGCGTCCCAAGCGCCCCGCAGCAAGCGGGCGGAAAGACGATAAGGCGCCCGGGTCGGGCGAGCTGACCCAACAATTTGGCGAACCGAAATACAACAAACACGCGGGACGGCCCCGCGCGCCAGACCGCCTGCATCGGGCCGGGCGCGCTACAATGGTTGACGTTGACGTAAACGGAAAAGCGCAGCGCCGTTCCGCCCGCGTCTGCGCATTTTTCATTACAGCAAAACAAGTCGATCAGATGCTCACCTATACCATTACCGAACTGGCACGCGAGTTCGACATCACCGCCCGCGCGATCCGCTTTTACGAAGATCAGGGCTTGCTTAGCCCCACGCGTGAAGGTGTGGGCGGGCGCAGCCGGGTATATACAGCGCGCGACCGCACCCGTTTGAAACTGACCTTGCGCGGCAAACGCCTGGGCCTGGCCCTGTCGGAAATCAAGAGTTTGGTGGACATGTACGAAACACCCAAGGACAGCAGCGCCCAAATGCAGCGCTTTCTGAGCGTGCTGGCCCAGCACCGCCAGACCCTGGAGCGGCAGCGCGAAGATATCGAAGTGGCCTTGGCCGAAATCAGTGCGCATGAAGAGGAATGCCGCCGCGTGCTGGCGACCGGCTGGGCCGCACCCGGCTGGGCCGCACCCGGCGGGGTAGCGCCGGGCGGATAGCGCCGGGCGGGCAGCTCCGGGTGGGCAGCTCCGGGCGGGCAGCCCCGGGCGGGCAGCCCCGGGCGGGTAGCCCTCGGCGCGCGACGCCCGCGCCGCCCGACCGCACGGTTTGCTTGACGTTTACGTTAACGTCATCCCGGCGTATGATGAATCTTGCACGCCAACCCGAATAACGAGGACGACATGTTTCATCTCCCAGGCCTGCGCTTTGAGCACGGCGAAGACATCGACGCGCTGCGTGACACCGTCCAGCAGTTCGCCGCCAGCGAGATCGCCCCCCGCGCCGCCGAGCTGGACCGCACAGATCAGTTCCCGATGGATTTGTGGCGCAAGATGGGTGCCTTGGGACTGCTGGGCATCACCGTGGACGAGCAATACGGCGGCGCTGGCATGGGCTATCTGGCCCATATCATTGCCATGGAAGAAATCTCACGCGCCTCCGCCTCGGTCGGCCTGTCTTACGGCGCGCACTCGAACCTATGCGTCAACCAGATCAAGCGCAACGGCAGCGCGGAGCAAAAAGCGCGCTACCTGCCCAAGCTCATCACGGGCGAACACATCGGCGCGCTGGCCATGTCGGAACCGAACGCCGGCTCCGATGTGGTGAGCATGAAGCTGCGCGCCGACTGGAAGGGCGACCGCTGGGTCTTAAACGGCACCAAGATGTGGATCACCAACGGCCCCGATGCCGACGTGTTGGTGGTGTATGCCAAGAACGATCTGGAGGCGGGCGCGCGCGGCATGACCGCCTTCCTGATCGAAAAGCATTTCAAAGGCTTTTCGGTCGCCCAAAAGCTCGACAAGCTGGGCATGCGCGGCTCGCACACGGGCGAGCTGGTGTTTCAAGACTGCGAAGTGCCGGCCGAAAATGTGATGGGCGGCCTGGGCCAGGGCGTCAAGGTCTTGATGTCTGGGCTAGACTTCGAGCGCACGGTGCTCTCCGGCGGCCCGCTCGGCATCATGCAAGCTTGCATGGATGTGGTGCTGCCGTATGTGCACGAACGCCAGCAGTTCGGCTCGGCCATCGGCGAATTCCAGCTGATGCAGGGCAAACTGGCGGACATGTATTCCACCATGATGGCTTGCAGGGCGTATGTGTACGCGGTGGGCCAGGCTTGCGACCGGGCCGGCACCCCGCAAGCGGTGCGCCAATTGCGCAAGGACGCGGCCGGCGCTATCTTATATAGCGCGGAAAAAGCCACCTGGATGGCGGGCGAGGCCATTCAAACGCTGGGCGGCAATGGCTACATCAACGACTACCCGGCCGCACGCCTGTGGCGCGACGCCAAGCTGTATGAGATCGGCGCCGGCACCAGCGAGATCCGGCGCATGCTGATCGGGCGTGAATTGTTCGCCGAAACGGCTTAAAGTCGGCCGGCAGGGCGATCGAACCTGTGCGGTCACCACAATGGCATCGGAACGGCCGCCGGCCGGCCTGACTCACCAGCGAGACGAACGATGACTCAAGTAGCCTTTCCAAAACTGCTGCGCTCGCAAATCGCTTTCGATATCGCGCGCACCATTCGCGACGGCTTCGACAAGCATTACCGCCTGTTCCGCCGTACCAGCCAGCAAGCCAAGCGCCATTTCGAGCAAGGCGCCTGGGCCGTGGCGCAACAGGCGGCCCGCGAGCGCATCGGCTATTACGACCAGCGTGTGCAGGAATGCGTGCAAATGCTCGAAGATGAATACGAGCAGTCCGATTTAAGCGACGAAGTGTGGCGCGAACTCAAGCTTCACTACATCGGCATGCTATCCGACCATAAGCAGCCCGAGCTGGCGGAAACGTTTTTCAATTCGGTCTGCTGCAACATCTTGCACCGCACCTATTTCCACAACGATTTCATCTTCGTGCGGCCGGTGGTATCCACCGATTACATCGAAACCGAGGAGTTGGCGCCCACTTACCGCGTGTACTACCCGGAGCGCGACGGTCTGCACTTTACCCTCAAGCGCATCATCACCAATTTCCAGCTCGATCGCCCGTTCGCCAATCTGGAACGGGACGTCGATCTGGTCGAATCCCGTTTGCGCCAATTGTTCGATGGCGACAAGATGGAGCCCAATCACCAGATTCAAGTGTTATCGAGCCTGTTTTACCGCAACAAGGGCGCCTATATCGTCGGCAAGACCATCAACGGCAGCCGCGACTACCCCTTCGTGGTGCCCATCCTGCACAACCGGCATGGCGAGTTGCTGCTGGACACGGTACTGTTCGACCAGGAACAGATCACCATCTTGTTTTCCTTCACGCGCGCCTATTTCCTGGTCGATATGGAAGTGCCGTCCGCCTATGTACAGTTTTTGCGCAGCCTGTTGCCGCGCAAACCGCGCAGCGAAATTTACACCATCCTGGGCTTGCAAAAACAGGGCAAAACCTTGTTTTACCGCGATTATCTGCAACACTTGAAGCATTCCTCAGACCACTTCGAGGTGGCGCCCGGCATCCGCGGCCTGGTCATGCTGGTGTTCGCCCTGCCCTCGTTTCCGTACGTGTTCAAGGTGATCAAGGATTTTTTTCCCGCGCCCAAGGAAACCAGCCGCGCCCAGATCAAGGAAAAATACCTGCTGGTCAAGCACCACGACCGGGTCGGGCGCATGGCCGACACCCTGGAATACTCGAACGTGGCGTTTCCCCGGGCCCGCTTTTCGGACGATTTGCTGGCCGAATTGCAGCACTTCGCGCCGTCCCTGGTCGAGCAGGACGGCGACCAGATCATCGTGCGCCACCTGTACATCGAGCGCCGCATGGTGCCGCTCAATATCTGGCTGGCGAACGCCGAGCGCGACAACGACGACGCCGCCATCGAGCACGGCGTACTGGAATACGGCAACGCGATCAAGGAATTGGTGGCGGCCAACATCTTCCCTGGCGATATGCTGTACAAAAACTTCGGCGTGACGCGCCACCGCCGCGTGGTGTTTTACGACTACGATGAAATCGAATACATCAGCGATTGCCATTTCCGCGCCATCCCGGCCGCCCGCAACGAAGAAGACGACATGGCGGCCGAGCCTTGGTATCCGATCGGTAAATATGACGTCTTTCCCGAACAATTCGGCCGCTTTTTGCTGGGCAACGCCAAGATCCGGCGCTTTTTCCTGCGCCATCACGCCGACCTCCTGACCCCCGCCTTCTGGCAGCAGCGCAAACAACGCATTCTGGACGGCGTGATCGAAGACGTGTTTCCTTACCCGCAGCAAGTGCGTTTTTGCAACCAAGCCAACTACCCGCGCCCGGCGCGCTGCGCGCCGCTGCCCTCACCCATTTCGGAGCAAATCGACCATGAATGATCCTGTCGTCATCGTGGGCGCGGCCCGCACCCCCATGGGCGCCTTCCAGGGCGACTTCGCCAGCCTCAGCGCCAGCGACCTGGGCGCGGTGGCGATCCGCGCCGCCGTGCGGCGGGCCGGCGTGGCGCCGGCCGCTGTCGAACACGTCTTTTTCGGCAATTGCCTGATGGCCGGCCAGGGCCAGGCGCCGGCGCGGCAGGCCGCGCTCAAGGCCGGCTTACCGCCCTCGACGGGCGCCGTGACCCTGTCCAAAATGTGCGGCTCGGCCATGCAGGCGGCCATCTTCGCGCATGACAGCTTGCTGGCCGGGAGCGCCGAGCTGATCGTCGCCGGCGGCATGGAATCGATGACCAACGCGCCTTATCTGGTGCCCAAGGCGCGCGGCGGCTACCGCATCGGGCACGGCGCCCTCTACGATCACATGATGCTCGACGGCCTGGAAGACGCCTACACCAAGGATGAATACGGCAACGGCCGCTCGATGGGCACCTTCGCCGAAGAATGCGCGAGCCAGTACCAGTTTACGCGCGCCGCGCAAGACGCCTTCGCCATCGCCTCGGTGCAGCGGGCCCAGGGCGCCGCGCGAGACGGCGGCTTCGCCTGGGAAATCGCGCCCGTCACGGTCAGCGGCCGGGGCGGCGAGAGCGTGATCGAGCGCGACGAAGGCCCGCTCAAGGCCCGTCTGGAAAAAATCCCCACCCTCAAGCCGGCGTTCAAAAACGATGGCAGCATCACGGCCGCCTCGTCCTCTTCCATTAACGATGGCGCCGCCGCCCTGGTGCTGATGCGCGCGTCCACCGCGGCCAGGCTCGGCTGCACCGTGATCGCCACCATCCGCGGCCACGCCACCCACGCCCAGGCGCCCGCGCTGTTTACCACGGCCCCGGTGGGCGCGATCGGCAAACTGTTCGCCA
This sequence comes from Pseudomonadota bacterium, assembly GCA_040385995.1. Lineage (GTDB taxonomy): Bacteria > Pseudomonadota > Gammaproteobacteria > Burkholderiales > Burkholderiaceae_D > Janthinobacterium. Next base: position 41,291 of record JAZKGI010000029.1, read on the forward strand.
AGACCGGATGGAGCGTCGGCGCGGTCGACCTGTTTGAAATTAACGAAGCCTTCGCCGCCGTGCCCATGGCCGCCATGCGCGAACTCGATATCGCCCACGGCCAGATCAATATCCATGGCGGCGCCTGCGCGCTGGGCCATCCGATCGGCGCCTCCGGCGCGCGCATCCTGGTGACCCTGATCGGCGCCCTCAAGCGGCACGGCGGCAAGCGCGGCGTGGCCGCCCTGTGCATCGGCGGCGGCGAGGCCACCGCCATGGCGATCGAACTGGCATGATGACCACGCCGCCATGCCGACCGCATTGATCGTGGGCGCCTCGCGCGGCATCGGCCACGCCTTGGCGCAGCAATACCTGGCCGAGGGCTGGCGGGTGCTGGCCTGCGCGCGCCGGCCGGCCGATTGCGCGGCCTTGACCGCCCTGGGCGCCCAGGGGCGGCAGGTGGACGTGACCGACCCGGCGCGCTGCGCCGCGCTAGGTCAGGCGCTGCACGGCGAGCGGCTCGACGTGGCCATCCTGAACGCCGGCGTCTACGGGCCGCGCGCGCCCGGCGCGCCCAGCCAGGACGAGTTCGACCTGGTCATGCACACCAACGTGCTGGCCGCGCTACGCCTGCTGCCCGTGATGGCGCCGCCGGTGGCGGCCGCGCGCGGCAAGCTGGCCGTGATCTCCTCGCACATGGGTTCGCTCAGCGAGCGGCGCAACCCGTCCGGCAGCTTGTACCGCGCCAGCAAGGCGGCCCTGAACTCGGTGCTGATCGACACGGCGCTGCAATGGGGCGCGCAAGGCGTCAGTTGCGTGGCTTTCCATCCGGGCTGGGTGCGCACCGACATGGGCGGCGACGACGCCGACTTGTCGCCCCAGCAAAGCGCGGCCGGGCTACGCGCCACCCTGGCCGGCCTGGTCCATTCGCCGCGACCGGCTTTTCTCAACTACGACGGCAGCCCGATCGGCTGGTAGCCGCGGCATGTTTTACAGGCCACTATGATACTGAGCACCGAGCACGAGATGATACGGGACACGCTGCGCCAGTTCGCCCGCGAGCGGCTGGCGCCGAACGCGGCGCGCTGGGACCGCGAACACCATTTCCCACGGACGGAACTGGACGAACTGGCGGCGCTGGGCGCGTTTGGCGTGGCCGTGCCGGAGCGCCTGGGCGGCGCCGGGCTCGATTACCTGTCGCTGGCGCTGGTGCTGGAAGAAATCGCGGCCGGCGACGGCGGCACCTCGACCATTATTTCGGTCAACAATTGCCCGGTGTGCAGCATCGGCATGGCCTACGCCACGCCCGCCCAGCAAGAACAATGGCTGCGGCCCCTGGCCCAGGGCGCCATGCTGGGCGCGTTTTGCCTGACCGAGCCGCATGCCGGCAGCGACGCCTCGGCCTTGCGCACCACGGCCCGGCGCGAAGGCGACGAGTATGTGCTCGACGGGGTCAAGCAATTCATCACCAGCGGCAAATATGCCGACGTCGCCATCGTGCTGGCCGTCACCGACAAGACGGCCGGCAAGAAAGGCATCAGTGCGTTCTGGGTGCCCACCGGCAGCGACGGCTACGTGGTGGCGGGCCTGGAACACAAGATGGGCCAGCATTCCTCCGACACGGCCCAGATCCTGTTGCAGGCGTGCCGCATTCCGGCCGCCAACCTGATCGGCGCCGAGGGACAGGGCTACAAGATCGCGCTGGCGGGACTGGAGGGCGGGCGCATCGGCATCGCCGCGCAGGCGGTCGGCATGGCGCGCGCCGCGTACGAGGCCGCGCTGGGCTACGCGCGCGAACGGGAAAGCTTCGGCAAACCGATATTCGAGCACCAGGCGGTGCAGTTCCGGCTGGCCGAGATGGCGACGGGGATCGAAGCGGCGCGCCAGTTGATCTGGCATGCGGCGGCGATGAAAGACGCCGGACTGCCCTGTCTGAAGGAAGCGGCGATGGCGAAGCTGTTCGCCTCGGAAATGGCGGAAAAAGTGTGTTCGCAGGCGATCCAGGTGCACGGCGGCTACGGTTACGTGAGCGACTTCCCGGTCGAGCGCATTTACCGCGACGTGCGCGTGTGCCAGATTTACGAGGGCAGCAGCGACATCCAGAAAATGCTGATCGCGCGCGCCTTGTGACGGCGGCCCGCACGCCCTGGCACCACCATCGCCGGCGACGGGCTCATCCGCGTGAGGGCGGCCTGTTCGGGCCGGCGCCTCGCCACAAGCCGGATGCACATCACGGCGATGAATCAATGGGTGACTGTCTCGAGTGGGGCGAGCGATACCGGATGCTTGTCGGCCCCACTTCGTGCATGCGCTCCGGCATAAGCGATCGCGCTTGAGCCGGACCAACGCTTACCCAACCCGGTGATTCCCACATCCGGAACTATTACTTAGCAGCATCCACCTATCGCTAGTAGCAGCAAACAACACTCTAGCAAGTTTCATTCCTTTGAGGAACTCATATCATGTTAAATCTTGGTGGCGTGTCTCAATCGCCTTTTGGTGGTCAAATAACAATTCCCTTATTCCCAAGTCGACCCGACGGCGGCGGCGCACCCGAAAATACGCCCAGCAATGATGAACCGGTTGGGGACATGAACCGGGAAAAAGCGATGGACATTCTGTCGAAACATGAGGGTGAACTCGACTCTGCCAGTTCGCATGATGGAAAAAAAGACCAGAACTTCAATCTTCGCGATGTGCAAAATGTGGCAAATTCCAAAACCGCGTCTGCCGAATTGAAATCCGCGGCAAAGTTTGTTGCCGGCGACAAAGAGCTGATGCGCGACATTGATGGCGAACTCACGCATGAAAACGCGTCAAAGGAGGCGGCCGAGTACAGCGACGGAAATTTCAGCTGGAAAGAATTAAAAAAAGCCGCCGGTCATGTTAAAGATGCCTTATACAAATTTACCGGCTATGACGATAAATTGAAGTTGAAAGACCAAGAGGTCGACGCGAGGTCTGCTCAGAACAAGGAAGGCAACTGCTTCATGATGGCGGCAACGAAATCGGTGTCGAACTCGGAAGAAGGGAAGGAAATCATCAAACAGTCGATTAAACCTTATGACGATGGAACTTACGGCGTCACTTTCGCCGGCGATATAAATAAAAAGGAATACATCGTACGACCCGATATCAAGTTCGGTGGCGGAGATAGGGAAATGAATGTTATTAATGCCGCGGCTGACAAATATTATAAAGATCACGGCCGGCCTGAAGGAATCACCTCTGGCGGCCTGAATAAGGACGCCACGCAATTATTGACCGGGAAAAAAGCCGAATTGGTGAACCAACTCGATTCGAAAGAAGACATCGAGAAAAAATTGGCTGAATTAGCGCCTAATCTCGGCAAGGACCGCACGGCCACGCTGACAGGGAGAGTCGAAAAAAACGGAGATATGCAATTTGATGCCGGTTCCGGGACAGCCCATGGGGTCAGCATTTCTGAAATAAATACCAAAACCGGTATGGTCACCTATCAAAACCCCTGGGACACCAGCATCGATAGGACGATCTCAATTTCTGATCTGTCCGAACAATTATCGGAAAAGAAGCCGCTTTTGGATGGCAAGGGCAAGAGCGCTCTGGAAACAACGGCATTGTAAATTTTTTTGCGACCGACCTGACCGGGCTTATCAACCGGGCCGACCAGGCCCGTAAGCCGCGGTCAGTCAGCCGCACCTTAGCGTACGGCTTGCCTTGCTTTGGCAACATGGCCGAGCGGACGAAAAAAAAGCCCGCCGAAGCGAGCTTTGTTCCAATGTATTACCAATGCTTTAATCGTGTCCCGCAGGCCCGCGCTATCTGCGTGGTGCCCCGGTATCTCAAGCGCTCATGCTATCTGCATGATGCCCTTGACGTGTAAATCGACCAACGTATCCGGAATTACAAAATCCAAGCTTTTGCGGCCAGTTACGACACCTACATTACACATATCGGGTCGCGGCGCAAATTCTGGATAGTGAGACTATTCGCAAGCGAATCTCAATCACCGAGCGCAGCATAGCAGCTAACTTTGTGCGGCGCAACAATAATCTGAAACAATAATTTTAATCGATGATGCGGCGCACCGCCTCACTGCGCCGCACCGGTGGTCATGGGCTGAGCCGGCGAGGACGCCGGGTCGCGCCCGACCCTTTCGTATTCGGATATCACTTGTGCCCCGAACAGCAGCAAGGTGGCGCCGATTTCCAGACTGAACATGACCACGATGGCGGTGGTCATCGAGCCATACACCACGTTTACCTGCGACAAGGTGGAAAAATACCAGACCAGCACGTGGCGCGCCACTTCCCACAACAGGGCCGCCGTGACGCCGCCGATGAGCGCATGCGCATAGGACAGACGGCCGACCGGCATCACCAGATAAATCGAGCTGAGCACCAGAATTTCGCCGCCCAGGCCCAGCAGATACAGCAGCACCCCCGAGACCCCGTTCAGGGACCAGCTGTAGCCGAGGAAGTCGATACTTTCCTCGCCCATCACCTGCAAGGTGCCGGCCACCATGGTCACCACCAAAATGCCCACGCCCAGCGACACGATATAACAATACGGCAGCACCGCCGACACCAGATAACGCCGCCGTTTGATGGCCACCCGGTGGATGAAAATCACGCACATGGCGTTTTCCAGCACCGTGAAGGCGAGCGAGCTGAAAAACAGCATGGTGCCCAGCAAGACCCAGCTGATCAAATCGCGGTGGGCCAGAAAATGCGCCAGCTCGGCCACGATGGACTTCGACTGCCCCGGCACCAGCCATTCCAGGTAACGGCCCAGGGTGCTAAGCAATTCGGCCTGGTCGATCACATGCGACAGGGCCACCACCACCAGCATCAGCAAGGGCACGATCGACAGCAGCGAGTAATACGCCACCGCGCCCGCCAACAGCAAGCCCTGATTGGCGCGAAATCCTTTCACGGTCTGCCAAACAAACGTTAATGGATGGGACAGGATATAGGCGTTGGCCTTGCGGTTCAAAATGTGCATGCGTGGTCCGAATGAGGAAGGCGGCTGCGGCCGGGTGGCCCGACAGCGGCCGCGTCCGTGTGAAGAAAGGGCGAGCCATCGCCGCCCGCGCGGGCTATTTTAACCAGAGCGGCAACAATCGGCCGCACGCGCGGCGCCGCCGGTCGCACCGTTGGCCAACGCTTGCGGCGGAAGTACCGGCTTGCCCTTGCTTGACACGGGGCGCCAAGCAAGCGCCTGCGCGCAATGCCTCGGGTCAGGGAGCGGCTCCCGCCGCTTGCGCGCGCAGTTCGGTGTCCACGTCCAGATAGCGCCAATTGGTCAATTCGACCGGGTGGCGTTTGTAATTTTTTAACCACGGTTGGCGCACATCGGCCGACAGCGGATGCGTGAGCAGCACCCACGGCGTGTAGCCATGGATCAGTTGCGCCATGTCGTGGTACAGCGCGCGCCGGCGCGGCGAATCGGGCAAGCCGCGCGCTTGCTGGTACAGCGCGTCGTAGGCGGGCAGACGGAAACGGGCATAGTTGGCGCGCCCGCTGTTGGGGCCATACAGTAACTGGTAAAAATTGTCGCCATCGGGAAAGTCGGCGATCCAGTTGGTCTCGAACATTTGCACCTGACCCAGGCGCGAAGCCTTGATGATCTCGGCCTTGCGCGCGCTGATGAAGGCGACCCGCAAGCCGATCGCGTTCAAGTTCTTGCGCCACAGCTCGTCGCGCAGGCGGCCGGCGCTGCCCGGCTCGGTATGCATGCGCAGGATCAGGGCCGAGCCGTCGGGCTGGCCGCGCCAGCCATCGGCCCGCATCCGGTAGCCGAACCGGTCCAGCAGCGCGCGCGCCAGCGCGGGGTCGTGGCCGACCGGGCTGCGGTAGGCCGGGTCGTAACCGAGCACATTGGGCGGCAGCGGCGACTGGGCCGGCAGCGCCCAGCCTTTTTTCAGCAGCGCCACATCTTGCGCGCCATCGTAAGCGAGGGCGATGGCGCGCCGCAGCGCCAGCTTGTGCTTGCCATAGCCGCCCACCAGCGGATCGTCCATATTGATCCACATGTAATAGGTTTGCAGCACGGGAAAGCGGCTCAGGGCGATGCCGCGCGCGGCCAGCGGCGCTTTCAGCGTGTCGCCGGACACCACCATGTCGAGCAGCGCTTCCGGCACTTGCTCCAGATAATCGAATTGACCCTTGAGGAAACCGAGCATGCGGGCCTGGTTTTCCTCCACGATGCGGACTTCGACCCGGTCCACCAGCGGCAGCCGCTTGCCTTCCAGGGCCGCGGCCAGCGGCAGGTCGGCCGCGTCGAGCCGGGCTTGCGGCGGCGTGTGGAACACGGTGGGCCGGAAGCCCGGATTGGACAGCAGCACGATCTTGTCGCTGCGCCGCCATTCGCCCAGCATGAACGGCCCGCTGCCCACCGGGTGGTTGCCCAGCTGGCCGGGATAGGCTTGCGCCACTTCGCGCGCCACCACGGCGGTGGCCGGCATGGCCAGGTAAAACAGAAAATTCGGATCCGGCGCCTTGAGCTCGATGCGCAGGGTGTAGCGGTCGAGCGCCCGCAAGCCTTCGACCACGCCGTCGTAGCTAAAACGCGCGCCTTTGAGCGCGGCGTCGCCCACGATCTTGTCCTCGAACAAGAACAACCAGGGCGATTTCAGGCCCGGATCGTACAGCCGCTTGAGGCTATACACGTAGTCTTGCGCCGTCACTTCGCGCGGCCGGCCCTGGAAAGCGGGGTCGGGCGTGAAATACACGCCCCGCTGGAGCGCGAAGGTGTAACGACGACCTTGCCGCTCCACGCGCGGCATGGCGCTCACGGTGTTTTCCCGCAAGGCCAGCGGGCGCGCCAGATAATCGTAGCGCAACAAGGGGTCGAACACATTTTCCACCAGGTTCAAACTGGCCAGGTCGGTCACCAGGGCCGGGTCCAGCGCCGTCTCGGCGGTGGTCAACAGCGCGTGCAAGGTCTTGCCCGCGGCGTCGGCGGGCAGCGGAGGGCCGGCCGCCACGCACAGGGCCGCCAACAGGACGCGGCGCGCACATCGTTTCCAAGCTGTCATGGCGCTCCCAATTAATCGCGCGCATCGCGCGCATATTCGGCCCACAGCTTATAACTTTTCGGCGCGCGCGGGCGGGCTGGCTCTATACTTTGTCTGCAAAAATATTTCTCCACCATATACAGCAGAACGGCGCTATGTCACTCAATTACATCTGGTCCGGTTTTTTCCTGGTCGGCTTTTTGGCGGCCATCGGCCAATGGCTGTTTTTGGGCGATAACGAAGTGTTCAAACGCATCATCGACGGCACCTTCGAATCGGCCCGGCTGGCCGTGATGGAGATCGCGCTGCCGCTGGCCGGCGTCATGACCTTGTGGCTGGGCATCATGAACATCGGCGAAAGGGCCGGCTTGATCGGCATGCTGGCCAAACTGATCGGGCCATTCTTTTCGCGCATCTTCCCGGACGTGCCCAAGGGGCATCCGGCGACCGGTCACATGGTGATGAATTTTTCCGCCAATCTGCTGGGGCTGGACAACGCGGCCACCCCGTTCGGCTTGAAAGCGATGGAAAGCTTGCAAACGCTTAACCCCAACAAGGATGAAGCGAGCAACGCCCAAATCATGTTCCTGGTGCTGCACACCTCCGGCCTGACCCTCATTCCGCTGGCGATCATGGCGCAGCGCGCGATCCTGGGCGCGCGCGACCCGTCCGACATTTTCATCCCGTGCATGATCGCCACCTATGTGGCGACCGTGGCCGGCATCATCACGGTATCGATCAAACAGCGCATCAATCTGCTCAACCGCGTGGTGCTCAGCTGGCTGGGCAGCATGACCGCCGCCATCGTCGCCCTGATCTGGTATTTCACTCACTACCTGAGCAAGCAGGAAATCGAACTGGTGTCCAAGGTGTCGAGCAACCTGATCCTGATCATGGTGATCGCCGCCTTCATCATCGGCGCGCTGCGCAAGCGGGTCAACGTCTACGAAGCCTTTATCGAGGGCGCCAAGGGCGGCATCCAGACTTCGCTCACCGTCATTCCGTATCTGGTGGGCATGCTGGTGGCGATCGGCGTGCTGCGCAACGCGGGCGTGTTTACGTTCGTGGTGTCGGCCATGAACTGGGGCTTCGGCGCGCTGGGCGTGAACACCGACTTCGTGCCGGCCCTGCCGACCGCGCTGATGAAGCCGCTTAGCAGCAGCGGCTCGCGCGCCATGATGATCGACGCCATGAAAACCTATGGCGTCGATTCCTTCATCGGCCGCCTGGCCTGCGTGTTCCAGGGTTCGGCCGACACCACCTTTTACATCGTGGCGCTGTACTTCGGCTCGGTCGGCATCAAGAAAACCCGCTACGCCATCTCGGCCGGCCTGACCGCCGACCTGGCCGGGGTGCTGGCCGCCATCTTCGTGGCTTATGTGTTTTTCCACTGAGTCAGTTCACCCATTGCCACCTGGAACCGCCATGCTTCGACCCCTGCTCATCACCGCCCTGCTCGCCTGCGGCGCGGCCCGCGCCCAATTGCCGGAACCGGTGGCACGCTTGCTCGAGGCCGCCGCCATCCCGCAGGAAGCGGTGGGCGCGGTGGTCTTGCGCGGCAACGAAGTGATGCTCAGCCATGGCGCCGAGCGCAGCATGCATCCGGCCTCCACCATCAAACTGGTCACCACCCTGGTCGCGCTGGAACAGCTGGGGCCGGCCTTTCGCGGCCGCACCGAATTGCGCAGCAATGCCGAGCTCAACGCTGGCGTGTTACAGGGCGACCTGGTGCTGCGCGGCGGGGCCGATCCCGACTTCAACGCCGAGGTGCTGGAACAGATGCTGCAAACGCTGCGCCAGCAGGGTGTCGACACCATTGGCGGCGACCTGATCGTCGACCGCCAATTGTTCCAGCCGGCCCGGCCCGACCTGGGCCAGCCGCCCTTCGACGAGTATCCCGAGGCGCGCTATAACGTGATCCCGGACGCGCTGCTGCTCAACACCAATTTGCTGCACATCGCGCTGCAAGCGGGCGACCGCCGGCTCACCCCGCTGATGCTGCCCGCCCTGGACGGGGTGAGCGTGACGGCCGACATGCGCCTGAGCCAAACCACTTGCGCCAGCTGGGAAGACGGCTGGCGCCGGCCCGACTATGTGCGCGAGGGCGACAAGCTCAAGGTGGTGCTGCACGGCACGTTCCCGCGCAACTGCATCCAGTCCACCAGCGTCAATGTGCTGGACCGGCAGGATTATCTGGCGCGCCTGTTCCGCGCCACCTGGCGCCGGGTGGGCGGCACGTTCCGGGGCGCCGTGCGGGAAGCGGCCGGCCCGCCCGACAGCCGCCTGCTGGGCGAGCACATGGCGCGCGCCCTGCCCGAAGTGGTACGCGACATCAACAAGAATTCCGACAACACCCTGGCCCGCCTGCTCTACCTGAGCCTGGGCAGCCTGGAAGCCGATTCCCAGCTGGGTAGCCGGCCGCAGGCGCCGGTGGAGGGCGCGCCGGCCGCCACCGCCGCCCGCGCCGAATCGGCCGTGCGCGGCTGGTTTGCGCGCCATCAGCTGGACCACCAGGGCTTGGTGCTGGAAAACGGCTCCGGCCTGTCGCGCACCGAACGCATCCGGCCCGACCAAATGGCCGCCCTGCTCCAGGCGGCCGGCCGCAGCGTGTGGGCGCCCGAGTTCCTGTCCAGCTTACCGATCGCCGCGCTCGACGGCACCATGCGGCGCCGCCTGCGCGACAGCCCGGCCGCGGCGCGCGCGCGCATCAAGACCGGCTCGCTCAAAGGCGTGGTGGCGGTCGCCGGCTTCGTGCCGGACGCACACAACCAGCCCTGTGTGGTGGTGGCCATGATTAACCATGAACAGGTTGCCAACGGCGCCGGCCGGGCGGCGCTCGACGCGCTGATCGACTGGGTGGCGACGCTGGGTCAGCCGGTTCCGGTTTCGGTTCCGGTTTCGGTTTCGGTTCCGGCCCCGGTTCCGGTTCCGGTTCCGGCGCCAGCCGCGACGCCGGCGCTGATCGGCGCGCCCGGCTAACGTTTAGCGCCGTGGGCCGCTCACAGCACGCGGCCATACGCGCGCCGCACCGTGGCCCGGTCGCCGCAATCGAAATGCCACCACTCGCTGTGAATGCCGTTCCAGCCCGCTTGCCGCATGGCCTCGCGCAGCAATTGCCGATGCGCCACTTGCTGCGCGCTAAGCGCGCCCTCGCCCAGCAGGCGCGCCTCCAATGCAGGATGTGAGCGCTCGCTCAAGTCGTCGAAACCGGTACCCATGTCGAGCTCGCGTCCCAGCGCGTCCACCAGGGTGACGTCAACCGCCATGCCGAAGGAATGGATGGAGCCGCGCGCCGGCTCGGCCACGTAGCCCAGCAAGGGCGTGCCCAGCAAACAGTCCCACAATTGCTGCTGCACCCGTTGCGGGCGCAGCGCGTCAAGCACTAGCACACGGTAATCCGGCTGGCGCGCGCTTAGCCAGTCCACCGCGCGTTCCAGCGCGGCGGCCGCGTCGCGGTGCAGCCAGGCGCAGTCGAGCGGGGAATACAGGTCGCGGCCGACAAAATTGTGGGGCGTGGCATACCGCAAATCGACCACGATGCCGCCGATGGTCGACAGATGGCGAAACGCGCCGTGGGCGGCCACGTCTTCGCTGTGCAGATCGGTGTTGCCCATCGGATCGCTCCTTCACGCCATTTCGGCCGGCGTGCCACCATGTTACTGCGTCGCGGCTGGCTGCGGCGCGGCCATGGGGTCGGCCGGCACCGGAGTGGACGGGGCGGCGGGCACCTGCGGACCGGTCAATACCGCCAGCAAGGCCGCCGTTTCCGCGTCCGGCGTGCCATCAAAGCGGGCCGGGCGATACTTCATCTGGAACGCGATCAGCACATTGCGGGTCGCCTCATCGAGCAAGCCGCTGTCGGGCACCGCATAGCCGTGCAGCGCCAGCTTCTTTTGAAACCAGGCCGGGTCGGGCAGCAGCGCGTCAAACGCGGGGCGTTGCATGGCGACCTGCTCGCTGTCGGGCCAGCGTATCAAGCCGGCGTCGGCCAGCTGCTTCCATGGAAACATCGGACCCGGGTCTTTTTTACGCTGGGGCGCGATCTCGTTGTGCCCCAAGATATTGTCGAGCGCGACATGGTGACGCGCCACGATTTGTTTGAGCAAGGCGATCAACTCATCGACCTGGGTCTGCGGATAAGGAAACCAGAGCCGCCCGGCCGCTGTGTCTTGAAAACCCGGATTGACGATTTCGATCCCGATCGAGCTGGCGTTGAGCTGGGTATAGCCCTTCCAGCTGCTCACGCCGGCGTGATTGGATTGGCGCGCTTCATCGACCAAGCTGTAAAAGAAAGGCTTTTCCGTATCGGTCAGCAAATAGTGACTGCTGACCACCTGCTCCGTCAGGGTCTTGAGGGAACTGGGCAAGTCGCCCACCGTGTAGTGCAGCACCACAAACTTGACGCGGCTGCTCTGGCTGCGCGCGGCATAGCTGTGGTCGAGGTGGGGAGCGCTGGCGCAGCCGCTCAGCAGGGCGATCAACAAAGCAAGGAACAGGGTTTTCATGGGCTAATTTTAGTTGATATCGAAACGTAACAAGAAGTCATTGGGATGGGTGACATCAGGGCGGCGATCGTTCCACGGCGGCCGCGGCGGCCACGGCGGCCAGGCGCGCGGCGGCCCGGTGGGCCCGGGTGTCGCGCCGCGCCATCGGCATGGTGGCAGGCAGGGCCGCGAGCATGGCCTCGGCTATGGCCGGGTGCAATTGCGCCGCGCGTCCGCTCAGCACCAACGGGCGCGGGCCGTAACGCGCATGCATGGCCAGCGCCAGCCGGGCCAGCTCCCGCCCGGCTCGCCGCAAAATGGCCAGCGCGGCCGGGTCGGCATCGGCGGCGGCCGCCACCGCCAGCGCCAGCCGCCCGACCGCGCCGCGTTCCTGACCGTACATGAAGGCGCGCGAGGCGGCCCAGTCGCTGCCGCCGATTTGCGCGAACAAGGCGCGCGCCAGCGCCGAACCGGTCCAGCTGCCGGGCGCCTCGTCCTCGCGCCGCCACACCTGACGCAAGGCTTCGCGCGCGATCCAGTAACCGCCGCCGCCATCGTCGAGCAGCACGCCGCGCCCGCCGGCGCGGTGAAACACGCCGGCCTCGTCGATCAGCGCGGCGATCGAGCCGGTGCCGGCGTACACCAGATACCCTTGCCCCGGCGTGAAGTGATCGCGGTAGGCGATCTCGATATCGTTCGATAGCGTCACGTGCGCCGCCTCAATCGAGAAGCGGGCCGCCAGCCACGCCCGCAAGCGCCCGCCCTCGCCGCCGTAGCCACTCAACCCGGCCCACACGCGCGCCGGCCGGCCGGCCACCAACACCTCATGGCATAGCCCGGCCAGCAAGGCGTGGGCGGCGCGCGTGGCGTCGGTCGCGTCGGTAGCGCACAGTTGCAGCGCCGACAAGCCAGCGGCACTGCCCTCGGCCACCACCGCACCGGACGGCAAGGCCAGCGCCCAGCGCGTCTGGGTACCGCCGCCATCGATGCCCAAGCCCAGCCCGGCCGCTGGCGGTAGCTCATTCATATCGTGGACCGAGTCGGCCTAAGTGCGCCTCGCAGACCAAAAGGTCCGCGCGATCAAACTGGTTCATGACGATGCGCTCCTGGTTTGGCCACCCGACGATGTCGGCACCGGTTACGGCGCCTTGTCCGGCACCGGGCGCGGCGCCGGCAGCACCGACACCCGCTCGCTTTCATTGCCCAGCCGGTCGACCGCGCTGACCACCACCACGCTGGCGGGGCCGGCCACGGCATCGTCGGCCAGCGACCAGTCGGCCCGCCCGCCCGGCACCACGGCGAAACGCCAGGTGGCGCCGTAACGTGACCACAGCGCGTAATAAGCCGGTGCGGCCGGCGCGGCGGCCGGCGCGGCGCCGGCGCCGAATTGCAATTGCAGCCCGTTGCCGCCGCGGCGCGTCTGCACGGCGGGCGCGGCCGGCGTTTCCTGGCCCAGCCAGGGCGTGGCCGGAATCAGCGCCGGGCTTTGATAGGCCAGCGCCTTGAGCTGGTCGCCGATGCCTTTGCGGTTTTCCATCAGGGGCGCGATGCTGAAATGGAGCTGGCCGTTCACGCCGGCGCGGCTGCGGGTGACGCCGATCTGCTTGACGATTTCCTCCGGCGCGAAAGCCTTGGCGCTATGGTCGATGCGGCTGGTGTACAAGCCCGGCCAGACATGGCGCCGGCGCGGGTTTTGCGCCAGCCAATAGTCGAGCAGCACGTCGAACGCTTGCGGCGCCTGGCCGATCGGCCAGTACAGCTGCGGCGCCAGGTAATCGAGCCAGCCGTTGGCCAGCCACAGTTCGGCGTCCGCATACAATTTGTCGTACTGGCTAAAGCCGACGATGCCGGGCGGGCGCCGGTCCGGCCGGCCGATGCCGAAAGGGCTGATCCCAAAACGGACCCAGCTTTTCTCGCGGTGTACGCCCAGATACAAGGCTTCGATCAAGCGGTTGACATTCTGGCGCCGCCAATCGGCCCGCTCCAGCTGACCGCCGGACAGCAGATAACGCTGCCACGACACTTGGTCGGGAAACTCCAGTTCGGGCTTGAGGCCGCCGGCCGCGCCATCCAGTGGCGCGGCCTCGGCGCCGGGCGGACTGGCCGCGCCGGGCGCGTCGATCGGATACGGGTAGAAATAATCGTCGATGTGCACGCCGTCGATATCGTAGCGCCGCACCACGTCGATGATCACATCCTGGGTGCGTTGGGCGGCGGCGGCCTCGCCCGGGTCCATCCACAGCAGCTTGCCGTATTGCTTGACGGCGCCCGGATGAGTGAGCGCGAAATGGTCGCGCGCCAAAGGGGTTTTGGCGGCCGAATGGCGCGCCCGGTAAGGATTGAACCAGGCGTGCAATTCCAGCCCGCGCGCGTGCGCCTGGGTGATCCAGAAGGTGAGCGGATCGTACAGGGGCGACGGCGCCAGACCTTGCTGACCGCTTAAGAATTCGGACCACGGCTCCAGCCGCGAAGCATAGATGGCGTCGGCGCTTGGCCGCACCTGCAACACGATGGCGTTCAAGTTGAGCGCCTTGGCCCGCTCCAGGATCGCCAGCGCCTCGGCCTGCTGTTGCGGCACCGTCAGATTGCTGCGGCTGGGCCAGTCGATATTGGCCACGGTCGAGACCCAGGCGGCGCGAAATTCGCGCGGCGCCGGCGGCGGCGTGTCGCTGGTGGCCAGCGTGCTGGCCGGCATCGGCGGCACCGCCGGCGCCGGCCCGGTGGCGCTCGGCGCGCCCGGCAGCGGCGTCTGGCAAGCGCTCAAGCCCAGCAGCGCGGCCGCGGCCAGCGCCGCCGCGCGCGGCCACGCCCGGCCCCGCCCTGGTGTAAAAATGTCAAACAAACCGATTCCCCGAATAATGTAATGTGATGGCGACCCGCATTTTACCGCTTGGCGTCGGGCACTTTCTTGCCGAACTGCGGATCGATCTTCACCAGCGCCGCCATCACGAAGGCGGGAATGGTGGCGATGCACACCCAGATAAAAAAGTGTTGATAGCCGAGCTGCTCTTGAATCCAGCCGCTGGCCATGCCCGGCAGCATCATGCCCAGCGCCATGAAGCCGGTGCAAATCGCATAGTGGGCCGTCTTGTGCGGGCCATCGACGACCATGATCATGTACAACATATAGGAAGTAAAACCGAAGCCGTAACCGAATTGTTCGGTGGCGATGCAGGCGGCGATCAGCACCAGATTGTGCGGCAAGGCGCTGGCCAGGTAGACAAACACCAGGTCCGGCAAATGCACCGCCAGCACCATCAGCCACAGGCATCGTTTGAGTCCGTGGCGCGAGATCACGTAGCCGCCCAATAAGCCGCCCAGCACCAGGGCGCCGACCCCGATGGTGCCGTAGACCAAGCCCACGTCGGAGGTGCTCAAACCCAGCCCGCCCTGTTCCAGCGGATCGAGCAGAAAAGGCGACACCAGCTTGAGCAATTGCGCCTCGCCCAGCCGGAACAGCAGCAGGAAACCGAGTATCGTCGCGATGCCGGGCTTGCGGAAAAAACTGCTGAAGGTGGCCAAAAAATCGCGCGCCAGATGGCCGTCGCGCGCCACCGGCCGGTCGGCGGCCGGCACGGGCAACTTCCACTGGTGGTACAGGCACAGCGTCAAAAACAGGCCGGCCAGAATGAAAAACACAATCGACCACGCCAGGCGCGCGTCGCCGGTGCGGCTGGTCAGGCTGCCGGCCAGATACACCAGGCCGCCCTGTCCGGCGATCATCGCCAGGCGGTAAGCGATGCTGCGCACCCCGACGAAGGCCGCTTGCCGGTGCTGCTCCAGGCCCAGCATATAAAACCCGTCGGCGGCGATGTCATGGGTGGCCGAACTGAAGGCGATCAGCCACAGCACCGCCAGGCTGAGCTGAAAAAAATGGGGCAGCGAAGTGGTCAGGGCCACCAGCGCCAGCCCGGCGCCGATCAACAGTTGCAGCAGCACGATCCAACGCCGTTTGGTGCCGAACAACTCCACCACGGGCGACCACAGCGGCTTGATCACCCACGGCAGATACAGCCAGCTGGTGTAGAGCGCGATATCGGTATTCGAGATACCGCTGTTTTTGTACATGATCACCGACAGGGTCATCACCACCACGTAGGGAATGCCTTGACCGAAATACAGCGAGGGCACCCAGGCCCAGGGGGATTTTTCTTGCGTCTGTTGCATACATCCTTTGTCTGGCGCGGGGCGCCTTGTCAGCCGGCCAAGGCACTGCGCAGGCTGCCGCCGGCGCGCGCCAGCAGCTGCCGTGCCTGCTCCGCGGTGACGCCGCGCGCCAGGGCCACGATCGCGACCTTGACATGAAACTGGCACTGTTCCAGCGCGCCCCGGGCCGCCGTTTCATCGGCACCGGTGGCGTGCATGGTCAGGCGCACGGCACGCAACATCAGCTTGGCGTTGGTGGGCTTCAAGTCTACCATCAAGTTTCCATAGACTTTATTCAGGCGCACCATCAAGGCGCTGGAAAACGTGTTCAAGGCGATCTTTTGCGCGGTGCCGGCTTTTAAGCGCGTGCTGCCGGAAATGACTTCCTCGCCCGTGTCGAGCGTGATGCCCAGCTCGGCTTCCAGCACCAGAGGCGCGCGCGCATTGTTGGCGATGCCGATGGTCAAGGCGCCGGCCGCGCGCGCCGCGTGCAGCGCGCCCAGCACATACGGGGTGGCGCCGGAGGCGGCCAGCAGCAGCACCACGTCGCGCGGCCCGGGATCGGCCGCGTACAGATCGGCCGCGCCCCGGGCCCGGTCGTCTTCGGCGCCCTCGACCGCCTCGAACATGGCGCCTAAGCCACCGGCCAGCACGGCCAGCGCGCGCGCCCGCGGCCAGGAAAAGGTGGGGTACAGTTCCACGCTGTCGAGCACGCCGAGCCGGCCCGAGGTGCCGGCGCCCACATAGATCAGGCGCCCGCCCGCCTCGATGCGCGGCAAGGCGGCGCCGACGGCGGCGGCGATCTCGGGCGCCGCCGCGACCACCGCTTGCAACGCGCCGCGCTGATCGGCCACCAGCACATTGACCAGCTCCGGCACGGGATACAGGTCCAGATCGGTATGCTGACGACTCGGCGTTTCAGTTTTGAGCATGATGGCGCACCGTTGACACGATGAAACCAGTGTAGTCCCCGCCGCCAATTGCTGCTCATAAAGTTACAGCTGACGGCGCCACCACGCCACAGCGGCATCGTGGCGCGGCGATCTAACCGGCCGTCATGCTCTACGGCGCTGAAGTGGCCAACGCCCAGCCCTTGTGCGGCAAGTCGGCGCGCTGTTGTCAGAAGCTGACGATTTTGCTTGGTAACGAAACAATTACTGTCATTATTTCAACATAGGAAATATGATAATGCCAACGCAGACGTCCGCCTGCGTCGCAACGATTTCCTATCAGGAACCACGATGACAGTCGCGTCCCTTGCCGCCGGCACCGGCCGGCGCCACCGGCGCCGCCTACCTTGCCACCCACCATCAGGAAGCGTATTCATGAGATTGACCCCGCACCCATCGCGTGCCACCGCCGCGCTGCTCGGCCTGGCCCTTACCCTGTCCAGCCAAGCCGCTTTGGCCGGCCCCAGCGCGCAGCTGAACGCCACCATGAGCAACTTCAGCATGTCGGTGATCGACATGACGCCCGACGACGGCATCGCCGCCGACTACAGCCTGGTCCCCGGCTCCAGCAGCAACATGGCGCTGTCGCTCATTTCCCACGGCGGCATCACGGAGCGCATCGCCCATGCCTTCAGCGATAGCGACACGCCAGTCGATTCCTATCTGGCGCAGACTGGACTGCGCTCGACCGCGCAGGCCGGCCGCTGGGGCGACCTGCAAGCCAATTCCTCCTTGAACGCCAACGCCGGCGCCGACCTCCTCGATTTCTCGACCGGCAGCGAAGCGGTGCAATACTTTACCGTGCTGGTCGCACCGCACACCCAATTCGCCTTCGGCGGCCACACCGACTTGTCGATCAGCGAAACGGGTCAGCGCTTTGGAGGCGTGAACAACTTTGCCGCCACCTCCATCAGTTTCAACGGCAGCGAAGAGTCGTTTTCGGTCAACACCGGCGACTTCCCGCACAGCGGCAGCGTGAGCGAAGATTTTTCTTACTCTTATCTCAACGATGGCGCCACCGAGCAGTATGTATGGCTGGAAATGCGCGTGCGAACCGGAGCCGACTACTACGCGGCCATCACCCCGGTGCCGGAACCGGCTTCCTACGCCATGTTCGGCCTGGGCGCGCTGCTGGTGGGCGCGATCACCCGCCGCCAGCGCCGGCAGCGGCCAGCCGCCTGAAGCGCCCCGCCTTGGCGCGTCGCCTTGGCGCCCCGCCTTGGCGCGTCGCCTTGGCGCCGCCTTGGCGCACCGCCTTAGCGCCCCGCCTTGGCGCATCGCACCTATCCATCACTCGGAACCCCACCATGACATTGACACCACGCTTTTCCCCTGTCCCCGCCGCACTGCTCGGCCTGGTCCTCGCGCTATCCTGCCACGCCGCCCTGGCCGCTCCCAGCGCGCGCGCCAGCGCCACCATGAGCAATTTCAACATGTCGGTGATCGACCTGACACCCGATGACGGTGTCGACGCCGCTTACAGCTTGGGCGAAAATCAAACCTTCAGCGCTGTGACCTCCAGCATTGGCCGCAATACGGCAGAGATAGAAAGCGGTTCGTGGAATGAGGACGCCACTCCGATCTCGGCATATGTCGCCCAGATCGGATTGAACGCGAACACGGGCGCCGGCACCTGGGGCAACTTGCGCGCCAGCTCCTATATGAACGCCAATGACGGCGCCGATATTCTAGGCCTTACCGTCACCGGCGAGGCGGACCAGTTCATGAGCGTGCTGGTCTCGCCGCACACGCGTTTCAATCTCGCAGGCCACACCGACATCACGCTCGACACGACCGGTCACGGCTTTGGCGGCGTCACCAGCTTTGCCGAAACATCGATCCGCTTCAACGAAACTTTCGACAGTTTTGGGTTGGGCACGTATTACCCTTCCAGCAGCGGCAGCTTGAGCCGGGACTTCGCGTATTCTTACCTCAACGATAGCGACAGCGAGCAATTCGTCTGGGTTGAATTGCGCGTGCGGGGTCAATCCAGCTATTACGAAGCCGTCGCGCCCGTGCCCGAGCCGAGCGCGTACGCCATGTTCGGGCTGGGCGCCCTGATGGTGGGCGCCATCGCCCGCCGTAAGCGGCGTCAGGCGGACGCCGCGTAACATTTTCGTGCCGGTTGGCCCAGCGGCCGACCGCCTTGGCGCAAGGCGGCCGCTCCGCGTTGCCACTCCAACGCGATCATGCCCGCGCTCACCTTGATAGGACCACGCTCATGCCATCCGCCCAACCTGCCACTTGCGCCGCCGTCCTGCTCGGCCTCACCCTGTCGCTGGCCGGCCCGGCCGCGCTGGCCGCGCCAAGCGGGCAAGCAAGCGCCAGCGTGAACAATTTCCACGTGTCCGTGATCGACATCACGCCCGACGACGGCATCGACGCCGGCTACAGCGTTGCCCACACGGTGCTCGCCTTCGACGGCGCCATGCAATGGTTCACGGTGGGCACCGGCGACTTTGCCGACAGCGGCGGCGTGAGCACGGATTTTTCGTATTCTTACCTTAACAATAGCGCCACCACCCATTATATGAATCTGGAAATGAGCGTGCGGGCCTGGTCCGCTTATGTGGACGCCGCCGCGCCTGTGCCGGAGCCGGCCTCCTACGCCATGTTCGGGCTGGGCGCGCTGATCGTGGGCGCGATGAGCCGCAAGCGGCGCCAGGAAGCTGCCGCGTAATAGCGGCATGAAGGATCAAAAGAAATAGCAAACTCAGGCAGCATTGCCGCCCGAGGCTGAAGTGGCACGCCAGAGCGGCGCTCACCGCATGAAGGTGTCAGACGAATGTCAAGCCGATCGCTGACGGCGGCGGCGTGCGATCGCCCCAACCATGGCCAAACCAGCCAGCATCAACGCATATTCGCCCGGCTCAGGCACGGCCGTGATCAACAACTGCGACGGGTGACCATAGTTGTATTCCAACGAACTAAATACGTTTCCGGCGCCGCTAGATCCACGCAAATTAAAGGCCAGGAATGGCGAAGATGCGTAGGTATGCGATACGAATTCGGTCACATCAAAAAAAGCGTCTTGTCCAAATCCCAAATTGACAGGCAAAGTCAAAGTACCGAGAAAAGTACCGGCGTTGCCGTCGCTGGCCACCAGTTGGCCATCGGTCGTGCCGTAGCCGTAAATGTCCACGGTGGGACTCCACAGCGGCAATCCGTAAGGATTAAGCGTCAAGGTGGCTTTCAACACGGGCAAGGTGATCGCCGCGGTGGAAAATTTTTCTACGCCTTGAACGTAGCCTTCTGTCACAACATACTCGCCGTCGGCCACCGGATTACAACCGGCGCAAGTATAGATCGAGCCATCGCTGGTTGGATTGATCACGATCGGCGCACCTGCATTGGCCGCCATCGGCAGGCTTGCCGCGAGGGTGAGCAAAGCCGATGAGATAAGGTGTGCTATTTTCACTGAATATTCCCTGATAAAATAATTGTAATTTCGAAAAATTGCACTAACGCTGAATCCCGGTCACTATGTGCTGGCGCATTTTAGTTTATTAAAAACAATATCTCAACGTGTTTCAATGTTTTTCTTGTAACAATTTTATCGGGCCGCACTGTGCACAAAGCCAAGTGGCAGGCGCGGGTCGCACGGCTCGCCCGGCGCACGGGCGCGCCGGTTATGACGGATAATTGCAGCAATTTATTCAGCCATGCCCGCGCCGACCATGTCAGTCAAATCCACTTCGCCCGCCTGCCCCTGCGGCGGCCCGGCCTACGCCAGCTGCTGCGGCCCCTACCTCGACGGCGGCGCCATCCCCGCCAGCGCCGAAACGCTGATGCGCTCGCGCTACACCGCCTATACCCGGCGCGACGAAGCCTATTTGCGCGCCACTTGGCATGCCAGCACCCGCCCGAGCGAGTCCATCGTGAGCGATGAGGAAAAGTTGCAATGGCTGGGACTTGAGGTAAAATCCGCTTTACGTTTACGTCAACGTAAAGAGGAGCCGGCCATCGCTCCCGACGCCGAGCACGACAGCGTGGAATTCGTGGCCCGCTACCGGATCGACGGCCGCGCGCACCGCTTGCACGAGCTGAGCCGTTTCGTGCGCGAACCGGCGCCGGACGGCCCGCGCTGGTTTTATCTCGACGGCAGCTTCCCGCACCAGCGTTGAGCGCGCCCGGCCGCGCCACAGGCCACTAAAAGGATCAGCCATGCCGCATATCGAAAGCAGGATCAATCCGCGCAGCGACGATTTTCAGGACAACGCGGCCGCCATGCAGGCGCTGGTGGACGACTTGCGCGCCAAGGTGGCGCAAGTGGCCCAGGGCGGCGGCGCCGCCGCCAGCGCCAAGCATCTGGCGCGCGGCAAGCTGCTGCCGCGCGAGCGGGTCCAGATGCTGCTCGATCCCGGCACCCCCTTCCTCGAACTGTCGCAAATGGCCGCCTACCGGATGTACCGCGACCCGGCCGGCGTCGACGCCGCGCCCGCGGCAGGCATCATCACCGGCATCGGTCGGGTGGCCGGCCAGGAATGCGTGATCGTCTGTAACGACGCCACCGTCAAAGGCGGCACGTATTATCCGATGACGGTCAAAAAGCACTTGCGGGCCCAGGAAATCGCCGAGCAAAACAACCTGCCCTGCATCTATTTGGTGGACTCGGGCGGCGCCAACCTGCCCAACCAGGACGAGGTGTTCCCCGACCGCGACCATTTCGGCCGCATTTTCTACAACCAGGCCAATCTGTCGGCCAAGGGCATCCCGCAGATCGCGGTGGTGATGGGTTCCTGCACCGCCGGCGGCGCCTACGTGCCGGCCATGAGCGACGAATCGATCATCGTCAAGGATCAGGGCACCATTTTCCTGGGCGGCCCGCCGCTGGTGAAAGCGGCCACCGGCGAAGTGGTCACGGCCGAAGACCTGGGCGGCGGCGACGTCCACACCCGCCTGTCCGGCGTGGTCGACCACCTGGCCCGCAACGACTTGCACGCGCTGGCGCTGGCGCGCGGCGTGGTGTCGCACTTAAACCGCGTCAAACCGGCCCAGGGCGCGCGTCGCGCCCCGCTCGCGCCGCGCTATCCGGCGCGCGAGCTGTATGGCGTGATCCCGCTCGACACCCGCAAACCGTTCGACGTGCGCGAAGTGATCGCGCGCGTGGTCGACGACAGCGCCTTCGACGAATTCAAGGCGCGCTACGGCACCACCCTGATCTGCGGCTTCGCCCACATTCACGGCATCGAAGTGGGCATCATCGCCAACAACGGCATCCTGTTTTCCGAATCGGCCTTGAAGGGCAGCCATTTCATTGAACTGTGCTGCCAGCGCAAGATCCCGCTGGTGTTCCTGCAAAATATCACCGGCTTCATGGTGGGCCGCAAATACGAAAACGAAGGCATCGCCCGCAATGGCGCCAAGATGGTGACGGCGGTGGCCACTGCCGCCGTGCCCAAGTTCACCGTCATCATCGGCGGCAGCTTCGGCGCCGGCAATTACGGCATGTGCGGGCGCGCCTTTTCGCCGCGCTTCCTGTGGATGTGGCCCAACGCGCGCATCTCGGTGATGGGCGGCGACCAGGCCGCCAGCGTGCTGGCCACGGTCAAACGCGACGGCATCGAAGCGAAGGGCGGCGCCTGGTCGCAGCAGGAGGAAGCCGACTTCAAGCAACCGATCCGCCAGCAATACGAAGACCAGGGCCACCCCTATTACGCCAGCGCGCGCCTGTGGGACGACGGCGTGATCGATCCGGCCGACACCCGCATGGTGCTGGGCCTGGGCCTGTCGGCGGCCTTGAACGCGCCGATCGGCGAAACCCGCTTCGGCGTGTTCCGCATGTAAGCCGCCCCACACACACGACAAGGAGCAGCGCGACATGGAATTTCAAACCCTGAAGATGGTCATCGAAGGCAAGGTGGCCACCATCACCCTCAACCGCCCCGAGCTGCGCAACGCCTTCAACGAGCACACCATCGCCGAACTGACCATGGCCTTCGATGGCCTGGGCCGCAGCGAGATGGTGAGCGTGATCGTGCTGGCCGCCAGCGGCGCCGCCTTTTGCGCCGGCGCCGACTTGAACTGGATGCGCGCCATGGCCGCCTATTCGCATGCCGAAAACAGCGCCGACGCGCTGCAACTGGCCGAGATGCTGCGCACGATTTACCTGTGCCCCAAGCCGGTGCTGGCCCGGGTCCAGGGCGACTGTTATGCCGGCGGCATGGGCCTGGTGGCCGCATGCGATATCATCGTGGCCTCGGAGCAGGCCGGATTTTGCCTGAGCGAGGTGAAACTGGGCCTGATCCCGGCCACCATTTCGCCGTATGTGATCAAGGCCATGGGCGAACAGGCGGCGCGCCGCTACTTCCTCAGCGCCGAGCGTTTTTCGGCGGCCGAGGCGCACCGCATCGGCCTGGTGCACGAGGTGGTGGCGCCGGAGGCGCTCGACGCCAAGGTGGCCGAACTGGTCAAGGCGCTGCTGGCCAACGGCCCGCACGCGGTGCGGCAGGCCAAGGTGCTGGTGCGCGAGGTGGCCGGCCAGGCGGTCACCCCGGCGCTGCTGGCCGACACCGCCGAACGCATCGCCCAGGCCCGCGCCTCGGAGCAGGGCCGGGAAGGGGTGGCGGCCTTTCTGGAAAAACGCAAGCCGAACTGGCTGCCGACGTAAACGGCGGCCGGCGCCTCAAGCATCACCATGGAGCCGTATTGAATAAAGAATCGCAATCGAATTGGGTCGAACGCAGCCTGCGCAGCGTGTGGCATCCGTGCACCCAGATGCAGCACCACGAAAGCGTGCCGCTGGTGGCCGTCAGCCACGGCCGCGGCGCCTGGCTGTACGACCATGAGGGCCGGCGCTATCTCGACGCCATCAGCTCCTGGTGGGTCAACCTGTTCGGCCACGCCAACCCGCGCATCAACCACGCGCTCAAGGACCAGCTGGACCGCCTGGAGCACGCCATGCTGGCCGGCTTCACGCACCAGCCGGTGATCGAATTGTCGGAGCAGCTCTCGGCGCTGACCGGGCAGGTGCTGGGCCACTGCTTTTACGCCTCGGACGGCGCCTCGGCGGTGGAAATCGCTCTCAAAATGAGTTTTCACGCCTGGCGCAACGGCGGCCAGGGCGACAAACAGGAATTCGTTTGCCTCAAGGGCAGCTATCACGGCGAAACCATCGGCGCCCTGGCCGTGACCGACGTCCCCCTGTTCAAGGACGCCTACGGCCCGCTGCTGCGCGCCGCGCACGTGGTGGCCTCGCCGGATGCCCGTCTGGCGGCCGAGGGCGAGAGCGCGCAGGACGTGGCGCGCCGCGCCGCCGCCGACGTCGAGCGCCTGTTCGCCGAGCGCGGCCGCCATATCGCCGCCATCATCGTCGAACCGCTGGTGCAGTGCGCCACCGGCATGGCGATGCACGATCCGCTCTACCTGACGCTGCTGCGCGCGCTGTGCGACCGCTACCAGGTGCACCTGATCCTCGATGAAATCGCGGTCGGCTGCGGCCGCACCGGCACCTTTTTCGCCTGCCAGCAGGCGGCCATCTGGCCCGACTTCCTGTGTCTGTCGAAAGGCATCAGCGGCGGCTACCTGCCGCTGTCGCTGGTGATGACGCGCGAGGCGCTATACCAGGCTTTCTACAGCAGCGATATCACGCGCGGTTTCCTGCATTCGCATTCCTACACCGGCAATCCGCTGGCTTGCCGCGCCGCGCTGGCCACGCTGGCCATTTTCCAGGAAGACGATGTACTGGCCAACAACCGGCTGCGCGCCGAACGCGTGAGCGCCGCGCTGGCGCCGCTGGCCGCGCACCCGCGCGTGCGCCACTTGCGCCAGCGCGGCATGATCTGGGCCTTCGACGCGGTGGACCCCGCCCCCGCGTTCGCGCGCCGCTTCTTCAGCGCCGCGCTGGAACAGGAACTGCTGCTGCGCCCGATCGGCCAGACCGTCTATCTGATGCCGCCGTATATTCTGGACGACCAGGAAATCGACCTCCTGGCCACGCGCACCATGGCCGTGTTCGAACAAGTGATGGCGGCATGAGCGCCGCCCTGTTGGCCCGCCTGGAAGCGCAACTCGATAGCCTGGACGGGCGCGGCCTGTTGCGCCGCCGGCGCAGCGTGGCCTCGCCTTGCGGCGTGCGCATGACGGTCGACGAGCCGGACGGCCCGCGCGACCTGCTGGCCTTTTGCAGCAACGACTATCTGGGCCTGGCCGCCCACCCGCGCCTGATCGCCGCCTTGCAGGAAGGCGCCGCCCGCTACGGCGTCGGCAGCGGCGCCGCGCACCTGATCAGCGGCCATAGCCAGGCCCACGCCCGGCTGGAAGAGCGCCTGGCCGAATTCGTCGGCCCCCACCTGGAAGCGCCGCGCGCCTTGTATTTTTGTACCGGCTACATGGCCAATCTGGCGGTGCTGACCGGGCTGGCCGCCGGCGGCGAGGCCGAAATTTTTTCCGAGGCGCTCAACCACGCCTCGCTGATCGACGGCGCGCGCCTGTCGCGCGCCCCGGTCAAGGTGTATCCGCACGCCGACCTGGCCGCGCTCGCGACGCTGCTGTCGGCCAGCGCCGCGCCGGTCAAGATCGTGGCCACCGACAGCGTGTTTAGCATGGACGGCTTGCTGGCCCCTCTGCCCGCCCTGCTGGCCCTGTGCGAACGGCATGGCGCCTGGCTGGTGGTGGACGACGCGCACGGCTTCGGCACCCTGGGCGAAAACGGCCGCGGCGCGCTCGAGCACTTCGCCCTGCGCTCGCCCAACCTGGTCTACATGGGCACCCTCAGCAAGGCGGCCGGGGTGGGCGGCGCCTTCGTCGCGGCGCACCGGAGCGTGATCGAAACGCTGATCCAGAAAGCCCGTTCTTATATCTACACCACGGCCGCCGCGCCGGCCCTGGCGCACGCCCTGCTGACCAGCGTGGAGCTGATCGGCGGCGCCGAAGGCCGGGAGCGGCGCGCCCACTTGCAGGCATTGGTGGCACAATTGGCAAGCGGACTGCGCCTGGAGCGCTGGCGCCGGCTGCCGTCCGACAGCGCGATCCAGCCGATCCTGATCGGCGCCAACGACGACACCATGCGCGCCGGCGCCACCCTGTACCGGCGCGGCCTGTGGGTGGCCACGATCCGCCCGCCCACGGTGCCGCCGGACACGGCGCGTCTGCGCGTGACCCTGTCGGCCGCGCACAGCCAGGCCGACGTGGCGCGCCTGATCGGCGCCATCAATTTATTGGAAAAGGAAACCCCATGAGCCTCGACGATCCCCTACTGGCGCCCAGCGTGGCCACCATCCTCGCCGCCGTCGCCGGGCAAGAGCAGGAACCGGAACCGACCTTGCTGACGCAGGTGGAACCGGCGCCGGTGAGCATCGAGCCGCCGCCCCATTTCGCCTGTTTCGTGACCGGCACCG
Organism: Pseudomonadota bacterium; assembly: GCA_040385995.1. Taxonomy (GTDB): domain Bacteria; phylum Pseudomonadota; class Gammaproteobacteria; order Burkholderiales; family Burkholderiaceae_D; genus Janthinobacterium. The sequence goes on from JAZKGI010000029.1 coordinate 67,188, forward strand.
ACACCGAAATCGGCAAGACCCTGGTGTCCTCGGCCATGCTGCACGCGCTGGTTCAGACCGGGGTGCGGGCTTGCGGCATGAAGCCGGTGGCGGCCGGCGCCACGCTGCGCGACGGCGCGCTGCACAACGACGACGCCGACCGCCTGAGCGAAGCCGGCAACGTCAGCATGCTGCCCAATCTGACCACCTCCTACATGCTGCGCGCGGCCGCCGCGCCCCATATCGCGGCCCAGCGCGACGGCGTACTGATCGAAATGGTGCCGATCCTGGCCGCCTACACCGAAGTGGCGGCCGCCTGCGACGCGGTGGTGGTCGAGGGCGTGGGCGGCTTCCGCGTGCCGCTGTCGGACATGTTCGACACGGCCGATCTGGCCAGTCAGCTTGGCTTGCCGGTGGTGCTGGTGGTGGGCCTGCGCCTGGGTTGCATCAGCCACGCCCTGCTGAGCGCCGAGGCCATCATCGGGCGCGGCCTGGTGCTGGCCGGCTGGGTCGCCAACGACTTGAGCGCGGACATGCCCTTCGCCGAAGACAATATCGAAGCGCTGCGGCAGCGCCTGCCGGCGCCCCTGCTGGGCCGGGTGCCGCGCCTGGCCGAACCGGGTGCGGCGGCGGCGGCGGCCCACCTCGATTTCGCCGGCTTGCCGAACTGGCCGCTCAAGGCCAACCGCGGCTAGCGGCGGCGCCACGCGGCGCGACCCGGCCGCGCCGCGCCATCATCAATTCACACATTTGAAATACTGAAGGAAACACGATGTCCCCCACCCAGCTGCAAGAACCAAAAACCGTCGCCCTGCACCGTCCGGCCGCCGCCATCACCCTGCCCGACGCGGCCACCTGGCCGCTGGCCGACGTGCTGGCCCTGTTCGAGTTGCCGTTCAACGAGTTGATGTTCCGCGCCCAGCAAAGCCACCGCGCCAACTTCCCGGACGGCGACGTCGAACTGGCCACCCTGCTGTCGATCAAAACCGGCGGCTGCGAAGAAGATTGCAGCTACTGCCCGCAGGCGGCCCGTTACGACACCGGGGTGGAGGCTAAAAAACTGCTCGGCATCGAGACCGTGCTGGACGCCGCGCGCCAAGCCAAAGCCAACGGCGCCACCCGCTTTTGCATGGGCGCGGCCTGGCGCAGCCCGAAGGAGCGCGACATGGAAAAGGTCGAGCACATGGTGCGCGAAGTCAAAGCGCTGGGACTGGAAACCTGCGCCACCCTCGGCATGTTGGAAGAAGGCCAGGCCGACCGCCTGAAACAGGCCGGCCTCGATTACTACAACCACAATCTGGACACCGCGCCCGAGTTCTACAGCAACGTGATCTCGACCCGTGAATACCAGGACCGGCTCGACACGCTGGGCCGGGTGCGCAGCGCGGGCTTGAAAGTGTGCTGCGGCGGCATCGTCGGCATGGGCGAATCGCGCCTCCAGCGCGCCGGCCTGATCGCCCAGCTGGCCAATCTCAATCCGTATCCGGAATCGGTGCCGGTCAACCACCTGGTGCAAGTCGAGGGCACGCCGCTGCATGGCCTGGACCCGCTCGACCCGTTCGAATTCGTGCGCACCATCGCGGTGGCCCGCATCACCATGCCAAAAGCGCGGGTGCGCCTGTCGGCCGGGCGGCGCCAGATGGGCGAGGCGGTGCAGGCGATGTGCTTCCTGGCCGGCGCCAACTCGATTTTTTACGGCGACAAGCTGCTCACCACCGACAATCCGGAAGCCGGCGACGACCGCGCCCTGCTTGAAAAACTGGGCTTGAAAACGCGCGCGGCCATGCTGGAATCGGCCCCCAAGGAAGCCTGCGGCTGCTAACCTGGCCGATCACGCTCTGCTGGCCGCCGCAATAAAAAAGAGAGAGACCATGTTCAGCAAAATCCTGATCGCCAACCGCGGCGAAATCGCTTGCCGGGTGGCCGCCACCGCGCGCCGCATGGGCATCCGGACGGTCGCCGTGTATTCGGCGGCCGACGCCCAAGCGCGCCACGTGGCGCTGTGCGACGAAGCGCTGCCGATCGGGCCGGCGGCGGCCAAGGAAAGCTATCTGCGCGGCGACAGGATCATCGCCGCCGCCCTGGCCAGCGGCGCGCAGGCGGTCCATCCGGGCTACGGCTTTTTATCCGAGAACGCCGACTTCGCCGAGGCGTGCGTGGCGGCCGGACTGGTGTTCATCGGCCCGCCACCGTCGGCCATGCGCGCCATGGGTTCGAAGTCGGCCGCCAAAACCTTGATGGAGCGCGCCGGCGTGCCGCTGGTGCCCGGTTACCATGGCGACCAGCAAGACGCGGACTTCCTGCAAAGCCAGGCCGACCGCATCGGTTACCCGGTGCTGCTCAAGGCTTCGGCCGGCGGCGGCGGCAAGGGCATGCGGGTGGTCGACGACGCCGCCCAGTTCAAAGCCGCCCTGGCTTCGTGCAAGCGCGAAGCCATCAGTTCCTTCGGCGACGACCAGGTGCTGGCCGAAAAATACCTGGCGCGACCGCGCCATATCGAAATCCAGGTGTTCGCCGACACGCTGGGCAATTGCATCTACCTGTTCGAGCGCGATTGCTCGGTGCAGCGGCGCCACCAGAAGGTGCTGGAAGAGGCGCCCGCGCCGGGCATGCCGGACCAGCGGCGCGCCGCGATGGGCCAGGCCGCCGTGGCGGCGGCACGGGCGGTGGGCTACGTGGGCGCCGGCACGGTCGAATTCATCGCCAACCAGGACGGCTCGTTCTATTTCATGGAAATGAACACCCGGCTGCAAGTGGAGCATCCCGTCACCGAAATGATCACCGGCACCGACCTGGTCGAGTGGCAGCTGCGGGTGGCGGCCGGCCAGCCGCTGCCGCTGCGCCAGGACCAGCTGACGATACACGGTCACGCCATCGAGGCCCGCATCTACGCCGAAAATCCGGAGAAGGGATTCCTGCCGTCGATCGGCACCCTGATCCATATGGCCACGCCGGCGGCGGTGGCGTTCGAGACCGGCGCCGGGGTCGCAACCGGAAGCGCAACCGGCCAGCCGGCCGCCGTGCGCATCGATTCCGGGGTGCGCCAGGGCGACGCCATTTCGCCCTTTTACGACCCCATGATCGCCAAGCTGATCGTCTGGGGCCGCGACCGCGGCGAGGCGTTGGCGCGCATGGCGCAGGCGCTGGGGCAGTATCAGATCGTGGGCCCGGCCACCAATATCGCGTTCCTCAAACGCCTGATCGAGGGCGCCGCCTTTGCCGGCGCCGAGCTCGATACCGGCCTGATCGAACGCAATCACGCGGCCCTGTTCCCGCCGCCGGCCCCGATCCCGGCGGCCGCGCTGGCGCTGGCGGCGGTGGCCCTGCTGGAGGCGGAAAAACAGCAAGCGGCGCAGGCGTGCGCGCAGCCTGCCGACCCCTGGAGCGACAGCGGCGGCTGGCGCCTGAACGGCAGCCTGGCGCGCACCCTCACGTTTACCGACGACGACGGGCAACAAGCGCAGATGGCGCTGGCCTACCGGGACGGCGGCTGGGTGCTCAATGGCGCCGCCGCCAGCCTGACGGCGCGCCAGGACGCCGAGCTGCATATCCGGCTGGGCGAGCAAGCCTTGCGCGGCGGCGTGCTGCGCGACGGCGAGGCGTTCCACGTGTTTAGCGCCGGCCTCCATCACACGCTGCGTTACCAGGATCCGATGGCGCACGCCGGCGAAGCGGAAGCCGAGGGCGGCCGCCTGACCGCGCCCATGCCGGGCAAGGTGGTGGCGCTGCTGGTGGCCCAGGGCCAGCCGGTGAAACGGGGCGAACCCTTGGTGATCATGGAGGCGATGAAGATGGAGCACACCATCGCCGCGCCGCACGACGGTGTGATCGCGCAGATCCTGTACGCGGTGGGCGACCAAGTGGCCGACGGCGCGCCCCTGCTGGCGTTCGAGCAGGATTAGGACGGGCTGGCATGCGCATTCTGCTGCAACAGGCCGACAACGACACCGCGCCATGGGTGCGCGCGTTCGCCGAACTGCTGCCGGAGGCGCGAGTCGAAGTCTGGCACGAGGGGCAAGAAGCGCACGTGCAATACGAGGCACGCGCGGTAGACGAAAAAGACGCGCGGCGCGCGGCGCGGCCATGCGACTACGCGGTGGTGTGGTCGCCGCCGCGATCGATGCTGGCCGAGCTGGCCGAAGTGAAAGCCATCTTCAACTGCGGCGCCGGGGTCGACGCGCTGCTCAAGGTGGGCGCCGCGCTGCCGGCCCGGGTGCCGATCGTGCGTCTGGGCGACGCCGGCATGGGCGTGCAAATGGCCGAATACGTGCTGCACGCGGTGCTGCGCCACGTGCGCCGTTTCGATGAATACGAGAGCCTGGCGCGCGAAGGCCGCTGGCAGCCGCTGACGGCGCGCCGGCGCGAGGATTGCGCGATCGGCGTGCTGGGCGCCGGTGTGCTGGGCAAACGCGTGCTGGCGGCGCTGGCGCCGTTCGGTTTTCCCTTGCTGGCCTGGAGCCGCGGCCAGCAACAGATCGACGGCGTGCGCTGCTTTGCCGGCCCCGAAGGGCTGGACGCGGTTCTGCGCGCCAGCCAGATCCTGGTGTGCATGCTGCCGCTCACGCCCGAGACGGCCAATTTGCTGGACCGGGCCAACCTGGCCAAGCTGCCGCCGCAGGCTTACCTGATCAACGTGGCGCGCGGCGCCCTGCTGTCCGAGCCGGATCTGCTGGCCATGATTGAATCGGGCCGGCTGGCCGGCGCCACCCTGGATGTGTTTCGTAACGAACCGCTGCCGGTGCAGCACCCGTTCTGGCGCGAGCGCCGCATCATCATCACGCCGCACATCGCGGCGCGCACCGTGTGCCGCGACAGCGTGGCGCAAATCGCCGCCAAGATACGCCAGCTACGAGCCGGCCAGCCGGTCGCCGATGTGGTCGACCGCAACCAAGGATACTGACATGAGCAATCCAGCGAGCTTGCCGCGACAAGTGAAAATCGTCGAAGTGGGGCCGCGCGATGGCCTGCAAAACGAGCAGCAAACCATTTCTGCCGAGGTCAAGATCGCCCTGATCGACCGCCTGAGCCAGGCCGGCTTCGTCAACATCGAGGCGGCCGCTTTCGTCTCGCCCAAGTGGGTGCCGCAAATGGCCACCAGCGGCGAGGTGATGGCCGGGATCGCGCGCCGCCCCGGGGTGCTGTATTCGGCGCTCACGCCCAACCTGCAAGGCTTCGAGGCGGCGCTGGCCGCGCGCGCGGACGAAGTGGTGATTTTCGGCTCGGCCTCGGAAGCGTTCTCGCAGAAAAACATCAACTGTTCGATCGCCGAATCGGTGGCCCGCTTCGCGCCGGTGGCACAGGCCGCGCGTCGGCACGGGCTGCGCCTGCGCGGCAGCGTCAGTTGCGCGTTCGGCTGCCCCTACCAGGGCGAGGTGCCGCTCGACGCGGTGGCCGACGTGGTGGCGCGCATGCGCGACCTGGGCTGCGACGAGATCGACATCGCCGACACCATTGGCGTGGCCACCGCGCGCCAGACGCAGGCGGTGATGGCGCGCGCCGCCGGCCAATTTGCCGTGGCTGGCCTGTCGGGCCATTTTCACGATACCTACGGCCAGGCCCTGGCCAATATCTACGCCAGCCTGGAAGTGGGGGTGGCCATTTTCCATTCGTCGGTATCGGGCCTGGGCGGCTGCCCGTACGCCAAAGGCGCCACCGGCAATGTGGCCACCGAGGACGTGCTGTACCTGATGCAGGGGCTGGGCATCGCCACCGGCATCGATCTGGAACTGGTGGTCGATGCCGGCCAATTCATCTCGCGGCAGCTGGGCCGCCAGGGCGCGAGCCGGGCCGGCAACGCCATCGCCGCCAAGCGCACAAAGTGAGCGCATAGTGAGCGCGGCATGAGCGCGCCGACGGCGCCGGCGGGCAAGCTCGATTGGTTGCAGGGCTTGCGCGGTTTGGCGGCGTTGCTGGTGGTGCTCACGCACGGTCGCTATTTCTTGACCGGCACGCCCGGCCAGGCGCTGGGGGAAGCCCTGCTGCGCCCGGGCGCGGCGGGCGTCGATCTATTTTTTTTGATCAGCGGCTTCATCATGGTGCATGCCACCGCCGCGTCGCACGGCGGCGCCGGCGACGCCAGCCGCTACCTGCTGAAACGGTTTTTCCGGATCTGGCCAGTGTATGCGGTGCTGACGGCGGTGGGGGTGTACGCGACACGCGGCCCGGGCTGGCTGTTCGACTCCGGCAACCTGGGCGCGCTGACGCAAGGTCTGCTGTTTCTGCCGGTCGATGGCGGCGCGCCGCCGTATTACGACTTGCCTTACCGGCTGGGCTGGACCTTGAACTTCGAGATGTATTTTTACCTGGTGTTCGCCGCTTCGATGCGCTTTGGACGGCAGCGCTGGCTGGCCTTCGGCGCCTGGCTGGGCGTGACACTGATCGGTTTGCCGCTCGCCTACGGCCAGGCCGTCACGCTGGACGTGCGGCGCGATTACCATTTGCCGCTCGCTTATTTGAACCAGATCAGCAATCCGATCATTTGGAATTTCGTCGCCGGCGTGGCGATCGGCAAGCTATATCAGTCGCGCCTGGCGCTCCCGGCGGGGGTGGCGACCAATAATTTGTTGTTCGTGTCCGTCGCGCTGGCCTTGTGGTGGGCCTATTCGGGCGGCGCCACCTTTCACGGCGTGAACAATATGGGCGCCGGGCCGGCCATGGTGCTGCTATGCGTGGCGCTGGCCAGCAAACGGATGCCGATTGTTATGCCGCGTTGCATGGTCTGGCTGGGCGAAATCTCGTTTTCGCTTTATCTGTGCCACTTCATCGTGTTCAAACTGCTCACCAGTACGCTGGTAGCACTGGGCATGCAAGCGCGCACGCATGACTGGCCGTATGTGTTCGTTGCAACCGCGCTCGCCATTCCGGTGGCCGCCGTCAGCCACCGCTATTTGGAACTGGGCTTGTCGGGCTGGCTGCGGAGCATGGCGCTGGCCCGGTACGAGCGCGGTCAAGCAAGCACCGCAGCCGGCGCACTCGGAAAATAAAAAAGACCCAGGAGCCGAAGCTGCTGAGTCTTTCTTATTGAATCTTGGTCGGAGTACAAGGATTCGAACCTTGGACCCCCTGGTCCCAAACCAGGTGCGCTACCGGGCTGCGCCACACTCCGAAGAAGCAAGATCATACAAGCTGGAACGAATACGGTCAAGCGCAGTCGGATTTATTCTCACTATTGCAATAAACTCAAGTTGTGCCACACTGGCCGTCATGTCGAGGTCGACCAATCATGAGGACGCGATTGTTTATCGAGGAAAACCGCCCGGCCAGTCCCGCACGCGTGGCCGGCGCGCTGGCGCTGTCGCTGGCCTTGCACGCCTTGCTGCTGTGGGCTTTCCGCTTTGGGCACATGGCCCCGCCCGCGCCACCGTCGCCGCCGCCCGCCGATGCCTTGACGGTGTGGATCAGGCCGGCGCCGCCGACTGTTATACCGATGCCGATGCCGATCCCGGCGCCGAGCCGGCCCGACACGTCCAGCCCGGCGCCACGCAAGGCCGCGCCACGCAAGGCCGCGCCAAGCGAGGCCGCGCCACGCAGGGAGCCAATCGCGCCGAGCCGGCCCGCCCCAACACCGGCGCAGGCGCCCACGCCGCCGGGCGCGGGGCGCGACGTTGCCGGCGCCGCTGCGGACAAGGCGGAAAATACAGGCGCGGCGTCGCCCGCGCCGGCCTTCGACATCGAAGCCGCGCGCAAGACGGCGCGCGCGCTGGCCAGCCAGCCCGACCCGGCCAGGGCCGCCACGGCGGTCGGGCAAATCCCGGCCAAGCCGTTGCCCGACGACACGCCGCTGGCGCGCCATATCGCGCAAGCGAAACGGGCCGATTGCAAGGATGGCGTGCCGGGCGGCTTGCTGGCGCCGTTGCTACTGCTGATGGATAAAAAGGATAGTGGCTGCAAGCTGTGATCGCGGGCCGGCACTAAGTCAGCTATGCTTGCGCCGCCTTCATTTGCAAGGCCCGGTCATAGAGGGCGTTTTTCTTGCGGCCCGTGATCTGCGCCGTCAAATTGGCGGCTTGCTTGACCGAACACTCGGCCAGCAAAATCGCCAGTATCCGTTCGGCGTCCGCGTCTTCGGCGTCTTCAGCCGCCGGCGCCCCTTCCAGCAACACCACGAACTCACCTTTTTCCCGGTGCGGGTCGGCTTGCAGCCAAGCCACGGCTTCCGATAAGGGGCAGCGGTGGATTTCCTCGAACAGCTTGGTCAGCTCGCGCGCGAACACCACCTGCCGGGCCGGCTCGAAGGCGGCCGCCAGCGCGCCGGCGCAGTCGACAATGCGATGCGGCGCTTCGTAAAACACCAGCGTGGCGCTCACGCCACGCAGGCTGTGCAACATGTTTTCGCGCTGCTTGGCCTTGGCCGGCAAAAAGCCGACGAAATAGAATTGATCGTTGAGCAAACCGCTGGCGCAGATGGCGGTCACCGCCGCCGACGCGCCCGGCAACGGCAGCACCCGCAAGCCGGCCGCGCGCACCGCGTCGACAATGCGCGCGCCCGGATCGGACACGGCCGGGGTGCCGGCGTCGGACACCAAAGCGATGCGCTCGCCGCCCAGCAAACGGTTGATCAGAGCTTGCGCCACCTCGCGTTCGTTATGCTGATGGGCGGCTATCAAGGGCTTGTGCAAACCGAAACGCGTCATCAGGTGCGCGGTATTGCGGGTATCTTCGCAAGCGACCGCGTCGACCAGGCCCAGCACATGCAGGGCGCGCAAGCTGATGTCGGTCACGTTGCCGATGGGCGTGGCCACCACATACAATGTCGATGGGGGATAGACCTGGTGTGCCGCCTCTGTCATGATGGGCAGATTGGCAATCGAGCTATTTTCTTGTGCGGTCATTGGGGGTTGAATGCTTGCTAAAAGTATAAAGATATCGCTGGCCGGCGCGGCGCTCGCGCTGCTGGGCGCGTGCAGCACGCCGTGCGATATGAGCGGGGCCGGGCGATTGTGCGCGCCTATTTCATCAAATACAAGTGCGTTACCCCTGCCGGCCACACCGTTGCCGCCGGCGCCGGAGCCGGTAGCGGAACCGGAACCGGAGCCGCAAACCTTTGCGGTGGAAAGCCCGGACCGGGTGGACGCGGCGCCGGCGCCCGGCCAGCCTGCACAGCCGGCCCCCGGCGGCCAGCCGTCAGTGCGGATCGGGCTGCTGCTGCCGCTGCGCTCGGAGACCCTGGGCGCGGCGGCCGAATCGCTGCGCGCCGGTTTCATGGCCGCTTACGAACGCGACCGCGAAGGCTTCACCGTCAGCGTGATCGAAACGGGCGACGCGCCCCAGGACGTGCTGGCGGTGTACGCCAAGGCCCAGGAAGAGCAGGATATCCTGGTCGGCCCGCTGGCGCGCTCGGCCGTGACGGCCTTGTCCGCCAGCCCGCTGGTGCGCAAACCCACCATCGCCCTCAATCATCCGGACGGACGCGGCACCGCCAACGAAACGCCGATGCCGGCCACTATGCTGAGCATGGGCTTGTCGCTCGAGGACGAGGCGCGCCAGGTGGCCGGCTGGGCCGCGGCCGAGCAGCCGCACGCCTACGCGCTGGTGCTGTCGGCCGGCCCGGCCTGGCAACGCCGCATCAGCAGCGCTTTTAACGCGCAATGGCAGCGCCTGGGCTTGTCCAGCCAGAGCGTCGAGATGAGCGCCGTCAACGGTTATCTGAGCGACGCCGAGCTGGTGCAGCTGCGGGCGCGCGTGCAAGCGGACCCGCCGGCCCTGATTTTCGCCGCCATGGATGCCGACCAGGCCCGCCAATTGCGCGTGGCGCTGGGCAATGGCGTGCCCGTCTACGGCACCTCTTCGCTCAATCCCGGTCTGGCGCGTACCGCCTACGGTCCGGAAATGGACGGAGTGCGCTTACTGGACTTGCCGTGGCAAGTGCAGCGCGACCATCCGGCCGTGATGGTGTATCCGCAATTGTCGTCCAACGCTGAACGCAAGCCGACGGCCGACATGGAACGCCTGTATGCGCTGGGCATCGACGCGTTCCGGGTGGCGCGCGAAGTGGCGCTGCATCCTGGCGCCCGTTTCAATATGGATGGCGTGACCGGCCGTCTGGCGGTGGGCTTCGGCCAGGGCGCGGCCAGCTTCGAGCGCACCGAGCAGCAGGCTGTGTATCAGGACGGCGTGCTGCGACCGCTGGCCCTGCCTTAACGCGGCCGTGGCCGGGTCCGCGAGCGACAAGCAGCGCCTGGGCCAGGCCGGCGAGGCGGCCGCCCTGGCCTATTTGCTGGGCCAGGGGTTGAGCCTGGTGGAGCGCAACTTCCGCTGCAAGGGCGGCGAAATCGACCTGATCATGCGGCACGGCGCGCAACTGGTGTTTGTCGAGGTGCGCCAGCGCGCCGGCGCCAGCCACGGCGGGGCCGCCGCCAGCGTCACCCCGGCCAAGCAGCGCCGCCTGATCCTGGCCGCGCAAGTGTATTTGCAAAGCCTGGCCAGCGTGCCGCCGTGCCGCTTCGATGTGGTGGCGATCGAGCACGACCGCCTGTCCTGGCTGGCGGACGCGATACAAACCTAAGGAAGCAATAAATCAGTGCGTCCTTGCGCATTTTTCACCGTGCCTGTTCGCCACGAGCCGCACCTGCACTATAATCGGCAACTATGAATAATCAACGCATCCTCGCGCACTTCCATCAGAGCGCCGAACTCAAGATTCAGTCCGCCACCGTGCTGGCGCAACCGATCGCGCAGGCGATTGAACTGATGTTTTCCGCTCTGTCGAACGGCAACAAGATTCTGTCGTGCGGCAATGGCGGCTCGGCCGCCGACAGCCAGCATTTCGCGGCCGAGCTGGTGGGACGCTTCGAACGGGAACGCTTTCCGCTGCCGGCCATTTCGCTCACCACCGACACCTCGATCCTGACGGCGGTGGCCAACGACTACAGTTACCGCGAAATCTTTTCCAAGCAGGTGCAAGCGTTCGGCCAGGCCGGCGATGTGCTGCTGGCCATTTCCACCTCCGGCAATTCGGGCAATGTGATCGCGGCGGTGGAAGCGGCGCTGGAGCGCGAAATGCGGGTGGTGGCGCTGACCGGCAAGGATGGCGGCGCGATCGGCAAAATGCTGACCGACGCCGACGTGCACATTTGCGTGCCGGCCGAGCGCACCGCGCGCATCCAGGAAGTGCATCTGCTCACCATCCACTGCATCTGCGACGGCATCGACGTGGCCCTGTTCGGCGGCGACGCCAATGATTAAGCCGCTGACGACCGCGCTGCTGTGCGGCGCCCTGCTGGCCAGCCTGAGCGGCTGCGTGGGGGTGGTGCTGGGCGGCGCCGTGATGGGCACCGTGGCCGCGGCCGACCGCCGCACCCTGGGCGCCCAGACCGAGGACAAGGCCATCGCCGTCAAGGGCGAGGTGCGGGTGCCCAAGGTGGTGGGCGAGGATGGCCATGTCAATATCGCCAGCTTCAACCGCAAGGTGCTGTTGACGGGCGAAGTGCGCGACGAGGCCATGAAGGCGGCGGTGGAGCGCGAAGTGCGCGCCATCGAGGGCGTGCAAACGGTGTACAACGAGCTGGAAGTGGCCGGGCGCGCCACCTACACCTCGCGCTCGAACGACACCCTGATCACCGGCAAGGTGAAAGCCAGTCTGGTGGACATGAAAACCATTTCCGCCGCCACCTTCAAGGTGGTCACGGAGCGCGGCAATGTGTATCTGATGGGCCGGGTCACCCAGCGTGAAGGCGCGGTGGGCGCCGATGTGGCGCGCGGCGTGAATGGCGTGCAAAAGGTGATCAAGCTGTTCGATTACATCAGCGAAGACGAACTCAAGCAATTACTGTTGCAGCCGCCGCAGACGGCATCGGCGCCGCCCGCCCAGTCATAAAAGGTGGTGGGGCCCGCTCAGCATGCATGGACGGACCGGTCTATAATAAGGCCACCCTTCGCCACCGGCCCCTGTCATGACCACCTCCACCGCTTCCAGCCGCGCCTGGATTAAACCGATGCTTGCCGCCGTCCTCCTCGCCACTGTGGCGGGCGCGGCCTATTTCTCCCTGCATACCGAAACCAGCGCGCCCCAGATCACCTTCCTGGGCATTCACGGCGAAAAAATCTCGCCCGAGAGCTTGCGCGGCAAGGTGGTGATGGTCAATTTCTGGGCCACGTCCTGCACCACCTGCGTGAAGGAAATGCCGAAAATGGTCGAGACCTACAATAAATACCGGGCCCAGGGGCTGGAATTTGTCGCCGTCGCCATGAAAGGCGATCCGCCCAACTACGTGCTCAATTATGCCGAGACGCGCAAGCTGCCGTTCAAGGTGGCGATCGACGTCAGCGGCGAGGCGGCCAGCGCCTACGGCAACGTGCAGATGACCCCCACCACCTTCGTGATCGACAAGCAGGGCAAGATCATCAAACGGTATTTGGGCGAACCGCCGTTCGATGCCTTGCACCAGTTGCTGGAAAAAAACCTGGCCGGTTAAAACCCGACTTGCAATGACAGATACAAGCCCCGCTGGCGCTGCTTGTTGAAAATGGTGATGTCGCCCAGGTTGGCATAGGCGGCCGTCAGCGACACATGCTTGCTGGGAAAATAGGCGATGAACGCGTCGTAATAGGCTTTTTCATCGTCCACCGTCAGATTGCGCGGCTTGTGGCGGTATTCCAGGCCGGCCACCAGCTGGCGGTTGATCAGGTAGGCGGCCGATACTTCCAGCATGGCCTGGTAGCCGTCGTGGCGGTCGCCGCCGAAGCCTAAAATGCCCATCTGATTGGCCTTGGTGGCGCGCACCGTACCGTTGAGCAGCAGGCTCTGCTCGAACAGGATCTTGGTGGCCGCCACATAATAATCGATGCCGTGATCGTCGCTGGCGCCCAGCTGGGTCACATTATCGACCCCCAGCGCGCCCAGGCCGCCTATCCCCTTGTTGCGTTTGTACATGGCGCCGAACGCGATCTGGGGCAAGGCGCGGTCCTGGTCGTAGACCGCGTCGCCCGCCACTTTGACCTTGATACCGACGATGTCTTGCTTGATGCTGAGCTGATCGAGCGGGGCCAGACTGCCATCGAATTGCTGGGTGGCCAGCGACAATTCGACCCGGTCGGCGATGCCGACCGCCACGCCGTAGGTGCCCAGCGCATAATCCTGGGTCTTGACGCGGGTGTAGTGCAAGTTGGCGCCATAACTGTCGCGCGTGCCGTAGCCGGCGATCAAGGCCCACGGGGTCAGTCCGCCGCCCGCCGCGCCCTCAAGCTGGCTGACCCCGCCGGTGGCGAGAAACTTCCCCATGTCGGGACGGGACACTTGGGCCGCGGCGGCGCCACCCCACAGCAGGGCCGCGCCAAGCAATGCCATTGCGGACGGAAATCGTTTGCGATGCTGCATATTGTCTCCCCAATAACTGAGCGATTCTTGCAAGCACTAGCTTGACCGAATTGCGTACGCGACGCCAGCGCCAAGCGCCAAAATGAGGCTTTTTGGCACGGAGTTACCGCCGTGTAAAAAATTAAGCTACCCTGCAACTCTTCCTCTTTCCAAAGGCCAGCATTGTCGAACGCAGCCCACCCCACCGACCCGCAGCAGCTCAAAATCTGGCTGCTGGCCGCCGCCCAGCGCGACAGCGCCGCCTTTCGCCGTCTGTATGAGGCCGCGGCGCCGAATCTGTTTGGCTTCGCCTTGCGTATATTAAACAAGCGGGAACTGGCGGAAGACGCCTTGCAAGAGGCGTTCGTGTCGATCTGGAATAACGCCGCCGCTTACCAGAGCCACCTGGCGGCCCCCATGACATGGATGGCCACCATCGTGCGCAACAAGGCTTTCGACATCCTGCGGCGCAGCGGCGCCACGGTGGAAATCGATGCCGATCAGTTCGATAGCGAGGTCGTCAATGCTCTACAGGATCCCCAGGCCAGCCCCATCGAGGCCCTGCAAATGAGCGCCGACGCCAAGGCCCTGGCCTTTTGCATGGCGACCCTGGAAGGCTTGCACCGGCAAGTGATGGCGCTCGCTTACTATCATGACTTGTCGCACAGCGAAGTGGCGCAACAGATGGCGCTGCCGATCGGCACCGTCAAAACCTGGATACGGCGCAGCCTGGAGCGCCTGCGCACTTGCTTGGCGAAGCGGGAGGCATCATGAATATCCGTAACAAACCGGCGCTGCGCCAAAAACTGGCGGCCGAATACGTGCTTGGCACGCTCAAGGGCGGTGCCCGCCGCCGTTTCGAGGGCTGGCTGCACCAGGACGCCGATCTGCGCAATATCACCGTGCAATGGCAGCAGCGCCTGGCGCCCATGGCCGAATTCGCCACGCCGGCCCAGCCCGGCAAGCACGTATGGCGCGGCATCGAGCGGCGCTTGAACCTGGGCCGCGCGCCCGCCGGCTGGCAATTCTGGCGCAACGAATCGCTCCACTTCTGGCGCAACTTCGGCCTGGCCTCGAGCGCCGTGGCGGCCGTGCTGGTGCTGGTGATGGCGGGCCAGACGCTGGAGCGTTCCGATATCACCGACATGGCCAGCCTGAGCGACGAGCAAGCCCGTCCCGTGATGCTGCTCACCGCCGACCGCCGCCGTCAGGTGCTGGAAGTGCGGGTGGCGGGCGGGGTGGCGCTGCCGAGCGACAAGGCGCTGGAATTGTGGGCGGTGCCGAAACAGGGCGAGCCGCGTTCGCTCGGCCTGCTGAGCCGTCACACCAGGCTCACGCTGTCGAGCCGCGCCATCGGCGCCGATGTCGCGCTGCTGGCCGTGACGCTGGAGCCGAAGGGCGGTTCGCCCGATCCCCATGGTCCGACCGGCCCGATTCTCTACAAAGGCAGCTGGGTCAGCCTGTAAGCGCCCGGCGCCTTACTGGGTGACGATAACGCGCTGCATCGGCGCGAGCTTGGCGATCAACTTGTTTTGCACATGGGATGGCACGGCGTGGCGTTCCATGGCCAGCTGCAAATCCTCGGCCAGGGCATTGAATTGGGCGTTGGTGATCTTCAAATCGACATGGGCCGACTCCATGTCGCGCCCCTTGTATTTACCCGTATATTTGCAGGGTCCGCCGGCCAGTTCGCACAACTGCTCGGCCAGGCGCTGCTTGAGCTGGGGCATGTCGGTATCCTTGAAGCTCTCGCTGATGCGGGCATCGGCCTGGATCAGCGGAATGAAGCTGGCCACGATCTGGGCGATGCCTTCCTGGCCGCCCAGGCCGCGATAGGTTGAATCCTCGGAGTAGGGCGTTTGCGCCATGCTCAGCGACGCCGTCAGCAGCAAGCCGATTCCGGCGATTTTCGTTAGCGAAGTAATCATGTCGGCTCCTGTGCGGCGTGTGCGCCAGAACGGTTGACAAACTGGCGGCGGACCCGGGCCGGGCCGCCGTGGCTACATATCCGGCATTCAATTTAGCAGATCGCGCATGGCGCTCCCAGCAAAACCTGGTGACGCGCGCGTTTCGCGTTATTTTGGATACAAAATCGTTGCGCGCAGCGAAACAGCACGACGATCTTGGATTTATGCACCACCTAGCCATGCAGATCAAGGATCAAGGTGCCGTTCCGTACCGCGCCCCGGATGGTTCAATTCCAATTGGCGTTCAGTGGCAAGCGCATCAGCGTGTGGGCCGAGCTCGACAAATGCGTCGGGCATCTTAATGGAACGCTCAAGTGTAGGGACGTATCACGCGCGGAAGACGGCGGCTGGCTGGAGTTGCAGCCATTCTTGGCGACCTTCGATTCCAGCGCCTCCAGCCGTTCCCATAGCGTCAACACGAGGCCCTCAAGCTCACCGCGCGTAAGGGCGGAGAGGTCGGGAGGGGTGCGTTTTTTTGCCATAGCCAATATGATGAGCCGGCTTGGAAAGGTTTACAACTGTTTTTTGAATCGCTCACGCTGAACAGTCACCATGCAATTACCTATAGGGACATTGAAGAGCTACACCCGAAAATGCTACGGTCACGATCACTGCACTGGTGAAGCTGCAACGATACGCTCCAGATAGAGCTTTTGGCTTACCGCAATTCCCCCGGTAACGGCGTTGCAACAGCACTTCACTTGCGGTCTACAGCAATTTTTCTTGATTGTGAACAAGATGAATATTTATTAATTGATGGTAAAATGGCAAGTGTATTCCGACCGTCTAAAGGGTGATCATGCTTGCAGCTAAAAAAATTCCATACTTCACTATGGAGCCTTCCATCTTTACTGCTAACGCATGGAAACGCCACGATGGTTCCAATGGGTGCGTCCCACTAAATACTCAGCAAGGCGTGTCCATGGATCGGCTAGCGCCTGGTGTCGCGCCCCCTCCACCTCCACCAAAACCACCAAAACCACCGAAGCCAACCGCTGAGCAAATCAAAGCTCAAAAAGCAGACGGAGCACTTCAGAAGCAGTTGAAGGAACAACAAGCCAAGTTACCGTCACCGCCCAAACCTAAGCCAGAAGAAAAAAAGGAAGAACCACCCGATGCGGAGGATTGCCCAGAGCCACCTGTTTTTGATATGCAAGACATACCGGGTGCTATGGAAAAGATGGGTTGGCCCGTATCTGCGAAGTGTTCAAGGCGATGGTTCAGTAACGCGAAGCATATATACAATGACAAGCCAAATTCGGAGCAACCTATCGATGATACAATCATCACGCTTGATTGGGCTTTAAAATTTGGTAATGTTAAAGAAAAATACAATCATTTGCTATCAAAGGACATCTATCAGGAAGACGCAGCTTTTCTAGCAAAGAAATACCTGAAAAGAAAACTCACTGATATGTTCGTAGCAAAGGGACTAGCAAAATTTGATTTCAATACCACTTCTGAAATTAACGATTTGAGGCAGTTTCACCTTGACTGGCAGTTCCAGTTTACCAAGTTATCAAGTTGGGACACGATGGATGGAGTGTATCTAACCGATCTGACAGGGACCCTCGCCAATTTTGGTATATATGTAGCTATAGGAAACGCGAACGTTACGGCTGAGCGATACTTTAAATATGACAATCACGCAAAGACAAAAACTTACTGCTTAGATCCGAAAGTAGAAATTACCCATATTTACGTGTACATAAAAGACAATTATTCTTTCAACGATTCAGGTAGTTCGTCTCAATATTTGGGACATTGGAACAAAGGCGGTGTCATCACCACGCCGGGAGGTCTGGTGAGCCAAGCGACTAACTCGAAATACTTTCAAACAGATCTGGGCAACTCAAACAAAGTAAAGTCAGATTGGAGCACTAAGGTTGAAAGCATTGATAAGCCCGTAGATGTAAGAAAAGGCGTCATTAATAAATTCAGAGATCCTGACGTCTACTTTCCCATATATAACAGAAACTATAATCAATGGCGAGAGAAGCACAACCGGGGCGGCGACTTTATGCTGTACTCAAAACCTAAATATCTACAATTAAGAATCCCCATCAGATTTAAGTTGGATACAATATGCAAAGCACCGGAAAAAATGTGAAGAAGGTAGTGATTGGCTTAGCATTGCTGGCAGTGGTAATCTATGCATCCTTGTGCCTCTTCATTTATATCTTCCCACCACAGTATTCCAAGTGTGATCGATACAATGATGAGCTTAACGGCGGAACGAAGATAATTGGCACGGTGAAATATAACGTGCAAATATGTGGCACAGGCGGGGACGAAAATGGGAATTCAGACGAAGTTGAACTGAAGATAATCAGTGAACAGGGTGAGCTTTTAGCTAAGCGACACTTTACTGTTCACTGGATGGCGAATTTTCACGAGCCTTTGGAGTACCATGACAGCCAAATCACCTACTACGATTTTTCCACGCATAACAATTTCAAGAAAACCATCGCGGTCCCACCAACAAAAATTGAATGGATTCGCGCGCGCCTTCCTTTTTTTAGCTAGCATTTCCCCAAGGACAATCACTTGCCCAGCCGTATGGGCCAACCTACTTCTGGCTCTATGCCGTTCTATATGGAACTTGACGGCCACTGCGATATTGGGTAATGCCGTTCGTGCGCGAGAAGGCGGAACGCGAGGGATTGTGCGGAAGGGGATTAAGCTTGGACATGCGCAGATAGGCGATAGCGACGAAGTTCCCCAGCGCCGCGCGCGGCTGGCTCTGCATTTCCTGGCGCCGCACCGCGTACTTGGCCTCATTGGCCAGCGCGATCACTTGACATCGGTCATAGCTGATCTGGGCCTGGAGCAATGCTTCACTGACCCGCTTAGTGTACGCGGCGCTCATGTCCACGCAGACGTGCTTGATCTGGTCAGGGTCACCACCGTGCGCCACCACCTCGGCCTTGAAGTCAACTACGGTGTCGTGCTTGAGCCCGGGCGTCATGAACAGCAGGCGTTTGCCTCCAAATCGTGGACCACGGTCACGTTCTGCTGGCCTCGCTTGACGCTGGTTTCGTCAATGCCGACCACCTCGATACCTGTCATCACGTCGCGGGCACGGGCTACCTCCACGTAGTGTTCGATCCGCCTCCACAAGCGCTTCGGCGCCACCCGCAACTGCGCAGCAGCGTGAAGCCGCTGCCGGCACGCGCCCAGTGGGCACTTCAACGAGCGAGGTCTTGCCGCAGGCGCAATAATCAACCCGTGGCACCTCGGCGTGTAGGCACGCCTCGAACTGGAAAAAATCCAGATGACGCCAATCGCGCCGGATCCGTTCATGGCCCCTTTGCCCGTCCACACCGCAGGCTGGACACGGCAACCTCTTTGCGTCGCACGCCACCTCAAAATCGATTCGCCGCTTGGACGTGTCAAGTTCGACTTTGGTCGCCGACCACGGTGCTTGCAGGCCCAGCCCACTTGTAACCAGGGCTTCAACGGCAATACTTATCAGGCGTTCTTGTCTTCAAAATGGCAATGCCAGCTATGGTACTAGAAGTCAAGTTCCACAAAAAACGGCATAGTGCCGTTCACACCGGCGTGAGTACCCCGTGCGCCTGCTGATCGGCGTGATACGAACTGCGCACCATCGCGCCCACGGCGGCGTGCTTAAAGCCCATCTTGTAGGCTTCGGCCTCGAACATCTTGAACACGTCGGGGTGCACATAGCGCCGCACCGGCAAATGGTCGCCCGAGGGCGCCAGATACTGGCCGATGGTGAGCATGTCGATATCGTGGGCGCGCATGTCGCGCATCACTTGCAGGATTTCTTCGTCGGTCTCGCCCAGGCCAACCATGATGCCGGATTTGGTTTTCACGTGCGGGTAGAGCGCCTTGAAGTCGCGCAGCAGGTCGAGCGAATGCTGGTAGTCGGACCCGGGGCGCGCTTCCTTGTACAGGCGCGGCACGGTTTCCAGATTGTGGTTCATCACATCCGGCAAGCCGTCCTTGAAGATCGCCAGCGCCTTGGCCAGACGGCCGCGGAAGTCCGGCACCAGCACTTCGATACTGGTGTTGGGCGACAAGGCGCGGGTCTGGGTGATGCAATCGACAAAATGGGCCGCGCCGCCGTCGCGCAAGTCGTCGCGGTCGACCGAGGTGATGACCACGTAATTGAGGCGCAGCGCGGCGATGGTTTTCGACAGATTGGCCGGCTCGCTGGCGTCGAGCGGGTCGGGGCGGCCGTGGCCGACGTCGCAAAACGGGCAGCGGCGGGTGCATTTGTCGCCCATGATCATGAAGGTGGCGGTGCCCTTGCCGAAGCATTCGCCGATGTTCGGGCAGCTGGCCTCTTCGCACACGGTGACCAGCTTGTTCTCGCGCAGGATGTCCTTGATTTCGTAGAAGCGGGTCGAGGCCGACGCCGCCTTCACACGTATCCAATCGGGCTTTTTAAGCCGCTCGACCTGCTCGATCGGGATGATCTTGATCGGGATGCGGGCCGTCTTGCTGGCGCCTTTTTGCTTCTCGCTGGGATTGTAGGCGGGGGCGGTGCTGGAGGTGGTCTCAGAGGTCATTTGGCTGCTGGCCCAGGCGGGCGTAGTTTACGTTGTTCGGTTTTTGTCGGGTCTTCATGCCACCGGCGCGCTGCCGTCCACGCCCAGCTGCACGGTCAATTCCTGCGCCAGCGCGCGCTGTACCTCGGCCAGCGCCACCTCCACGCCCATGACGCGCATGTCGACCGTTTTCAGGCCGGCATAACCGCACGGGTTAATCCACGCGAACGGCGCCAGGTCCATCGCCACATTGAGCGACACGCCATGGTAGGTGCAGCCGTTGCCGCGCACTTTCAAGCCCAGCGCGGCGATCTTGGCGCCCCGCCGCGGCCCGCCGGCGATGTAGATGCCGGGCGCGCCATCGATGCGCTCACCAGGCAGATTATACGCCGCCAGCACATTGATGATCGCCTGCTCGATTTTGGTCACGAATTGGCGCGCATAGAGTTTGCCGCCTGGCTTGTTGCGGCGCAGGTCCATCAGCAGGTAGATCACCACCTGGCCCGGGCCGTGGTAAGTGACTTCGCCGCCACGGTCGGTCTGGATCACGGGGATGGCGCGCGCCGCGCCGGCGCCATCGAGCAGGTGGGCGCGGTCGGCCCCCAGGCCCAGGGTGAACACGGGCGGGTGCTCGACGATCCATAATTGATCGGGCGTGTCGGCGCCGCGCGCGTCGGTAAAGGCGCGCATGGCGGCGAAGGTGGCCGCGTAGTCGGCCCGGCCCAGGTCGCGGATTTCGGCCGGCACGCTAAAGAGGGAGGACATGAGGTTGGGATGGCCCGCGCGGACTAAATGACCATCTTCACCATCGGATGCGAGGACAGGGCCGTGTACAGCGCGTCAAGCTGCTCGCGGCTGGTGGCGCGCACGGTTACGGTCAGGCCGGTGTAATTGCCCTTGCCCGAGGCGCGCGTTTCCAGCTTGCCGGCGTGGAAAGTAGGGTCGAAACCGAGCACCACCTCGGTGATGGTGGGCGCGAAGTCGATGTGGGTCGGTCCCATCACCTTGATCGGGAAGTCGCTCGGGTATTCGATCAGGGAGTCGCTGCGGGTCGCGTCCATGGATGTTCCAGTCTTGGGCAAATGTAGGTTGAGCAGGGGCCGCGCCAATCACACGCGGCCCGCCAAGCGTCATTGTAGCCAAAATCGGAGCGGCCGCCTTGCCTGCCCCCGGCGCCGCTATCGGACGCCGACCCCGGCCACGCCCGGCCACGTCAAGGGAAACGTCGGGCGCGGGCCGGCGCGGCGCTAGCGCGCCATCTCGCGCCGCCCTTCCAGCCCGCCCCGGCGCGGCTCGTCGCGTTCGCGGCCGGCGTTGTGCCGCTCCGGATGCTGACTCTGGCTTGGGGGCTGGGCCACCGCTTCCGGCCCGGCCCGCTGTACGGCGGGCGCTGGCTGCGCGGGGTGCGCCGGCGCCGGTATCGCTGCCGCAGCCGGCGCATGGACGGGCGGCGGCGCTTGCTGCGCGGGTGGGGCCCGATGGCCGTCATCGGCGCTCATGCGCATGCGGGCCCGGTCCGGCACGTCGCCGCGCGGGGGATGGGAAGGAGGGGAAAACGGAGCGCCGGAGGCGCCGGGGCCGTCCGCCGGCGCGCCGTTGACGGGCGGGCGCTGTGGCGCGCGATCGTTACGGTCATTGCGGTCCTTGCGGTCGTTACGATCATTGCGGTCGTTCCATACTGTGCGCCCGCCCGAGCCGGGCGCGCCCAGCACCACCGTGGCGGGCGCTGCCGGGGCCAACGCAGCGGGCGCGGCGGGCACCGGTGGCGTGCGTGGCAGACGGGGCGCGGGCGCCGTGGCTGGCTGCCCCGGCTGCCCCGGCTGGGCGGCAACCGGCGGCGCCGTGGAAATGACCACGCCGCCGCGCCCGGCGCCGTCGGGATACCGGCCGCCCGCCTCGCCACGCCGCCAGCGGGCGCCGTCGCCCTCGTGGCCACCCGCTTGGTCGGCGCGGCGCGGCCGTCCGTCCACCACCCCGGACGGGGCGCCGAACGGCGGCGCGCTGGTCAGCGGCAAATTATGGATCTCGCTCACGCCCATGATGGCGCGCGGCGCGGCATACACCGCCACCGTGCGCCCGGAGCCGAATTGATCGTGCGGCACCAGGGTCACGCCCTCGGGCCGGCCGTCGTCGCGCTCGCGCCGGCGCGGGCGGCCGGCGCGCTCGCCCCAGCGGCCGTCATGATCGGTGTCCAGGCGGCGCTGGTAGTCGGGCGAGACGCGGTAAGTGGGCACGTAACGGGCGCGCGGCGGCAGCGGATACCAGCCCACCGCCGGCGCCGGGCCGCGCCCGACGAAGCGGGCTTGCCACTGGTTGCCGCCGACCCAGCCCACCAGGGCCGGGGCCCAGGCCTGGCGCGTCCGCGCCGCCCCGGGCGACCAGCTCCAGCGCTGGCCCACCAGCACCCAGCGCCCGTAGTGGGAGGGCGCGTAGCCCCAGGGCGCGTTGTCGACCCAGGTCCAGCCCCACGGTTCAACCCAGGTCCAGCGGCCGTCGCTATACGGCGCCCAGCCGCTGGGCAGCGCGCGCGGTTGCCACAGCGGGCCGTAGTCGCCGTCCTCGCTCCAGCTGCCGTAGCGGTCCAGTTCCTCGTAGCCGGTGGTGTCGGCGCTCACGTAGCGCAGCGCCGGCGTGGCGGCGCTCTGCGCGGCCGGCCAGTTGTCGAAGGCGTCGCGCACCAGCTGGCCGGTGCGCACGTCGCCGTCGCCGATGTCGGCCCGGTTGCCCGCTTCCACCGTCAAGCTGGCGCCGCCGCCGTCGACCTGGGCCACGCCCGTCACCACGCTCACCACGCTCACGCCCGGAGCACGGTCGGTATCGATGCGTAGCTGGCCCGGCTGGCGCAAGGCGGCGCGCGCGCGGGTGGTGCTCAATTCAAAACCGGCCACGCTGTCGGCGCCGATGCGCGCGGCCACCGTGCCATAGTTCAGAAACAGATGAAATTGCTGGTCGTCCAGCGCCACCACTTCCAGTTCGGAATCGCCGTCGAGCCGGATCGCGCTGGCGCCAACCCGGATCTCGGCGCTGCCGCCAGGGGCGGTGACGATGCGGTTGGCACCCGTCACGGGCCAGTTCAAGAGGGCCGGATTGGCTTGGTCATCGGCCCCGGCGTACAGCGTGACCTGGCCTTCGGTGCTGGCGATGCGGCCGACCCGGGAGGGTGGATCGGCCAGGGCGGCGGTGCCCGCCAGGCTCAAGGCGAGCAGGGCGGCAAATCGGATCGAGGCGAGACGCATGATCGCGCTCCTTTATGGGTGTCTAAGCATTACACCCCACACGCCGGCCCGCTTCAACCGCACTTACAAATGTTTTCAATTTACAAATGCGCGCGGCGCCCGATCAGAACAGGTGCGAGACGTTGAGCGACAGGTTCGCCACGCTGGCCTCCTTGGCCGCGCCGGCGTTTAAGCAAACGGCGGCCAGCGCGAGCGAAACACGGGATAAGCAAATGCGCATACATGTCCATTCAAATCGGTGGCTGGGCGCGCCGGCTCAGGCGTGCGCGCCGCGTTTGACGAAAAACAGGGCCGTGCCCACGCCCACCAGCAAGCCGCCGAACACACGATTTTGCTTTTTGATGGCGCGCGGATCGCGGAAAAAACGCTGCATCGAGGCCGCCAGCAAGGCGTAGCCGTGCATCACGGCCAGGTCGATGGTGCACATGGTGACAGCCAGGATCAGCAATTGGGGCGCCAGCGGGGCGGCGCTGGTAATAAATTGCGGCAACACGGCCACCATGAAGATGATGCCCTTGGGGTTGGTGGCATTGGTGAGAAAACCGGTCAACGCGCGCTTGCCGAAAGAGGGGATAGCGGCCGGCGCGGCCGGCGCGGCCGGCACGGCGGCGCCGCCCGGCTGCCCCGCCTTGGCGCGCCATTGGCTCACGCCCAGATAAATCAGGTACAGCGCACCCACGGTCTTGACCACATTGAAAGCCAGTTCCGAGGCCAGCAGCAGCGAGCCGACCCCGGCGCCGGCGATGAACAGCACCAGCAGCAAACCGGCCTGCAAGCCGAGGATGGTGGCGCTGGTCTTTTTCAGCCCGTACGACAAGCCGTGCGACATCGACAAAATGGCGCCGGAGCCGGGCGACACCGCGATGATGCCGGCGGCGATGACGAAGGTGATCCAGGTGGCGAAGCTCATGGCGGTGTCCGTTTGGCGATAGGCCGCCGATTTTACACGCAGAAACAACGGCGCGCCGCTTACCCTGCCGCGCCGACTGAGGTAAGATCGGCATCGTGTTTCCAACCAGGCAATTTACCGATGAAAAAATCATTGCAAGCGCTTCCCGCGTGCCGTCGCCCCCGCCCTCCGATCGCGCGGGAGGGTCGCTAGATGGCCGCCGGCAGCCTGCTGGCGCTGCTCGACGACATCGCCACCATCCTCGACGACGTGGCCTTGATGAGCAAGGTGGCGGCCAAGAAAACGGCCGGCGTGCTGGGCGACGACCTGGCCTTGAACGCCCAGCAAGTGTCGGGCGTGCGCGCCGAGCGCGAATTGCCGGTGGTGTGGGCGGTGGCGCGCGGCTCGTTCAAGAACAAGGCGATTCTGGTGCCGGCCGCGCTGGCCATCAGCGCCTTCGCGCCCTGGGCCATCACGCCGCTGCTGATGGCGGGGGGCGCCTACCTGTGCTTTGAAGGGTTTGAAAAAATCGCCCACCCGCTGCTCCATCCCAAGCATGAGCAGGAGCAGCATCGGGCCGCGTTGAGCCAAGCCGTGGCCGACCCGGCGGCCGATCTGGTGGCGCTGGAACAGGACAAGATCAAGGGCGCCGTGCGCACCGACTTTATCTTGTCGGCCGAGATCATCGTGATCGCGCTGGGCACCGTGGCCGAGGCCCCGTTCGCGCAACAGGTGACGGTGGTGGCCGGCATCGCGGTGGTGATGACGGTCGGGGTGTATGGCCTGGTGGCCGGCATCGTCAAGCTCGACGACGCCGGCCTGTACCTGAGCCGCCGGGTGGGCGACAGCGTGGGGCGCAATCTGACGCGCGCCTTTGGCCAATTGCTGCTGGTGGCCGCGCCCAAGCTGATGAAGGTGCTGTCGGTGGTGGGCACGGCCGCCATGTTCATGGTCGGCGGCGGCATTCTGGCGCACGGCTTGCCGATGCTGGCGGCGCCGATCCACGCGGTGGCGCACAGCGCCGGCGCCGTGCCCGGCATCGGCGCGCTGCTGGCCAGCGTAACGCCGACCGTGCTCGACGCGCTGGTGGGGGTGGCGGCCGGCGCCCTGGTGTTGGCCGTGGTGACGGCCGCGACGGCCCTGTGGCGCCGGCTCAAGCCGGCTTGACGCGGCATGCCCCTTCTGTTCTGATGACAAGTATGACTTGCCTGACAAGCAAGACACACCAGCGCCGCCCCGCGCGCGCATCGACCCCGACCGTCCTGGAGAAATGATGGCACAACAATATTACCAACGGCCCACCGCCGCCTTCGTCGGCGCCTCCTGGGCCGCGCTGATGATCGGTTCCTGCACCTATATGGCCGGCTTGTGGAACGCCACCATGGCGCTCAATGAAAAAGGCTATTACTTCACCATCTTGCTGTACGGCCTGTTCGCCGCCGTGTCGCTGCAAAAATCGGTGCGCGACCGGATGGAAGGCATCGCCGTGACCGGCATCTATTTCTCCCTGTGCTGGGTGTCGGTGCTGATGTCGATTGTGCTGCTGGCGGTCGGATTGTGGAACGCCACCCTGGCCTTGAGCGAAAAGGGCTTTTTCATCATGTCTTTCGTGCTCAGCCTGTTTGCCGCCGTGGCGGTGCAAAAAAACGTGCGCGACATCGCCCTGACCACCGCCGGCGACAAGTTCGACCAGTCGTCCGGCCCGGTCTGAAGGGCGGCGCGCGGCCCCCGGTTTTTTGAAACGGGGGAACCAAATCCGCCCCGGCGCGTCGAAATGATGTAGGACAAGCTCGATCGGGGCTTGCCCGCCCGAGCGGAGGCGCCATGAGCGATCTTCACAAGCGTTTGCAGATGGCGCTCGATGCCGCGCGCATGGCGATCTGGGATTCCAAGGTGGTGGACGGCAAGATCATCGATGGCATGATTGAATGGTCGGCCCCGGGCGCGGCCTTGATCGGGCTCAAGCCGCGCCGGCTCCAGCAACCGTTTCGCGTGTTCCTCGAATTCATGCACCCGGACGACCGCGACCCCACCGTCGCCCGCATGCAGGAAGGGGTGGACTGTTGCAGCCATTACGAGATCGAATACCGCGTGCTGTGGCCGGACGGCAGCTTGCACTGGCTGGCGGCCAAGGCCCGCATCAGCACCGACGCGGCCGGCCGCGCCGACCGCACCCTGGGCATCGTGTGGGACATCACCGAGCGCAAGCTCAACGAAATCGCGATGGCCGAACGCAAGGAACTGGCGGAAGTGACGCTCAGCTCCATCGGCGACGGCGTGATCACCACCGATGCCCACGGCCGCACTCAATACCTGAACCGGGTCGCCGAGCAGCTCACCGGCTGGAGCGGCAGGCTGGCGCGCGGGGTCGACATCCGCACCACGTTCCGCCTGGTCGACGAGCAGAGCGGCGAGCCGATCGAGCACGCCGCCACCAAATGCCTGCAATTGCGACAGGCGATCAGCATGTCGGCGCGCGCCGATCTCATCACCCGTGAAGGACGCCGCCTGGCGGTGGAAGATTCGGCCGCGCCGATCTGGTCGCGCGACGGCGCCATCCTGGGCGCGGTGTTGGTGTTTCGCGACGTCAGCCATGAGCGCAAGCTGACCCAGCAACTGTCCTGGCAAGCCACCCACGACACCTTGACCGGCTTGATCAACCGGCGCGAATTCGAAGACCAGATCGGCACCGCCCTGCATACGGCCAAACACGAGCGCCACGTGCACGCGCTGCTGTACATGGACCTGGACCAGTTCAAGATCATCAACGACACCTGCGGCCACGGCGCCGGCGACGTGCTGCTGCAACTGCTGGCGCGCATGCTCCAGACCCAGATGCGCGACAGCGACATCCTGGCCCGGCTGGGCGGCGACGAGCTGGGCGTGCTGCTGCCGCACTGCCCGCCCGACCAGGCCCGCCTGATCGCCGACCAGATCCGCCAGGCGGTCAAGGATTTCCGCTTCGTGTGGGATGCGCGCACCTTCGAACTGGGAGTGAGCATCGGCTTAGTCGAGATCAACGAGGACAGCAAGTCGATGACGGAATTGCTGATCGCGGCCGATCAGGCTTGCTACCTGGCCAAGGAGCAAGGCCGCAACCGGGTGCACGTGTACCAGGAATCGGACTTGATGCTGGCGCGGCGGCACGGCGAAATGATGTGGGTGTCGCGCCTGAACGAAGCGTTCGAGCGCCAGTATTTCCGGCTCTATGCCATGCCCATCGTGCCGCTGCGCGAGAGCGCCGAGGCGCACGACGAGGTGCTGATCCGCATCCGCAACGGCAAAGGCGATTTGATCTTGCCGGGCGCCTTCATTCCGGCCGCCGAACGCTACGACATGATGCTCTCGATCGACCGCTGGGTGATCCGGGCCGTATGCCACCACATCGAGAGCGTGCGGGCCAGCCTGGCGCCGCTGGACGCATACCACCTGGCGCACCGGCGCGCTCCGGCCCAGTACGCGATCAACCTGTCGGGCAGGTCGCTGGCCGATCCCGGCTTGCGCGACTTCATCACGCAAGCCTTCATCGACTACGCCATCGCGCCCGAACAGATCTGCTTTGAAATCACCGAAACGGCGGTGATCGCCAATCTGCCCCAGGCCCAGGTGTTCATGGCGGGGCTGAAAACGCTGGGCTGTCGCTTTTCGCTGGACGACTTCGGCAGCGGCGTGTCGTCCTTCGGCTACCTGAAAGCCTTGCCGGTCGATTATCTGAAAATCGACGGCATCTTCGTGCGTGACATCGCCAGCAACGCCATCAACCGGGCCATGGTCAAGGCGATCAACGAGGTTGGCCATGTAATGGGGATACAGACCGTGGCCGAATATGTGGAAAACGACGCCACCCTGGCCGTGGTGCGCGAACTGGGCATTGACTATGCCCAGGGCCACGCGGTGGGCACGGTGCGGCCGCTGTCGGCCGGCCAGGATTGACTGTCGGGCGGCGCGACCATGGCGAGGGAGCTGGGTTGCCACAGCAAGAACGGCATCACGCGGTAGGGCGTGCCGGTGGCTGGCTGGCGCTGGCGACCGGTAGGAAACGGCCAAGGCCGGCCACTACACGGCACGTTCGATATCAATACCGCTTCGCACCTGCTCCTGTGTCGTTCGGATGGCGGGGGAGGAGTAGAAGAGAAACCACATTTTCATAATTGCAGTAAACGTTATCACATCAGCCCCGTGCGCCATGTTGCCAGCGGCGCCACGGCGCTTGGGGCTAAAAAGTGGCGGCTGCGCAACACACTGCGCGGGCGCCGCCGGCCACCCGCGCCGACGCCGCGCTAGCAGCCTGTCGGACTTGGAGAGCTGCCAGGCCACCATGGTGGCGCTGCTTCACCTGCCGGCATGCGCGCGCGGCAACCGAACCGGTGTGTTGGCTGCACGCCACGCCATGACTTCTTGCTAATCACGCCCATTGATAGCAAAATTCCCTATTGCATGCCCGGTCTTGCCGTCAGGTCATCACAAGGGAAAACATGAAGCCTCTCGGCATCAAAGTAAAAGTCGCGCTGGCCACCAGCGCCACCTCGATCGTGATGATCGGCTTGGTGACCGCGGTCCAGCTGCAAAGGCTGCGCGACGACTTCACCAAAGTCTTGTTCACTCAGCAAACCGCGCTCATCAATCGCACCGCCGAAGAGCTGGACGACAAGCTCAGCACCCTGATCGAGATCATCGACCTGACCGCCAAGAAAACCCCGCCCGAGTTGCTGTCCCGGCCCGACCAGCTGCGCCGCTACTACGACAGCCACGCCGTGCTCACCCTGTTCGACGACGTGCTGGTGCTCGACGCGCGCGGCAAAGTGGTGGCCGACTTGCCGGCGGTGCCGGGCCGGGTCGGCATCGACAGCTCGGACCGCCAATATTTCAAAACCGTGTCGCGCACGCTCCAGCCCATGATCGCCGAGCCGGTGTTCGGCAAGGTCAGCAAGAAGCCGGTGGTGCAAGTGGCGGCCCCCCTGCTGAACGCGCAGGGCGAGCTGGTGGGCCTGGTGGTGGGCGTGCTACAGCTGTACAAGGACAATGTGCTGGGCCATCTGCGCACCGCCAAGGTCGGCCGCACCGGCTATTATTTCGCCGTCACGCGCAGCGCCGTGCCCATATACGTGCTGCACCCCGACGCCAGCCGCCTGCTCAAGCCGCGCCCGCCCAACGCCAACCCGGCCACCACGCGCGCGCTGAGCGGCGAGTTCGAAGGCAGCACCATCAGCACCAACAGCACCGGCTTACGGGCCTTGAACAGTTTCAAAAAACTCAAGTCGGCGAACTGGCTGCTGGGCGCCTCGCTGCCGGTGCAGGAAGCCTTCGAACCGTTCGACGGCTTGCTGTACCGCTTGGCCGCCTGGAGCTTTCTGGCCTCGCTGGCCGCCGCCGCCCTGATCGGCTGGCTCACGGTACGCCTGCTCTCGCCGCTGGTGCGGCTGCGCGACGCCATCTTCCAGTTGCGTGGCGACGCCAGCCGCTTCACCCCGATCCCGGTGGCGCACCGGGATGAAATCGGCGAGCTGACCATGGCCTTCAACGGTTTGATGCACGAGCGTCTGGCGGCCGATGCCCGCCTGCAAGGGCTGATCGAGTTCGCGCCCAACGCCATGCTGGTGATCGACGCGGACGGACGCATCGAAACCTTCAACCGCCAAGCCGAACGCAACTTCGGCCATGCGCGCGAACAGGTGGCCGGTCAACCGGTGGAAATGCTGATGCCGGCCCGCTACCGCCAGCCCCATCAAGGCCAGCGTCAGCACTTCTTCGCCACCCGCCTGAGCGCCGAACCGCGCGCCATGGGCCGTGGCCAGGTGCTGTGGGGGCTGCGCCAGGACGGCAGCGAGTTTCCGCTCGAAGTGAGCCTGAGCGCGATCCGCACCGACCAAGGCACCAAGGTGCTGGCGGTGATCGCCGACATCACCGACCGTTACCATCTGCAACTGGAACTGGAGGCGCGCGCGGCCGAGCTGGAAGAGCAGCGCGACCGGGCCGACGCCGCCAATCACGCCAAGAGCGATTTCGTGGCCAATATGAGCCACGAAATCCGCACCCCGCTCAACGCGGTGCTGGGCATGGTGTATTTGTTGGGCACCACCTCGCTCACGGGCGAGCAGCGCAAGTACCTGACCATGGTGCGGGTCTCGGGCCAGTCCTTGCTGGGCATCCTGAACGACGTGCTCGACTTTTCCAAGATCGAGGCGCGCCGCATGGAGCTGGCGCCGGTCGAATTCGATCTCGATGAATTGATCAACAACCTGGCCACCACCATGACCATGAACGCCGGCGAGAAGGAGCTGGAGCTGGTGATCGCGGTCGACAGCGCGGTGCCGCGCCGGCTGTGGGGCGACGCCCTGCGCCTGCAACAGATTCTGGTCAATCTGGCCGGCAACGCCATCAAGTTCACCGGGGCCGGCGAGGTGGTGGTGCGGGTGGCGCTGGACGGGCCGGGCCCGGAGACGGAAACGGCGCCGGTAACGGTAACGGTAACGGAAACGGAGCCGGAGACGGAGCCGGGAGCGCGGCGGACCTGGCTGCGTTTCGAGGTCAGCGACACCGGCATCGGCATGAGCCAAGCCCAGCAAAGCCAGCTGTTCCAAGCTTTTTCGCAAGCCGACCAAAGCATCACGCGCCGCTTCGGCGGCACCGGCCTGGGGCTGGCCATCACCAAGCACCTGATCCACATGATGGGTGGCGAAATCGCCGTGCACAGCGCCGAGGGCACGGGTAGCCGCTTCTGGTTCAGCCTGCCGTTCAAGGTGTTGCCGAGCCCGGCTGGAAAACGGCGCGAGCCGGACATCGGGCCGCTGCGTCTGCTGGTGGTGGACGACCACCGCACCAGCCGTGCCTTGATTACCGAACTGATCAACGCCTGGGGCTGGGACGCCGACCAGGCCGACTCCGGCCCGGCCGCGCTGGCCCTGTTCAACCAGCGCCAGGGCATGCGCCAGCCGTATGACGTGGTACTGGCCGACTGGCACATGCCGGCCATGGACGGGCTGGCCACCGCGAAGGCGATCCGCCTGGCCAGCGCGGGCGAAAAACAGCCCATCGTGGTCATGATCAACGCTTTTGCGCGCGATCGGCTGGAGGAAATCTCCAGCGCCGCCGAAGCGGACGTGGTGCTGATGAAACCGATCACCGGCTCCAGCCTGTTCGACGCCGTGCATCAGGCCCTGACCTTCAAAGACAACGTCAAGGAAACCCTGATGGCCAACCACAGCATCGCCGGCAGCCTGCTCGGCTTGCACTTCCTGCTGGTGGAAGACAATCTGCTGAACCAGGCGGTGGCGCGCGGCATCCTGGAGCACGCCGGCGCCACGCTTGACGTGGCCGGCGACGGCCAGCAAGCGGTGGAACGCTTGCGCATCGAGGCCAGGCGCTACGACATCGTGTTGATGGATATGCAGATGCCGGTACTGGACGGCTTTTCGGCGACCCACCTGATCCGCACCGAACTGCGCTTGACCCTGCCCGTGATCGCCATGACGGCCGGGGTGCTGGCCTCCGAGCGCGAGCGCTGCGTGACGGCCGGTATCAGCGACTTCATCGCCAAGCCGGTGGTGGTGGAAGAAATGATGCAAGTGCTGCGCAAGCACATTCCGACGGTGCCGGCCGGGCGCCGCCAGGGCCAGGAACGGGACGACACCACCGGCGCCGACGGCACCGATCTGACCGTGTTTTCGATGGAAAAGCTAATGCATGTGATGGGCGGCGACCCGAAAGGCTTGGGCGTGCTGGTACGCATCGTGCGCGAAGCCCTGGCCGGCGGCGACACGCCGGTCGCGCTGGCCGAGACGGCGCTAGGCGAGGGGCGCCCGCGCGACGCGGCCCGCATCCTGCACGGCTTGCGCGGCTCGGTCGGGGTGATGGGCACCAAACGCTTGATCGAGGCCGTGCTGCGCGCCGAACAAGCCATCGAGGAAGACCGCCAGGGCGAGCTGAAGGGCTTGATGGCGACGGTGCGCGCGGAACTGGCGCTGGCGCTCGAACATGCCCGGGTCTGGCTGCATCAGGTGGCCGGCACCCCGCCATAGACCAGCCTTAGCGCCAGCGGCGGCGCCCGCTCATGGCGGCGCCGGATCGATGCGGCCCGCCCGCAAATGCAGCACATGTTCGCCCAGCAGCGCGGCGTCGCCCGGATCGTGGGTGATCAAGATCATCGGCACGTTCAGGCGACGCTGCAAGGCGTCGAGCTCGGCGCGCATGCTCGCGCGCAAGACCGGATCGAGCGCGGCGAAGGGCTCGTCGAGCAGCAACGCGTCCGGCTCGCACACCAGCGCCCTGGCCAGGGCCGTGCGTTGACGCTGGCCGCCCGACAGCTGGGCCGGCATGTGATGCGCCAGCTCGGCCAGCCCGAACACCTGCAACCAATGCTCGAGCGCCGGCGCGGTAGCGGCCCGACCCGGATTGCGCCAGCCGCGCGCCAGGCCGAAGGCGACATTTTGGCGCACCGTCAAATGGGGAAACAGGGCGTAATCTTGAAACAAATAGGCCACCCGGCGCGCCTGGGGCGCCAGGTCAACCCCGCCGGCCCGGTCGAACAGGGTGCGCCCGGCCAGACGGATATGGCCGCTCGCCGGGGTCAGCAGGCCGGCGATGGCTTTCAAGGTCACGCTCTTGCCGGCCCCGGAAGGGCCGTACATGACGATGCGCCGGCTGGCCGAGTGCCATTGCACGCGTAAATCGAAGGCGCGGGCGCCGGCCCGCAGGGTGACCTGGATGTCTAATTCGAGCTGCAACACGGGCTGGGCGGGCGCGTTCATGGCCGGCCCGGCGCCAGGCGGGCGGCCGCCAGCAGGATCACGATGCACACGGCCGAGACGATCAGCACCATCAGATTGGCGGCCTGGTCTTGACCGGCCTGGACCGCTTCATAGACGGCGATCGACAGGGTCTGGGTTTGGCCCGGAATGCTGCCGGCCACCATCAAGGTGGCGCCGAACTCGCCCAGCGCGCGCACGAAGCCGAGCAACAAGCCGGACAAGATGCCGCGCCAGGCCAGCGGCAAGGTGACCCGGAAAAACACGGCCAGGGGCGACAGGCCCAGCACCTGCGCGGCTTGCTCGAACTGGCGCTCGACCCCCTCGAAGGCGACCCGGGCCGGCTTGAACACCAGCGGAAAGGCAACGATGGCGGCGGCGATCACGGCGCCCTGCCAGGTGAAGATCAGGTTGATGCCGAGATGGCTGTGCAGCCAGGCGCCCAGCCAGCCGCGCCGGCCCAGCAGCACCAGCAGATAGTAGCCGAGCACGGTGGGCGGCATCACCATCGGCAAGGTCAGCACGGTGTCGAGCAGATCGCGGCCGGGGAAACGGGCGCGCGCCAGCAAAAAGCCGACGCCGACGCCGAACACCAGATTGAGTGCCGTGGCCCAGGCCGCCACCTTGAGCGAGAGCAGCAGCGCCGGCCACACCAACTCCATGCCCGCCATCTCAGCCATGCCGACCCGCGCGGCGGCGCGGCCCGACGGCGGCGGCGGCGCGGGCGGCGCGGCGGGCGGCGGACAGGACGGCCGGCAGGACGGCGGGTAGGACGGCGGGACGCAGGCGCATGGGATCGAGTGGCGGGTGAGCAAGAAGCATCATATTACTAAATAAGTATATCAATCAGTATACGCCGCGCGTACACGGCATGCCCGGGCCAAGCGCTCATGGCGGCGCGCGGCCCCATTGGTCTTGGTAGACCAGGTCTTGCAATTTCCTGCGGCGATCCCAGCCTTCGGTCTCGAGCATGGGCGCCGGATAAAACGCGTCGACCGGCCCCAGACACAGGATGGCGATCGGGTCGCTACCGGGCGGCATGCCGCACAGGGCGCGCAGTTGATCGGGATCGAACAGCGAGACCCAGCCCATGCCGATGCCTTCGGCGCGCGCGGCCAGCCACAGGTTCTGGATCGCGCAGGCGGCCGAGGCAAGGTCCATCTGCGGCATGGTGCGGCGGCCAAAGATATACGGCTCACGCAGGTCGCTCAAGCCGACCACGATCAGCTCGGCGCAGGCGAGAATACCCTCGACCTTGATGTGCATGAAGGCGTCGCCGCGCTGGTCCAGGGCGAGAGCGGTGCGCAAACGTTCTTGCTCGACATGGGCGTGAATCCGTTCGCGCATGGCACTTTGACCGATACGCAAGAAACGCCATGGTTGCATGAACCCCACGCTGGGCCCCATGTGGGCCGCTTCGAGCAGGCGCATCAATTGCCCGGGTTCCAACTCGCCGCCGCTGAAGTGGCGCATGTCGCGCCGTTCGCGGATGGCGCGATAGACGGCCGCGATGTCGGCTGGCGGAAACGGATCGGCTGGCATGGATGGGCTCGGTGGCGGGCAAGGAAGTGGGCGGGGCCGGTGGCGCTTGCGGACGGGCGCGCTCGGCGCATCGGTCCGGTCAGCATTATATGCCGGCCGGGCGGCGATCCGGGCGGGCGCTTTAATCGTGGTGGAATTCGGTGGCGCCGGCAAACAAGTCCCATGTCGCGATGAACATGGCCGCCATCACCGGGCCGATCACAAAGCCATTGAGGCCGAAGAGCGCCATGCCGCCCACGGTGGAAAACAGGACGATGTAATCGGGCATTTTGGTGTCCTTGCCGACCAGGATGGGCCGCAAGATATTGTCGACCAGGCCGATCACCACCACACCCCAGGCGGTCAGCGCGACGCCTTGCCATACTGAACCGGTGGCCAGAAAATACAGCGCCACCGGCGCCCACACCAGCGCCGCGCCGATGGCCGGCAGCAGCGACAGGAAAGCCATCAGCACGGCCCACAGCAAGGGCGCGCGCACCTCGAGGAACCAGAAAGCCATGCCGCCCAGTGCGCCTTGGGCGATCGCGACCAGGATATTGCCTTTGACGGTGGCGCGGATGACGGTGGTGAAATTGTTGAACAGGCGCTGCTTGTATTTGCGCGACAGCGGTACGGCGGCGCGGATCTTGGCGGACAGCGCGGCGCCGTCGCGCAGCAGGAAAAACAGCAGATACAGCATGATGCACAGGCTGGTCAGGAAATCGACCGTGTACAAGCTGACGTTGATGGCTTGCTTGGCAACGGTCTGGCTCATCTGCGCGGCGCCGGCGGTCAACTTTTGCTGCAAGCTGGCCAGGCTGGTCAGATTGAAGCGGTCCAGCAGGTTCACCATCCAGCTCGGCAAGGCGGCCATGATCTTGCTAAAAAACATACCCACCGTCAATTCGCCGGCGCGTACCATCTCGACCACCGACGCGATCTGATCCACCAGCGACACCGCGACCAGGGTGAGCGGCAAGATGACGATCACGACAATGAGCAGCAAGGTCAAAAATGACGCCAGATTCGGTTGCTGCCCGGTTTTGTTCAGCAGCCAGCGGTATACCGGCGCGAAGACGATGGCCAACACCACGCCCCAGAACACGGCGCCGCCAAACGGCAGCAACACCCAGGCGAAGCCGATGGTGACCAGGACGAGAAGCAGTAGAAACGATTTTTGCTGGAGTGTGAACTGGTGCATGGGGCAATGGTGTGATGATGAGGTTGGGTATGGCCAGATCATAATCGATCAGCCTGGAATTGCTTCGCACGGCGTGGTTGGCGCCCCGGCAAAACCGTGCGCCCAAAAAAAACCCCGCCACGCGGGCGGGGAAAACAGGGGCCATACCGTGGAAACAGCAAACAGTTACCTGCCCACCACTCCCACCTCAAAACTTACAACCAGCAGAGATGAATTTCTGCCTTTACTACAAAACTACAACCGGCAGAGCTGAACTTCCGCCTTCACTTCAAAAACACAGCCGGTAGGAATTAACCTGCCGCCTTCACTTTCAAATCGTTTTTCACTTCCTTCACACCATCGACGGTGGCAATTAATTGCACAACACGGTCGCCGGCTTCCGCGCTCGGGACTTCACCCGACAGCAGAACCACGCCTTTTTTGGTGGTGACATTGATTGGCAACGCTGCAACTTGTGCATCGCCACTCAACGCGGCCTTGGCCGAAGTTGTAATGGTTTCGTCCGACACTACTGCGTTGCTGGCGACGGTAGCGCCGGCCGGCTTGGCTTTTGCGGCATCATCTGCGTAAGCTACACCCATCGACAAACCGGACAAGAGCACGGCTGCGGCGACGGAGGTAATTAGCTTCGATTTCTGCATAAGTAGATCCTCTCTTTAGTTAAGCGCAACACTGATAAAGCGTCACACCTATCCCTATAGCAAAGCGCGTGCCAGCTTTTAAAAAGACTTGAAAATCAAGTACTTAGAAAAACAGCGGAAAGAATAGGGGTGGTGGCACGGTGATTTCGGGGAGAATCTGTCGCCGGGCGGCGACAGCTATCGGGGTCAAATGGCTAAGTGCTTGATTTAGCAGCGCTTATTTCTGTCG
Organism: Pseudomonadota bacterium; assembly: GCA_040385995.1. GTDB lineage: Bacteria > Pseudomonadota > Gammaproteobacteria > Burkholderiales > Burkholderiaceae_D > Janthinobacterium. The sequence continues at coordinate 103,406 of JAZKGI010000029.1, forward strand.
CTCGTCGGCGACAGGATCGCCATCGGCGCGAAACAGGCTGGGGGTGAGCTCGTATTTGGTGAGCAGGCGGTAGAACTCGGTCCGGTTGCGGTCGGCCAGGCGGGCCGCGTCGGCCACATTGCCGTCGGTCAAACGCAGCAGCTGGATCAGGTAGTCGCGTTCGAAGCGCTGCTTGGCCTCGTTGTAACTGAGCGCCTCCAGCGAAGGCACCCGCAGCGCGCGCTGCACCAGCGACAGCGGCACCAGCGAGGCGGTGGCCAGCGCGCAGACTTGCTCGACCACGTTATACAGTTGTCGCACATTGCCGGGCCAGGCCGCGCCCACCATGGCCGCCAGCGCGTCCGGCGCGAAGCCGTTCAGGGGACGTTGGTATTTCCCGGCTATTTTCTTGAGAAAATGGTTGGCCAGCAAGGCGATGTCTTCGCGCCGCTCGGCCAGGGGCGGCAACACCAGGGTCACCACGTTCAAGCGGTAATACAAGTCTTCTCGAAACTGACCTTCGTGCATGGTCACCTCCAGGTCGCGGTGGGTGGCCGACAGAATGCGCACGTCGACCGGCTTGACCTGGGTCGCGCCGACCTGGCGCACGGCCCGTTCTTGCAGCACGCGCAACAACTTCACTTGCAGCGGCAAGGGCATGTCGCCGATTTCATCGAGGAACAGGGTGCCGCCGTCGGCCGCCTGGAACAGACCGTCGCGGCTGGCCACGGCGCCCGTGAAGGCGCCCTTCACATGGCCGAACAACTCGGACTCGAGCAACTGTTCCGGAATCGCGCCGCAATTGACGGCGATGAAAGGCGCCTTGGCCCGCTGGCTGGCGTTGTGGATGGCGCGCGCCAGCAATTCTTTGCCGGTGCCGCTGGCGCCGCGGATCAGGATGCTGGCGTCGGAGGCGGCCACCAGCTTGGCCTCGGCCAGCAATTCGGCCATCTGGCCGCTGCGGCTGATCATTTCGGCGCGCCAGGTTTCGTCGCTGGAAGCGGGCGCGCCCGGGGTGGTGGTCAGGCTGACCGCGTGCGCCACCTTGTCAAGCAGCAGCTTGCCGTCGAAAGGCTTGGTCAAATAGGCGAAGGCGCCGCGCGAGGTGGCCTCCACCGCGTCCGGTATATTGCCGTGCGCGGTGAGCAAAATCACGGGCAGCGAGGCGTGCTGGCGGCGGATTTCGTCGAACAGGGCCAGCCCGTCGCGCCCGGGCAGGCGCACATCGGTGATGACCAGGGCCGGCAATTCCATGGCCAGGCGCGCCAGGGCCGCCTCGGCGCTGCCGACCGCCGTGACCCGGTAATTGCCGGCGTTCAGGCGGATGGTCAACAGGCGCAACAGGTCGGGATCGTCATCGACCAGCAAAACGTGGGATTGGGTCGTCATACTCACCTCACTTGGCCGACGCGGCCGGCACGCTCGGGCGCACCGACAGGCTGCGTTCGATATTTTTCAGGGCCTCCAGTTTTTCGCTCAGCTGATCGTTGCGGCGCTGCGCCTCGCGCATCTGAACGGTCAGCTTGTCGAGCTTGTCGAGCGTGTCTTCCTGGCGGCGCGCGTCGGCATAGGTGGCGCCCAGCAGTTGCGCCAGCGGCCGGTAGCCATGCTCGCCGCCGCCGGCCGACTGCGCCACCGTATCGACCAGCAACTGGGCGCGGCTCAAGTCGCCCGGCCCCTTCATGGCCGCCAGCAGCATGGCGCGGCGCAGCATCACGCCGGGCGAGGCGGTCTGGTTGTTCAAGCCTTGCAACGCGCGGTTCAGTTCGGCGTAACCCTGCTGGCGCAAGCCGTTCTGATAGGTGAGCAATTCGCTCAGGGCGGCGCTGGAGGGGTCGAAGCGGGTCACGGTGGCGGCCGGCTTGCAAAACGCCATCGGCGGCTCGCGCAGGGCGACCGGCTTGGCGACGCAGCCGGACAACCCGACCAGCCCCACCATACAGCAGCTAAGCGACAGGAAAGCGCAGATTCTAGGCATCATAAGGTAGTTCGATCCGAAAGTGGGCGCCCTTGGGGCGCTGTAAGAGACTGACGGTGCCGCGGTGCGCGACCACATATTCGCGCACGATCGACAAGCCGATGCCATTGCCCTTGCGGGCCCCGGCCGCTTGCCGCACGCCCTGATAAAACGGTTCGAAGATGCGCTCGACGTCTTCCTGCGCCACCCCCGGGCCCTGGTCCACGCAATCGATGCGCCCGCCGCCGCGGCGGGCCCCGACCAGGAAGGCAATCTTACCCCCATAGGGGCTAAAGCGCACCGCGTTCGACAATACATTGCCAAACACGGCGGACATCTTGTCGCGGTCGATCAGCAGCGTCAGCGGCACGCCGCGCACCGTCACGTGCAGGCGCCGCGCTTGCCATTGCAAACGCTGGTCGTCCACCACCCGCTGCAAGAAGCCGATCATCTCGACCGGCGCGCGTTGCAAATGCTGGGCGTCGAAGGAGGCGGTATTGTATCTCAGCAAATCTTCGATCTGGGTTTGCAGCGAGGCCGTGTTTTGCCGCAAGATGCCGGCGATTTCGCGCTGGCCGGGCGTCAAGTTGCCGGCCACCTCGTCCTCGAGCAGGGCCACGCCTTCGCGCAGGGCGGCCAGCGGGGTCTTGAGTTCATGCGATATATGGCGCACGAAGCGGTCCTTGTCGGCGTCCAGGTCGGCCAGGCGCTGGCGCAACCAGTCCAGCTGGCGTCCCAGGCGCAGCGTGTCGGCCGGGCCGCCCACCTTGACGCCGGCGTCGAAACGGTTCTGGCCCAGGCGCTCGATGGCCATTTCCAGGTGGCGAAGCGGGCGCGATAACCAGACCCCGAAGCCCAGCGCCAGCACCGCCGCCAAGCCCACCGCCGCCGCCACCAGCAAGGTCAAGGTCGAGCGCTGGTGCTCCAGGTCGTCGAGCAGGGCGTCGTTGCGGCGCTCGATTTCCAGCTTGCTCTGGCGCGCCAGGCTGTCGTTGATGCGCGGCAGACGGGCGAAGGTGCGGTAGACGGCCGGCGAGCTGTCCGGGCCGCTGCGCTCTTCCGCCATCAAGACATGCCAGGCCGCCAGGCTTTGCGCTTCCCATTCCTTGGGCAAATCGGGCGCCAGGTTCGGCAGCGCCTGGCGCAAGGCCTTGAGCGCGATTTGGGCTTCTTGCCACGCGGCGAAATAGCGTTCGCGGAACACCGGTTCTTCCAGCACCAGAAATTGGCGCGCGCTGCGCTCCATGGCCTGGGTGCGCTCGGCCAGCCGCTGCGCCTGCTCGGTGAGCAGCACCGCCTTGGCGGCGTTCTCGCGGCCCAGCCGGGCCAATTGCTCCAAGGTCAGCAAAGCCTGGATCGAAGTCGCCGTCAAGACCCCGGCGATCAGGATGAAGGCGATAAATAATAATTGGCGAAATGAAAGTCTAGACAAATGTCGGATCCGGTGAGTGCACTGATGAAGCGGCCATGCCGGCGGGCCTCTTGCCCTGCCTCCTGCCCTGCCTCCTTGATGTCACGCTTGACTGTATTAGTTTTGCAATAGGGTAACAGAATTAGCCCTGGGTCCAAGGCTTTGTTTCATCAATACCAAGGTATTGCCCGGGCGGCTAGCGCCCTGGACGGCAGCGGTGACGCCGAACGCGGCTATACCCTGCGCGGCGGCCGCATGCTCACCACCGACAATGACGAATGCACCTGGACTTGTTCAAGACCAGTGCTTCGCTGAGCGCGCCGGGCCAGGGCGTCTATGCGGAAGTGATCGCCTTCAACGCTAAAAACGTGCCCCCATTCGCAAGCCCGTCTGGCGGATCGCAAGCGTTTCAAAGTCGATGTGGCATCGATAAAATTTAGCATGGACGACCGCATCGAACTGTTGCGCCTGACCGAAACATACGAGGCGGCCCTGGGCGCCAGCCGCATCACCGACTGGCTGTCGCCGGCGTTTTTCAGCACCACGTTCCGGTATATGTGGGCCCTCACTTCCGTTTTCCAACCCTGGCACAGCGCGATCGAATTGCAGCGTTATCTGCACCGCTTCATGATGGTGTTTTGCCGCATCGAGACCCTGGCCGGCGTCAAACGCACCGCGTATAACCAGTTCGATTCGCTAGTGCGGCAACTACTCGCCTACCTGGAGGGCCAGGGCGTGAAACGGGTGCCGGGCTGCGCCGTGACCTTGAAAGACCCGGCCTTTTCGACCGCATCGATCGAGCGCCACGACAAGTCCCTCCAGCTCAAGCTCAAGCTCAAGCTCGGCGTGGTCATCAAAGCGTTCAAATAAGGGGCGAGGAAGGCTGGCAAGCGGGCCGCTTTTCTGCCATGCTGAAGCGCTCCCCACCAAAAAAGGAAAAACCATGCGCTTTGTCATCAAGCGTTACTGCCGGCCTTCGTCCTTGCCGGCGACCGCGCGCGCGGCCCTGTTGGGAACACTATTATGTTGGCAGCCGGCCCAGGGCGCCGAAGCGATGGCGATTCCCGCGCCGGTCCACGACTTGGCGGCCAGCCCGGCCCGGATCGAAACGGCGGTGTTCGCCGGTGGCTGCTTTTGGGGCGTGCAAGCGGTGTTTCAGCATGTGCGCGGCGTGAACAACGCGGTCTCCGGCTACGCCGGCGGCAGCGCCGCCAGCGCCCGCTATGAGATGGTGGAGTCGGGCCGGACCGGGCACGCCGAGGCGGTGCAGATCACCTACGACGCCAGCCAGATCAGTTATGGCCGCCTGCTGCAACTGTTCTTTTCGGTGGCACACGATCCAACCGAATTGAATCGGCAAGGGCCGGACAGCGGCACCCAATACCGCTCGGCCATTTTTGCCCAGAACCCACAGCAGCATCAGGTGGCGCACGCCTACATTGCCCAGCTGAGCGCGGCGAAGGCGTTCAAGGCGCCCATCGTCACCACGATCGAGGACCGGCCGGCGTTTTATCCGGCCGAGTCGTATCACCAGGATTACCTGAGCCGGCATCGGCGCGATCCCTACATCGTGGCCAACGACTTGCCCAAAATCGGCAACTTGCAACGCATGGCGCCCCAGTGGTATCGGGCGCGGCCGGTACTGGTGAATAAAAGCTGGTGACCGGGGCCGGGCGCGGCCCGGATCAGGGCTTGGGCGGATCGACCTGGTATTTGCGCAAGATGGCGGCATAACTGCCGTCGGCCCGCATGGTCTCGAACGCGGCGCGCCAGCGCGCCACCACGGCCGGCGCGGTGTCGAGCGAGCCGACCAGATACACTTGCACATGGCTGCCGACCACGCCCCGCCGCAAGCCGTCGACGCTCAGGCCGGCGGCCCGCTGGGCGGCGCAGATCCCGTTCCAGGAACTGAACCAGGCATCGATCCTGCCCGCTTCGAGTTTTTTAGCGTTGGTCAAATCGTCGGTGACGATGTTTACGTGGCGCAAACCATGGGCGGCCGACAGCTGGGCGCCCACGCCATCCCTGACCATGCCCACCGACACATCGCGCAAGGCCTCGAAAGAAGAAATATCGAGCGTCGACGCGCGCTTGGTCACCACCAAAAAGTCGTCTTCCAGCAAGGGCACGATCCAGCGATAGCGCGACTCGCGCGCCGGGGTGCGCCCGACCGGCACCAGCAAAGTGTGCGAGGCGGCGGCGGTCACGGCCAGCGCGCGCGCGAACGGGTACAGATCGACGGCGCCCGAGTGGCCGGCGCGCCGGGCCAATTCCAGCACCAGCTCGCAGGCCAGCCCGGTCACGCCGCCGCCTTCGGCCGCTTCGCAATAAAAGGTGGTGGCGCCGGCGATCAAACGCGCCTCGTCCGGCTCGGCGGCCGGCGCCGCTTGCGGCATCCAGGCCAAGCCGCTCCCCAGCGCGGCCAGCATGCGGCACGCCTGGCGCCGTCTCATGCGCGCTTCCGACATGCGCGGGCGGGGCGCGCATCACTAGCGATTTTCATCATGATCGTCCATCAAATTCACCTATCGCAGCACGCCGACCGGAACCGTCCGGATCAGATTGCCGTCCGGGATTCGATCAAGCAACTCTACTACATGCCTAAATAAAAACCGTTGTTTTCCATCTTGGATAGCATTATATATTGCTAAGCAGAATTTCTTTTTTGCGCAAGGCGTCGCCGTCAATCGAGGTAAAATGCCGCACATGTCGAGCTTGGCACCCGCCGTGTCTCCCATCGTCCCTCCAGCATCGTCTCTCCAGTATATTAAGGAACCCCATTGTCTGCTCTTAGCTCATCAGTAATGCAAGGCCGCTACCGTGCTTTTCTTTTCGACATGGATGGCACCATCATCAATTCGATCGCCGCCGCCGAGCGGGTCTGGCGCGCCTGGGCCGTGCGCCACGGGCTCGACGTCGCCAGCTTCGTGCCCACCATACACGGGGCGCGCGCGGTGGACACCATCGCGCGCGTGGCGCTGCCCGGGCTCGACCCGGAAACCGAGGCGATGGCCATCACCGCCGCCGAGATCATCGACGTCGCGGGCATCGTCGAAATCGACGGCGCGCGCGCATTCTTGCAAGCCTTGCCGCCGGCTCAATGGGCCATCGTCACCTCGGCCCCGCGTGAATTGGCGCTGGCGCGCCTGGCGGCGGCCGGCATGCCGGTGCCGGCCGTGCTGGTGAGCGCCGACGACGTGCGGGCCGGCAAGCCGGAACCCGAGGGCTACCTGCTGGCGGCCGAAAAGCTGAAAGTGGACATCGGCCAGTGCCTGGTGTTCGAAGACGCCACGGTGGGCATCGCGGCCGGCGAGGCGGCCGGCGCCGCCTTGATGGTGGTCACCGCCACCCACGTGCATCCGGTCGAAACGCGGCACGCGTCGATCGCCGGTTACGCCTGGCTGGTGGCCACGGCGCAAGACGGTTATATCTCTCTGCAACAGCGCGCTTGAATGCCTTTCAATGTGCTTGAGCGCCCTTCGATCCTGACCTGATCCTGACCTGATCGCGGGGCGCAACGCACCGCGCACGCGGTGCGCCGGTGCGATTGCCCGCGCCCTGGCGTAAAACGCGGAAATAGTTTTCCATCCGGTAGCGCCAACACCGTCCGCCGTGCGCCACATCAAGCGCGTCCGGCGCGCCGGACTGAGCGCGCGCAAGCGCCGCCCCGGTCTCCCCACTACACTGATTTTTGCGGCGCCGCGCCCGCGATGCCGCCCACCCCGGGAGGCATCGCATCCCCCGCGGCGCGTCCCCTTGTGTCGTCTCTGCCGATAAGGTCCATCATGAACCGAGTATCGCCTGTTGTGCCGGCCCGCCGGACCACCCGCCGGCGGCGCGCCGCCACCATGGCGCCGTCATTGCTGGCCTTGCTGGCCGCGCTGTCCGGCCAGGCCCATGCTGGCACCGTCATCGTCAACGGCAATGCCGGCGCCAACGGCCTGCCAGGCACCCCCACCACGCCGGCCGGCGCGGGCGCAGCGGGCGGGCCGGCCGAGGCCGCAGCCGGCGACCACCATGACCAGCGTAACCAAGCCATCGCCCGCGGCGGCGCCGGCGGCACAGGCGGCGCGCGGGCCGATAGCGCCGGCCCGAACGGCGCGGGCGGGGCGGGCGGCGCGGCCAGCGCCACGGCGCACACCCGGCCGGCCGGCGGCGCCGCCACCGCCTTGGCCGACGCCAACGGCGGAGCGGGCGGCGACGGACAGGGGGGCGACGCCGGCGCCGCGCGCGCCGACGGCGGCGTCGCGCTGGCCACGGCGGACGGGCGCGCCGCGGGCGGCTTCGGCGTGCTGGCCCAGTCCACCGCAGCCGGCGGCAACGGCGGCATGGCCTTCGATCCCGGCACCGTGGCCGGCGGCGGCGGTCAAGCCCGCGCCAGCGCTTTCGGCCAATCCGACGGCGGGCCGGTGACGGTGATGGCCAACCAGCGCGGCGGCGACGGCGGCGGCGCCAGCCCGGGCGCGGCCGCCGGCCATGGAGCCGACAGCGCCATGCTCGACGCCGTATCGGGCAACACCAGCGGCGCCCTGTCCTTATGGCAGAGCGCCAGCGGCGGCCATGGCGGCGGTTCCAGCAACTTCGGCCCCGAAGCCGGCAGCGGCCAACTGGCCGGCCGGGGCGGCGACGGCAGCGCCAGCCTCACGCTGCGCGACACGCAAGCGGCCAGCGTCCATGCCAGCAGCGTGGCCGGCGGCGGCAACGGCGGCCAGGCGTTTGGCGGCGCGGGCGGCGCCGCCGGCACGGCGCGCGCGCGCGTGAACGCCACCGTGTCCGGCCACTTGAGCTTGTCCAGCGAAGCGACCGGCGGCATCGGCGGCGACGCTCAAACCACGCACGCACGCGGCGGCGGGACGGCGCTCAGCGAGGCCGACGGCGCCACGTCCGGCGCGCACGACGTGGCGGTGCTGGCCAGCGCCACTGGAGGGCAGGGCGGCGCCAGTTTCGGCGGCGCGCCCGGCGCCGGCGGCCAGGCGCTGGCCACCGCCCACGGCGCCTCCGACAGCGGTGCGGTCTCGGTGACGGCGCGCCAGCGCGCCGGCGACAGCGCGTTTTCGGCGCGCGGCCGCGACCTGATCGCCGGCACCGATTCGCTCATGCGCGACGCGGTGAGCGGCAGCACCAGCGGCACCTTGGAACTGAACCAGCATGCCCAGGGCGGCAAGGGCGGCGATCAAAGCGGGCTGTATGGTTTGAACGCAGGCCAGGGCGGGCGCGGTGAATCGCGGCTCGATCTGGACGACGGGCGGGCGCGCCAATTGCACGCCAATCTGGGCGCCGTCGGCGGCGCCGGCGGCGCCTCGCGCGTGCAAGCGGGCGCCGGTGGCGCCGCCGCCAGTGTGCTGGGCTTGACATCGCGGGCCCAGCGCGCACTGGCGCGTGGCCGCAGCGAGGCGGTGGGCGGCAAGGGCGGCGACAGCATCAATGACAGCCTGGCGACGGGACGCGGCGGCCTGGCGTATGCCGCGGCCCAGGTCCACGCGCCCGATGGCCAGGCCGACGCGCTGGCCTTGGCCTTCGGCGGCGAGGGCGGCGCCAGCTCGGGCTTCGAACCGTATGCGGGCCAGGCCAACGTTGGCCAGCGGGGCAGCGACGCCGGCAGCCTGGGCGCGGCCTGGTCCGGCGCCGGCCAGCTGGCCACGGCCAGCGCTCAAGCCTTCGGCGGCGTCGGCGGCGGCGGCGGCGCGGCCTGGTTTGACGGGGGCGCCGGCGGCGCCGCCAGCGCCATCGCCCATGCCCACGCCGACGGCAACGGCGCCGTGCGCGCCGACGCGCTCCAGCACGCGGGCAGCGGCGGGGCCGCCTCGGGCACCGGCAATGGCGGCGCCGGCGCCGATTCCGTGATGCGTAACGCCGTCTGGGGCAGTACCGGCGGCGCCCTGAGATTGACCCAGAACGCGGTCGGCGGCAACGGCGGCGACAGCGCGGCGGGCTTCGGCGGCGTGGCCGGCAACGCCGTCTCCAGCTACCACACCAGTTTAAGCGGCTTGGCGGCGCGTCCCATCGCGCTCGAAATCGGCATCTTCGCGCTGGGCGGCGCCGGCGGCGCCGGGCCGCGGGGCGGGCGTGCCGGTGGCGCCGCCGCGGCCATGCTGGACCTGACCGGGCTGGCCAGCACCGACGTGCTCGCCACCAGCTTTGCCGAAGGCGGCGGGGGCGGCGCGGCGCCCACCGGCGCGACCGGCGCCGGCGGCGCGGCCAGCGCCACCTTACAACTGATCGGCGCCGGCCGCCTGGGCGGCACCAGCATCGCCTATGGCGGTCACGCCGGCGGCGGCTTGCTGCCGGCCCTGGGCGGCAACGCGCAGGCCGGCGCCGTGGTCATCAGCGGCGGCCGGACCAGCGCCACCGCCATCGCCGACGGCGACGGCGGCGACGGCGCCTTGCGCGGCGACGCCACGGCCCGGGCGCGCGCCTCGGGCGAGGCCAGCGAAGCATACAGCTTCGCCTACGGCACCCGGGTCCTGTCCTTGGCCAGCGCGAGCGGGGGCGCCGGCGCCGACCATCACGCCCAGGCCACGGCCGCCGGCCAGTCGGGCAGCGTGCGCGCCGACAGCGCAGCGAACGGCGGCGGCGCGCTGCGGGCCGCCAGCGCCGCCACCCTGGCCGTGACCGGCACACCGGCCAGCGCGTCCAGCACGGCCAATTACGGCGGCGCCAGCCACGACCTGCACGACATCGGCGGCAAACTGAACGCGTTTTCGTATGCCAACGGCATGCCGAACAGCGACAGCGTCGCCACCCTGCTGGCGGGCCATGCCGAGGTGGGCGCCGCCTTGGCCCAGGGCCAGACCATGGCCAGCGGCGTGCAAGGTTTTAATTACAACGGGGCCGCCGGTCTGTACACCAATGTCGGCAACTACAGTTTTAACCTGGGCAGCTCGGCCAGCCTGGTGCTGGGCCTGCTCGACATGGCCGCCATCGGTGGCGGCTTCGACCTGTTGCGGCTGAGCGTGGACAACCATGGCACCCTGCTGTTTTCCCAAACGTTTTCCAGTTTCGACGAAGCCTATGGGTTCTTCAGCGATCACGCCCTGGTGCTGGGCAATTTCGGCGCCGGCTTGCAGGAATTGACCATTACCTCCAGCCTGAGCGCCAGCGCCGCGGGCAGCTTCGGTTTTCGCTACCTGCTTGGCGGCGCGCCGCTGGCGGCGGTGCCAGAGCTGCCGAGCTGGCTAATGATGCTGCTGGGCGCGTCCCTGTTATTGGCGCTGCGGCGCGCGCCGCGCCCGGGTGCTTCCCCCGCCTGCGCCACGCGGGTGGCGTCATGAGCCTGCGCCCGCTCACGCAACAAGATGGCGCGCGCGTGGAGCAGGGCGCCGCACTGGAGCGCCGCGCGCGCGTCGGCGGCGCCTGGTCCGGGCGCGCGGTGGCGGGGGCGCTCGCGCTCGGTGTGCTCATCGCGCTGGCCGTCGCGGCCCAGGCGGTGCTGGCTTGGCGCGGCGGCACGCTGGCGCCCGGCCCCCTGGGCGCGCGCTACAGCGTATTTCTGAGCAACGGGCAGGTATATTATGGCGAGCTGCTCGAGACCGGGGCCGCCTACCTGAAACTGGGCGACGTCTATTATGTGCAGCCTTACACGCAAGCCGATGGTCATAGCGGCAACCGGCTGGTGAGCCGCAAGAAAAGCGATTGGCATGGCCCGGATTGGCAAGCCATCCCCACCGACAAGATCGTGCTGATCGAGGCGGTGGGCGCCGACTCCCAATTGGCGCGCCTGATCGAGCAAGACAAGGCGGTGCCGGCGCCGCCGTGAGCGGGCAACCCTTGGGCGGCGGCGCCGTTTCCGATCCGGCGCGCCATGAACGGTCTTGAGCCTGACGCAAGGTCAGGCTCCATGCTACGGCATGACTGTTCACCGAGGAGGAAAATCCATGCACAACACCTACCCACCATGCGCGCCGGCGGGCCGGTCCGGCAAGTTCGATCTGGCCGACACCGAACGGCGCGCGGCCCTGTTGGCGGCCCATTTGCTACCGCATGAAGTGGTTGAAGTGCGCCGCCGCATGCTGGCCCACGCCGCCGACTGGCAGGCGCTGTTGGCGCAAGTGAGGCTGCACCTGGCCGCCGCGCCGCTTATGCGGGCGACGACGACGCGCTCGATGCCAAGGTGCGCGGCGCGTTCGGCCGCGAGCCGGGCCTGAGCTCCCATATCGACATCGACTTGATCGAGTTCATGCAGCAAGCCCTGATGCACCTGCATCGGCCCCCGATCAGCGCCAGCGGAAGCGGGAACGGAACGGCGGATGACAGCCCCAAGCCCAGCGCGCACGACAGCGCGATCCTGCGCGCCGCGCATCAATTGCTGGACCAGCCCCTGATTCTGGACGATCCGCTGGCCGTCACCATCCTGGGTCCGGCGCGGGAAGCGGCGCTGCGGGCCGATACGCGGCGGCACCGCAATCCGATCGCCGACACGCTGCGCGCCACCATGGCGGTGCGCAGCCGGCTGGCCGCCGACAGCTGGCGCCAAGCATATGCCGACGGCGTGCGCCAATACGTGATCCTGGGCGCCGGACTCGATACCTGCGCCTACCGCGCCGACGCGCCGGCCGACGCCAGCGTGTTCGAGGTCGACCTGCCCGCCACCCAGCGCTGGAAGCGGGACAGCCTGCGCGCGGCCGGCATCGCGGCGCCGGCCAACCTGCGCTGTGTGCCGCTCGACTTGCGCGACGCCACGCTGGCGCAGTGTTTGGCTTCAACGGGCTTCGACCCGACGCTGCCGGCCGCTTTTTCCTGGCTGGGCGTGAGCATGTACCTGCCGGCGCACAGCGTATTACACACCCTGCGCTACATGGCGGCATGCGCGCCCGGCAGCGCCATCGTGTTCGATTTCTTGATCGCGCCGGAGCTGCTCGCGCCAGCAGAACGGGACGGTCTGGCCCTGATGGCGGCGGGCCTGGCCGAGCAGGGCGAGGCGCTGCTCAGCCGCTTCGATCCGGCCGCGCTCAAAGCGCTGCTGCGCCAGGCCGGCTGTCGCCAGGTCACGCATCTGGGCGCGCCGGCATTGAGCGCGCGCTATCTCACCGGGCGCCGCGACGGTTTGCGCCTGGCCACGGTGTTCGGCACGATCACCGCCACCGTGTGAGGATGGCGCGCCCGCGCCGCGTTTGACCGCCTGTGATACATTTCGCCTGGCAGCACACGCCCATGCCGCATCATCCGTTCGCTTGATGAAGAGGTGGGCACGATGCCATCACAATTTAAATCGGGGATACAAATGGGTGGCAGGGGTGAACAAACACGGGACAGGCTGTTAGATCATGCCACCATACTATTTAGCTTGAAAGGCTATGACGGCGTCTCGACACGTGACATCAGCAAAGCGGCGGGCACGACGCTGCCATCGATTGCCCATCATTTCGGTTCCAAGGAAGGCTTGTACAAGGCGGTGATGAGTTCCATCATGGAGTATATGGAGCGCACTTTGCCGCCCGATGCCCCGCTGACGGCGGCGGCGCTGTCGACCATGGCACGGGCCGAGGTCCTCACGCAGCTCAAGCACACCCTGGGCCGGCATATCCGGGCCATGCTGGCAGGGCGGCCGGAATGGGGGCCTTTGATGGCGCGCGAACAGCTGCAACCGACGCTACAACTGGCGCCGCTGGAACAGCTGTTCTGGACACGGCTCTTGTATCCCGTCTGTCATCTGCTGGCCGTGTTGCGGGCGCTGCCGGCGGACAGCGATGCCGTGAAACTCCAGGCGCTGTCGCTGGTGGGGCGCGTGCTCAATTTCCGCCAGGCGCGCGCGGGCACCTTGCGCTTCATGGGCTGGGACACCGTCGGCCCGGCGCAAGTCGAGATCATCGTCGCCGCCCTGGACGATGAGTTGAGCATGCTGTTCGGTCCCCGCTAAGCCATTTTCGCCGGCGCCGCGGTTGTTTTCATACTCTAAGATAGTCACTGGCGGCCATGCGGTCGGTGGCGCACGTGCATGCCGCATCGATTGACTTCGGTCTATCGATAGATATAATATGATGTGCCTGATCGTCCGGCGCCTGCCTGTTCCGTAGAATACTTTATAAGGATAACAAGATGAAATTGAAGAAAACGGCACTGGCGCTCGCTAGTGCGCTAGCGATGGGTGCTTTGGCAATTGGCTGTGGTTCGGGCGACGACGCTTTGGTGGTCGATCAAGGCGTGGTGATCAAAAACGCCACCATCGTCAATACCGCCGATGGTTCCCTGACGACGGGCCGCACCATTGTGCTGGCGGATGGAAAAATCCGCACCATCACCGGCACGGCGGTCACCGTCGCGGGGTCGGCGCAATTGGTTGATGCCTCAGGGCAGTTTGTGGTGCCGGGCTATCTCGACATGCACACCCACGCCATGTTCGCGGCCGAGCAATCGCCCGCCTATTGGCCTTTGCTCATTGCAAACGGGATCACCGGCATTCGCGAAATGAGCGGCTCGGCCGACATCATCAAGAAAGCCCGCCAATTAAATCTCGACAGCGCGGCGCATAAAGTGGACGCGCCGGAAATCCTGGCGATCCCCAGCGACATATTCACGGGCCAGCAAGCGGGCAGCGCCGAGGCGGCCGCCGCGTTCGTGGACCAGAAGCTGGCCGATGGCGCCGACTTCATCAAAGTGGTGGGCGGCAACCGCGAAGCCGTGCTGTCCATCCTGAAACAGGCCAAGGCGAAGGGCAGCTATGTGGCCGGCCATCTGGTCACCGCCGTCTCGGCGCAAGAATTGACGGCGGCCGGCTGGCACGCCGTGGAACATCTGGGCGCCTCGACTGGTTTCCTGCTCGACTGCTCGAGCCAGGCCGCCGCGCTGCGCGCGGGCATGCTCAGCCAGCCATCGGCCACCTCGATCGTCTTGACGCCGCAATTTTTGCTCAACCCGCTGGCGTTTATCGGCGCCGCGCAGGCGCCGCTATTCCAGAAAATCATCGATACCTACGACCCTGAAAAATGCGGCGCGCTGGCCGCCAGTTTCGTGGCCGCCGACACTTGGCACATTCCCACCATGATCCGCCTACGCACTCAGCATTTCGGTAACGATACGCGCTACCAAAACAATTCGAACTTGATCTATGTCGATAAAACCAGGCGGGCGCTGTGGCAACAGACGGGCGCCACCTTCGCCGCGCAAGGGCCGGCCGTGAGCGCGACCCTGGAATCGTTTTACGGGTTCGAGCAAAAAGCGGTAAAAATGCTCGACACGGCAGGGGTGAGCATGCTGACCGGGTCGGATCTCGGTGGCGGCTGGGTGGTGCCGGGGTTTGCGCTACATGACGAATTTCACGAACTGGCCGAGGCGGGCCTGTCGCCGCTGCGCATCTTGCAGATGACAACATTAAATGGCGCGAAATTCCTGCGCCGTGAAGCGAGCATGGGCAGTGTCGCGGAAGGCAAAAACGCGGATCTGGTGATTTTGCGGGGCAACCCTATCGCCGACGTCAATAACCTCGACAACATTGCCACAGTGGTGTTGAAGGGCAAAGTGTTCAACGCCGGCGATTTGCAAAAAATGAAGGACGATGTCGCCGCCGCCTACGCCAGTATGCCGGCCCCTCCTGCCAGCGCCGCGCTGGACATGTCGCATCGGCACTAGCATCCTCGCGTAGCCGACACGAGCGGAATTGACACCAGCGGCGCCGCGAACGCGCGCGGGCCGCCTTGTGTCAGAATGCGGGACCGGCGGCACGCGCCGCGGCGCTTCCGGTCCCCCGTTCGAGAAAGCTGATGGAAAAATTAATTTCGGAATTGATCAGGTTATATGGCGTGGAGGGCATGCTGTCGCGTCAGCTGCTGGCGCAACGCTTGCTGGGTGAGAGCGCGCTTCCCGTCCAGCTGACCACGCAGGATGGTTTGACGCGCGCCATCGTCATCGCTTTCCCCACACCCGCCGATGGCGAGCCGGCGCGCCATTGGGGCGAACTGTGCCTGGTGGCCAACGCCTTGCAAACCGAGCTGGGTTGGAGCGCGCCGGCGGTGAGCATCGCCGGTGACGGGTATGGCCTGTGGTTATCGCTGGAGCAAGCCACCCCCGCAGCCCAGGTGCAAGCCATGCTGGCGCTGATACACACAGCCTACATGCCCGACGCCCGGCCGCGCTTCGGTAGCGCCGGCGACCCGCTCGCCTTGCCGCCTTGCCCGATGCAAAGCGGCGAGCGGTGGGCCGCCTTCATCCATCCCGACCTGGGCGCCTCGTTTTCGGACGAACCATGGCTGGACATGGCGCCGCCGTTGGCCGGACAGGCGGCCTTGTTGGAGGGATTGCACAGCATCGGCCCGGCCCAATTTCAGCGCGCGCTCGCGCTATTGGAACAATCGCACGGCGCGGCTTCGGTGGCCGACGCGCCGACCATAACCGCGCCATCCTTGCTGCTCAAGGACGCGACGCTGGAAGACATCGTCCGTTTCCTGCACGCGAAAAACATCGAACCCACTTTCCGGCATCTGATCGGCACCTGACCCGTCGCACAAATCGAAGGTGCGGCAAGGGACGCGGTAGAATGCGGCATGGGCCGAATAAAATATGTACTGTTGGCGATATTTTTTGCACTGAGCACCGCCACTTCCATGGCGGCCTCGGTGCAGCGTTGCTGTCCCGATCCGGCCTGCGATATCGTCCATTGCATCGAGATGGAATGCGTCTCGGCGGCGCCGGCTTTCCTGGTCAACCAGGCGCGGCGCAGCCAGTGGTGGCGGCGGTGAAAATCTATGCGGCGCAAGCGCCGCGCAGCCTGCCCGATTATGATCGAGAAGTGTGGACGCCGCCCGACTGACAGCGTGAGCTCGACCACGGTTTGCAGTTCACTTTCATTTAAGGATCAATCATGAAATCGAAAACAATCAAATGTGCGCTCGCCGCCGCTCTACTCTTGAGTTCCGCAGCGCCTTTTGCCGCCAAGCTGGACTGCTGTGGCGATCTGGCTTGCTGCATTCGCATGCTCACTTGCTGCTTGTAGACTGGTAGCAGTCCAAAAGCAACACCCAAAAGAATGGCCCACTTCGCTAAGCGAAGTGGGCCATTTTCACGATGCCCCTTAGCGGGCCACTGTCTACCTTACTTGGCGGCGCGCTTGCGGCGCGTTGCCATGAAACCAACCAGACCCAGACCTGCCAACAGCATGCCATAGGTTTCCGGCTCAGGCACGGGCTGCACGGCGACATTGGTGAACACGAATTGCAGATCGTTGTAGTCGAGATCGGATACTTTTTTGGCTTTGTCTTCAAAGCCGATATAAGTACCGGTTGGTATCAGGGAGTCGCCCACGTAGGTGTTGGAAAACACGTGATTGCTGTCATCCGCATTCAGGGCCGCGTCGCTGAACCATTGCTTTTCGGTGGTCAACACGTTCAAACGGAACGTCAGACTGTCGCCGGCTTTGGCTGTGCCGAAATTGAGTGCGTCGCCGTAATGGGCGGTGTGGTTTTCCAAACCGCTCAGCTTGGTATCCACGCCGTTGATCAGCAGACTGATGGTGTTGCTGTACAGAGCGTCGGCGCCGGCGAAGTAAGCCACGATGTCGCCGGTGTGGGCGGCGGTGAAGCTGTAGGTCACGCTGTTTTCAGCACCGGCGTCGGTATACATGACGGGGGCGGCGCTAACCAGATTGCTGATCGACATCAGAGCGACTGCCGCAGCGGCGATCAAAGTTTGTTTCATGGTGGTGGTTTTCATTTTTTTAGGGGTGTGGTTTTATTGTCAATTTTTTGCGCCGATCATTCGCCCATCGATGCGGCATGCCCTGGCCTCAGTGCATACTCTCCGATTATCAAATAATCACATTGACTATACATGATTGTTGCTACTGCGGCATCACTTATGTGGTTTTTGGTGAGTATGTTGCGAACCAGATACAAGCTTGCCGTTATTTTTACGCGCGTGCGATTTTCCTGACCGGCCAGCCGACCGGCATGCATACGCAGCACAGCGCCCTGTAAACTGAACGGACCTTTCCCGCCCGCCCAAAAAATGGCTCGGCGAACGACATCGCATCGGTAGCGTCGATGGCGAACTGGCGCTTGCGGATCATATGCATCAGCTTGACGCCAGCGAGCACCGCGCCGGCGGAGCGAAACGATTTGAAGTTGAGCATCGGCCTGGTCACCCTCTTGATGGCCCGATGCTCTTGATCGACGATGTTGTTAAGGTACTTTGTTGGCGCCGACCGAAAACTGACCTACCTATAACCATTGTGCCGACCGAAAATTGACCCAGGTGTTCTACTGCTCCTGCCTAATCATTAGGCGGGAGATATACAAGGTGATCACCATGGAAATGTTAGGTAAGGTTCGACGTATGCATCTGCGCGACAAGCTGTCGCTGCACGAGGTTTCAAAGCGCACGGGGCTGTCCCGCAACACGCTGCGCAAGTGGCTCAGGAAGCCGGACGAGGCGGTCGTCGCGCCGCCCGGTTACCAGCGCGAGGCGGTATCGACCAAGCTCACCCCTTACCACGCCACGCTGGAACTGGCCCTCAAGGCCGACTCCCTGCGCACCAAGCAGAACCGGCGCACCAGCAAGGCCTTGTTCCTGCAGATCAAGGCTGACGGCTACACCGGCAGCTATAGCCGCGTCACCGATTTCACCCGCGAATGGCGCGGCCGCGAAGGCAACGCCCCGCGCGCCTTCGTGCCGCTCAGCTTCGAGCAGGGCGAGGCGTTTCAATTCGACTGGAGCGAGGAAGGCCTGGTGGTCGGCGGTATCTACCGGCGCCTGCAGGTGTCGCACATGAAGCTGTGCGCCAGCCGCGCCTTCTGGCTGGTGGCCTATCCGAGCCAGGGCCATGAAATGCTGTTCGACGCCCACGCCCGCTCGTTCGCGGCGCTCGGCGGCGTGCCGCGCCGGGGCATTTACGACAACATGAAAACGGCGGTCGACAAGGTCAACAAGGGCAAGGGCCGGATCGTCAACGCCCGCTTCGCCGTCATGTGCGCCCACTACCTGTTCGATCCCGACTTCTGCAACGTCGCCTCGGGCTGGGAAAAGGGCGTGGTCGAGAAGAACGTGCAGGACAGCCGGCGCCGCATCTGGGTCGAAGCGCAGACCTTGCAGTTCACGTCCTTCGTCGAACTGAACGCGTGGCTGGCCCAGCGCTGCCGCGCGCTGTGGGAAGAACTGCGCCACCCCGAGCATCCGGCGCTCAGCGTGGCCGAGGTGCTGGAACAGGAGCAATCGCAGATGATGCCGATGCCCGCGCCGTTCGACGGCTACGTGGAAAAGCCGGCGCGGGTGTCGTCCACCTGCCTGGTGACGGTGAGCCGCAACCGCTACTCGGTGCCATGCGAGTTTGCCGGGCAAATGGTCGGCGCTCGGCTGTATCCGGGGCGCGTGTGCGTCGTGGCCGGCGACGCCATCGTGGCCAGCCATGCGCGCGTGGCCGAACGCGGCCAAGTGCACTACGACTGGCAGCACTACATCCCGCTGGTGCAGCGCAAGCCTGAGGCGCTGCGCAACGGCGCGCCGTTCGCCGACTTGCCAGCGCCGCTACTGCGGCTCAAACAAGGCCTGCTGCGCCATGCTGGCGGCGACAAGGTGATGGCGCAGGTGCTGGCTGCGGTGCCCACTGCCGGGCTGGCGGCGGTGCTGGTAGCGGTGGAGCTGGTGGTGGAGTCGGGAGTGCTCAGTGCCGAACACGTCGAGAACGTGCTGGCGCGGCTCCATGCCGGCCCGGTGCCGGCCACAGTCGAAACCAGCTTGCAATTGAAGGAGGCGCCGGTCGCCAACACCGGCCGCTACGACAGCCTGCGCGCCACCGGTGACGACCTGGTGGAGGTCGATCATGCGTGATATCGCCGCCGAGCTGAAAGAGCTGCGCCTGCACGGCATGGTCAGTGGCTGGAGTGAACTGAAGGCGCAGGACGAGGGCGCGGTGGCGGCCTCGAAGTGGCTCGTTGAGCACCTGCTGCAGGCCGAACATACCGACCGAGCCATGCGTTCAGTCAGCCACCAGATGTTTGCCGCCAAATTCCCCTTGCACCGCGACCTGGCCGGCTTCGACTTCGTCTCCTCCAAGGTCGACCAGGCGCTGGTGCGTCAGCTTGCCACGCTGGCGTTTACGGACAGGGCGCAGAACGTCGTGCTGATCGGCGGCCCGGGCACCGGCAAGACCCATCTGGCCACAGCGATGGCCGTTTCGGGCATCGCGACCAAGGGCAAGCGGGTGCGGTTCTACTCGACCGTGGATCTGGTCAACGTGCTTGAACGCGAGAAGCGCGACGGCAAGGCGGGGCGGCTGGCGCTGTCGTTGCTGCGCATGGACTTGGTGATACTGGACGAACTCGGATATTTGCCATTCAGCCAGGCCGGGGGCGCCCTGCTGTTCCACCTGCTGTCGAAATTGTACGAGCACACCAGCGTCGTCATCACCACCAATCTGAGCTTCGCCGAATGGTCGAACGTGTTCGGCGACGCCAAGATGACCACGGCATTGCTGGACCGGCTGACGCACCATTGCCACATCGTGGAGACGGGCAACGAATCGTATCGTTTCCAGCACAGCAGCACAGCAGCATGGCGGCCAAGGGCCGGATCAAAGCACGAGAACAGAAACGCAAAGCTGGAAAGGATGACCCGAGCAATGATGATGGTGGTGAAAGGTAAATAAAAACGACTAATCTACTAAATTGTTTATATCGTTAAATTCAAAGCAAAACCGAAGGGGGACTCGTTCCGGGCTACGCCCTCCACGAATCCCCCGTCCTTTATTTGGTATACTTATCCACAGCTGCTACTCAATAACGCAGCGCCCCGCCCTGGGTCAAATTTGGATCGGCGTGGTGGGTCAATTTTAGGTCGGCGCCAACACACAGAAATACCGATGACTTGACTCCCGGCAGTTGCGTTACGGACCATTTCACGCAGCATGCTCTTAATCGCGGCACTGCCTGCCAAGAGTCGGACGGCGCGGTTGGAAGTTTCGTAGTTGACGCAGCCAGCTGCTGGGCAGGCTAAATATAGGCAATTGCCATGGTCCGTCGCCTTGCCGCTGGCGCTGCGTGTGTGCGGGGTACTGCCTGCGTCGCACTCGGCAGCCGCCTTAGGCTCGATGAGCAGCAGCGAAGCCGTTCGGAAGTTGACTGGCCAATCATGGTCGTTCTAAGTTGTTTTTAAGAGTGAATTTTCCAAGCACTGTGAGTATCCCAACAATTGACGACCTGTTACAATCAGTCAATGTTTTGTTGCCAAGCGGCATGTGCTTTCACTTCTATTTCGCCACCACGGATAGACCGAACCTCATAACCGCGTCCCGTCCATGCGTTTCGTTTCCTTGGTTCCTGTTTATGCCATTAGATACTCAAACATTTGCCCTTAGCAGGTGGTGGGCCAGTGCCGGACTTCTTGCTGTTCAAAAAAATTCATCAGTGTTTGCTGGCGCGCAAATTCGAAGCGCCCGTTTAGAACTTATTGCTGGAAAGAATCAGCTCACCGCGATAAAAAATTGGCTGCAAGCCGCCCAGCTGATCAAGCGCGAAGGAAACACCCATCTCCTGACGCGGGTCGGAAAATGCTTCCTTGATAATGACCCTAAATTTCAAAAATCGTCGTCATGGTGGGCGTTTCATCTTTTGTGTTGTATGGGGGAAGACCAGTATCCATACGATGCCTTATTTAAATCATTGGATACCGAGATCCGCGCGCTTAACGGAATCTCTGAGCTGAAGGAAAAGATCCTTGCTCTTGGCACCGGGCAGTCAAGTTCTACCTTGGACACATATCTTGAAGGTGTCCTCAATATGTTCCGCCGCGACGGCCCGCTCGAAGGTTTGGGAATCGTTGAACTTACCAAGCATGGGCGGGGAGGCAGCGATAATACTGCGGATGCCCTCTCCTGGCGGCTAGCTCGTGCAACCGTTCCTGACGGTGCGATATTGTTGGGTTTGGCACTAGCTCGACAGCGCCACTATGTCACGCGAACGTCGATCGCTTTTGGCGAGCTTGTGTCCGTCGGACTTCATCACTTCTTGGCGCTTTCCCAGGACGAACTGCGGCAACGACTCAGGACACTAAATCGGGAAGATCATGGTGTCAACTATACGACGGCCGCTAACCTTGATTCATTGTCATTCGATCACTCTTTTACGCTCGAACGAATTTTGGTGACCTTGCTTCAAGAGGGAGCCGATACGTGGATGTAAATATGATTGAGTCGGAGCTAAAGGAATTTTTGGCTTCGAGGGCGCGAAGTTCTCCACGTTATTTAGGATTGGCCTTTTTGGCAAATTCAATGCCTGGGCTCCAATTGTTGAAGCGAAAGCTGATGCAAATACTGGCACCGGTCGAAATTTGGGATCGACCCGGCCACAACGGTGCGCCGCAAGCACCAATTTCTCGTTACGAGTTTTGCCACGCGATCTTTGGCATAGAACATCCCGATGGGCTGATCGTAAACTTGCCGGAAGAGTGGATGCTCGGATGGCCTGATGATGATAGGCGCGTGTTTTGGTCGAACTTGGCACAAACATACGGACGCAACAAAGTTTACGTTGTTTACGCCTCGACTCCGCTGAATATGAGCCATCTTCAAAGCTATTTTCATCGCAATGATATCGGTGAGTCGAATTTTGCGATCCTCAGTTCAAAATACGAGCAATGACAATGAAACTTAGTGACCTAATTAGCGTTCAGCGAGGCCAGTCTGCAATCGACCTGACGAGTGGCCTTGGGGAGCGTGAACTCGCCGCGACGTTCATGCCGACGGATGCTGCTATTGCAATTCTAAGAAAAATCGAACGTGCAGTTCAGCCCGATGCGAATATGCAGGACCGCGCATTGAATTGGTTCGGAACATACGGGGCCGGCAAGAGTCGACTAGCTGTGTTAGTTGGACAAATGTTGCGCGACGGTGTCGCTGGCCAGGAATTCGCCACGTTTCTTGGCAGACTTTCCAATGTTGGCGAGAGCAGGCTGGCGTCAGCGCTTAAGGGAACGTTTCTGCCCCCTAGTGATGATGATGCCTTACCCTATTTTGTAGTTCCGATTTATGGAAATCAGGCGGGCTCGATTCAGCAAGCGCTAGTAGAGGCGTTGTATCGCGCTATCAAAGATTCGAACTTATTCTCTGCCGACGAACTACTTCCAAATACGACTTTCGACGTAGCAGTGCAGCGCTTGGATGCAATGCTTGAAGGACGTCCAGCACTTGCTGATGATTACCTTCCGGGCCAGGGATTCGATTCTCGATACAACAACACTGCGGAGCTGCGCGTTGGCTTGCTCCAGCACGAGTCGACCGCATTGAAAATATTCGGTGAGTGGCATGTAGTCGTTACCCTTGGCTCGCCTTTCTCCCCTGAGCAGTTTGGCGCAAGCAGTGTGATTGATATCTATCTCGGCGCTGCAGCCGCAATGGGGAAACGGAAGTACCGGGGCATTGCGGTTATTTGGGACGAACTCGGCTTTGCGATCGAGGACATGCTGAACAATAGCATGCGAAATGCGCAGCGTGAAATCATCGAATTGCAGCAGTTTATTGAGAAAGTTTGCAGTCCTGCTCACGGCCATACCTTGTTCATTGGCCTGACGCACGTTGGACTTGCGGAGTATGGACCGCGGCAAAACGCGCCCGATGGATTGAAACAACGCCTTGAGACGATCGAGGGCCGCTTTACTGCAATGAAGGTCGAGTTGAAGGCGGCCGAGGCAGAGGGATATCATCTTCTGGCGGCACAGATTTCTCAAACACCTGAAATGGAATGCGTACTGATTCAAGCCAGAGCACAGATTTCCAGGGTAAGTGATGCCTGCAGGCCGTTAGCACTGTTCTCGCATTTGGGCAGCAAGGTCGAATTCATCGTCGAGAACTGTTATCCGTTGCATCCAATTACGGCTGCTGCATTGCTGGCGCTATCGAATGAATACGCTGCTGTGACGCGAACAGCGTTTACGTTCCTGCCTAAGCTTGAGGAAAGAAAACGGTTCGAAATTGAAGTTACTGAGGATGCGCCGTTTGACAAGGAGCTTGTAAGAGTTGGCGAGGTTGTTGAATACTATGCAGATAGAATACGCAGCTCTGGAATGGGCGAGCAACTCGACGCATACCTTTCAAACGCAGCCCAGACAGAATCTGAAGGTGCGAGTGCGGAAGCGGTCAACGAACGAAGGAATGTGTTGGCTGTTGTGCTCCTTTCGTCCGTCCTTGGTCAGGGTTTTCAATCAAGCGATCAATTTCTCGCAGCAGCCTTGCACGACGCGGGCTATGCGGACTTGGAGTCGGAATCGCTCCGCGCGGCACTTAGTTGGCTGAGTGATGCTGGTCTGCTATGGAAAAATGACACGACTGGGCTGTGGAAGGCGGGTGGCGACGGATCGACGAATGTCGATAAACTCATTGACGAAGCGGTTACAAAAATACCAAATTGTTCGATCGCTGAGTACTTTTCCCAGTATTCAGTGCTGGCGAACGACATTCTCCCAATGCTCGGACACCACTACCTCGATCCGTCACCGAACGGAGTCGTACGCTCCTATGTGGTGGAAGCCATGGCTCCCGAAAAAGTGTTGACCACACGAGCACACGTGAACGCTGCCGCCAAGGTAGTGATTGTTCTCCATGAAAACCTTGAGCAAGTCAAGGAACTGGAGGCGGCGCTGATTGAGAAGCCCAGGGCAAGTATGTTTTATTGGCTTAGCTATGCTGAACCCATGGGCGTTCGACAGCTCTTGCAGCGCTACCTGGGGATCATGGGGCTACTTACCCAGTCCCACAATGAAGGTACGCGGATTCGATTGCTAGCGAAGTTCGAAAGCGTGCGTACCGAACTGCTCGCGGCCTTCAGCCTTTTATTTGGGCGTGAAGGCATACGCCGAAGTACGACGAAAATTGTACATCAGGGTCAGCCTGCCGGGGTCGCCGCTGATTCATGGAGTGCGTTTCGTGGAGCGATGCAAACAATACTCGATCAGACATTCAATCTGGAATTGGCCGTTCGGGCGCCGCAGAGGAAGCGCAATGTCCACGGAGATGCCTCTTCTGCAAATTCAAAAGAGACGCTTGATATCGTCGAACATATTCTTGAGTTTGCAACAAACGACGCCTATCAAAATAATTTGCTCGGTTTTCCCGAGAATGGTGAGGCCGGTGCAGTTGTAGACGGCATCTTGGGTGCGAACAATCTATTCATAGAACGTGCCTCAGGATGGGATCTCAAGCGCCCCGAGGAAGTGCAGGGGAGCGTCAAGCAAGTTGTTGAACTCATCCGCAAGAGATTGTTACGTCGTCAAGAAAAGCCATTTCAGCTGATTGAGCTGGCGAAGGAATTAAGTGGGGAACCTTTTGGTTTGCCATTTGGTGCAATCCCCGTATTTATCGCTTTTGCATTGCAAAAGGATGTGGCGAAGCTGATATGGCCGAGTGGCGGTTCAGCCGCCAAGAACATTTGTGAAGGCATGAGTGACCCTCGCGTGGGGGCGCGATTTGGCGATTTCACTACCTACCAACTGAATGTTCTTGAAGTCTTGAAGAACGCAATTGATAAGATTGACGGTGAGGCGACTACGTGGGAGCGCAACCTTCACGATCGCGGTCGACAGGCCGTCGATGCACTGCGTGCCCTCATTAGAGCGATTCCAGCGGACATTGCCAAATCGCCGGAGCTTGACAAGCGCTTGCGCGAGCTATGCGATACGTTTAGATCCGTCGGAATTACATCCCACGAAATCGTTGAAAAGCTTGCGGCTTTGATCGACTCATCAAAGCGACTGCAGGGGGCCAATCCTCCTTATGAGGCAATGGCCACTGCACGTACGCTCCTGGTGGAAATTCTTACCGATGCCCTTCGAGTTGAGAACGAAACCCGATTCAAGATTATTAAATTCGTTCGCGAAAAAATTCCTGCTGGTGATTCTGCCGACGATTGGAAACTATTCCTGGAGCGGCTGCGCAAGGTGAGCGATCTAGGTATAGACGCCGCTTCGATTCTTGCGGTACGGCCTTTGAGCGACTCAGCTTGCGTTCGGATGGTTGAAAGTGCGGCTGGATGTCCGATAGATAAGCTAGAAGAGCTTCAGGTCGGATACGCAATTCACGAGATTCAGCAGTTGATGACTGCGGCATCAGCGCTTGTACTGTTGGACGACACGAAACAGGAGTCTGTGCGGCACGCGGTGGTCGGTAGCGACGACGGAACTGAACGTCCTGGTAATGCAGACCGCCCGGCCGGTGAATTTGAACACCAGTTTGACTCACAACAGTGGAAACCAGTGCTGCGGAACCTCATCGGACGCGTACAAGACGAAGCCCAGATTTCAGAAACGGAACTCATTGCCTTCTTGTATGA
Organism: Pseudomonadota bacterium; assembly: GCA_040385995.1. Taxonomy (GTDB): domain Bacteria; phylum Pseudomonadota; class Gammaproteobacteria; order Burkholderiales; family Burkholderiaceae_D; genus Janthinobacterium. Next base: position 128,994 of record JAZKGI010000029.1, read on the forward strand.
CGTAATCGAACAAATCAAAGGCAGGTAGCTGCGATGGCGAGAGTTGAACTGCTTATTGATCCGCTGCGGATCTCGCGGCAGCCGGTCGATATTGAGGTGACGGATGCCGGAGGAGCACGGGCGGCTAGATCGCATGTTCGTGCCCATCTAATTGCACCAAGCGCAGATGTCATTCGATTGCGAATGGACAGGCAGGCATTTCGTCTCTTCGAAGACATGGAAGGTCTCGCAGATCTGAAGGTCGTGTACGTCAGCGCCAAAGGCGAACTCGCCCGTAAAATTCTCGGAGTCTTGCCTGGTTGGTGTACAGATCAGTTTATTGTTGATTTCGGCCTGCTTGATAAGGTTTTCCCAACGACTCAGGAGTTTCTCTCACTTAGCGTTGACCTGAAACTACTCTATCTGGTAGACCCATTCCTGGTAACTGCATCATCACCGGAAATGCTGCTGCGCTCAATAAGAAATATTCCGTTGCCGATTCAACGGCTTGTAGCGAGCGAAGAAGTTAGATCGCATATGGGACGTTTCTTAGCAATCAAGTTGGGACAAGCGGAAATTGCCTTGATATTCCAAATGCTTCAGGTCGACAATTTTGCGCTCCAGCTAGATGCTATTTTTCGCGAGAACGTCGTTGAACAAATTCGTACATTTGTGTCTCGAAGTGGAATCACATTTCCAGTTGCACCTCGTCATATACCATTGTCCTTATCGGCCAAATTGACTGTGACGCCCGATTGGTGGGACACGATTGATGTGGGAAAAACTGTTCTTTCGTTGACGCAGAGGGTAATCCAGGCTGTTGATAAGGGACTCGTCAGCGCCGAAGAAATTTCCGCGATCATTTTTGGATACGACAGAATTCAGTTGGACACCATCGTTCTGGCGTTGGAGGCGAAGCCGGCGCTCGCGACTGAGTCACTGTTGAAAGCTGTCCGTAGTTTGGAACGCCCTGATACGTTGGACATTGAGAACGCCATTCAACTTCAATTGCAAGTTGCTCCACCATTGCCTCTCGATATCAACAGCAGTGCCAAGGAAGCGATGGATTGGGCGCAGGGCTACTTGCAATATGCCGCCAACGCATTTCGCCATGGCGGCGAGCCTGCACAACTTATCAGTCAGAGCTTCAGTGATTGGGTAATGGCTCAACCTACTCGCCTGCTCAATCAGCAATGGAATTGGAGGGCGGTGTCTGGGGCGGTGAGAAAGGCTTTGGCACAGGAGAAAATCGTTGTCTTGCTTGTTGTCGATGCCCTAGGCGCAATTCTGAGTAGGGCGCTTGTTGATCAACTCCGCGCGGCGGAAGGTGAGTTTCACGTAGAGGAACGGATATTGTTTGCGCCGCTTCCTACCATTACCGAAATCGGAAAACTTGCCGTTGCTGCCGGCAAGGATGTGCACAAATGTTCTGGCGATGATGCCAGCGCAATAGGCGCGTCATATCAAGACTTGGTGCCTCGCTCTGCTGAATACCAGTTTTTGAAAGGTTGGACCGCCGGCGCGAAAATCATGAATCCATCGACACGGCTCTTAGTTTTCTTCGAGAACCAACTCGATGACAAGCTGCATGAATGCCTGCATTACGGCGATCTCGTCGCGCAATTGCAAATAGTGAATTCAAAAATTATTAAATGGGTGTCGCAGTGGATGTTGGAAGCTGAGACTAGGGGCAAAGACGTCGAAATTTTTATCACGGCCGATCATGGATTGACGAAAATTGATGAAGTCCGTGAATTTCCGTTTAGGAAGGAAATTGGAAATGTTGGTGAGCGTTACGTACGAGCCGCCAACAGCAAGATTCCTGCCCCTGACGATTTCTATAAGATCCGCGCCGAAGGAGCACCAGAAAGTAGTTATTTGATTCCTCGAGATCGTGTTCGTCTGATAAAAAAAGAACAGCCGTTTGTACATGGTGGCCTGACGCCCGAGGAAGTGCTTATCCCGTTGATCTCCATCCGGCCAATGCGTCGAGATGAAACCTGGCCGTTAAAGCTGCAACTGGAGCGAGCCCTTGCCTCGTTGAGTAGCGACGGTTGGTCGGTTCAGTTAATACTGACAGGGGGGCAGTTGGCATTGCGAGGAATTTCCATTGCCGCCGCCGCACCGTTTTCTGGCGAATATAAGATTAACGCATTAGCAGCGAATGAGTCCGTTTCATTTTCATTGCACCTACGGGCTAATGTGCCCCAGGAAGGAGCTGTCGGTATCAGCTTTTCGTTGCGCTTTCTGACGCCTGGGGCAACCACGTATACGGTCGTCGACCTGGGCCTGGACGTAACGTTGCAGCCACGAGTGCTGATACGTGGGCAGGGCGCGATTGATTTTGACAATATGTTTGACTGAGCGGGAATTGTATGGACAATTTTGATAGCAAGTTGGTTGCCTTGTTCGGCGACTTGGTGATCGATAAAGCGTTAGTGCGAAAGCTTGGTATTCGCAATGCGCGCACCATCCCTAGCTTCGTCGAAGAGTGGTTGGTAACTCGTTTTAGCAAACCCGAAGACGACGCGCAGACCACAAAAAAGCTGATACTAGATTTTATTCAGAAGCATTTGCCCGCCAAGACGGACAAGCAAATCTTCCGAGATCGTTTGCATAATGGTGCTCAGGTTACTGTGCTCGACAATTTTTCAGCAAGAATAGATTTACAAAAAGATTGCAAATTCGTTCAAGTGCCATCGCTTGATGAGGGCAAGGTGAGCGTCGATGCCCAGACGATTGAAGAGAATCCCGACCTCTTGCGTGGAGGCTTGTGGGGCGCCGGCCGGCTGTTCTATGTCCGCGAGCAAAAAGTTGTCCAGCTTATTGATTTCAAACCGATGCAGTCAGGTCGTGTATCCCTGAAGAATCTGGTCGATGCGCGCGCGGAGTTTTCTACAGGGGAGTGGATCGATGTGTTGATCCGTACGATGGGGTTGGAGCCGGTTGCCTATACGCCTTCACAGCGGTTTTGCTTGATCCAGCGATTAATACCGTTAGTTCAGACCAATGTCAACATGATGGAACTGGCCCCCAAGGGGACGGGAAAATCGTTCGTCTATTCGAATTTAAGTCGTTATGTCTGGTTGAATAGTGGCGGAGCACTTTCTCAAGCGCAGCTCTTCTTTAATATGAGCACGAAGGAAACTGGGTTGTTGGGTGGGCGCTACGATCTCTTGGTGCTTGATGAAGGCCAGTCGATAAATTTCCAAGGTGCGGATAATATTCATGCCAAGTTCAAGGACTACCTTGAATCTGGAAAGTACACGGTTGCCTCTCATCAGACGACAAGCGAGTGCGGGTTGATGATATTGGCAAACATCGAACTGTATAACGGCCAGCCGAGCCGTCAAGACTATATTAGGGAAATGCCAGAAATGTTTCATGATTCTGCATTGCTTGACCGCTTTCACGGCATATTGCCAGGCTGGGAGATCCCTCGATTCCAAACCGACTCTGCTGCAAACGGTTTCGGTTTTAAGGCCGACGTGTTTGGTGAGTACGCACATCAACTTCGGCATGTCGCTGCCGATGAATTCAAGTTTGGTAATTTCCCTAAGCTAGCAGGAGACGCGAGAGATACAAAAGCTGTTGAGAAGCTTGCTTCTGCACTCTCTAAGCTACTCATGTTGAACCCTGATGATGTCGACTACAACGCCTACGTGTTGAGGCCGGCCATGGCGCTGCGAGAGCGGGTGCGCAGTCAATTGGCGGCAGTGGATCCATTTGAATTTTCTCCATCGTTGAACGTGGTCAGAAAATAATTCGATAGTTCGATTGAGGCTGCGACAAGAGAAAAATGAAAAAAGCCACGAAACTACCTATTTCGGCACCACGGTCCTTTAAGGCGCCGCCTGTGCCTGTCATCGTTACAAAGCGAATAGCGCGCAGTTCTCCAGCTGCAAAGGTCGCGTTGTCGCCCCCAGTAGCTGTTGCGTCCACTGCTGCGACATCCACGGCAAAGGACATACATGACTTGGCTCATGCGAACGCCCATTTTGTTACGATGATGTTTCTACCCGAGGCCTGGCAAAAAGCAGCTGTGCTTTCGCCGAGTTGGCGAAAGACAAGTTTCCCTCCGGTTCCTCGATCAACACTACCTAAGCTACCCGGCGTATACGTCTTTGTAGTGACGCCCAATATTTTTGACTTTGATTCGGGCAATGCGCTCTTTTACGTCGGAAAGGCGACGAGTCTATATCATCGGGTTGCAGCATATATTGGTGAGATTGATAAAGAGTTCAAGCTATCCAACCGCCCAATGGTTTGGAGGATGCTGAACCAATGGAAGGGGCATTTGCAGTATTTTTTTACAACAACTGCTACTGTTGAACTCGCTGAGCAACTCGAGGATGAAATGATCCGAGCATTTCGCCCGCCATTCAACAAACAATACGATGCGGAAACAAGCAAGATTATGAGAGCTTTCTAATGACATCCACGACGCTTTTGCCTGCCATCCGCTCTCGTGTAGGGGACTGGAATTACTATACGACGTCACTTACATTGCATGATGTCGCATTCCTGGTCAAAGACCCCGACGAAATTCACGAACGCAAACAATTGTCGTCCTGGATACAGCGTGAAGCAATTGACAGCCATTCGGAGGCGATTGCTTTGTATATTCTCCAGACCCCACAGCGCTTCCTCGGTGCTTTGATAATCGGAATTTACGATGGCAGCCCGGAGTGGGCGCCCCTTGAAGTGAACTTCAAGATCAATGCGCTAAATGCGACGGAGGATCAGCAAGAGCGGATAGCAGGGAAGCTCGGTTTATTGAAATTATCGGGTAACGAAAAACTCTTTGCGATTGATGGACAACATCGTGTTGCCGGCATCAAGGCTGCTTTGGCCGGCTTAGAAAGTGAAGACGCGATTAATAGTGATGAAATCACCGCAATTTTCGTCGGTCACGACGCGTCTACTGCTGAAGGCCGGTTGCGCACGAGGCGCCTTTTCACAACCGTGAATAAGAAGGCAAAGCGCGTCTCGCTTGCCTCAACGATCGCTCTCGATGAAGACAATGGTATTGCGATTGTTACTCGTCAACTAATTGACAGACATTGGATCTTCGAAGATGCGAGGCGCCATATCCTATATACCAGCAATGGCTCTGTGCCTCCCGCTGAGGAGCATGCTATGACGAGTGTCGTCGGATTATATGAAATTGTCAGAGAACTTTATGGATCCGATGGCAGAAAGGATTTTGAATCAGCTAGGCCGGCGGACGAGGACCTTGAAGCAATGACAGAGTACTGCATTGAATATTTTGACGAGATGGTGAAAGCCATACCTGAATACAAGAAAATGTTCCGTGACAAAAGTGCACGTGCTCGCGAATTTCGAACGGACGCCGTAAATCATCTTCTATTTCGGCCAATTGGGCAAAAAGTCTTCGCGCGCGCTGTAAGTCTCCTTTATACCCGGGATGTGCCTATGAAAGCAGCTATTTCAATTCTGAAGAAGGTCGATCTTAGCCTTTTCAACCCCATCTGGAGCCATTTGCTTTGGGATCCAGTCGGCGCGACTATGATTACGTCGAAGGCGGTTTTGGCGGAAACCCAGCTCTTAGTGCAGGCAGGGCAAGCACCGCGGACTAAGGCCAGCCTTGCGAAGTTGCGCGCATTGTTGAAGACATCATAGCAATACGAATCTTCTGGTTGCTGGAGTGTATTTGTGGTGAGGCCGTGGACGCGATGACTCAATGCCGATCATTGCCTGGTCGATGATTCCATTTTTAGTCACCAGTTTAAAGCGGGCAGCGCGTGTACAACAGGTTTCTATCGGCTGACAAACTACATCACAAGTGGAAATTATTGGCTTCCGTAAGATCAGTTCATTTGTGGCAGACAACACATGCTCCTCCGCCTTCATCAACTCCATAGAGATCATCAATGTCCTCAAGAAGTTCGACGGGCCTAAGCGGATTGACTGGGCGACGTTTAAGCTCCCTGGCTTTGCGATCCTCAAAATCAGCCATGATTTGAATAACCCTTTTGGGTTTCTCCAATTCCGTCAAGGGTTCGCCTTGCGACCATGTGAACGGCGATCCATGTTCCAAAGCATTTTTTTCATATTGCTTTGCTTCTTCGAACGATTCGGGGTGACGTTCTTTGAGTCGTACCCATTCGATTTTTTGTTGGAAGAAACAGAAAGTACATCCGCTGCGAGAGCGCCAATCGTAGTACTCGGGAACGCCAACACCGGATGAGGCCAGGATGTCCATTACACCCGGCTTGTCTATGCCATCTTCCCTGAACGGTAGTCGGACTTTCAAGTTTGGGTGCTTCGAGGTGTACCCTTCGCGATACTCTTCGTCTGCGCGGATGGCGACGTAGGTCGTCACGGTATCGCCGGCGGTCAGCATGGGACGGATCCATTGTTCGAAAGGGGCAAGTTTCAACTGCCGGGTACACCAGCGTGTTTGGGCCGACGGGAGGAAATGATGATACTCGCGTAGCCAAAAGTCGAAATCGCGCCGAGGATTTAGGCGCGCAATTGGTTTGCCAAGAAATCCCTCTAGGCGACCGAGGAATTCGTACACTTCGGGAAGTTCTTTTCCTGTATCGGTGAAAAAATACTCAATATCTAACTCTGGATGGGTTTGGCGGACATACACGGCAAGCGCCGCGCTGTCTTTGCCTCCTGAAATTCCAAGGACGTGTTTATTAGCCATTTAGATTCTCCGTTGAAGCGTCGTCGTCTGCTGTCAAACGAAGGCCAGTGCGGGCAAGAACCGCCAAGAGGGCATCGACGCCAAGTCCAGCCCCCTTCATTCGTGCAACCATTTCCTCAGTCATTTTCTCGACTGCCACACGATGTCGATCCGATACCGCGAATTCGCGCGACACGGTTCTGGTCTGTGCGCCGGTACCGATTACAACGGCAAACGCTTCGCTAGTTGGCTTGCGGCCTCTTACAGCGACGAATGCTTCGGTCTGTCGGAAGCGTAATGCAAAGCGCGTGATTTCGAGCATCGCTGCGTCGACATCACGATCCGTCCAGTCCCTAGTAGGCTTATTGACTGCCAGACTCAAAATTCCTTCGACGCTTTCCTTGCTGCCATCATGCTTCGCCAAACGGGCTGAGAATGCGTCTTGTCTAAGGTCACCGGTCACCCCTGCCACTGCCTCTGCTCGGGACTTGAGATGATCGAGGTCATCTTCTGGAGCATCAAGGGCCTCAAGCATTGAGGACTCAACTTGCCGCAGTAAAGCGTCATAAGCGCCTGCGAGTTCAATTACAGGTCCGCGAAGGGCGTCCACATAGGACTGCCCATCTTCTGTGCCAAAGATCGTGGCCAAATCCACAAACAACACTTTGTGTGGATCGCTTGCTTTAAGCAGCATATCGCGAACGGACCTTGCTCTGTCACTAATGCGATGAGTTCTCTGGCTCCAGGCCGGGAGGTTAAACACAAGTGATACGAGGCCGCGTGCTGCCTCTAACGGATCGCGTGCCAATGATGCGGCGCCTGCCTCCGCGAGAATGCGGGCGATTCCAGCAAGAATGCGAATCTTCTCGTCGTCAATAACAACCCAGCGCAGCGAGAATCGGCGCTGATCTTGCAAATACTCATCAATGTCGGCGTCTGTAACCCTTGGAATAAAAATCCCGTCCTTGTAGACCGCAACATTCCCTTTATGGGCCAATATGAACGCAGTCAAGAACACTGCTACTGCTCCGTTTCGGACCCCGAAGGGAGGCGCGGACCAAAGCTGGTGAATGTCCGTTGCACTTATCCGTTTTTCACCTGATTCGAACAATCGCTTCGTGGCATCCCAAAGCTTCATGAAAGACGGCGAAATCTCCTTCGTCGGCGGTAATAACCGCCACACCCCGTCGGAGTCTTCGCGGTGCAGGCCGGTACTGCGCAGTAGGGTTTCGTAAAGACCTCGATCAGCAGGATATCCGACGACGCCGAGGTTAGGTTCATTCTCGTGATCTAACATGCGATAAAGAAGGTCACGTCGAGCTTTAACACTATTGCTAGATAGGCTTTCACGATTTACGAGTTCGCTCCATAACTCAGGGGCGTTATGGTAGAGTTTTTCCGCGAGGCTCGATGCTATTGGAGACAATCGAATGCCGGCATAGATATTCTCATCATCAGTTACCCACTCCGCCTGCGCAACGGCCGCCCGGAGCTGCGCCTCGAGATTGGCCCGAACTGATGAAAGTCGGGCCTGAACTTCGCGTCTGGCAACAGGGTCGCCGCTAAGCTCATGGCGAGACTGGACCTCTTGAAGAGAAAGCATCTCCGCGCCAAGGGCATCGATCTTCCCATGATTTGGAGGGACGCCAACGGCAACTGGCCAAGGTGTCGTTCTTGCCGCTTCCTGACATGCATGGAGCGCCGCCTTTGCTCCTATATTTTTCCTTGGTAGCGCCAATAGGAAAAGGCCGAACTCGCCTTTCTGCGGCTGGAAAGTTGTCGCAATGCGTTGGGCGTCATCCAACCTGCAAAGCTGCATGTTCATCCAACGCATAGTGCCTGTTTCATGATAGTGGCGCTTGGCAACAACAGGGTACAGATTTGATAAAGATGTAAGTAAGGCGAAGTCCACTCCAGGCATGGCCGCGCGCGTCTGATTAACTGCGGCATCAATGTCGAAGTCACTGCCTTCAAATACCGACCAAGCTCCAATGTGCCGTTTGAACAAAATGACGCGCCATTGCGTCAGCTGCTCGAGCGCCGCGTCAATATCCGCTTTCTTAGTGTCAAAGAACAAAGCGCTAAAAATTTCGGCTTCAGCTGCCAGTCCGGATCCATTACGGAACAGGTCGATCACTGCGATATTCTTAATGAGTTCGATGAGGAGGGGGTCTGTCGTTTTCGCTTCTGTACGCTCAACTGCTTCCACTGCCTGCGCCCACCGGTGCCCATCGGAAGAGGCCAAAATTGCGGGCTCCAAATTCGACCGAAGATAGTCCCAATAATTGCTAGGCCGATACCAAGTCGCGGTCTCCACAGGAGTGGTTTCGAGGTAAAAACGGAAGCCGTTCGGCTCGACCGATGCGAGAAAACCAAAAGTGCTGCGTTCGTTCTGGCCGAACTGTCGTTTGGAAATCGGTCCCAGTAGGGCAGCCATCGTGGGATGTAGGGGCCAGCATGCGCAAAGGCTTTGGCCAAAATCCTTCCCAACGGCCAGGCGCCGGCCTCGAATAGAGGCAGCGACTGTTTCAGACGCATCTAGCATCCACGCCGGCCGCTTATCCACACTGATCGCACGTCCGACTAGTTCGACCACTTCATCGCTAGCTGCCACGAGTGGAATGTCGGAATATCGGCCTTGAACCTTAGTCCAGTCTTCGCGTGTGTCGATACCTAGACGAGTTGCATATTGACCGAATGATTGATGGAGAATGCCGACGACTATAACTTTCCCAGATGCACGCGCCGCGGCTTCCGCAAGCTCTTGGAAGAAATATACGTCATCGCCAGATCCTAGTGCCGCCGCTTCCAGGAATTTTCCCATCTCATCAATGACGATAAAAATTCCGTCATGTTCCCCTCGACCTGCCTCGCGACAGATCTCCGCGATTAAGGTTGTGGCTACGGCCGCAGATGGCTTTTTCGAATCTTTGGTACGACCCTGTGCCATGCTCAGAGCTTGGCTTAATTCTGAAACTACACTAGTGCGCTTGCCAACAACAGGGAGCGTGAGCCAACCTTTGCGCACAGGAAACGCCTTATCAAAGGCCGGTAAACTATCCAAGGGCAAAATGCGACGAGCTTTGGCGCGTAGAGCACGATCACGCGAAAGGGCGCTTGCAAGCGCAACTGCCAGCGAGGATTTGCCTCCACCGAACGGCCCAGTCCAGGTGAATGCTCGTTGGTTGCTCTCAAGAAGCTGCTTTGACATGCTGTCCAGCACAGCCATGGCAGTACCGTGGCATATATATCCTTCGAGCGCATCACTACGTCCGAAATCAATATCGACCCGTATCGACCGCTGATAGTTCCGAGAAATGCGCACCAAGTCAGACAGCATTGTTGGTTTTGTTTCAGACATAGGCTTTGGCGATCATACGTATTTTGAATTCATCGGTGACTTTCTTCATGCGGTGAACTTGCCTGAGCCCAGCGGTGTCAGTCCAAGAAAGAACACCTTTGGTCAAGTCCTCAAGAGCAAGGAGTCGTTCGGCGACGGAATCTTCGTCGAGCTTGAAGACTCTGCCGGGAGATCCCTCTCCATATGCAATCGCTTCAAATGCGAGAGAGCTGAGTCCGGGCGCAGAGCGATCCCAAAAATCGAGCAATGCGAAGGCAAACAGGCCGTTTTCAAGTGTCGCTTTCGGTCCTCGCCGAAAAGCGAAGTGACCTTTGTGTTCTTCGCTAATAAGGCCAAGTTCACCGAGCATAGGCTCTGCGAAATCCTCGGGCGTTCCTCCCGCAGATCGAGGCGCATAGCCGCGCAGACAAGTTTCTATGTCTCGGGAAAGGGTGGAAGCCGAAAGCTTACGTTTGGGATCGAGTTTGCGGGCAAATTCTGCCAAAGGAGCCTCAAGCTCATCTCTTGAAAATGCTGGCGCTGTCACATGATTGAACAGCCAATACCATGTGGTCGCTCGGTTTCCTTTTCCTGCCAGCCACCAATGTACATACCAAGCTGTGGAAGGATTCTCGGAATACGGATCTAATCCGCCATCTCGGAAAATTTCTCGTGCGATAGGAGATACGGAGTATGCCGTCGGAGATGTGTCGCGTAGAACATCACATGCAAGCGCCCAATGACGGATCGCCGCAACCATATTTTTACCGACCCCAAATTCAGCGATCGCACTCTCAGCAGTAAAAGTGGATTTCAGGATCAAGCCGTCGTTGCCTGTTTGTTGAAATGCTTTCTTTAACCACATCTGCCGAAGCGGAAATGTCTCATGACCAGAGAAATGGGCAGTATATCCATCTGATAATATTTGTGATTTCATCAAAGCATTTTACCCGCTGCTGGAGGATCTCACCAGTGGCAAGTGGCCGGGTCTGCTGCCGAAAGTTGCAAACCTTTATCGTAGGCCCCACTCCTGAGGATTATGGTGGCACATTCGATGCTTGCAATTTTGATGCGCCTCGAGTGTTTTTACTGGGTAAAAACACAGTATTTCCGCTTCAATGTACACTCGTCGGAATTCGTCCGCATCCACATTTTGGCTGCAAAAGGAGTGACGTCTGGGTTCTTAGTTGTGTTGGTAAAACACAACTTTTCGTCGTTTGTAATAGTAGCCCGGTCGAGTTCCGCGCCTGCGTAGCTCATTCGACGCGCGCACCTGCCCAACGGCCGGCTGTTCCAGAAGAAGGCTGCGGCGGGCGCCTCCGTGGCAACTTCGTCGCGCCAATGCCGCATTGGCTTGCGCTCCACTGTCCGTCATGGACTAAGAGCAAGAGAACAGCAACCATTGGGCCGAAACCCCGGCCTCTCGTGAACCGAGCCCCGATAAAGCCCGGGCTCGGTCCGGCGGCCTTCCGCTCCGCTCCAGCGCGCCTTGCTGCGCTCGGCGACCTGCTGCAGCTGGCCAGCCCCGGCGACATCGGCGTACATGCAGACACCCTGAAGTGAGAACGACCCGCTTTCAAGCGTCGCGCCAGCACCCCCCGCTGGCACGCCCCTTGAGCCGCCGCATGCGCTGTGAAGCCGGCCGCAGCCCGTCCCGGAGTCGCCAGGTGACAACACACCGCGCTATCAAGAGGGTGACCAGGCCGATGCTCAACTTCAAATCATTCCGGTCCGCCGGCGCGGTGCTCGCTGGCATCGAGCTGATGCACATGATCCGTAAGGGCCAGTTCGCCATCGACGCTACCGATGCGATGCCGTTCGCCGAACAATTTTATGCGCTGGCGAGAAAGGTCCGCCCAGTTTGATGGGCGCTGTGCCATTCCGGGAAAATCTTCACCTCTGATCAACAACGCGACAGAACCATACGGAGAGTCGAAGCGTCTGGTGGAGTTTCGCGCGCGAAAGTGCTCGCAAAAAAGCGGCCAACGGCCGCTTGCTCACGCTGATTTGCGCTTTCGGGCGCTGGAAAATTCAGGAATGTCGATGGAAGACGGTCCGAATACCCCGGAACGGGCGTCCCGGCTGATGGCTTTGCCACTCAGCGTGACACGGATTCGGCCCTGGGACGGCTTAACCTCGCCGACGATCGGAGCACCGATGGAAGCGATTTTTGCACGGCGAGCGGCCGCTGCCAGTTTGTAGGCACTGGTCTGGCTTTGGGCGGGTTTCTTTAAAGCGGTCATGGTTCAATCTCCGGCAGAGGGAGTGATTGATAGAGGTAGTTTAGCAGAATCCCCCAACTGCGACTGCCGGCGCTCAAGTCAAAGCGCATATCCCGGCCACGGCCATTGTCATTCCACCATTCAAAGTCGATCGCAATGACTTCCTGGACCGTGCGGCAAGCCCGCAAGTCCTCGGAGGGCGCCACGTTCAGGTCGGCGGCTTCGAGTGGCGCGTCAAACCCGAATTTTGGCCACACGGCGAATCCGACAAAGCCCTCCGGGTCGTCAGGGTCTACAGGCCCGTTTCCAGCCGCGAAGAGTGAGATAGAGTCAAAGCCGAGCCGGTAAGCCGAGATCGCCATCAGGCCAAATGCGACCGTGGCCAGTCGCTCGGGGGCGTCGTCGGCGAGCACCAGACGGCGGATATAGAGTGCGTCCACGCGTAGGGAGGTCCCCTCGTCATCCCTGTAGGCGATGACACTGGTGTTCTCGTCCTCCGCCATGAAGGGGTTGTTCGACATGACATCGAGGCCGGCCGGTGCGTCGCCCTGTTCTCTCAAGGTGAGGGCCCACACGACAGAACCGTCGGGAATCATGAACAATCTGCCGGTCTCAGATTCGTCGAGGTCCAGCGTGGCACCGCCGGGCTGATCAATTGTGATGCCCCCGAGGCGGGTGATGCCGTCGCGTTGATACAGTTCGCCCTGAAAGTAGTCGCGGGCGATCTCCTGCCCGGTGAGTAGGGCCTCCGCGTAGCTCAAGTTGTCGCGGTCGAAGCGATCGTGTGGGTTCATCGGGGCATTGTACTGAAGCCGAAGGACGACCAGCCGATATTTCGGTAACACGGTTCCGCAGGCGCGCCCACAGTGTTCCCACAATGTGACCTTGCGGCCTTGTCAGGATATAATGATCGCTGGCTACCGTCGCCAGCCGCGCGCGCCCGAAAGGGTACGACGAAGACGGGGAATATCTTGAACCCTTCCATATCGTGGTTTTTACCTATGGGCGGCCCGTAAAGCGTGCACCGGAAACACCGCCCGTGGAGAAACCATGGATACGCAACAACTCAAGCAGTTGGCCGGGCGCCTGCGCGCTTTTTTGGAAGACGCCGCCGTCGAGATCGGGCACGGTCAGGCGCTCGACCTCAGCGCTTCGCTGGTCGGGCTGCGCAACTGGCCCGAAGTTCAAGCTTTCCCTCAGCGTGTTCAGGCGCAAGAGCTTGACCTGTCAGCTACTGCTCGCCTCGCATACCGGCTGGCCCATAAATACAAGCACGAAGCGAGTTCTACTGAACTGCTGCAGCTGCTGCTCCCACCCGCTGATGCTCACAACGCTTCGACGCTGCAGATCTGGCCAGCGGGACCGGAAGCAGGGGTGTACGTCACGACGTCTCAAGCTGCAATCGATGCGTTGGTGGAGATGTACCAAGAGGCGACGGACGGCGCTGTGTTTTACGCCGAACGCGCCGGCTGGAAACACGACGCCGCCATAAGTCTCGGTGACGACGGCCTTTGGTCGAGCGGCTTGGATCGCGTCCCCAGCGGCACATTGATCGTGCTCGGACCAGTCGAGCTGGACCAGCAGTCATGGCGCGAAGCGAGCGAGCGGGTGGAGATGGCCTGCCTTAGGGCGGAAAATCCCGGCCATCGGGTCGCGATCCTGTTCGACACGCCAACTCCAGAGTTTCTCGGCGCAGACGCGACCATGATGTTACTAGACAAGGGATACGACGATCTCCACGAATGCCTGGTCGGCACCGTTGCTGAAAACGGCACTCTAAAACCTGGCCTGGTTAAGCACTACGGCACGCCTTCCAAGGCGGCTGCGGTGACGGATGCCGGGGCGCTGCCAGTCGCGGTGGCTGACCAGCTAAAGGCCGTGCTCGACAAGAGAAGTCGAGGGATCATTGCGTTGGGATCGATCGAAGACGTGGAGAATCACGGTGCGAAGATTGGTGAGGCGGCCCTGGCATTGACGGAGCATCTGGGCTTGGCAGCGAGGATCATGTCGCGACACCGCAGCACCATGAGCAAGTTCGATCAGGTGCCGGCGGCCGTACGCCAGCTGCCGTTCCTCGCATCGATTGAAAGCGCGTATGCGCAGGGATACAGACGGTTCCTGATCGATCCGCGCTATACCAAAACCGACGTGCTGGCGCGGTTTGTGGACGATTCATTGATCATCGCCTGTACCTACGCGGCCACCGTCGACGAATTGGCAACCCACGCTGCCGACGCGAAGGGGAGTGGTCCGTCGTTACTACCTTGGCTACTCGCAGCTGTTGTTGTGGCGCCCGTACAGACCCAAGTGGGAACGGAGGTTTTGACGGACGTGTATATAGGTGTTGATGACGCTTATGTCGAAAAAGGGGACTACATCTTCGACTTCGTGGCCAGGCACCGAACGATACGCATCGAGGATCAATTCAGGGTCCTGGTAGACAGGGGTGAAATTGATCTCGCTGCTGCTAGCGAAGCGGGCATTGGGCAGCGAACGATCAAGCGTCTTTTGCAGCTGCTGGATGCGGAGAGATAGCAGGAGGCGAAAGGGGACGAGTTCCCTTTCTTTACTCGACCAAGCGCACAACGCAGAGAAGCGGATCGTAGTACAGCAGCTGGGCGCTGTCGTTGGACAAAGCCAGCTCTGGCTGACAACTGATCGACAATATTAAATTCACGCGGGTGAACTAGGAGATATCTTTGAAGCAACGCGAGCACAATTCCCTGCTGGAAGCTAAAGGTGCAATATTTTCCGACTGCGAAGTCTACCGCTACCTGCTCTGGCGGATCTGGGATGACTCGCTGCCCACGGCGTGGTTCTGTCGCGTTGTTGATCAGAGGTGAAAATTTTCCCGGAATGGCACAGCGCCCATCAAACTGGGCGGACCTTTCCCGCCAGCGCATAAAATTGTTCGGCGAATGACATCGCATCGGTAGCGTCGATGGCGAACTGGCCCTTACGGGATCATGTGCATCAGTTCGATGCCAGCGAGCACCGCGCCGGCGGACCGGAATGATTTGAAGTTGAGCATCGGCCTGGTCACCCTCTTGATAGCGCGGTGGTCTTGCTCGACGATATTGTTGAGGTATTTGACCTGGCGCACCAGGATCTGGACGTCGCGCTCGTTGTTGATCGCATCGATGGCCGCCTTGTTGGCGCCGCTCTTGTCCATCGCCACCTTGTCCGGATCGCTGTTCGCTCCCATGGCCTTGTCGAAGAAGCGCTTTGCTGCGGCCATGTCGCGCTTCGCCGTCAGCAGAAAATCGACGGTTTTGCCCTGCGTGTCGACGGCGCGGTAAAGGTATTTCCAGGTGCCCTTGACCTTGATGTACGTCTCGTCCATGCGCCAGCTGCCGCCAACAGGGCGCTTGTGTTTGCGGGCCATCTTTTCGATGAGCGGTAGGAAACGAATCGCCCATCGGTTGATCGTCGAGTGGTCAACCGACACGCCGCGCTCTTCCATCATCTCCCCGAGGTGCCGGTAGCTTAGCGGATAAGCCGCGTACCAGCGGATGCAGACCAGGATCACGTCGATCGGAAAGCGCATACCTTTGAAGTTGAACATGTCGATTCATTTTGCGTTTGGGCGCCACAGTCTACCTGATCGACCCCACCCACCGTCCCCAATGCGACAGAACCAATGGGATGACCTTGACAATTTTACGATACATTTATTGGCAACTGCCAGTAGATCTTCAGTAACGACGATCCACTGGGCAGCTATTTATTGAAGGCATTGCACGAACAGCGGCAGGGGCAGGAGCAAGAACACGCGACCGACTTTATTGATTTAAGACTGACTATGTTTGTCCACATCACAAACAAGTGTTCGTGCCCATCTCACTCCACCGTCACCGATTTGGCCAGATTACGCGGCTTGTCGACATCGGTGCCGCGGGCCAGCGCGGTATGGTAGGCGAGCAATTGCAACGCCACCACATGCAAAATCGGCGACAGCAAACCATAGTGCTCGGGCAACCGGATCACATGCACGCCCTCGCCGGAGGTGATGCGCGAATCGACGTCGGCGAACACAAACAGCTGTCCGCCCCGGGCCCGCACCTCCTGCATGTTGGACTTGAGTTTTTCGATCAGCGTATCGTTCGGCGCGATTGTGACGACCGGCATTTCTTCAGTGACCAGCGCCAGCGGGCCATGCTTCAATTCGCCGGCTGGATAAGCCTCGGCATGGATGTACGAAATTTCCTTGAGCTTGAGCGCGCCTTCCAGGGCGATCGGATAATGCATGCCACGGCCCAGGAACAGGGCGTTTTCCTTGCGCGCAAAGTCTTCCGCCCACGCCATGATTTGCGGCTCCAGCGCCAGCACCGCCGCGATCGCCACCGGCAGATGGCGCATTGCCTTGAGCTGTGCGGCTTCCTCGTCGTCGCTGAGGCGGCCGTTCACCTGGGCCAGGGTCAAGGTCAGTAAAAACAGCGCCGCCAACTGGGTGGTAAAAGCCTTGGTGGAGGCGACCCCGACTTCGACCCCGGCGCGTGTGATATAGGCCAGCGCGCACTCGCGCACCATGGCGCTGGTGGCGACATTACAAATGGTGAGGGTGTGCTCCATGCCGAGGCTGCGCGCGTGTTTGAGCGCCGCCAGGGTGTCGGCCGTTTCGCCGCTTTGCGAAATGGTCACCACCAGCGTGTTCGGGTGCGGCACGCTGTCGCGGTAGCGGTATTCGCTGGCGATTTCCACATTGACCGGCACCTTGGCCACCGCTTCGATCCAGTATTTCGCCGTCAAGCCGGAATAATAACTGGTGCCGCAAGCGAGAATTAACACCCGGTCGATCTGTTGGAAAACCTTGTAGGCGCCATCGCCAAACAATTCCGGCATCACGCCGGTGACACCCTCCAGGGTGTCGCCAATCACCCGCGGCTGCTCAAAAATTTCCTTTTGCATATAGTGACGGTAAGGGCCTAGTTCGGCGGCGCCGGTATGGGCATGCACGGTCTTGACTGCGCGCTCGACCGACTTGCCGTTGACATCGACAATCCAGCAACGGGATAGTTGCAAATCGACCACATCTCCCTCTTCCAGGTAGATGATCTGGTCGGTGGTGCCGGCCAGCGCCATCGCGTCGGAGGCGACAAAGTTTTCGCCCTGGCCCAGGCCGACGATGAGGGGCGATCCCTGGCGCGCCGCGACCACCCGGTGCGGCTCTTCGCGGCAAAACACGGCGATGGCGTAGGCCCCCGTCAACCGTTTCACGGCCCGCTGTATGGCATCGAACAAGTCGCCGTCATAGAAGCGATCGACCAAGTGAGCGATCACTTCGGTATCGGTTTGACTTTGAAACACATACCCGAGCGCGCTCAGTTCGGCGCGCAATTCGTCGTGATTTTCTATGATGCCATTGTGAACCAGGGCGATACGGGCATGGTCGTCATTAGGAGAAAAATGCGGATGGGCATTGTGCGACAGCGGCGCGCCATGGGTCGCCCAGCGCGTGTGGGCGATGCCGGTGAAACCGCTGAGGGTGGCGCCCGCGATCTGTTTTTCCAGATCAGCAACACGCGAAGTGCTGCGCGAGCGCTGCAATTGCCCGTCCACATGCAAGGCCACGCCGCAGGAATCGTATCCGCGATACTCCAGCCGTTTCAAGCCTTCCAGAAGGATGGGAGTGATGTTGCGTTGCGCTACTGCGCCGACGATGCCGCACATGGAAACCTCTGCTGGAAAAAGTTAGTGAATGCATGCTAGAGCAGGACCGATGAAATATGCTTTCTAATTAGCCTCACCTATGAAACAATATTTCAAGCTCAATCGAGTGTGAAATATCCTTTCATTTTGACGATTATTTTTTTCCAAAAATTCAGGAACGATCCGTGAACGCTACAATGACACTTGACGATGTGGATCGTCGCATCCTTAATGCGTTGCAAATTGACTCATCGCAAACAAATAGTGAGTTAGCCTTGGCGGTACATGTGTCGGCGCCGACATGTTTGCGTAGAGTCAAGTTTTTAAGGCAGAGCGGGGTGATTGAAAAGCAGGTGGCCATCGTGGCGCCAAGCATGGTGGGCGCGCGCTTGAGCGCCATCGTCGAAATCACGCTCGATGTGCAAGCCGCCGACCGGATGGAGCAATTCGAGCGCCACGTCACGGCAGAAGAAGCCGTTCTGCAATGCTACCGGGTGTCGCCGGGGCCGGACTTCGTGCTGATCGTTCAAGTGGCCGATATGCCCGCATACCACGCCTTGGCGCATCGCCTATTCGCCACTCATGCCAACGTGCGCAACGTAAAAAGCTATTTTTCCACCCATCGCAGCAAGTTCGAGACAAAAATCGCCGTCTAATGACTTGCCCCCAGCTTGTACACACTTTACTCACAGCTTTATTAACCGTATCGGCGGCACGTCAGTATGCACGGCGGATGCGATCGGGTTCAAGATCGCAGTTATCCCGACTTATACAAGCATGCCCACCGATTTGCGCACAGCCTTATCCACAGCCAGACACGGATCGGGATTGCATTGCCGATCCGCTTCACCGGAGCGGAAGGCACACAGCTTATCCAGCGCTTGTCAGACTACTTATCCACAAGTTTATTCACGCCGGCACAGCCACTTGAGCAAGCCATGAAAACAGCCGAGCGGCGCTACCAGCCCCGCTCCCGCCACACTTGCCCCCAACTTATACCAGACTTACCCCAAGCTTGTCAGAGCGGTTTTCCACAAAGTTGTACACAGCTTTGAGAGGGGCTTATTGTTTGATTTTGACCGGACGCACCCAGCTATCGACGGTGAGCTGCTTGACGCGTGAAATCGTCAACTTGCCGGCCGGGGCGTTTTTGGACAAGGTGGTACCGGCGCCAATGGTGGCGCCTTTGCCGACCGTCACCGGTGCGATCAGCTGGCTGTCGCTGCCGATAAAGGCGTCGTCTTCGATCACGGTGCGCGATTTATTGACGCCGTCGTAGTTGCAAGTGATGACCCCGGCGCCGATATTGACGCGCGCGCCCACCGTGCTATCGCCAACATAAGCCAAGTGGTTGGCCTTGCTGCGCGCGGCGATCTGGCTGTTTTTGATTTCCACGAAATTACCTATATGAACGTCCTCGGCCAGCTCCGTGCCCGGCCGCAAGCGCGCATACGGTCCGATCACGCAAGCCGGTCCCACCACGGCTTGTTCAATATGGCAAAACGGCTTGATGTGGGCCCCGGTGCCCACGCGCGCATCGACCAGCACGCAATGGGCGGCCACCGTCACGCCGTCGGCCAGCTCGACCCGTCCCTCGAACACGCAGCCGACGTCGATCGTGACTTCGCGTCCGCACACCAGCGCACCGCGCACATCGATGCGCGCCGGGTCGGCCAGGGTGACGCCCTGTTCCAGCAGACGCAGCGCGATATTGCCTTGATGAATACGCTCCAACTGCGCCAGTTGCACCTTGCTGTTGACGCCCGCCACTTCCCACTGGGCATCCGGCTGGGCCGACACCACCGGCACGCCAGCGGCGACCGCCTGGGCCACGATATCGGTCAAATAATACTCGCCCTGGGCATTGTCGTTCGACAGCGCCGCCAACCACGTTTTCAGCGCGGCGGTGGGCGCCACCATGATCCCGCTATTGATCTCCCGGATGGCCCGTTCGGCTTGGTTGGCATCCTTTTCCTCGACGATACGGGTAATCTGGCCATGTTCGCGCACGATGCGGCCCAGCCCGAACGGATCGTCTTGCACCACCGTCAAAATGCCCAGCTTGTCGTTACCGGCGGCCTCGATCAACCGGCGCAAGGAGGCGACGCTGGTCAGCGGCACATCGCCATACAAGATCAAGGTCGGCATGGCATCGTCCAGGCAAGGCGCCGCTTGCAACACGGCGTGGCCGGTGCCCAACTGCTGTTGCTGAAGCGCCGAATCGATCATGGTGGCGGGCCCAAGATTTTGCTGTGCGATCAGATCGAGCACGGCGGCGCCCCCATGACCGTAAATAACGCATAATTTGGACGGGTTCAAGCTGCGCGCTGTGTCGATGACGTGCGACAGCAACGGCTTGCCAGCCAAAGGATGCAACACTTTGGGCAGCGCGGATTGCATCCGTTTGCCCATGCCGGCGGCGAGTATCACTACATTCATAAGCCGTTTTTAATAGAAGTTGAGAATATGAAAAAGTTTAACACGCAGTACTTGGACGGCGATCGCTGGCGCGCCTTGTTCTTGATCGCGCTCGTGGCGACCCTGGCCGCTTGCAGCTCGATCCGGCTCACTTATAACCATGGCGAAACCTTGCTGTACTGGTGGCTCGATGCCTATGTGGATTTCGATGCCGATCAAAAAGGCGGTGTCAAACAAGATATCGATCAGCTATTTCAATGGCATCGCAAGACCCAGCTCAAGGATTACATCCAGGTCTTAAGCAATGGCCAGAAACAGTTGCAAGGCAATATCACGCAAGCCGATTTGCTGGCCGACTATGCCGATGTCAAGCAGCGCACCGAGGCGCTGCTGTACAAGGCCCAGCCGCAATTAGCCGAGCTGGCGCGCTCGCTGCGCCCGGAGCAGATCGCCACCATGGAAAAAAAATTCAATTCCAATAACGACGATTACCGCAAGAAATTCTTGCGCGGCGACCAGGAAAAGCGCCAAAAATATCGCTATCAGAAATCGATGGAGCAGTTTGAGCTGTGGTTCGGCAATTTCAGCGGCGAACAGGAACAGCTGATACGCAAGGCGTCCGACGCGCGGCCGCTGGATAACCAAATCTGGCTCGACGAGCGCATACGGCGTCAGAAAAACATCCTCAATTTGATGAACAAGGTGCAGCGCGAAAAACTGAGCAAGGAAGCCACCATGGCCCAGATTCATACCTTGATCAAGGAAAGCTTTGAACGGCTGGACAATTCCGAACACAAGGCATTTTTCGATGCCTATAACGAGAGCACGGCGCAACTGGTGCTCACCGTGATCAAGCTGGCGACACCGGCGCAAAAGGCCCATGCCCTGAAACGCATGCAGGGCTGGATCGACGATTTCAATGCCTTGGCGGCGGAAGCGCATTAGGGAGAGGACAAGGCTCCTATGCTATAGTGGCCGACGATAAATTGATCCGTTGTCCCATGCAAAAAAAGAAGCCAGCCAAAGTTCCAGTGCACCGCGCGCCGCGCGCCAACCAGGTGCGCATTATCGGCGGCGCCTGGAAACGCACGGCGCTGCCGGTGCTCGATGCGCTCGGTTTGCGCCCCACGCCCGACCGGGTGCGCGAAACGCTCTTTAACTGGATCAACCACTTGCGCGACGGCGACTGGGCCCAGACCGATTGCCTTGACTTGTTCGCCGGCAGCGGCGCGCTCGGTTTCGAAGCGGCCAGCCGCGGCGCCCGCTCGGTCACCATGGTCGACAGCCACACCCCCATCATTCGCCAGCTCGATGAGATCAAAACCAAGCTGCGCGCCGAGCAGGTGCAACTGTTGCGCGGCGACGCCCTCGCCGCCGCGCAAAGCATGGCCTTGCGCGGCCAGCGTTTCGATCTGATCTTTCTCGATCCCCCGTATCAGCAAGATTTTCTGTCGCGTATATTGCCGATCTGCCGCGCGCTGCTCAAAGACGGCGGTCTGGTCTATGCCGAATCTGGCTTGCCGCTTACCTTCGAGCAGCCGGCCGACATCAAGCCGGACTGGATGCTCGACTGGGAAGTGCTCAGGGCCGACCAGGCCGGCACCGTCCATTTTCATTTATTGGGCCGCCCGCACCCCGCCGCCGACGCCTGAATCGGGCCCCGAAGCGTGCCCCGGGGCCGGCGCGCGGCGGGGTGCGCCCGCTTTTCAGGCATAATGCGCGTTCTATATTGGTGCATCTCCAGGGAGCCGCAATGGTTGTAGCCGTCTATCCGGGCACGTTCGATCCGCTCACCCGCGGTCATGAGGATCTGGTGCGGCGCGCATCGGGCTTGTTCGACAAGTTGATCGTCGGCGTGGCCGACAGCAAGAACAAGAAACCCTTCTTTTCGCTCGACGAACGGCTCACCATCGCCAACGAAGTGCTGGGCCATTATCCCAACGTGCAAGTGGAGAGTTTTTCCGGCTTGCTTAAAGACTTTGTGCGCAAACACGATGCCCGCGTGATCGTGCGCGGATTGCGCGCCGTGTCCGACTTTGAATACGAATTTCAGATGGCCGGCATGAACCGCTACCTGCTGCCCGATGTCGAAACACTGTTCCTGACGCCCTCCGACCAATACCAGTTCATTTCCGGCACCATTGTGCGGGAAATCGCCATGTTGGGCGGCGATGTATCGAAATTTGTCTTCCCATCGGTGGACCGCTGGCTGCAAAAGAAAATCGCAGCGACGGCCGGCCACACCGACTAACAGCGAGCCCCGCCATGGCACTGATGATCACCGATGACTGTATCAATTGCGACGTGTGCGAGCCCGAGTGCCCGAACGACGCCATCTATATGGGAGCGGAAATTTACGAAATCAATCCGAACAAATGCACGGAATGCGTCGGTCACTTCACCGAGCCCCAATGCCAGCAAGTGTGTCCCGTCAGCTGCATTCCGTTCGATCCCGCCTGGCGCGAGTCGGAACCCGAACTGCGGGCCAAATATGAACGCCTGCAAGCGCCCACCTGAATTGACGATAGTTCCAGCAATAAAAAATACGATTTTAGCCAGGCCATTTCAAGAAAAATAAGTACACGCACGGTGCGGACTGTTTTACACTCTTTCCCAGGGGCAGCTTAAATGTGCATGTCACTTAACCGGGGAACAAAATGGGCATGGTTAACAAACCTGGCTGGCCTGCGCTGATGGCGCTCGCCTGCTTGACCTTGAACCTGATGCAGCCGGCCATGGCAGCGGAAGCGGGCGGCGTCAAGTTCGACGAATCGTCCCACTTGGGTGACAAAGAATTGAAGTTGAACGGATTGGGCGTACGCACCAAGACCCTCTTCAAAATTTACGCCATCGCCCTGTATTTACCGGAAAAGAAAACCGCCACCGCCGACATCCTGGCCCTGCCGGGGCCGCGCCGCATCATCATCACCATGCTGCGCGATTTGAGTTCGGAAGATTTCGGTCAAGCTTTCATGAATGGCTTGCACAATAATCTGGACGTCGACGAAAGAACCAAGATTCTGAGTCAGACCATGGCGTTCGGCAGCATGTTTTCTCTGATACCCAGCCTGAAAAAAAACGACGTGATGACGGTCGATTGGGTCCCCGCTGTCGGTACCGTCAGCTATCTGAACGGCAAAAAACTCAGCGATCCGGTGCCCGAGCTGGGTTTTTACAACGCCATTTTGAAAATCTGGTTAGGCGACCGGCCGGCCGACAGTAACTTGAAACCCAAACTGCTGGGCGTGGGCGCGTAAAAAATAGGCGCCATCCCGTAGTCAAGTGTTGGCAGGGCGCGCCGCGCTTCCGGCATCCGCGCACCTCGTCCCGTCGCGCATGTCACGGCCGCGTCAGCTTGCCCGACCAAATTCGGTCCCAGCAGCAGCGTTCGTTCTTCCCCCCGCGTCAGCCGTTGGGTACCGGTCAGTGACTCACATCCTCGTGCGACAACCATCTATCCGGCAGTGGCGCCGTGGATGCGGGATGAGGGTAGACATGATGTTCTATTGCATTATAGAATCGCTGACATAACTATAGTGCAGTGCAACATATAAATCTAATCCCATTTCTTGATACCGAATATACGAAATGTGAATGGAACAGGGTAGGATTGCTTCGAGGGACGACGCCTATGTGTGGCTAGGCCGGTCTCCTTATTTCCACCATTTATTATTTTATGGGTACCCATGAGTTTCCTGACGTTGGATCTGAATTTGTTGCGCGTGTTCGACGCTGTGATGACCGAGCAAAACCTGACACGCGCCGCCGGCCACCTGGCCATGACGCAACCGGCCGTCTCCAATGCCATCAAGCGCTTGCGCGAAAGCCTGGGCGACGAATTGCTGATCCGCACAGCCTACGGCGTCAAGCCGACGCCGCGCGCCGAAGCGCTGTGGCCGGCGGTGCGCTCGGCCCTGGCCAATCTGGAAGCGGCGGTCACACCTGAAACATTCGACGTATCCAAGGCCCATGCCACTTTCCGCATGGCCATGGCCGACGCCACCGCCGCCTTTTGGCTGCCATCGCTGATGCGCTCGATCGAAAGCGAGGCCCCCGGCGTCAACGTGCGCATGGTGCCGCTGACCACCCGGGAACCGCGGCCGATGCTGCTGCGCGGCGACATCGATCTGGCGGTCGGCTTTTTTCCCGGCGTGGCCGCGCAACTGTCGATGGAAACCGGTTCCCCGATCCGCCACGAACGCCTGTATTCGGGCCAGTACGTGTGTGTGATGCGGCGCCAGCATCCGCTGGCCAAGGTCGAGCTGACCCTGGACAATTATTGCGCCGCCAATCATTTATTGGTCAGTTTTTCCGGCCGCGCGCACGGTCTGGTGGACGAGGCGCTGGCGCAAATCCACCGCGAGCGGCGTATTTTGCTGACGGTGAATCAATTTTTCACCGCTGGCAGGGTGGTCGCCAATTCAGATTTGATCACCGTGCTGCCACGCCATTTGATCGCCTCGACGGGCATGACCGAAGCCTTGCTCTACAAGGAACTGCCGTTTACGCTACCGGCGGTCCATCTGGACATGTTGTGGCATGAGCGCGATGCGCGCAGCCCGGCGCACAAATGGCTGCGCAGCCATCTCGAAAGTATGAACCAAGGGGGCGCGCGCGGCGCCGCGCCGGGCGGGCCGCCCAAAAGCGATACCCATTGAAGCGCCATGCCGCCGGCGCCGGTCAACCTTGCGCGGCGGACCGGTAACCGATGCGGAAACCGCCCCAGTGCTGGCCGCCGACGTAAATCGGCGCCGACAGATCGTGCATCACTTCGCCCGTATCGCGCTTGTAGGTCTGTAATAAAAACGGCAGCGTGTTCGTACCGCAGCGCGCGCCGGTGCGGTCGCTGAAGATGCGCTTGGTGCGGTTGTTGACGATATCGATCGCGTAATCGCCAGTGAGTGGCTGTGAAAATTTCTTGTTATGCGTAGGGAAATATCCGTGATTGTCGACCGCGCCGGCGTAAGCCAGATGCGGCATGGCGGCCAGCAGACTTTCTTGCAGCGGCGGCAAGACCCGGTCGGTAAAACTGTCGAACTTGCTATGGTGTTTCAGCGGATCGGTGCCGGCGATCGGCGTGTAATGGCGGTCGAACAAAGCGGCGCGCGTGATCTGGCCGGAGCCGATGGCGGCCTCGAACAAGGCGCCGATCTGACCGGCCGCCAGTTGGGCGGCCTGGCGGATCGCGTCATGCGGCGTGGCGATGGCGGACTCGCCCAAAGCGCCGGCGATGACTTCGGCCCGCTCGGCCAGCGCCATCGCCGAGTCCGTTGCGCGCGGCAATTGCGCATTGGTCGACAGCATGCTATCGCGGATGCGGCCGATGGCCTCGGCGATCACCCGGGTGGTGTGCACGTGCTCGCGCGAAGTGCGTGCGATCTGGCCGATTTCCCCTTCCGAACTGGCGGACGAGCGTTCGATATTGCTCAAAAATTCATGGACTTTTTCCACATTGCCAGTCGCTTGCGTGACCACCCGGGCCAGCGAGTGCATGCCGCCCGAGGCTGTTTCCGCCTGCTCGTTAATTTCCCTGACCATCCGGCCGATCTCGTCGCTCGCTTCCTTGCTGCGCAACGCCAATTGCCGCACTTCGCCCGCCACCACGGCAAAGCCGCGGCCATGTTCACCGGCCCTGGCGGCCTCGATGGCCGCGTTTAACGCCAGTAAATTGGTGCGCGCGGCAATTTCCGTAATGGCAACGGTGAAACCGTCAATGCGACGCGATTTTTCCTGCAAGCTGCTCATCAGGCCGGCCGCCACCTGGGCATCGGCGCGGGCGCTGCTAATCCTGTGCAAACCCTGGTCCACCTCGGCCCGGCCGGCCACACATTCGAGCCGCACCCTGGCCGCCATATGGGCGGCCCGTTCGGCATTGACGGCGATGGTTTCCGTCGCTTGTACGTTGATGGCCGAACTGCGCGCGATGTCGCTCGCGGTCTGCACATCTTGCTCGACTTTTTTCTTGACCGAATCGACAAAATACGATGTTTCAGCCGCCCCTATCATCAGAGCGTCGATCTGGTGCCCCACCGTGAGCGCGAAACGCCGCACACCGTCGTCCAGGTGGACGCGCCGCGCCCAGACAAGCGCCAGCGCGCCCGACAAAACACCGCAAGCGGCCGCCCAAAACACGCCAATCGCCATGCCCGACAAGATCTGCACGACATGAATCGCACCACCGACGAGCAAGATAGCCAGCGTGATAGCCACCGCCAAGCGCACCACTGGATGCCGTATAAGCCTCATTTTTCCCCCGTTGCAGCGTGCCGAGCGCGGCGTGCCCGATCCACCGTACAACAGAATACTGTTTAGCTCAATGGCTATTTGCCAAGCTGAAGCAAAGCGTCATTTGATCGGCAGCTTGGTGGTGTTTTTCACCTCTTCCATCACGGCATAAGTGTGGGTTTCGCGCACACCTTTTTGCAGCAGGGTCTTGCCCAAAAACTCGCGGTAGGCGGCCATGTCCTTCACGCGCGCCTTGACCAGATAATCGAAGCCGCCGGCCACCATATGACATTCCAACACTTCGGGAATGATTTGTACGCTATGCTTGAACGCGTCGAATACTTCCGGGGTGGTGCGGTCCAATACCACTTCAATGAATACCAGCAGCGATACATCCAGCAACTGGGGATTGAGCTGGGCCGTATAACCCATGATGTAACCGGATTCATGCAGTTTGCGCACCCGCTCCAGGCAAGCGGCAGGCGACAGATTGACGCGCGCCGCCAATTCCACATTGCTGATGCGCCCGTCGCTTTGCAGCTCCATCAGTATTTTCTTGCTTATTTTGTCCAGCATACCACCCGCCCCGTATTAATATAATTCGGTTAAATTGTCGCATCAAAAACAATCTATGGCTAGTCCCCCCTAATACCAGAATTAATCTACCCGATTTCACCTTACAATCGAATCATCTGCGCCCGGGCGTCGGCTCCCGTCCGGCGTTATTGTTGAGTTCATCTTTTGTGAAGAATCGTCATGCATCTCGCGCCCTATCCCCGACCGTCATCCTTGCCATTCGCGGCGCTTCACGCTGAAATCGCGGCGCCCGCCACGCCGCTGCGCGCGGCCATCACCGCCGCTTACCGCGGCGAGGAAAGCGGCGCCGTGCACGCGCTGCTGGGCCAGTGCCAGGCACGCGACGACAGCCAGCGGGAAGCGGCCGCCTTGGCGCGGCGGCTGGTGTCGGCGGTGCGCGACAAGCGCACCCGGGCTTCCGGGGTGGACGCGCTGATGCATGAATTTTCCCTCTCGTCGGACGAGGGCGTGGCGCTGATGTGTTTGGCTGAAGCGCTGTTGCGGATTCCCGACAGCCAAACCGCGGACCGCCTGATCGCCGATAAGATCAGCAAAGGCGACTGGCGCAAGCATGTGGGCGAATCGCCTTCGCTGTTTGTCAACGCCGCCACCTGGGGTTTGCTTATCACGGGAAAACTGGTCGGCACCAGCAGCGAGAGCGGATTGGGCGGCGCGCTGTCGAAACTGATCGCCAAGGGCGGCGAACCCTTGATACGCAAGGGCGTGGATGTGGCCATGCGCATGCTGGGCAATCAATTCGTCACCGGCCAAACCATTGAGGACGCGATCAAGAACAGCGGCGACAACGAGGCGCGCGGCTACCGCTATTCCTACGACATGTTGGGCGAAGCGGCCCTCACCGAGACGGATGCGCGCAATTATTACGCCTCCTATGAAAACGCGATCCACGCCATCGGCAAGGCGGCCAACGGGCGCGGGATCAAGCATGGCCCTGGCATTTCAGTCAAATTATCGGCGTTGCATCCGCGTTATTGCCGGGCCCAGCGCGGCCGGGTACTGAGCCAATTGCTACCCCGCCTCACCGGACTGGTGTTACTGGCCAAACATTACGATATCGGCCTCAATATCGACGCCGAAGAATCGGACCGGCTCGAATTGTCGCTCGATCTGATGGAAGCGTTGGCTTTCGATCCGCGCCTGGCCGGTTTCGATGGCATCGGCTTCGTGGTGCAAGCCTATCAAAAACGCTGCCCGTTCGTGATCGATTATCTGATCGATCTGGCCAAACGCAGCGGCCGTCATTTCATGGTGCGTCTGGTCAAAGGCGCTTACTGGGACGCCGAAATCAAACGGGGGCAGGTCGATGGCATGAGCGGCTATCCGGTCTACACGCGCAAGGTCTACACCGACGTGTCCTATCTGGTCTGCGCGCAAAAACTGTTGGCGGCGAGCGCACTGATCTACCCTCAATTTGCCACCCACAACGCCCACACGCTGGCCGTCATTTACACCTGGGCCAAACGCGACGGGATCGACGATTATGAATTCCAGTGCCTGCACGGCATGGGTGAAACCTTATACGATCAAGTGGTCGGCAACGCCAATCTGGATCAACCCTGCCGAATCTATGCGCCGGTGGGCTCGCATGAAACGCTGCTGGCCTACCTGGTGCGACGCTTGCTGGAAAACGGCGCCAATTCCTCTTTCGTCAACCAGATTGTCGATAAAAACATCGCCATCGAGGATTTGATCGCCGACCCCTTCGATACCGCCCGCCAACTGGGCGGTGCGGCCCATGACGGCATCGCTTTGCCGAGCGCCATGTTCGGCCAGGAACGCGTGAATTCGGCCGGCCTCGATTTGGCCAATGAGGATGTGTTGTGCGAGCTGGGCGCCGCCCTGGCGCAACACCAGTCGTGGCAAGCCATGCCACTGATCGACGGTGTTTTGTCCCATCTGGGCGCGGCCCAATCGATGATCAATCCGGCCTGCCATGAGGATGTGGTCGGCCAAGTGTTTGAAGCGGGCAGCGCCGATGTCGCCACCGCGCTGGCCAGCGCCAGCGCGCATGCCTTGGATTGGCAAAACACCGAGCCATCACTGCGGGCCGCCTGTTTAAACCGGGCCGCCGACTTATTTGAAACGCACCGGGCCGAATTGATGGCGCTGGCGGTGCGCGAGGCGGGCAAATCGCTGCCCAATGCGGTCGCTGAAATTCGGGAAGCGGTCGATTTCCTACGTTATTACGCGGCGCAGGTGCGGCACGGCGCCCATCCCTTGGCGCTGGGACCGGTGGCCTGTATCAGTCCATGGAATTTTCCGCTGGCGATCTTCACCGGCCAACTCGGCGCCGCTTTAGCGGCCGGCAATGTGGTGCTGGCCAAACCGGCCGAGCAAACGCCATTGATCGCCTTCCGCGCGGTACAATTGCTGCACCAGGCGGGGGTGCCACGCAGCGCTTTACAATTTTTGCCCGGACCGGGCGACGTGGTAGGCGCCGCCCTATGCGAGGACGCCCGCGTCAAGGCCGTGATTTTTACCGGCTCGGGCGAAGTGGCGCAACTGATCAACCGCCGCTTGGCAAAACGCGCCGTGGACGAGGCTATCGATATCGCCTTCATCGCCGAAACCGGCGGCCAGAATGTGCTCATCGTCGACTCGTCGGCGTTACCGGAACAAGTGGTGCAGGACGCGATCGCTTCCGCTTTCGACAGCGCCGGCCAACGCTGCTCGGCCTTGCGGGTTTTATGCTTACAACATGACATCGCCGACAAAACCATCACCATGCTCAAGGGCGCGATGCGCGAACTCAAAGTCGGCAATCCCGACCGCCTGAGCACCGATATCGGCCCGGTCATCGACCGCGAAGCGCAAACCAACTTGCGCCGCCATATCAATCAATGCAAACTGCGCGCGCTCGATCATTTCGCGCTCGACCTGCCCGATGTGGAAGGCACCTTCGTGGCGCCCACCCTGCTGGAAATAAACTCGCTCGATGAATTGACCCATGAAGTATTCGGTCCGGTCTTGCACATTATCCGTTACCGCCGTGCCCAATTGCCGCAGCTGATAGAGCAGATCAACGCCAGCGGCTACGGCTTGACGCTGGGGATTCATTCGCGCATCGATGAAACCATCGATTTCATCGCTGCGCGCGCCCACGTCGGCAATATTTACGTCAATCGCAATATCGTCGGCGCGGTGGTGGGGGTGCAGCCCTTCGGCGGCGAAGGAAAATCGGGAACCGGTCCCAAAGCGGGGGGGCCCCTTTATTTAAAACGTCTGCAAGTTTGCCATCAAGCGGCGCTGCAAGCACGCCACGCCACCCCGGCTTTGGAAGCCTTGATCGTGTGGGCCAAAGCGCAGGGTCGGGAAAAACTCGCCATGTTGGCCGAACAATATGCCCATACCACGCTACGCGACCGCAGCTTGGTTTTGCCCGGCCCTACCGGGGAGCGCAACACCTTGCGATTCGTCGCGCGTGGCGCCGTGCTGTGCGCCGCCGCCAGTGCGGAGGGACTGTGCAATCAACTGGCGGCGGCCCTGGCCAGTGGCAATACCGCGTACGTCTACGGGCCGGCGACCGACCTGATACCGGCGCGCTTGCCGCCCGAGGTGACAGATCGACTGGCCGTGATCGGCAAACCGGACTTGCTCGATGCGCGATTTCAGTTGGCGATGATCGACACCGCGCTTGCCGCCGAAATCAAACCGGTGCTGGCGGGGCGCGATGGGGCCTTGGTGAGCACGATCGATACCACCGAATACGGGGCGATCCCCATGTGGCGTCTGGCCGCTGAGCGGGCCTTGTGTATCAATACCACGGCCGCTGGCGGCAATGCCAGTTTGATGACGCTGAGACTGTGACGTTGAAGGGCCGACCGCTTCGCCAACGATCGGCTGGCACTTGGCTTTCAGCGAGACATAGTCCCGGCTTGGCAAGCATGGAACCAGCCCTGATGCAGGTACAACTGACCCGATTGTCTGATAATCATATCGGGGACCACATGCCTGTATCACCTAGCCGTACCCTGCCCGGCAATAGCCCAATCAATCCACTGACAATGGTCGCCGCCAAGTGACCGGCAGGCCGGTATCGCGCGAACCGCTCAGCGACAGTCAGCGCGATCTGATGCGGCCTTTGCTCGATGCAGGCAGCAAGCCCGGGTTCGGATGGAAGTCGCTCTTTCGAGACGAATTGACGCCTGCCATGATCGCGCAAGTACCGGCTGCGGTGGTGAGTAACGCGGCGCCCTGATGCGTTTGTCGTAGCGGCACGGCGCCCGCCCGCGCTATGCCAGGCGATGACAGAGATTTTTTACGACGTTGAAAGCGTAGTGGGAAGCGACCGTTCGAACGAATCGTGTGAAGTCGAGCGGCGCATCCTCGTTGGCATTGTCCGACACGGTGCGCATCACGGTGAAGGCAATGCCAAGTTCAAAACATACCTGGGCCACCGCCGCCCCCTCCATTTCAACCGCCAATAAATCGGGAAGGGCCGCCTTGAGCTCGCTCAAGCGCTGGCGGCTGTGGATAAATTGATCGCCACTACCTATCAATCCCCGGTGCATGGCAGGTTGGTTCAGCCCAAATTCCTTCATCACGGCAGCACCAAGCACAGCGGTCAGATCGCGCCTTAAAAAATTGCTTGCCTCATCGGCCAGGACATCGCTCAGAGCCCGGTCCGATTGAAAGCATGACAAACCGGTCAGCGGCACCTCGAAACGCGGAAACAAGGGACGCGCGTCCATGTCGTGCTGCACCAGGGCATCGGCCACCACGATGTCGCCTACGCGTACGCTGGCGTCGCCACTTCCCGCCACGCCGGTGAAGACGATGTGGGTAACTCCGAACTTTTCCACAAGCGTGGCGGCAGTCATCGCCGCCGCTACCTTTCCTATACGCGATAGAACGCACACAGCGTCGATTCCCCACAGGTCGCCCCGGGTGTATGTGCGCATGCCGTACGGCAGCGTGGCGGGGCCTTGCATGGCTTCTATCAGCCCTGCTTGCTCTTCCACCAGTGCGCTGATGATGCCTAAACGGTGTTTTTTATCTGAATTCATAGGGTTTTGCAGTGAGATGAGCTGTGGATATCGGCCGACTTATGCACGCACTTGCGCTTGGTGTTAGTGATTTACTTAAAAGATATATTTAAAAAATAGTAGTGATAGTAAACGCGCTTTTTTTTGTGGATAACCCGGTTTACTTCATAAAAATCAAATACTTATACTTGGTGGTAAATGCTGCATAAGCATTGTATCCAGACAGGATGAGTTTGGGATAAAAAAATGTCTGTGGACAAAGTCTGAGTTTTCCCACATCTCATCCTGTGGATATGCAGACACTTATCCACAGCGGGAAGAAAAAGTCGTTTTTTCCTTGCTGTGATAGCAAGGTTTTGGTTTCCAGAAGAACCGCCTTGAAGTGAGTAGACATGACGGCGAGGCAAGCTCCGAAAGCAGTGTGAAGCCTGCCTTGAGGTCGGCGGTATCTTGGGGTTTAGTAGTTTACAAAAGCATTTATATAAAAATAGTAGTGATAGTAAACATGGAAAAAACTGGGGACAAGTCGATTTTTTTGCTCAAAATCATTGACTTAGCAGACAAATAAAGTCTGCATAAGAACGGTATCGCTACAGGAAGACATCTGTACAAAAAAAAGCGACCAGTAAAACGCGGTGTTTACGCACAATTGGTGCTGTGGATATGCAATGACTTATCCACATGCGCGTCGAAGCAGGGCTTTTTTCATTGGGATCATGGTTTTCTAAAAATTGTCTTGCAGGCGCAGAAATGGCTGGTAGTCAGTGTTGGGCTGAACAGGATCGGACCGACTCGGTTTACTCTACAAGAGTTAATTTATACAATAATAGTAGTTGTTAACAGGTCTCTTTTTCTGTGGATAAGCCACTATTTCAACATCAAAACAATAGCTTACAAGAGGTATAAGTTCTGCGTAAACTTTGTATGATCGCAGAACTGTTTCTGAACAAAAAAAATCCCGTCTAAAAATTTTTCCTTACCCACAAATGACGCCTGTGGATATCCATAGGTTTATCCACAGGAGAAAGCGGGGTTGTGCCGCTTTCGCTGAGCTTTTTGATAAGATCGACATCCGTGTGGGATCTGCCAGGAGAGTGCGATGAAGTTGCATGATTTGCTAACACACCCGATTATTCAGGGACCGATGGCCGGCGGCGCCAGCACGCCGGCCTTGATCGCCGCCGTCAGCAACGCCGGTGGTTTGGGTTCGCTGCCGATATCGTTATTGAGCCCCGACCTCATTTGCGAGCAAGTGGCACAAATTCGCGCGCTGACCGCGCGTCCGTTCCAGCTGAATTTGTTTGTTCAGCAAACGCCGCATCCAAGTGCGCAGGATATTGCCGAAGCCGCGGAATTGTTGCGGCCGGTCTGGTCGCGGCTTGGCTGGAGCCATTTGCCGATACCGTCCAAGTGGTGCGAAGAATTTGAAGCGCAATTCGATGTGATCGTGGCCGAACGTCCCGCCGTGGCCAGCTTCACTTTCGATATATTGAGCGCCGGTCAGGTTCGACGTTTGCACCAAGCGGGCGTTTTTGTGATGGGCACCGTGACCACGGTGCCCGAAGCGCTGGCCTGGCAAGCGATCGGCGCCGATGCCATTATCGCCTCCGGTCTCGAAGCGGGCGGTCATCGCGGCACGTTTCTGGCGCCGCAGACAGAGGCCACCGCCGGCGCTTTCGATTTGCTGCCCGCGGTGGTGGCCGCGGTCGACATTCCGGTGATATGCGCCGGTGG
This sequence comes from Pseudomonadota bacterium, assembly GCA_040385995.1. Taxonomy (GTDB): domain Bacteria; phylum Pseudomonadota; class Gammaproteobacteria; order Burkholderiales; family Burkholderiaceae_D; genus Janthinobacterium. The sequence goes on from JAZKGI010000029.1 coordinate 162,798, forward strand.
CATCATGGACGGCGCCGGCATCCTGCGGGCGCTGGAGTTGGGCGCGGCCGCCGTCCAAATGGGCACAGCGTTTCTGGTCACTGACGAATCGGGCATCCACCCAGCCTACAAGCAACGCTTGCTCAGCCCGGGCGATCATCGAACCCGGCTTACGCGTGCGATTTCGGGCCGCTATGCGCGCGGGATCGAAAACGATTTGATCAGGACACTGCTGCCGGTGGAAGCGCGCTTGCCGCCTTATCCGGTGCTCAATGCCTTGACCACCCCGATCCGGGCCGCGGCCGCCAGAGACGGCGACACGGAATTAATGTCCCTATGGTGCGGCACAGGTGTTAATCTGGCGCGCGGCATGCCGGCGGCGCGCCTGGTCGCCACCCTGGTGGCGGAAATGCGGGCAGGGCGTCAGTAATTGCCTTGGCGCGGCTTGACATCATGGCAAAGGAGCTTGCGTGGAATCGGCTGGACAATACGACTATATTATCGTCGGCGGCGGCACCGCAGGTTGTGTGCTGGCCAACCGGCTCACGCTTGACAAGGACGCCACGGTATTGCTGATCGAAGCAGGTGGCAAGGATGATTATGTCTGGATTCATATTCCGGTCGGTTATTTGCGTTGCATCGATAACCCGCGCACCGATTGGCTATACCGCACCGAACCCGATGCCGGCCTGGGCGGGCGCAGTTTGCTTTACCCGCGCGGCAAAGTATTGGGCGGCAGCTCGTCGATCAACGGCATGATTTATATGCGTGGTCAAAGCGCCGATTACGCGCGCTGGGCGCAGCTGACGGGCGATCCGTCCTGGTCCTGGGAACAGGTACTGCCCTTGTTCACCTTGAGCGAAGACCATTACGCCGGCGCTTCCGCGATCCATGGCGCCGGCGGCGAGTGGCGAGTGGAAAAGCAGCGCTTGTCCTGGCCCTTGCTGGACGCCTTCCGCGACGCGGCCGAACAAGTCGGTATCGCTAAAACGGCCGACTTCAATGGCGGCGACAACGCCGGCTCGGCGTATTTCGACGTCAATCAAAAACGCGGTATCCGCTGGAATACCGCCAAGGCGTTTTTGAAGCCGGCGTCGATGCGCGGCAATCTGACCATCATGACCGGCTGCCACGTGGAGCGTCTGTTGATCGACACGGGCGAGCAGGGCGCGCGTTGCCGTGGCGTTGTGTTTACCGGCGGCGGCACCACTTGGCAGGCCGACGCGCGCCGCGAGACGCTGTTGACGGCGGGCGCGGTCGGCTCGCCTCATATCCTGCAATTGTCCGGCATCGGGCCGGCCGCTCTGTTACAAAGCCACGGCATCACGCCCCTGCTCAACGCGCCCGGGGTGGGCGAGAATTTGCAAGACCATTTACAGTTGCGCATGGTGTTTCAAGTATCGGGCGCCAAGACCCTCAACAGCATGGCCGCGAACTGGTATGGGAAAATGAAGATCGGTTTGGAATATGCGCTGTTCCAAAGCGGCCCGATGTCCATGGCGCCGTCGCAACTGGGCGCATTTGCCCGCTCCGATCCGCAGCAGGTCACGCCAAATCTTCAATACCACGTTCAGCCTTTGTCGCTGGAGCGATTTGGCGCGCCGCTGCACGTCTTTCCCGCTTTTACCGCCAGCGTGTGCAATATTCGCCCTACCGCGCGCGGGTATATTCGCATCGCGTCCGCCGATTCGTATGCCGCGCCAAAAATCACGCCCAATTATTTGAGCACGCCAGAAGACCGCCAGACCGCGGCGGCGGCCCTGGCGCTCACGCGCACCATTGTGGCGGCGCCGGCCCTGGCCCGGTTCGCGCCACGGGAATACGCGCCTGGTGCGCAGTACCACACGCAAGAGCAATTGACGCAAGCGGCCGGCTTGATCGGCACCACGATTTTTCATCCGGTGGGTACCTGCAAGATGGGACGCGCGGAAGACCCGTTTGCCGTGGTCGACAGCAGCCTGCGCGTGATCGGGGTGGCCGCCTTGCGTGTGGTCGATGCCTCGATCATGCCCTTCATCACATCCGGCAACACCAATTCGCCCACCATCATGATCGCGGAAAAAGCGGCCAAGCTGATCCACCAGGCGTGGAAAGCCTCCCCAACGCGCTGATCGGCACTGGCGCGCAGCGCCCACGCAGTGCTCAGGTATCGCCCTGTCGCGCACGCCACCCACTACACAAAGTTTCTTAGTTAAAAATCAATATGTTATGGTATTTATACTGTATTGTGGGCCAATTTCAATCTGTGTATTATCTGTATAAAAAACTAAGTTGCCATAAAAGCATGGGGAGACGCGATGTCCAATGTTATCTTGGAAACAAGAAATTTGACCAAGGAATTCAAAGGTTTCACTGCTGTAAATGATGTCAATTTGAAAGTCGAGCGCGGCCACATTCACGCTTTGATCGGGCCGAACGGGGCCGGCAAAACCACCTGTTTCAACCTGCTGACCAAGTTCCTGGTGCCCACTTCCGGCCAGATTTTGTTCAACGGCGGCGACATCACGGCGGCCAAGCCGGCCCAGATCGCGCGCATGGGCGTGATCCGTTCATTCCAGATTTCAGCGGTGTTTCCTCATTTGACGGTGCTGCAAAACGTGCGCATCGGTTTGCAGCGCCAGCTGGGCACCTCGTATCATTTTTGGCGCAGCGAGCGCTCCCTGTCGCGCTTGAACGAAAGGGCCATGGGCTTGTTGGCCGAGGTCGATTTGACCGGCTTTGCCGATGCCGTCACGGTCGATCTGCCATACGGGCGCAAACGGGCGCTTGAAATTGCCACCACCTTGGCCATGGAGCCGGAAATGATGCTGCTCGACGAGCCGACCCAAGGCATGGGGCACGAAGACGTGCACCGGGTCACGGAACTGATCAAGAAGGTGTCGGCGGGGCGCACCATTTTGATGGTGGAACACAACATGAGCGTGGTGTCCGGCATTTGCGACAGGATTTCGGTCCTGCAACGCGGCGCCATGCTGGCCGAAGGTAATTATGCGGAAGTGTCGCGCAATCCCCAAGTGATGGAAGCCTATATGGGCACCACCAGCGCCGAGCTGGAAGGAGGACACTGATGGCCGCCGCGCTCGAAATCGCCAACCTGCAAACTTGGTATGGCGAGTCGCATATTTTGCATGACGTAAATTTATCGGTGCAGGCCGGCGAAGTCGTCACCTTGCTGGGCCGCAATGGCGCCGGCCGCACCACCACCTTGCGCGCCGTGATGGGTTTGACGGGCGCGCGCAAGGGATCGATCAAGGTCAACGGGGTGGAAGCGATCGGTTTGCCGACGCACAAAATCGCGCACCTCGGCATCGGTTACTGTCCGGAAGAGCGCGGTATTTTCTCTTCGCTCTCGACCGAGGAAAACCTGTTGCTTCCACCCAAGTTGGGCAAGGGGCAGCAGGGCATGTCGGTCGCCGACATCTACACCATGTTTCCCAACTTGGAAGAGCGTAAGCATAGCCAGGGCACCCGGCTTTCCGGCGGCGAGCAGCAAATGCTGGCGGTGGCGCGCATTTTGCGCACCGGCGCCCGCCTGTTGTTGCTCGACGAAATATCGGAAGGCTTGGCGCCGGTGATCGTGCAAGGCTTGGCGCGCATGATCACCACGCTCAAGGCGAAGGGCTACACCATCGTCATGGTGGAGCAGAATTTCCGTTTCGCCGCGCCGTTGGCGGACCGGTTTTATGTGATGGAGCATGGTCAAATCGTCGAGACTTTCGCTGCGTCCGAATTGAGCGCCAAGATGCCGGTATTGACCGAATTACTGGGCGTTTAGCATCACCCGAGTGGGTTCATTCAGATATTCACCGCCACAACATCATCGGAGACCAAATGAAGCTACAAGTTATCGCCGCCGCCGCGGCCCTATGCGCCATGAGCCATGCCGCCGTCGCGCAAGCGCAGGTATCGGGCGACATCATCAAAATCGGTTTGCTCACCGATATGTCGGGCGTGTATTCCGACATCGACGGCCAGGGCGGGGCCGAGGCCGTCAAAATGGCGATCGCCGACGCCGGCGTCGTGTTAGCCGGTAAAAAGGTCGAATTCATCTCGGCCGATCATCAAAACAAGGCCGATATCGCCGCCTCCAAGGCGCGCGAGTGGTTCGACCAGCAGGGCGTCGATATGCTCATCGGCGGCACCAATTCGGGCGCCAACCTGGCCATGGCCAAGATCGCGGCCGAAAAGAAAAAAGTGTTCATTTCGATCGGCGCCGGCTCCTCGCGCCTGACCAATGAAGAATGCACGCCGTTTACCATCCATTACGCCTACGACACCGTGGCGCTGGCGCGCGGCACCGGCGGCGCGCTGGTCAAGCAGGGCGGCAAAAACTGGTATTTCCTCACCGCCGATTATGCGTTTGGCCAGTCGCTGGAAAAAGACACCTCGGAAGTGGTGAAAACGGCGGGCGGCAAGGTGCTGGGCAGCGTCAAGCATCCTTTGTCGGCGTCCGACTTTTCCTCCTTCCTGTTGCAAGCCCAGTCGTCCAAGGCGCAAATCCTCGGCCTGGCCAATGCCGGCGGCGACGCCATCAACAGCATCAAGGCGGCCAATGAATTCGGCTTGACCAAGTCGATGAAACTGGCCGGCCTGCTGATGTTCATCAACGATATCCATTCGCTGGGTCTGGGCTTGACGCAAGGTATGTATCTGACCGACGGCTGGTATTGGGATTTAAATGCCGATACGCGCGCCTGGTCCAAGCGCTATTTCGAAAAGATGAAAAAAGAGCCGTCCATGTTGCAAGCGGCGGACTATTCGGCCGCCGCCAACTATTTGAAGGCGGTCAAAACGCTGGGCAGCGACGATGCCGAAAAAGTCATGGCGCATCTGAAAAAAACCAAGATCAGCGATATGTTTACCAGCAATGGTGAAATCCGTCCGGACGGGCGCATGGTGCACGACATGTATCTGATGGAAGTGAAAAAGCCGGCCGAATCGAAGTATCCCTGGGATTACTACAAGGTGGTGGCCACCGTGCCCGGGGCCCAGGCCTACCTGACCAAGGCCGAATCCAAATGCGCCTTGTGGAAATAAGCAGCCGCCTCGCCCGCGCGCCGGCCTGACCGGGGAGGATTCCGGTCGGGCTTGTTGCGCTTTTTTTAATGTTCACCGACTCTTGCGGTGATTTTTTATACTGTGCTGCCATGGAAATTTTCGGCGTTCCGCTGCAAGCGATGATGAGCCAATTGCTGTTAGGGCTGGTCAATGGTTCGTTTTACGCCATGCTGTCCCTGGGCCTGGCGGTGATCTTCGGTCTGCTCAGTGTGATCAATTTTTCGCACGGCGCCATGTATATGTTGGGCGCTTTTTTGGCCTGGATGGGTTTGACGTATCTGAATCTGAATTATTGGGCGATGCTGGTGCTGGCGCCGCTGGCGGTGGGGGCGTTTGGCATCGTCATCGAAAAAACCATGCTGCGCTGGCTGTACAAACTCGATCATCTATATGGCTTGTTGCTCACCTTTGGCGTCACGCTGCTGGTGGAAGGCGTGTTCCGCTCGTTTTACGGCGTGTCCGGCCAGCCTTTCGCCGTGCCCGAGGCATTGATGGGCGCCACCGACCTCGGATTCATGTCCCTGCCCAATTATCGGGCCTGGGTGGTGCTCGCTTCGCTCACCGTTTGTTTCGCCACGTGGTTCGTGATCGAAAAAACCAAGCTGGGCGCCTACTTGCGGGCGGGCACCGAAAACCCCAAGCTGGTGGAGGCGTTCGGCATCAATGTGCCGCTGATGGTGACGTTGACCTACGGTTTTGGCGTGGCCCTGGCCGGTTTTGCCGGCGTGCTGGCCGCGCCCATCATCCAGGTCTCGCCGTTGATGGGGTCGAACCTGATCATCGTGGTGTTCGCCGTGGTGGTGATCGGCGGCATGGGCTCGATCATGGGCTCGATCTTGACCGGGCTGGGCCTGGGCGTGATCGAAGGCTTGACCAGGGTGTTCTATCCGGAAGGCTCGGCCACGGTGGTGTTTGTGGTGATGGTCATCGTACTGCTGCTGCGTCCGGCCGGACTGTTCGGAAAAGAAAAATGAGCGCACCCGCCAAATTTTCATTGGAGCAATCGCATGAATAAAAACGTCGGTTACGCAATCGCCTTCGCGCTGGCCCTGGCCGCACCCCATTTCGGCTATCCGGTTTTCCTGATGAAGCTGTTGTGCTTTGCGCTGTTCGCCTGCGCCTTCAATTTGCTGATCGGCTTTACCGGCTTGCTCTCGTTCGGCCATGCCGCCTTTTTCGGCGGCGCCGGTTATGTGGCCGGTTACCTGTTGCGCGACCTGGGCTGGCCGGTGGAACTGGGGCTGCTGGGCGCCGTGGCGGCGGGCGCCGCCATCGGCCTGGTGATCGGCGCGCTGGCGATACGTCGCCAAGGCATTTATTTCACCATGATCACGCTGGCGCTGGCGCAGATGGTGTATTTCGCCGCGCTGCGCTTGCCGTTCACGGGCGGGGAGGACGGCTTGCAGGGCGTGCCGCGCGGAAAACTGCTGGGTATGCTTAGCCTGGCCGACGATACCGTGTTGTATTACGTGGTACTGGCCATCGCGGTGGCCGCCTTTGCCCTGATCGTGCGCACCGTGCATTCGCCGTTCGGGCAAGTGCTCAAGGCCATCAAGGAAAACGAGCCGCGTGCCATTTCGCTCGGTTACGACGTCGACCGTTACAAGCTGGTGGCGATCGTGTTGTCGGCCGCCTTGTCGGCATTGGCCGGCGCCACCAAGACGCTGGTGCTGGGCTTTGAGACCTTGACCGACGTGCACTGGTCGATGTCGGGCCTGGTTGTGCTGATGACCCTGGTGGGCGGCATGGGCACCCTGGCCGGGCCCATCTTGGGCGCCGTCATCATCATCGCGCTGGAAAACAAGTTGGGCGACCTCGGTAGCTTTGTTGCCACGCAGACCGGTTTGACCTGGTTCAATCAACTGGGCGAATCGGTTGGCATGGTGACCGGGCTGATATTTATTGCCTGTGTCTTGTTGTTCCGACGCGGAATTATCGGCGAGCTCATCGCCAGATTTGGCGGCGTAAAAAAAGCCGCCTGACAAACCATGATGCCGGATACCGATCCGGCATTTTTTTTGCCTGTGTCGTGAGCAAAGTCAGGGTTTCGTTGCGTGCAGCGGAGTAATTTGCTGTGAGTGACTGACTTTTTGACCGACGATAAAAGAGGACCACATGAGAACCATTAAAAATGCCCCCGCGCGCCACCGTATCCACCTGCCCATCGCTCTCGCCACCGTCGCCTCGGCGGCCGTGCTGTCGGCCTGCGGCGGCGGCCACCGCCGTAGCGAAACGGTCAATTCCGCGCCCGCTTATCTGGGCGCCATCGCCAGCGCCACGTATGACGGGGTGTCGAACGATTTATTGACCGCCGGCCTGGGCAAAACCGGGCTGGCCGCCGCCACGCCAGCGTATGCCGACCCGGCCAATCCGAGCGCCGCCGAATTGCGCCGCAACGCCATCCACGCCAATTACCGGGCCGTGCTCGATATTAATGCCAACAGCGGTTACGGCAGCCTGTACGGACCGAATGTCGACGCCAAGGGCACGCCGACGGCTGGCGAAGGCAAGATCGCCGGCACCGAATACCTGGCCTATAGCGACGAGGGCGGCGGCGAGCAAAACGTGACCTTGATGGTACAAGTGCCGGCCAGCTTCGATCCGGCCCAACCTTGCATCGTGACGGGAACCTCGAGCGGCTCGCGCGGCATTTATGGCGCCATCGGCAGTTCCGGCGAATGGGGATTGAAAAACGGCTGCGCGGTGGCGTATGCCGACAAGGGCAGCGGAGTCGGCCTGTATGCCGTCGACGACGATAGCGTCAATGTGCAAAACGGGGTGCGCAGCGGCCGTGTCGCGGCCGGCAAAAACGCCCATTTCGCGCCTAAACTGAGCGACGCCGAGCGCGCCGCCATGGTGGCCGCGCGGCCGAACCGGATCGCGTTCAAACATGCGCATTCACAGCAAAATCCCGAGCGCGACTGGGGCAAGTCGACCTTGCAGTCGATCGAGTTCGCGTTCTACGTGTTGAACGAGCAATACGGCGCGCTGGCCGAGGATGGCAAACGCCATCTGTCGCGTTTTACGCCGAGTAATACCCTGACCATCGCGTCGAGCATTTCGAACGGCGGCGGCGCCGCCCTGCTGGCCGCGGAACAAGACAGCAAGGGCTTGATCGACGGGGTGGCCGTGAGCGAACCGCAAATCCAGCCCGCGCGCAACACCGGATACGTGGTGCGGCAGGGCGGGCAGGCGGTCGCGGCCCAGGGTTTGCCCTTGTTCGATTACAGCACCTTCGCGGCCCTGTACCAGCCTTGCATCGCCGGCGGCGCCGGACGCTGCACCGCGCTGGTCAATAAAGGGCTGTTGAGTGGCGCCAGCCTGGCGGCCCAACAGGACGACGCCAAGGCCCGCCTGCACCAGCACGGCTGGCTGGCCGATTCCGATCCCTTGCAAGCGGCGCACGCCGGCACCAACATCCTGGTGGCGGTCACTTATGCTTTTGCCTACGGCAGGTTTTCGGTGGCGGACCGGGTGTGCGGTTTCAGCTTCGCCAATACCGATGCGCAAGGTAATGTGATTGCCTACACGCCCGCGCAGAAAGCGGCCAGCTTCGCGCTCATGAACGGTATCAACGGCAGCGTGGTGTACGACGATTCGGTGGGCGGGGCCAAGGCGTATGCTTTCGGGGTGTCGCCTTCGACCAATCTCGCCGATCAGTCGCTCGATGGCTTTCTATGTCTGCGCGCCTTGGCCACGGGAATCGATCCGGTGAGCGGCGGCGGCTTGAACGCCAGCCTGGCCGCGCAGAGCCAGCAAGTGCGCAACGGCATCGCGCAGGTCCAGGCCAGCGGCAATCTGCGCGGCAAACCGGCCATCATTGTGGCGGGCCGGGCCGATACCTTGATCGTGGTCAATCACGCTTCGCGCGCGTATCTGGGCTGGAACGCGGCGGTGGAGGGCAGTAGCGGCAAGCTGCGCTATGTTGAAGTGACCAACGCCAATCATTTCGACTCCTTTAGCACGGCTCTGCCGACTGTGATCGTGCCCCTGCATGTCTATTTCAACCGCGCACTGGACGCGATGTACGCCACCTTGCGCAGCGGCCAGGCGCTGCCGCCATCGCAAGTGGTGCGCACCAGCACCCGGGCCGACGCCAGCACGGCGATTACGCTGGCCAATCTGCCGGCGATCGCGGCCACGCCGGCGGTTGGCGATGTCATCAATGTCAGCGGCACCGTGGTCGACTTGCCGAACTGAGCCCGTCTGTCATGCGCATCGGGGCCGGTGCCAATCAATGATCGGCCCCGATGCCGCGCACGGCGCGGCCGTTAAAGCGCGCCGGCCGCGCCTCGGCCGCGGCGCCCGGATTGACCAAGCAAATTGCGGCCACTGATCCGGGCTACACAGCCCGCGCCGAGATCCACCTCTTCCCGCCGCTGGCCGGCAAACCCCCTTGTCCTTCACCGCATGCCGGATCGTAAACTGTTTCGCGCGGCGGTAATGGATGATTACAAATAGATTTCAATCGTCTACCAATAGTCAAAACCTATAAGGGCGATATCATAAATTTACTTCTAATTGGTTATCGATCAAGCTATATTGAAAATGTTGCACTCAGGCCATGCGACCTGGAACTCGAGTGCGACACAGAGGGCGGCGCCATCCGGCGACGTCAACATCCAACAATATAAAGATCTCATGACTCCACAATCCTTCGTATACGTGCCAATGCTGGCCGCACTGCTCAGTAGCGGCGCCTTCGCCGCGCCGCAAACCCTCACGCGCGACAACGGCGCGCCGGTCGGTGACAACCAAAACTCCCAGACCGCCGGCCCCACCGGTCCAGCCATTTTGCAAGACATGCATCTGCTACAGAAATTGCAGCGCTTCGACCGCGAGCGCACCCCCGAGCGGGTGGTGCACGCACGTGGCACCGGCGCCCATGGGGTGTTTGTGGCAACGGACGACGCATCCGATTTGACCCGCGCCAAGGTGTTTACCAAGGGAGCGGAAACGCCGGTTTTCGTACGGTTTTCCTTGGTTATCCACGGCAACCACTCGCCTGAAACCCTGCGCGACCCGCGCGGTTTCGCCACCAAGTTCTATACCAGCGAAGGCAACTGGGATTTGGTCGGAAACAATTTGCCGATTTTCTTCATCCGCGATGCGATGAAATTTCCCGACATGGTGCACTCGCTGAAACCGGCGCCCGACACCAATGTGCAAGATCCGAACCGTTATTTCGACTTCTTTTCCCATCAACCCGAGTCGACTCATATGCTGACCCGGCTCTACACCGACCTGGGTATTCCGAAGAGCTACCGCTTTATGGATGGCAACGGCGTGCACGCCTATAAGTTTTTCAATGCCAAGCAAGAGTATGTCTATGTAAAGTTCCACTGGAAAACGCTGCAAGGGGAGAAAAATCTGACGGGCGCCGAAGCCGAAGCGATCCAGGCCAAGGATTTCAACCACGCCAGCAAGGATTTGATCGACAGCATCAAACGGGGTGAGTTTCCCAAATGGGATCTGTATGTGCAGGTACTCAAGCCTAACGAGATCGGCAAGCTCGATTTCGACGCGCTCGACGCCACCAAAGTCTGGACCGGTGTTCCGGAACGCAAGCTGGGGACCATGACCCTGAATCGCAATCCATCCAATATTTTCCAGGAAACGGAACAGAGCGCGTTCGCGCCATCGAACCTGGTGCCCGGCATCGAACCGTCGGAAGACCGTTTGCTGCAAGGCCGGCTGTTTTCTTATGCCGACACCCAGAGTTATCGTATCGGCGCCAATGCCTTGCAACTGCCGATCAACCGGCCGCGCGTGGACGTGGTGACGAACAATCAGGACGGCGCGTTAAACAGCGGCGCCCGCACCGGCAATATCAACTATGAGCCGAGCAGCATGTCCGGCATCAAGGAAGATACCGACTTCAAATTCAGCAGCCTGCCATTGACGGGCGGAACCCAGCAAGCACGCACCGCGAAAACCTTGAATTACCGTCAGGCCGGCGAATTCTACCGTTCGCTGAACAAGGACCAGCAGCGTAACCTGATCACCAACCTCAAGGGCGACCTGGGCCAGGTCACCAACGACGACGTGCGTTATGAGATGTTGTCTCATTTCTATAAGGCCGATGCGGATTACGGCAAAGCCATCACCAAGGCGGTGTCGGCGGATGTAAGCCGGGTGGAGCGTCAAGCGACGGCTTTGAAAGAATAATCACCACTGGCCCGGGGGCCAAGCCGCCCCCGGTATTGAAAGAGAGGAGGGCGAACATGCGTATTTTTCCCATGCTGGCATTGTTATGCGGCGGGCTTGCCGGTCTGGCGCAAGCGGCGCCGTCCAGTCCCGCCGAGGTGGAACAAGCGCTCAAACAGCGCTTTTTCGACGCCGCCAGGGCGGGCGATGTGCCGGTGCTGCGCGAATTCATCGTCGCCGGCTACCCGCTCGACCTGCGCGCCGAGAAGGGCTACACGGCGTTGATCCTGGCCGCTTACCATGGACACGCCGAGGCGGTGCAAGCCTTGATGGCGGGCGGGGCAGACCCTTGCGCCAAGGACGACCGGGGCAACCTGGCTTTGACGGGCGCTATTTTCAAGGGCGAATTGGCGATCGCGCACACCCTGCTGGGCGCGAAATGCCAAGTCGATCAGCGCAACAAGGCAGGCCAGACTCCGGCCATGTACGCCGCCTTGTTTCACCGCACCGACATCTTGGCCGCGTTGCGTGACAAAGGCGCCGACATGGAAGCCAAAGATACCGCCGGCAACACGCCCAACTCGCTGGGCGCGGCGCAGTAGACGGCGGGCGGGGCGGCAAAGGGCAGGGGTTTCTCCAGTACAATATGGAATCTGTTCCGTATTCCTTGCTCTGGTAGAAAGTGTCACCTCATGGTCGATTTTGTCTTGCTCGCGTGCGCCGCCTTCCTCGCCGGTTTGGTCGACGCGGTGGTCGGCGGCGGCGGACTGATTCAAATTCCGGTCCTGTTCTCGGCCTTCCCCCACACCATACCCGCCACCTTGCTCGGTACCAGCAAGCTGTCCGGCATCTTCGGCACCGCCGCGGCGGCCGTCAACTACGCGCGTCGGGTGCGTATCGCCTGGAGCGCGGCGGCGCCCGCCGCGCTGGCTGCTTTTTTGTTTGCCTTCGCCGGTGCCTACACGGTCACCCACATTCCCGCCGATTTCATGCGCACCTTGCTACCCGTGGTATTGGTGGCGGTGGCACTCTACACGTTTTGGAAAAAAGACTTTGGCAGCATCCATGCGCCCGCCCATAACGGCGTGAAGGAAAAAGCCATCGCGGTCGCGATCGGCGCTGGCATCGGTTTTTACGACGGGTTTTTCGGCCCCGGCACCGGCAGCTTTTTGGTGTTCCTGTTCGTGCGTTTCTTTGGTTTCGATTTTTTAAGCGCGTCCGCCGTCGCCAAGGTGGTCAACGTGGCCTGTAATTTCTCAGCCTTGATGTGGTTTGGGGTAAGCGGCCATTTGTGGTGGCAACTTGGTTTGTTGATGGCCGCTTGCCAAGTGGCCGGCTCCCTGGTTGGCACCAAGCTGGCGATTCGCCATGGCAGCGCTTTCGTGCGGAAACTATTTTTGGTGGTGGTGTCGGGGCTGATTTTGAAAACGGGCTATAGCGCCTATTTCGCTTAACGCGCGCCCTGTTCCACGTGGAACAGTAGGCCCCTTTTCGCTGCCTGGTTTCACGTGGAACATGCCTGTCGCCTTGTATGCGCGCTGTTCCACGTGGAACAGCGTGCGCGGATGGGTAAAATAGGGCCAATGCCGAGTCGGGCATGGGAAAAGACTCTATAATCTGAACTCAGATCCTCGCTCCCTCCCATTCCCATGTTATTTCCAACTCAATTCGACGTGATCGTTGTCGGCGGCGGCCACGCCGGCACCGAAGCGGCCCTGGCCTCGGCTCGTATGGGGCAAAACACCCTTTTGCTCACGCATAATATCGAAACGCTCGGGCAGATGTCTTGCAATCCGTCTATCGGCGGAATCGGCAAGGGCCATCTGGTCAAAGAAGTCGATGCCATGGGCGGCGCCATGGCGATTGCCACCGACGAGGCCGGCATTCAGTTCCGCATCTTGAATTCGTCCAAGGGCCCGGCCGTGCGCGCCACCCGGGCCCAGGCCGACCGCATCTTGTACAAACAGGCGATCCGCTCGCGGCTGGAAAACCAGCCTCATCTTTGGCTATTTCAACAAGCGGTGGATGACTTGATGGTGGAGGGTGACCGGGTGATCGGCGCCGTCACCCAGATCGGCTTGAAATTTTTAGCCAAGGCGGTGGTGCTCACGGCCGGCACCTTCTTGGACGGCAAAATCCACGTCGGCTTGAATCACTATTCGGCCGGGCGGGCCGGCGATCCGCCCGCCATCTCCCTGTCGGCGCGCTTGAAGGAATTGAAGCTGCCTCAAGGTCGACTGAAGACCGGCACGCCACCGCGCATCGATGGCCGCAGCATCGATTTCTCGCTGATGCAGGAACAGGCCGGCGACCTCGAGCCGGTGCCGGTGTTCTCGGTGATGGGGCACGCTGGCATGCATCCCAGGCAAGTGCCATGCTGGGTTACCCACACCAATGCGCAAACCCATGACATCATTCGCGCCGGCCTGGACCGTAGTCCCATGTACACGGGCGTGATCGAAGGCGTGGGGCCGCGCTATTGCCCGTCGATCGAGGACAAGATACATCGCTTCGCCGGCAAGGAATCGCACCAGATTTTTCTGGAGCCGGAAGGCTTGACCACCAACGAATTCTATCCGAACGGAATTTCGACCAGTCTGCCATTCGATGTGCAGCTCGATCTGGTGCGCTCCATGAAGGGTATGGAGCAAGCCCATATTCTGCGTCCCGGTTATGCCATCGAATATGACTATTTCGACCCGCGCGGCTTGAAGGCGTCGCTGGAAACGAAAGCCGTGGCCCGGCTGTTTTTCGCCGGCCAAATCAATGGCACCACCGGTTACGAGGAAGCGGCCGCGCAAGGGATGCTGGCCGGTTTGAACGCGGCGTTGCTGGCGCAAGAACGCGACGCCTGGGTGCCGGCCCGTTCGGAAGCTTATCTGGGCGTGCTGGTGGACGACTTGATCACTCAAGGTGTGCTGGAGCCCTACCGCATGTTTACCAGCCGCGCCGAATACCGCCTGAGCCTGCGTGAAGACAATGCCGACATGCGGCTCACCGAGATCGGCCGCAAACTGGGCTGCGTCGGCGATGAACAGTGGCAAGCGTTCGAGCGCAAACGTGAGGCGGTGGCGCGCGAATTGGAGCGGCTGCGCTCGACCTGGGTCAACCCGCGCATGCTGGCGGCGGCCGAATCGGAGCGGGTGATCGGCCAAGCCATCGAGCGCGAGTATTGCCTGGCCGATTTGCTGTGCCGCCCCAACGTGGCCTACGACACTTTGATGAGCCTGGCCGGCAGCGACGGCCAAGCCTTGGCCGGGCCGGGGGTGGGCGATGCGGCCGTGCGCGAACAGGTGGAAATTCAACTCAAGTATGCCGGTTATATCGAGCGTCAAAGCAAGGAAGTCGAACGCCACGAGCATTATGAAAACCTGAAACTGCCGGATACGTTCGATTATCTGAGCATCGGCGCGCTGTCGATCGAAGTGCGGCAAAAGCTCAGTGCCCAGCGTCCGCAAACGTTGGGTCAGGCCTCGCGCATCGCCGGCGTGACCCCGGCCGCGATTTCCCTGCTGCTGGTGCATTTGAAAAAAGCCGGCTTCGGCGGGCATGTGAGCCCGAAAGCGCAGGCGCCGCAATGAAGCCTTTCGACCGCGCCGCCCTGGCGCCCGTGTTAGCCGACGGTGTGCAGCAATTGGGGCTGGCGCTGCTCCCGGACCAGATCGCGCGGCTGCTCGACTATTTGGCCCTGCTGGCCAAGTGGAACGCCGTCTACAACCTGACGTCGGTGCGCGATCCGCGCCAGATGGTGGTGCAGCATCTGCTCGATTCGCTGGCGGCCGTGCCCGCTTTCGCCGGCGCCGCCAGTGTGCTCGACGTGGGCGCCGGCGGCGGATTGCCGGGCATGGTGCTGGCCATCGCGCGGCCAGACATGAAAGTGGCGCTGATCGACACGGTCCACAAAAAAACCGCCTTTTTGACCCAGGTGAAAGCCGAGCTGGCCCTGTCCAATGTAACGGTGCATACCGCGCGCGTCGAGCAGTTGGTGGTGGCGCAGCCGTTCGACGTGATCACCTCGCGCGCTTTTGCCGACCTGTCGGACTTTGTGAACTGGTCCGGTCATTTGCTGGCGCCGGGCGGGCGTTTCATCGCCCTCAAGGGCGTGGCGCCACCAGACGAGCGCGAACGCTTGCCGGCCGAGTGGACGGTGACCGAATTGCGGCCCTTGCGGGTGCCGGGATTGGATGCCGAGCGGCACCTGGTGTTCATCGAAAAATCGACGCGGCTTCCAAACCAAAATCCAACTAATAAGCTAAACAGTATAAATAATTAATACGGTATAAATCGTACCAATCATATAAACTTTTTATACCGTATATATCATATAAATGATACAAATCGTATCTGGCGCTGCGGCGTGCGCAGGCGGATGAATCAAAAGAAAAGAGATACATGGCCAAAATATTTTGTGTGGCAAATCAAAAGGGCGGGGTCGGCAAGACCACCACCAGCGTCAACCTGTCGGCCGGTTTGGCCCTGCTCAAGCAGCGCGTGCTGCTGGTCGATCTGGACCCGCAAGGCAATGCCACCATGGGCGCCGGCATCAACAAGGCCGGCCTGGCCGCGTCCACCTATGAAGTGATGCTGGGCGAGTCGGATGTGCGCGCGGCGCGCCAGCGTTCCGAGTCCGGCCGCTTCGACGTGCTGCCCTCGAACCGCGAACTGGCCGGCGCCGAAGTGGAAATGGTCGCGCTGGAGAACCGCGAACGCCGCCTCAAGGACGCGCTGGCCGAGGTGGACGCGGAATACGACTTTATCCTGATCGATTGTCCGCCGGCCTTGTCGATGCTGACCTTAAACGGACTGTGCGCGGCGCACGGCGTGATCATTCCGATGCAATGCGAGTATTACGCGCTGGAAGGGCTGTCCGATCTGGTCAACACCATCAAGAAAGTGCACGCCAACCTGAACCCGGATTTGAAGATCATCGGTTTGCTGCGCGTGATGTACGACACCCGCATGACCTTGTCGCAGCAAGTGTCGGCCCAGCTGGAAGAGCATTTCGGCGACAAGGTCTTTAACACCATCATTCCGCGCAACGTGCGGCTGGCCGAGGCGCCGTCCTACGGCGTGCCGGGGGTCAGCTTCGATCCCCAATCGAAAGGGGCGCAGGCTTATATCGCCTTCGGCGCCGAGATGGTCGAGCGCATCCGCACCATGTAAGGCCGGGGCGCACGCGACCACCACAATTAATAGGACAGCATGGCTACCAAAAAACTCAAGGGACTGGGCCGCGGCCTGGACGCGCTGCTGGGCGGCGCCGACCTGGCCCAGCCGGACCAACTTGACGCGGGCGCGCCCAGCGCGCTGGACGTGTCGCAATTGCAAGCCGGTAAGTATCAACCGCGCACCCGCATGGACGAGGGCGGGCTGAACGAACTGGCCGCCTCCATCAAGAGCCAGGGCGTGATGCAACCGATACTGGTGCGTCCGGTCGGCCAGGACACGCTCAGCGGCCAGATCCGGTACGAGATCATCGCCGGCGAGCGCCGCTTCCGCGCGGCCCAGCTCGCCGGTCTGAGCCAGATTCCGGTGCTGGTGCGCGAGGTCGACGACCAAACCGCCGCCGCCATGGCCTTGATCGAAAATATCCAGCGCGAAGACCTCAATCCGCTGGAAGAGGCGCAGGGCATCAGCCGCTTGATCACCGATTTCGCTTTCACGCACGAGCAGGCCGCCACGGCGGTGGGTCGCTCGCGTAGCGCCGTCTCCAACCTGTTGCGCCTGATGAACCTGGCGATGCCGGTGCAAACCATGCTGATGGCGGGCGATATCGACATGGGTCACGCGCGCGCCTTGCTGGCCGTCGATGGCGCCACCCAAATCGCGCTGGCCAATGAAGTGGTGGCCAAACGGCTGTCGGTGCGCGAGACGGAAAAGCTGGTCAACCGCACCATCGAACAGCAAGCGAACCCGGTGACGGCGCGGCAAAAAGAAAAATCGGGCGACATCGCCCGCCTCGAAGAGGAATTGTCCGACGTCCTGGCCACCCCGGTGGTGTTCAAGATGGGAGCCAAGGGACGCGGTCAGATGGTGATCGATTTCGCCGATCTGGACGTGCTTGACGGGCTGCTGGCGCGTCTGCGCGCTTGAGTTCACATTTTCCTATCAACAACTTCCAGCCGCCCCCAGCGCCGTTCCGGCCCCGTTTGTCGGGCCGGGCCGGGCTTGCCGGAGCGGCACGAGTTTGGTGCATTTGCCTGCTAAGAGCGCCTAAAACGTGCGAAATGCGGCAGATATTTGCTCTGCTGCGGTGCAGCATGTTTGACGCCACTCACTAATTCCCTTTATAATCCCGTGTCTTTGGGTGTACGGTCTTTTCTGGGAACTTGGTAAGTGATTGATTCTACAAACAATATCGCCAAGCCAGTGTACCGTGTCGTCGCCCTGCAACTCGCAATCGCCACGGTATTTGCGATTTTGGTCGCAATTTTGGGCAACGGAAACAAAGCTTGGTCTGCGGCATACGGCGGTTTCATCGCGGTGGCCGGTAGCCTGATCTACGCCATGTTGGTCGCCAGCGGTTCGTCCGACGCCAATCGCGCGTTTCGGGCGCATCTGCGTGCCGAAATGGTAAAAATATTTATCACAGCAGTGCTGTTTATTTTGGCACTGGTGCTGTTTCAATCGGCCGCCTGGTTATGGCTGATCTTGGGTTTCGCTGTGGCAACTTTGGCTTACTGGTTGTCATTGCTCGCAGTTTAATCACCGGTTTCATCGCGCGGCTCGCCGCGGGATGAAACAAACCAAAATCTAACTATCATTATGACCATAGAACACGCTGTTGAGGCGGCCCACGGGGCGCCGGCAAATGCCACCGAATACATCCAGCATCACTTGAGCCATCTGCGTGATCCTGGCAACTCCTTCAATCTGGACACGTTCTGGGTCTCGGCCGTGCTCGGGCTGGTGTTCCTGGGCGTGTTTTTCATGGCGTCCCGTCGCGCCACCGCCGGGGTGCCCGGCAAGTTGCAAAACTTCGTCGAATTCGTGATGGAATTGGTCAATGATGTGGTCAACTCCGCCTTTCATGCCAAAAGTAAGGTGATCGCGCCGCTGGCCATCACCATTTTCGTCTGGGTCTGGCTGCTCAACGCGATGGACTTCTTGCCGGTCGATCTGTTACCTAAACTGTTGGGTTATGCGGGCGTGCACAAGCTGCGCGTGGTGCCGACCGCCGACGTCAACCACACTTTCGGCATGTCCTTCGGGGTCATGCTGTGCATCATCGGATTTTCGATCAAGGCCAAGGGTATCGGCGGCTGGGGCAAGGAATTGTTGACCGCCCCTTTCCACGCGCATGGCTTCATGGCCATCGTGCTGGCGCCCATCAACTTCATCTTCCAGATGATTGAACTGCTGGCCAAGCCGCTGTCGCTGTCGTTGCGACTGTTCGGCAACATGTATGCCGGCGAACTGATCTTTATTTTGATCGCTTTGCTGCCATGGTGGGCGCAGTGGCTGTTGGGTGGTCCCTGGGTGATTTTCCATATCCTGGTGGTGACCTTGCAAGCGTTTGTGTTTATGGCGTTGACTGTTGTGTACCTGAGCCTTGCGGTTGAGAAGCACTAATTCAGCAACATTTGTTTTACTTTTTTAGTATCTGTAGTCTTTTTTAAAATCTTAGGAGAAATAAATGCAAGCTCTGATCGCACAAGTACAAAGCATGACCGTTTTGGCAGCAGCCATCATCATCGGCCTGGGCGCCATCGGCACCGCACTCGGCTTCGCCATTTTGGGCGGCAAATTCCTGGAAGCGTCGGCTCGTCAACCTGAACTGATGCCACAACTGCAAACCAAACTGTTCGTTATCGCCGGTCTGCTGGACGCGATCTCCATGATTGGCGTTGGTGTCGCTCTGCTGTACACCTTCAACAACCCATTCCTGACCGCCGTTATCGCTGCTGCTGGTAAGTAATTCGCTCCAATCCTAGGAGAAACTTTTAGTCAGGAGCACAGGTATGGACATCAATATGTCGCTCATCGGCCAGATGATCACCTTCGCGGTGTTAGTCTGGGTATCGATGAAGTTCGTATTTCCATCGCTCAATGCAGCGTTGGATGAGCGTGCCAAGCGGATCGCGGATGGATTGGCTGCGGCCGATCAAGGCAAGGCTTCCATGGAAGTGGCTGAAAAGCGCGCCCAGGAAGCCTTAGCCGGTGCACGCGAAGAAGCCTCGCAGCGGGTTGCCGACGCCGAAAAGCGCGCGCAACTGGTCGCCGACGAGATCAAGCACAATGCACAAGCCGAAGCGGACCGCATCATTGCGCAAGCCAAGGCCGACGCCGACCAGCAACTGGCCAAGGCGCGCGAGCAGCTGCGCGCTCAGGTGGCTGACCTGGCGGTCAAAGGTGCCGAGCAAATCTTGAAGCGCGAAGTGACGGCATCGGCCCACGCCGATCTGTTGTCGCGCCTCGCTGTCGAGCTGTAATCATGGCAGAAAACGCAACCATCGCCCGTCCCTACGCGGAAGCTTTGTTCCGCGTAGCGCAAGCCGGTACGGAATCGTTCAATCTCGCGGCGTGGTCCGAGCTGGTGTCCGAATTGGCCCAGATCGGCAACCACCCCGAGGTGCAAGCGTTCGCCCGCAATCCGAAAGTGTCGGAAAGCGACGTGAGCGCCGCCATCACGGCCCTGGTGAAGTCGCCGCTCAATGGGGAAGCCAAAAACTTCCTGGCCATGTTGATCGAAAATGGCCGCATCGGTTTGCTGCCCGAAATCGGCGCCCAATTCCAGCTGTTGAAAAACAGCCTGGAAGGCGCGGCCGACGCCAAGATCACCAGCGCATTCGAGCTGAGCGCCGCCCAGGTGGCCGATTTGGTCCAGACGCTGGAAAAGAAATTCATGCGCAAGCTCAATCCGAGCGTGACCGTCGATCCTGAGTTGATCGGTGGCGTACATGTCGTCGTTGGCGACGAAGTGCTGGACACCTCGGTACGCGCCAAGCTGCAACAGATGCGTGTTGCGCTGGTGTCGTAACCAAACTTGTAGCGCCGACCAGACCGACCTTTTTCCCCTCGCGCAAGCTGAGAGAATCATTTTTAGGAGTTAGTATGCAACTCAACCCATCTGAAATCAGCGAGTTGATCAAGAGCCGGATCCAAGGTCTTGACGGCGGCGCTGAAGTACGTAATCAAGGCACGGTTATTTCCGTGGCCGACGGCATTTGCCGCATCCACGGTTTGTCGGACGTGATGCAAGGTGAAATGCTGGAATTCCCGGGCAATACCTTCGGTCTGGCCATGAATCTGGAACGCGACTCGGTCGGCGCCGTGATTTTGGGCGCTTATGAGCACATCTCCGAAGGCGACACCGTCAAATGCACCGGCCGCATTCTGGAAGTGCCGGTCGGTCCCGAACTGTGCGGCCGTGTGGTCAATGCACTGGGTCAGCCGATCGACGGCAAGGGCGCCATCGATGCCAAATTGACTTCGCCGATCGAAAAGATCGCGCCGGGCGTGATCGCCCGCGAATCGGTGTCGCAACCGATGCAAACCGGCTTGAAATCGATCGACGCCATGGTGCCGATCGGACGCGGTCAACGCGAATTGATCATCGGCGACCGCCAGACCGGTAAATCGGCCGTGGCGGTGGACGCGATCATCAATCAAAAAGGTCAGGGCATGACCTGTATTTATGTCGCGATCGGTCAAAAAGCATCGACCATCAAAAACATCGTACGCTCGCTGGAACAACACGGCGCCTTGGAATACACCATCGTGGTGGCCGCGTCGGCCGCCGAATCGGCCGCCATGCAGTACATCTCGGCGTACTCCGGTTGCGCCATGGGCGAATACTTCCGCGACCGCGGCCAGGACGCCTTGATCATTTACGACGACTTGTCCAAGCAAGCCGTGGCCTATCGTCAGATTTCGCTGCTGCTGCGCCGTCCACCGGGCCGCGAAGCGTATCCCGGCGACGTGTTTTACCTGCACAGCCGGTTGCTCGAACGGGCCGCCCGCGTCAACGCCGACTATGTCGAAGCGTTCACCAAAGGCGCCGTCAAAGGCAAGACTGGTTCCTTGACGGCGTTGCCGATCATTGAAACCCAAGCGGGCGACGTCTCGGCCTTCGTGCCGACCAACGTGATTTCGATCACCGACGGCCAAATCTTCTTGGAAACGTCACTGTTCAACTCGGGCGTGCGTCCGGCCATTAACGCCGGTATCTCGGTGTCGCGCGTCGGTGGCGCCGCGCAGACCAAGGTCATCAAAAACCTGTCGGGCGGTATCCGTACCGACTTGGCCCAGTACCGTGAATTGGCCGCGTTCGCGCAGTTCGCATCCGACCTGGACGAATCGACCCGCAAGCAGCTCGACCGCGGCGCGCGCGTGACGGAATTGCTCAAGCAAGCCCAGTATTCGCCACTGTCGATTTCGCTGATGGCTTCCTCGCTGTTTGCCGTCAACAAGGGTTTCCTGGACGATGTGCCAGTGAAGAAAGTCTTGCCGTTCGAAGCCGGTCTGCACGCTTACCTGAAAACCAAGCAAGCTGCCTTGCTGGCCAAGATCGAAGAGACCAAGCAATTGGACAAAGACGGCGAAGCGACGCTGTCGGCCGCCATTGCCGATTTCAAGAAATCCGGCGCATTTTAAGCGTCCCGGCGTCCCCCGGAAGGGAGGGCGCCTTGACGCGCAGAAGGAGTAAGGACTCATGGCAGTAGGCAAAGAGATACGTGGCAAGATCAAGAGCGTAGAAAATACGAAGAAGATCACCAAGGCGATGGAAATGGTCGCCGCATCGAAAATGCGCAAAGCGCAGGACCGTATGCGGGCCGCCCGTCCCTACAGTGACAAGATTCGTAATATCACCGCCAATCTTGCTGGTGCGAATCCGGAATACACGCACCCGTTCATGGCCCAGGCCAAGAATGTGGAAGCGAAGGCGGTTGGCTTCATCGTCGTCACGACCGACAAGGGTCTGTGCGGCGGCATGAACACCAACATCCTGCGGCTCTGGACGCAAAAGACGCGCGAGCTGGAAGCAGCTGGCAACAAGATTGAAGCGGTTGCCATTGGCAACAAGGGTTTGGGTTTTTTGAATCGGGTAGGGATCCGGGTCGTGTCGCACGCGGTCCAGATTGGCGATACGCCGCACCTGGAAAAGTTGATCGGGCCTGTCAAGGTCATGCTCGACGAATACCAGGAAGGCAAGCTCGACGCCGTCTACCTGTGCTACACCAAGTTCATTAACACGATGAAGCAAGAGCCGATGGTGGAGCAGTTGCTGCCGCTGGCCGCTGACAAGCTCGAAGGCGACAAGGGGAATCACTCTTGGGACTACATCTACGAGCCGGAAGCGCAAACCGTGATCGATGAGCTGCTGGTGCGCTATGTAGAAGCGCTGGTATACCAGGCGGTCGCCGAAAACCTCGCATCCGAGCAATCGGCGCGTATGGTGGCGATGAAAGCGGCAAGCGACAACGCCGGCAGCGTCATTGGCGAGCTGAAACTGGTCTACAACAAGACCCGCCAGGCAGCGATTACCAAAGAACTCTCCGAGATCGTCGCCGGTGCGGCAGCGGTCTAAACCCGATTTAAATTAAATATTGAAGGAACGAACATGGCTGATGGCAAAATCGTTCAGTGTATCGGCGCTGTGGTGGACGTTGAGTTCCCACGCAATGCAATGCCGAAGGTTTTCGACGCACTGAAAATGGCAGGCTCCGAACTGACCCTGGAAGTACAGCAGCAGCTGGGCGACGGCATTGTCCGTACCATTGCACTGGGTACCTCCGACGGTCTGCGTCGCGGCATGGCAATCCAGAACACCGGCAAGCCAATCATGGTACCGGTCGGTAAGGCGACCTTGGGCCGCATTCTGGACGTGCTGGGCAATCCGATCGACGAATGCGGTCCTGTGTCGCACGAGCGGACCGCATCGATCCACCGCGTCGCTCCTGCGTACGACGAACTGTCGCCGTCGCAAGAGTTGCTGGAAACCGGCATCAAGGTGATCGACCTGGTGTGCCCGTTCGCCAAGGGCGGTAAAGTCGGCCTGTTCGGCGGCGCCGGCGTCGGCAAGACCGTCAACATGATGGAATTGATCAACAACATCGCCAAGGCCCACTCGGGCGTGTCGGTGTTTGCCGGCGTGGGTGAGCGTACCCGCGAGGGTAACGACTTCTACCACGAGATGGCGGACGCCAAAGTGGTCGATCTGGACAATCCGGAAAATTCCAAAGTGGCCATGGTGTACGGCCAGATGAACGAACCGCCGGGCAACCGTTTGCGCGTGGCGCTGACCGGTCTGACCATCGCCGAATCGTTCCGTGACGAAGGCAAGGACGTGCTCTTCTTCGTTGACAATATTTACCGCTTCACCCTGGCCGGTACCGAAGTATCGGCGCTGCTGGGCCGGATGCCGTCGGCCGTGGGTTACCAGCCTACCCTGGCCGAAGAGATGGGCCGCTTACAAGAGCGCATCACTTCGACCAAGACCGGTTCGATCACCTCGATCCAGGCCGTGTACGTGCCTGCCGATGATTACACCGACCCGTCGCCCGCGACCACCTTCGGCCATCTGGATTCGACCGTCGCCTTGTCGCGTGACATCGCCTCGCTGGGTATCTACCCGGCTGTCGATCCGCTCGACTCGACCTCGCGTCAGCTCGACCCGCTGGTGGTTGGCCAGGAACATTACGACACCGCCCGCGCGGTTCAAATGACCCTGCAACGCTACAAGGAATTGCGCGACATTATCGCGATTCTGGGCATGGACGAATTGGCGCCGGAAGACAAACTGCTGGTGGCACGCGCGCGTAAGATGCAGCGTTTCCTGTCCCAGCCTTTCCACGTCGCCGAAGTGTTTACCGGTTCGCCAGGTAAATACGTATCGCTCAAAGATACGATCAAGGGTTTCAAAATGATCGCCTCGGGCGAACTCGATCACCTGCCGGAACAAGCGTTCTACATGGTCGGCACGATCGAAGAAGCAATCGAAAAAGCCAAGAAACTCAACTAATCATTGCGTTTGGGCGTGACCCCGCTTTCGGGCGGGGTACTTCAACCCGATAGGATAGACATGGCAAACACAATTCACGTCGACGTGGTCTCCGCTGAAGAACTGATTTTTTCAGGCGAAGCGGAATTCGTCGCGTTGCCGGGCGAAGCGGGCGAACTGGGGATTTATCCCAAGCATACCCCGCTGATCACCCGCATCCGTCCGGGCGCGGTGCGCATCCAGATTCCAGGCCAGGCAGAAGAAGAATTCGTCTTCGTGGCCGGCGGCTTGCTGGAAGTGCAACCGAACGCGGTCACCGTACTGGCCGATACCGCCGTGCGCGGCAAGGACCTGGACGAAGCCAAAGCGCTGACGTCCAAGAAGCGCGCCGAAGAGATGCTGCTCAATAAAGATGCGGGCATCGATTACGCCAAGGCGCAAGCCGAGTTGGCGGCGGCGATCGGCCAATTGGCGGCCATCGCCAAGTTGCGCGCCAAGCATTAAGTGTTCGATATCGGCGCACGATATTGAGCGGCGGCGACGTCGGCAAACAAAAAGGTAGCTTAGGCTGCCTTTTTTATCGCCTGTGCCGGCCGCGCGCCGGGGGCATCAGGTCGACGCCGCAGCGTAAGGAGCGTGTCCATGCCCGACAACAATGATGTTGCCATCCATTGGTGGCGTGCCGGCCCTTGCACGCCGGTATGAGGCGATCTCGCCCGGTACGTGTTGCGTCAGCGCGTAAGAGGCCGCGCTCGGCTCAATTAGGGAGGGCGGATGGGCCGCTCTCGGCGCCGAGTCTCGCCAACCCGGCGAGGGATGGGCATCGGTTCGTGCTTACAGACGCAGCAGGTGGCGCAAGCGCGCTACCGCGTCGGCGTCCGGCGGGGCACTCACGACGAAATAGCGTGACTGCCACTGCTGGGTCCTAATTGCCTCCTTGGCCACCGGATGGCTCCAGGGCGGATAAACGCGGATGGCGCGCTTGCCACCTTGCTTGTCGCGTGACATCACACCGTGCTTCAGCAGAGCTTGCTGGTCGAACACAAACTGGCCGCAGTGGGTCGCATCGGCGACGCTCACGATCACAAAGTCGACCGCGTCACTGGCGTCGAACGGAGCGATCTCATCGGCAGGTGCGGGCCGCTTCCAGAGGGTGACAAACTGGCCGACCTTGGTCGGCGTGGTCTTAGCCACGCGAAACACCACGACCCGCCCCTCCAAGTCGAGACGGCAGGCGCCATATTCGCCGCTTTCCTGCTCGCGTTGCGGCGCGCGCGTGACAGCGACGCTCGCTTGCACGTAGAGGCCACCCATGGCCAGCACCAAATCGCGCGGCAGCGCCCCGACTGCGGGATCGGCGAACATCGTCTGCGCAGTGGTACCATCCTCGTCAAAATTCACGACCGTGATGTCCAACTCTGCTCGTTCATCCAATCCGACCATGCTTGAATCCCTTAAGAAAATCGTGCGGAAATTGTGCGACCCCGTGAATAATAGCCTCCCGCAAGTTTTGTCCAGAATACTTTAACCATCCGCCGAACATGCATTGCGATAGGTAGCGCATAGCCGCGCGCGACTGACCATCGGCTAAGCTATTGGCGATGACAGTCAGCGGCCAGGCGTGGAGTCGCCTTGTAGATGCTGCTGTTTTTGAGGAAACTGCCGGATGAGGATTCGATGCCGTATCCGACAAAGCCGCCTGTGATGGGGATTAGATACACTTTCGCAACCAGCACGCACTGCGCAATCATCGGCAGCCGAACGAGCTAGCTTACCACCCACGCGATGGCTCTGGTAAGCTGTGCCATTTTGAAAGTAATTGTGTGGCCTCTCTTTAGAATCTCAATAATAAAACTTGCTGCTGATTTGAAATACCCGCTCTCGCTGCGATAGCCGCAGCTGTCCGCATGTTATATCTCATCAAGCAAAAAATAAGTTATAAATTTCATTTTATGATAACTTTATAAATATTTTAAATAAATTATTTTCTAATTTTGATGAGCGATGTTCACTGATTTTTATCGCCAATTATTTAACACCAAAATAAAATCATCTATTATTTTTCATTTTTTTTGAGTGGCCCGAAGTTTCCCGCTGCTGTCCTTTTGATACCCGAATCGAGTTATACTTCATCGACTTTTGATACGTCGATTTTGTCAAGGAAATTTCAAAAATTCTATTTCAATTTTTCTTTTTTTAACAGCAAAATCCCGCCAAGCTAATACGCCAATAATTAATCCCCATGGGAGACTCGTGCAAATCCACACCGCAATAGTAGTATAAATCATATTTGAGCCTTGGTATATACCAATCGGTACAAAAATAAATGACGCAAATATTAGTGTTGATAAAGAGTAAAGAAAGATAAAGTAACAACCACGGTAACGAACTATCTTTTTTTCATTCCATAAATCCGGTTTCATCCATAACGGAATCGCGTCAAAATCAAACGGACTTCCAGGTGGGTTGGAGTCTGGCTTCATAATATCATTTTCGATCATTGGCAGGATTTGCAAGTAATACTATATCGTAGTCGATTTCAGCAACGTGTTTGGTAGCATTTCCGTTCAAAATTTTTTCACCCTCTCTAGGGAAAGCTCAAAGTTCTGAGGAATGATAGAACCAGCATGCATAGGGCTAACTGGTTTAACAGCATCCCAAATGGTTCCCGTCTTATTTGGCCGCCGTAGCTGTAACCGCGTCCTTCTGTTCTGCCCGGACTATCGAGGTGACAGACCCGGTGCCCTGAATTAAAATGCGTACTCAATCTCATCTGGAAAGCGCCTTTCCTTCCACTCCTTCTGTAGTTTCGCTCCGGCCCGAATAAACTGAGCGTTGCTGTCGCCACCACAAAAAATTTAAGAAGTGTAACGTCACCGTCTAGCTTATCGAATTCCGATGCCTCACCTCAAAAAGTTACTCACGTAAAAATTCGACATCAATTCTATCTACACTTATAGATATTATCTTTTTTTCAAGATAAGCATATTCAGACTCAAGTGCATAATTATCAAACACAAATCCACAAGCGTGTAATTGGCCATCAACAAGTCGCCCCACTATTTCATATGAATAGCCATCATCCATTGGTGAGATTGATGATTCGGATGCATCATTAACATTTTCAACAAAATATTCGTCAAATACCATAAGAGTAAGTTGAGCAGGATAATCGTTCCCCTCAACCAAACTATATGGAAGAATTGAAATAAAGCAAGTAAGCTGGCGCCCCCTTAAACTTATTACTACTTCCTCATCACTAATTGCACTCAATTTTTCGACTCGCACTAATTGCCTCAGTGTGTTCATAAATCTCTCACTAATTATTTCCGTAAGGATACGCCCAGCCATATTGCGGATTTCCGCCAATTGTGTCTGTTCGAAAGGATTTTGGCTTACTTTGAGCGCTGTCGCCGAGCAACTTGAATAAATCCGTACGGGATTTGGTATGAATCGTAGTAATGAGTCCATCTGAGTTCGTGCCAACAAACCCAAACAAGGATTCGCCTGTCTTTTTTGAGTTTTTCATGAATTCAACATAACCTGTACGGGTTTCGCCGGCTGCCTCATAAAAATAACTGACCTCTTGCCCATTATTCATGATATCTCGGCCGATATTTAGGTACTCATCGGCATTTTTTGCGTAGAATTCCTTACCATGCTTCTCAAAGTGGCCAATTAACTTCGCGTCATTTAAGAAGCTTGAACCAGTCCCCGCTCCATTTGTCGCGTTCGCCCTCCCCGTATTTACCACGGCACTGGCCGCCTTGGCGGCGTCGCCGGCTTCTTGCTGCGCCAACCTAGTGGCGCCGCCTATGGCCGGCATCAAACTGCTTGGCGAGCAGGCCGGTCCTGCTGCTATGCATACTACCGCTTCCGCAGCGACGGCGCAGCCAGATGGATTGTTTAGGCAATAGCCTACCGGATTTCTCCCGAAGGCCGCCAGTTCCACCGCAACGCCGGCAAACGCAGGCGATATCACGAGGGCGCCGGCCGTGGCGGCCGCCGCCACCGTTTTGTTCAATACATCGGCGCGCTGCGCACCGTCTAACCGCGCTGCATTCACAATTTGCTGTAAATTAGGCTGCGTGATGTGATTGCTCTGGTAGAAACTGACGGCTTGCGGACTGGCGAGCAGCGCGTTCAAGTACATGTTGGCGTTCACCTTTTGATCGGGTGTTGCGCTAAACATATAGCCTGCGTTTTGTCCGGGGATCGTCACGTCACCCGGTAATAACTGGCCTATATTATTGTTTTTAAGGAAAGCTCGGGCTGCGGCGTCGGTTTCTCCTGCTGCCCCGAACTGCACTTCACGAAATGCTTGGTCCGCTAATCGCTTCTCCGCCTCCGCTGGGCTGATACCCTGTTGTAGTGCATATCTTCTAGCATTGTCTTTGATCCACTTTGTCTCTATGGGATGCAACTGCCGATTATTCGTATCGGTGGCCAGCGCCGCCGCCGCCCCGGCGCTGCCGCCCACCGCCGCCCCGATGCCGATCGAGGTCGCTTGCGCCAAGCCCTGCGCCAGCATCTCGGCCGCGCCGGCGCTCATGCCTTGCGCTTCCAAGGCCGAGCGGGTGTGCGCTTGCAGCGTGTTGAGCCGGTCCGCCGCGCTCGCGATCGTCGCCGCGCCCGCCGCGCCGCCGATTCCGCCCAGCAGGGCGCCACTGACGGCGTGCAGGGCGGTGCGGTAAGCTCCGCCTTCATCCCATCTGGCCGCTTCATCCTTGAGCGCTTTTTCTTCCGCCGACCCGCTGGGCGCCAACGCCGCCTTGGCCAGCAAATCCTTGGACTGGCTGTCGGCCAGATTGGCGATCGCCTTCGGCGCCTGGGCGCTGAATGCTTGCGTGATCGTCATCTGGGCCTGCACCTCTTTCATCAGTTGCTGACCGTTCCACGCCTTGGCCAGCGTACCGGACTGGGCGTCGGCGTTTTCGCTCGTCACGTCGCGCTTGATGCCAGTCAAGCTGCCGCCGTCGCCAACATGTAGCGCGCCGCCGCTGATGCCGCTCTGCGTGATGCTGTGCTGGCTTCCGCTGGCGCTGCCGAAGCCGCCCGAGGCGTTCGGTTTCGGCCCGGCCGCGTCGGCCGCTTTCTTGGCGTCCTCCTTGTTTACGGGCGCGGGCGCCGGCTGGTTGCCCAGATTGCCGCTCACCGTGGCCGACAGGGAATAGCCGCTGGCTTGATACACATCTTGATTGACCAGTTGCCGGAAACTCAGGCTGCCCGTGTCCAGGCTGTTCAAGCCTCCCTGCACCGCGCTCTGGCCGCTGCTGATGACGGCGCCCGTCAGGTCGGTGTTGCCGCCCACCTTGATCTGAAAGCCGCCGTCGCCGCTCTTGATGCCGCTCTGCTCGGTCACGCTGAGGAAGTCGCCGTTCACCTTGGCCTTGCTAACGCTCAGCGAAGCGCTGCTGGCGCCATAACAGAACGGCGGCAGGCACACGCTCAGGCCAAAGCCACCGCTGCTTTGCTTGCTGGTATAGGTGCTGCTGTCCTGCAAGCTTTCGATGCTCAGATTGCCTTTCACATCGGCCCGCACCGTGTTGCCATTGATGACCGCGCCCTTGAGCGTGGTGTCGCCGCCGCTGCGCAAGTTCACATCGCCGCCCGCGCTCACGTGGGTGTTGCTGTAGCTGATGTCGTCGCCATCGGCCCGACCGCGTCCCTTGTTGGCCGAGACATCGAGCGTGAAGCCGTGTTGCGCGCCGCCGAAGGCAAAGCCGACCCCGACGTTAAAGCCGCTCGAACTGTTGTTGCTATGCTGGCTGGCCGTGTTGTGCGCCGCCAGCAGGGCGATGGCATTGTCGGCTTGCAAATCGACATGGCCGCCGGCGCTGATGTCGCTGCCGATCGCCGTCAGGTTGCTGTCCTTGCCGGCGCCGCTGGCGGCGATATGCACATTGCCGGCGGCGGCGATTTTCGAGCCGAGCGCCGTGCTGGCGCTTTGCCGCGCCGTACTCTCGCTCTTGGAGGTGCCCAGGCTGACGCTGATTTTGATGCCGGTGCCGTTTTTCATCGTGTCGGCCACGTTGGCCACGCCATTGACCGCGTCCTGCGCCTGCATCGCGGCCGTGATCGCGGCCAGGCCCTGCATGCGGCCGCTGCTGGTGTCCTTGGCCGCCTTTGCCATGCCGATCATGCCCTGCACCGAGCTGACCACCGGGATGCTGGCGCTGCCGCCGATGGCCGTTCTGCTGGCCGCGCTGTGCTGGGTGCTGTCGCTGGTGTTGAAGGCGGCATCGATCAGCACGTTCTTGGCGGCGATGTCGATGTCGCCGCCCGGCGCCAGCACCTGGCTGGCGGTTTGCCGGTATTGCTCGCCGGCGCGCAGGGTGACGTTGCCGCCCAGGCTGACCACCTGGCTGGCCACCTGGGTCACGCTGGCGCTACTGCCGTCCTGGCTCGATTTGGCGCTGCCCACCGCCGGCTGGCCGATGCTGCCGATCATGCCGGAGCGCTTGCTGCTGCTGGCCGATTGTTCGCGCAAAGTGTCTTGCGCGCTCACGATGCTCAGATCGCGGCTGGCGAGCAGGGTGAGGTCGCGGTCGGCCAGCACGGTGCTGCCCTGGATCAGCGTGTCACGTCCGCTGATGGCCATCACGCTGCCACCGCTGAGCACACTGCCCACCGCGCTGGTGGCGTCGCTGCTGCCATCGGCGCGGTCGGCCGCGTTCAAGTAACCGATTCCGTGCGCCAGACCGAGCGTGATTCCGCTCTTTTTTGTCTCCAGAAAGTGGCTTTCGCTGTGGCTGGCCGTGGCGGTGGTCACAGTCAGGTCGCGCCCGGCGGACAGGGCCAGCGCCCCTTGGGCGGTCACTGCGCTGGCGCCGATCACGATGTCGTTGCGGGCGTTGAGGGTGACGGTGTCGCCGGCCAGGCTGCTGCCGATGGCCAGCGTGCTGGCCTGGTGGTCGGCCATGCTGATGCTGCTCTTTTTGAGGAAGCTGCTGGACGACGATTTCGATGCCGTGTCCGCCAAATGACTTTCCTGGGCCGCGCCGATATGGATGTCGCCGCTGGCCGACAGTCCCAGCGCGCCGCCGCTGGCCACACTGCTGGCGGTGATATCAAGCGAGCCGGTTTCCCCCATGCCCGCCGCCAGGGCCAACGCGCCGGCGGCGCCGATGTTGCTGCCGACTATGCTTTGGTTGTTGTGGATCGCTTTCGAGTAAGTCTTCGACGCCGGGTCGCTGTGGTGATCGCTATTGCTGTCGTTGCGCACCGCGCCGACGGTGAGCGCGCGGCCGGCCAGCAGCAAGCCGTCGCCTTGGCCGCTGGTGCCGATGGCGGCCTGGGTGCCGGACAGCGTCAGGTCGCGCCCGGCGCTGAGCAACAAGTCGGTGCCGGTGCTCAGCGCGCTGGTTGCCGGCCGAGCTGTCGATCAGGCTGATGCTGCCCTTGATCTGCGCGAAGCTGCTGCCGGTGCGCGCCGTGGTGAAGCTCCGGTCACGCCCGGCGGTGGCCGATAAGACGTCGCTCCTTTTTTAACAAACCTTCGCTTTTACCGCATCTACGCAAGGCGGCTTAGGTGTCAAGATTCGTGGGATCATGTACCCATTCGTAGCTGGCCGCTCTTCAAAGCC
>JAZKGI010000030.1:0-46691 GCA_040385995.1 Pseudomonadota bacterium
AATCGTTCCATCAAGATCCTCGCTCGTTTGTTCAGGCGCGCATCGCCCAGGTCGAATTGGCCAAATTCCGTCTCGGTCCAAGATGCTGCTGCTGTCGCCAATTTTTCCACGCAAAAGACGAGAGTAAACCTGAATCGCGCCGAGTTTACAAAGGGCGCGTTAAGTCCTTGAATATAAAAATGTTTTCACGCCGGCTGGGTGACGATGCGGACTTGTGTATAACGAGGTGCCCTTAAGGCTGATATAGTGATGATTGCAAAAATTTTTCGCGGATTTGCGGTTTCCAATTTTTTGTAATAAGGGCGGAGAAATGTTTCCATCTAGCCTCATAAATGGTGTGGTCGAATCGAGGGACGTTTGGAAATGCTTCACTCAAGATACCGTCAACCATCCAGTTCTCATATTTTTTATCGAATCTTTTATCGAAAAAATAAGCTATGCCCGTGCTTCTTAAAACCACGGCAAATTCCTCGAATTCTTTACATGATAATACCGTTAATGGAAATCTCTTTAATAAGACCAATGACAAATTATTTTCTGGAAACTTGGTTTCAACCAAGTTATTAAATTTTTTCTGGACCACAGGTGAAAATAATATCCAATCTTCCAAGGTGACTAGCATCGTATAACATGGTCTACCAACATTTTTCCATGCTGTTCTTCCGGCTAAAGCATCTTCCAGGTTTTTATACAGCTGAATTACAGAATTAGCTCACATGGATAGTTGGTCATCAAGCGCAACTTCTGAATCAAGCATTTTTGCCTCAAGTCGCATACGTTTTGCTTTGCATTCGATAAATAGGGTCGCGCCTTTATCGTTGACTATCCAGTCCATGCCGTGTTTCAGGAATTTCTTTCCTAGCTTATATTCCGTTTCGGCAATAATTTCGAATTTGTCAGCAGGCAGGACCGCGTGCAAAAATTCTCCGACATGCTCCTCGAATGCAACGCCATAAGCGTTACCGAAATGCGGCTCATTACTGAGATCATAAAATAATCCCGGCCCAATACGGTGCCAAAGAAGTGAGGGAATGGGGCAGTATAATTGTTCAGGATGTGTGTCATCTAACCAAACAAAAGGTGTCCCAGAAAGTGCATTGTAAGTGTATTGCCAGTTATCGTCATATTTCTGCTCTGCTCTGAGCTGTTCACGCAGATTTTGAACCGATCGCGACATTTTACTGAAGAAATGCTTTCCTTTCTCAGCATCGATTCCGAATTCACTAAGATCCTGGGTTGCCATTACGTATGGAGAGTGCATGAGGCCGCCGGCTATATGGATTGAAAAAAAGAAAAATTCCGGCAGCGACAGTCCGGTCGATCTGGTCAATATTAGATCGATCTTTTCACTGCCGAAAATACGTGCATATCGTAGCAGGGAAGGAATGTTGAAACCGCTATAGTTCAGTGGAAACTGGTAATGTACTAGCGAATGAAGGTCTTTTAATACCTTTTCCTCGTGCTGATTGTGGAGTCGACGCTTTGAGATGTATCCTTCGATGTCGCGAATCTGATTGTTACAACTTGCGAAGGTTGAATATTTGAAAATTTCTCCGCCGACCAACCGGCAGTTTAAGATTAGCTCCCTCGTCAATGTCATCATCTGATGCTTGTATAAGTGGCTCTTCAAATTCCGGGGCCCTGCTAGGCGCGACGGTAACAAAGTTCCGTTTTCTCGATATTGTTCATACGCCCACATCGCTTGGAGTCCGCTAGCAATGTCTATTTTCGCTATCTTATTTCGTAATGGTTTATAAAGTTGTTACATACTTCCTCGCTGAAGCAAATTAGTAAGTTTTAGACATATTTATCCAAGCGGCTCAGCATTTTATTTGGTTGGCCATTCTTGGGTTTCCTTCTCGTATAGCTTGTCGCTTCCGTCGCCAATCGCTTTCCCGCGTTCACATAGATCGCCGTCGTGGCCGAGTTCTCTTGGCCTAAAATCTCTTGCACGACGTTGACTGGCATGTTCCGGTCGACGGCGATCAAACCGAAAGTATGGCGTAACGCATGGGAACTGGTGGACGTCAACTGCTCAATGTCATCCACTGTCACTCCTGCTGCTGCGCCGTCGGGACTGACTGGCTCCAGTTGCCTGCGCAGTCGCGCGAGCGCTGATTTGACCAGCGCATAAATAGCGTTCGAGGTGTAGCCGGGGGCGTGCCACACCGACGCCATGGCGCGCAGCTGTCGCCGACGTCGCCGGCCTACGACCGGCGAGAACAGCGGCATGTCTTCGCCAGGGGCCAGGAAGTCGAGCCGCAGGTGGAGCCAGTGTGCCTGCAGCGCGGCGACGGCGCGGGGGACTGACCGGTACTAGGCGCCTCTTGCCTCGCTTACCAAGGGCGGTAAGCATCCATACGCCCTTGGCGTGCTGACTGGGCCGCAGCGCCATGCGCATGGCGCACGCCGCTTCTTCGCGCCGCAGGCCGGAGTCGCCCATCAGCAGGATCGCGGCCAGGGCCACTCGGTCCTGAGCGGTCTGTTCGGTCTGGCCACGCCTAGTCAGCGTCTCGACGACGGCGCCCCAGCCTTCGGGCGACAAGGCGCGGGCCACATGAATCTTATCGACATCACGCACGACTAAGGGGTCTTTGACTGCGGTCCACGGATTGCGTGCGCGGTCGGGATTGGCCTCGATCGCGCGTTCGACCAGCGGGTCGCGCATCGCGATCCGGTAAGTCGCCAGACCGTGCTTCACCTGCGGGCTGTCCTCGCAGTAATACAGGTCGCCGATCTGATTGATCGGCACCTTGAGGCAACAGGCGCGCAAAGCCGTATAGTCACTGCGCGTGTAGGCCAGAGCAGGCAGCAGGATATTGCTGTTCTGCGCCATATCAGCCTTCGCATTGCTGTGCTGGAAAAGGGGAGTTGGCCTCATCAGCTGCCCAGCTGTCGGCTGCACCGGCCTGGCCCGCCAGGTGCCATTGCGTGAAAATCAGCTTGAAAACGAACCACCAGGTATATAAACCGGCCATGGTGTTACAACTATCGGTGCTCGCCAGGCCATGCGCAATATCGTTTCTAAGATTTGGACCAATCTGCTCGCACATTAGGGCGCGTATCCCGAAAGTCAAGTCAGCGCCGAACGTTGTTTCCATCTGTGGTCGGTCGATCAGCGCAGACAGCCCCAGCTCCATTGTGTTCCCGCTGTTATCTGTCTTGGCGGTGATAGCGCCGGCACTTTTCAACGCCATACGCACGATATTTTCGAACTGAGGCATTAGGATATGCAGGGCGGTGAGCAAATCGCGCTGGTAGCCCGCGTACAGGCCTTGCGCGATAGCATTGGCGTGTGACAGGGGAACGATTGGGCACTCGCCGGCGATAACTTGGAAGTCTTCTAATGTCAGCGCGTGCTCCATGTAAATTTGCGATAGCGCGGGATCAATTGCCTTGCGGGCAGTGAATGTCGCATCAACGACGAAAGCCTCTATCGCCTTAGACGCCAGGACAAGGGCATCATTTTTTTCGTCGCCAGTCAGCGGTCCTACATTGTCGATTTGGCGTCCATCGCTGGCCAGGCGCGTGCTTCCCATCAGGCTGTCGAAGATATTTCCATTGGTGTTGGCTCTTACCTGTTCTAGGTAGGCTGTGTGGGATGGCCACTGATCAAGTTCCACGAACTCGATCAGCGCGGTTAAAACACTTTTTCCGGCAACCCGTAGGACGGCATCTTTGACTTCCTCGCTAATGTCGATAGGCCTGCCGGGAAACGACATCGGCGACATTTCAGCGATGGTTGCGATGCCGGCCGTTCCGATTTTGTGTTTTACGCGCTCTATTGCTTCATGCAATGGCGAGTCCTCATGGGACTGGCAATTTATTTCGCGGTAAAAGCGTAGCGAGTCCGTATAGAAAGACCGGCGCACGGCGGCGACGCTAAGTCCGTCGGCCAATGTTTCCGTCGCTGCTGCACGCTCATACAGCATGGCCATGGCACGTTGGGGTTTTTTCGCGCGCCCGTACCAGTAAGCCGCTACTTCGAAAACATCGGTTGCACGCGTCAAGTTGTTCTTTGATTTGAAACCTTCGGCTAACTCTTCCAGGCGTGCTGCGATCTCGGCGGCATGTGCCCGGACGCCTACGACTTGCAGAGGACGTAAATAGCCAAGCGCGCCGCTTCCGTCCGGCTGCTCGCAAGCAGTCTCGAAGGCCTTAAAAAGTTCGCGCTCGATCACCTGCGGGCGGTTGCCGGTACCTGGAAAGAAAGCATTTGCTAGGGCCAGCGCGCGATGCCAATGCTGTTGGCCTTCGATGTACCAGTGACCGTCATTAAGCGGTGTCGCCGTGTACGCGTCAATCGCGGCGATGACGTGCTCGATCCGGCTCTGCTGAGACATGAGGCTGACTAAATCAGCCAGATGGGCGCGCCGTGCCGCCGGCAGGACCTGAGGATACAAGCCAGCGATCAGCTGCACCTGGTCCGCTGACAGGTGGTAAGGCTTGGCAGAGGTTTTACCGTTGGCCAACCTGCGCGCGGGCTGGAATGGCTCCATCTTGCTTCCGGCATCCAAACGCATCGAGTAGCACCAGATGAGTAGCTCGGCAGCCTTGGCCTGGCCAATCTGTTCCCCCTCGCGCTTGGCGACCATCAGATCGTTCAGCGCTGCGAGCAGCGTGTAGGGGTCTTGGCCGTCGGAAGCGTTGACGATGGCCAGGACGCCGCCGTCGAGCGCGTCTTGCAGGGTGGGCTCGGCAGATTCTGCAGCGGCGTCGACGTTGTCGGTCATGGCGGGTCCTATGCGGTTGGGTTGAGGTGGGCGAAACCGCCGAGATATGCTTAGCATAATCTGTTCCATAGTCAAAAAAACCATTAATGCTTGAGTGATAAACGGGATTATCACGCAAAGTTAGGTGCGGCGTTGCCAATCTTTTTTACTGGCAAGCTCGACGAATTCTTCACGAGTGAACTGGCGACCCTGCGCGGTCATGGAGTGCTTGGCTCGAACGTCGTGCTGAAGGATCCTTACGTGCTCGGCTTTCTGCGGTTTTGGATTCCTCAGCCTTAACCGAAGCCGTCGACACGACCTCACCGGCCGGGCGTATGATGATGCAAGTTGTAGGATCGTTCGCCGAGTTTAACGAGCCATGTTGTATCTGGTTGAAAGAAGGGCGCCGAATCCGCGCGCCTCTTCAATGTCCGTCCGTCTACGGTGGCGCGACCGCTAACCCGCAACAAACTCACAAATTAGCTGAGCAAATCGGGAAAAACTTTAGCGTACGATTTACCGCGTTTCCCCTGTTCTCCCCTAAAAAAACGCATCAACAAGCCGAACAACCAGGATTGAAAAAAGTGACAAATATCAACGACGACATGCCCATCATTTATTCCCCTCTGAATCGGACAGTAAGCCGTAACGGTAGGAGTGTCGAGGTAGAAATTTATCGCGCAGAGAACGAGGATTGGATACTCGAGGTAATCGACGAGCATGGTAACTCGACCGTTTGGGATGATCTATTCCCGACCGACCAGGCGGCGCTGGACGAGGCCATACGCATCATTAATGAACAGGGCATCGACGCGGTAATCGGCCCGCCGCCTGGCCAGGACAAGCGCAGCCCAACCATGCACGGCTTGTCCGATGCCGAACTTTGCGACCTTGATAATTTTCTCGCCGACGAATCGATAGAATCGACGTCGATGGATCTCGGGATGCTCGACGGCTACCTTACCGCTATCGCCATCGGTCCCGGGCTGATCCCCCCGTCCGCATGGTTGCCATGGGTATGGGACCATGTCGATGGCCGGGCCGAGCCCGTGTTCGATAAGAACTCGCATGCGAACCGCGTCCTCTCGCTGATGATGCGGCATTACAACGCGGTCGTCGCGGCCTTCAACACCGATCGGGCCAGTTTCGAGCCCATGTTCACGCGCGGGGCACAATATGGCGTGGCCGAATGGTCAGATGGTTTCCTCTGCGGTTTCCAATTCGACAAGCGCGCGTGGAGCCTGCTCGCCGTTGGACAACCGACCTGGTTCGCGCCATTCATGCGTTTGGGGACCGAAGACGGCGTTGCGATCACCGACAAGCAAGGTGATGCTGCGCGATGGATCGACGCCATAGTGCCGTCGTTGGTTGAGATCGCAGCCTATTGGAAATCGCGGCGAGCAATGCCCGGCCGCGCTGACATTCCGGCAATGCCGATCGTTCGGGCGACGCCAAAGGTCGGCCGCAACGATCTTTGTCCTTGTGGCAGCGGGAAAAAAGTCAAAAAATGCTGCGGCGCTACGCAGACGGCGCCATCAACACTGTACTGAAGAGGGAGAAGCATGTCTGAAATCGTCTGTGTAGGATGTGACGCCGTTACGGCGGGGTACGACACCGTCAACTACGGGTCAATCGATGTCGGCTACCGCGTGCTGTGTTCCCGGTGTTTCAACAGTGAGATAGCCACGCGTGTTGGTCTCGATAAGTTCGAGCATGTCCGTCTTGAACCAGTGAAGTTATCCGATTGCAATGGGCTGATGCACGAGTTTCATTTCCGCACCCATCTGCTCGGCGCCATCGTCTCGCTGGAGGCATTCGAGCTTCGCGACGGCGCGCCGGGCGGCTACGAATTCCAGATCGTCGGCGATCCGCCCGAAGACTTATTTTCCCTACATGGGCGTCTCGTGGAAAAGATGCGCCGCGCGCTGGCGGTGATGCACATAAGACGCGGCAAGCTGGGTCTGGAAATCATCGAGGAGACCGTCAGAGGGCGCATCGGCTGGGACGATGCCACCGAGGGTCGCTTGCCGCTCGTTACGATCGATGGAAAGAAGTTCTCGTGGGACGAACTTGGACATGCGTTGATGTGTTTCGAGGGATGGCAGTTCAAGCTTGAGGTTGCCGACCGCAGCGATGAGGTCTGAGGTCGGCCGCAGCCCCAACGTTGCAGTGAAGCTGACAGGTCGTGGTACCGGCCAGGCTGGGGTGATTTTCTGGATGCTGCGCATGGTCACGCTCCGATTCTGGCCGTTGCAGGAAGGCCGGCGCACTGGCGCCGCTGCGGTATTGTCAGCTCCGCCAGAGCCGCCTGTCAGGAGGTAGATCAGACCGGCGCCAGATTGGCGCCATGCGGATGTGCGCCGCCCGGTGGCCCGCGCCCTTGCGCATGGCGTGGCGGCCGCGCGGCCATGAGCGGGCGCCGGCGGCGCCGTCAGCGCCGGACCGGGGCCGCCGGGCAGCCCGCCCAGCTGCTGGCCGGCGGAATATGCTCGCCCTTCATCACCAGCGTCAATGGCCCCAGGCGGGCGTTCTCGCCCACCCGCGCGCTGTACAGCACCGCGCTGCGCGGTCCCATGTAGACGCGCCGGCCGATGTGCACATGGTCGATCTTCATCACGCGGTCTTCGAACAAATGGGTCTGCGGGCAGGCCAGCGCGTTCAATTCGCTGTACTCGCCGATCGACACGCAGTCGAATTCGGTGATGTCGGTGGTGTCGAGGTAGACCCCGCGTCCGATTTTGCAGCCCAGCAGATTGAAGGCCAGCG
This sequence comes from Pseudomonadota bacterium, assembly GCA_040385995.1. Lineage (GTDB taxonomy): Bacteria > Pseudomonadota > Gammaproteobacteria > Burkholderiales > Burkholderiaceae_D > Janthinobacterium. The sequence goes on from JAZKGI010000030.1 coordinate 7,479, forward strand.
GCAGCCACGGCGTGCCGCGCAGGTAGCGCAAAAAGTTCGGTACCGCGATCCCTTCATACAGATTGGTCACCCCTTCGGACAGCCAGACGAACGGCGTCCACATCGGCGCGGCGCGCTTGCGGTAGCGCCCCAGCAGCAGCCATTTGAACACCATCACGAAGACATAATTGCCCACTCCGTAGGCCAGGCCGGCCAGCGCCAGATCGGCGATCACCTTGCCCCAGCGGCCGGCGCCGGCCAGCGGCATCAAGTCCAGCACCACGGTGTAACCGACCGCGATCACCAGCGCGTGCGGTGCCACGATGCGAAACCCTTCGATCAAGCCGCGCCCCAGGCGCCGCGGCGGCGAGGGCCGGAAGGTGAGCGCTTCGGGATAACCGCTCACCTGTTCGCGCGCCGGCAGATTGATCGGCGGGGAGCCGAGCCAGGTGTCGCCGCTGGCCACTTGCGCGTTGGTTGGCGCGTGCGAATGGACGCCGATCAGTACATTCTCGGGCAAGACGGTGCCGTCCGGTATATAGCTGCCGTTGCCGACGAAACTGCGGTGCGACACCACGGTGGGCTGCATGGTCATCCAGCCGCCGTCGATGTGCTCATCGCCCAGCATGACGGCGTCGGCGATGAAGGTTTCGTCACCCAGCGTCAGCATGTCCGGCACCACCCCCAGCGCGGTCGAGATTTCGGCGTCGCGCCCCACCTTGGCGCCCAGCAGGCGATACCAGAAGGGCGCGTAGACGGTGGCGTAAATCCCGTGCAGCACGTTCAAGCTCGATTCTTGAATATGGCTCACCAGCCATTTGGCGCAATAGGTGTTGCTGTGCACCGGGGAGCGGCCCGGTCGCAGGCGCGGCAAGGCGGCCCAGCGGATCGCCGCCGACACCAGCGCGGTGAGCACGATGAGCACCGCGCTGGCCGGGAAGGCCAAAATGAAGTAGCGCGCCAGCTGGATGGCGATATCGTCGCCCTGCAACCAGGGCAGCAGTTCGCGTTCGTCGAGCCAGTCGATCAGCACGAAGCTGGGGAACACCGGCATGAAAAACAGGGTCGCGATCAAGACGATGCCGAACACGAAAAACAGGGCTTCGCCGGTCAGGCGCCGGCGCGTGACGGACGGGCGCGGCGGCTGGCGCTGCGGGTCGAACGGGCCGGCGTCGCGCGCCGGCGAGCCGTGCCACACTCGCCCGGCCGGCACCCGTGCGCCGCAGGCCAGCGCCGACTGGCCTTCCAGATGGCCGCTCTGCTCGACCGCGGTGTCGCCTTCCAGGATGGCGTAGGAGCTCACGCAAGCCTCGTCGCCCAGCCGGATGCGGCCCAGATGCAGCTGGCCGCGCTCGACCCGGGCGTTTTCGAAGTTGACCGCGTTGCCGATGCTCACGCCGTCGCCGATGTCGAGCAGTTCGGGCGCGCGCAGCGTGATCGAGCCGATGATCACGTCGCGCCCCACCCGGGCGCCCAGCGCGCGCAACCACCATACGTAGAGCGAGGAGCCGCTGAGCAGGTAGACGGGGGCCGAGTCGAGCAGGCGGTCTGCCAGCCACCAGCGGTAATAGGTCCAGCCCCATAGCGGATAGACGCCGGCCCGCAGGCGTCCGGCGATCAGCCATTTGCCGGCGATGGCGATGCAAAATTCGAACAGGGTGGCCAGCAGGAACACGCCCACCGAGGCGGCGGTGGCGCGCGCCACCGAGTCGGCCGCGTCGCCGGTGTAGAAGTGATACGTGAAAAACGGCGCCAGCCACTGCATCATGCGCAGGCTGACCAAGGGCGGCAAGGCCAGCGCCTGGGCCGCGCCGCACAGCCAGCGCCGGGCGCTGCCGGGCGGCGTCCACTCGGCCTGCGGCGGGGCCGCTTCGGTGGCGGTTGCCAGGGTGGCGGCGATGGCGCCGATGGTGCGCCGCCGATAAATGTCGCGCACCGTCACATGGGCGAAACGCGGGTCGGCCCGCAGGGCCGAGGCCAGCCGCGCGGCGAGAAAGGAGTGGCCGCCCAGATCGCTGAAAAAATCGGCTTCGCGCCGGATCGGCTGGCCGGGGAACAGCCCGGCCAGGGCGGCGAACAGCGCCGTCTCGGCCACCCCTTGCGGCAGGTCGGACGCGCCGGCGCCGACGTCGAGCCGGTCCAGCGGCAGCGCCTTGAGCGCCTTGCGGTCGATTTTGCCGGAGGTCAGGCGCGGCATCCGGTCGAGTAGCGCGAAGCGGCCCGGCACCATGTAGGGTGGCAGTTGCGCTTGCAGCGCCTGGCGCAAGCGTGCCGCCACGTTGTCGGCCGGCGCGGCCGCGGCGCTTTCCAGCGGGGCGCTTTCCAGCGGGGCGCCTTCCAGCGCGGCGCCTTCCAGCGGGGCGCCTTCCAGCGGGGCGACAGCGCCGCTTGCACCGTCCAGCACCAGGTAGGCGATCAGCAGGTCGATGCCGTCGTCGCGGCGCAGCAGCACGGCCACCGTGCCCACGCCCGGCTGCTGTGCCAGCAGCGCTTCGATCTCGCCCAGTTCGACCCGGAAACCGCGGATTTTGACTTGATCGTCGGCCCGCCCCAGACATTGGACCTGGCCGTCGGCGTCGATGCGGGCCAGGTCGCCGGTGCGGTACAGGCGGGTGTCGTGGGCGCCACTGGCCCAGGGATTGGACAGGAATTTTTCGCCGCTCAAGTCCGGCCGGCCCAGATATTCTTGCGCCAGGCCGGGGCCGGTGATGCACAATTCGCCGGTCTGGCCGCGTGCCAGCAAAGTGGGCGCCTGGCCGGGCGCGGCGTCCGTATCGCTGGCGATCACGAGCATGCCGTAATTGGGCAGCGGCGTGCCGATGGTGACCGGGCGGCCCGGTTGCAAGCGCGCCAGGCTGGCCGACACGGTCGCTTCGGTCGGACCGTAAGTATTGAACATCTGGCGCCCGGGCCGGCTCCAGCGCTCGACCAGCGCTTCCGGGCACATTTCGCCGCCCAGGTTAATCAGGCGCAGGCTGGGCACGTCCTCGCTGAACAGGGCCAGCAGGCTGGGCACCGCGTGCAGCACGCTCACTTGCTGTTCGCTGAGCAGGCGTGGCAGCCGTTCCGGGTCGCCGCTGGCGTCTTTGGGGCCGATCCATAGCGTGGCGCCGACCAGGTAAGCGATCCAGATCTCTTCGAACGACATGTCGAACGCCACCGAAAATCCCTGGTAGACGCGGTCCGACGAGACAATGCCCAGCACCGCGTTTTCGCTGCGCAGAAAATGGCAGATGCTGCGCTGGGAGATCAGGATGCCTTTCGGCTTACCGGTCGAGCCGGAGGTGTAGATGACGTAGGCGGGATGGCCGGGCAAAGCGCCCACGCGTTGGCGCCGGGGCCCGTCGTGGGCGGCCAGCAATGCCTCGGCGCACCACAGCGGCCGCGCCAGGCCGGCCAGCCGCGGCGCGAAGGCGGCGCAGCTGACCAGGCCCGCGGCGTCGGCGTCGTCCAGACACGCTTGCACCCGCTCGAACGGGGTGTCCTGGTCCAGCGGCAACCAGGCCGCGCCGGTTTTGGCGATACCGGCTTGCATCACCAGCAGCTCGATGCCGCGCGGCAGCCACAAGCCGACGATCTGCCCGGGCCGCACGCCGGCCGCGATCAGGTGCGAGGCCACCAGCCCGGCCTGCTCGTCGAGCTCGCGGTATGTGAGCGCGCGCGCGCCGCACACCAGGGCGGTGCGCTCGGGCAGGCGGCGCGCGCTCGCCTCCAGCAGATCGGCCAGCACTTCCTCGCGCAGCAATTCGGCTCGCGCCGGTCCATATAATATGTCGGGCAAAGCCGGGCGCGCGCTGGGCTCGAGCAGGGTCACATCAGTCATGTCGTGTTTTCGCGTTGCGCTGGCGGAGGAATTCAAAAGGGGCGGGCCGGGCGGCAGATGACACCTTACCCGAAACAAATGCTATCGTGCATGCGCGCACGGAAGAAAACGCGCCGGCCGCGCCACCGATTCCCTCCTGAAGGGGGTGCGATTCCGGCATACTTGTGTCATCTCTTTCACTTAGGAGTTGTACAGTGCTCAATCACCCTTATGTCGCACCGCTGCGCTTTGACGACCCCGACGCGGCGCTAGCCGAAGTGCGGGCGATCTACGACAACAGCATCGCCTATCTGCGCGACGCGCTGCACCGCTTCGTGGCCGGCGAGCAATTGCCGGAGCATGTGCGCGCTTGCTATCCTTTCGTGCGGGTCCATACCGACACGGTGGTACGGGCCGATTCGCGCTTGTCGTATGGCTTTGTGGCCGGCCCGGGCACGTTCGAGACCACCTTGACCCGGCCCGATTTGTTCGCCAACTATTATCGCGAACAATTCCGCCTGCTGTTAAAAAACCATGGCCAGCAGCACGTTCAGTTGGAAGTGGGCACCAGTTCGCAACCGATTCCGATCCACTTCTCGTTTGCCGAGCACGATCATATCGAAGGCAGCATGGGGGCCGAGCGTCGTCTGGTGATGCGCGATCTGTTCGATTTGCCCAATCTTGCGGCCATGGATGACGGCATCGCCAATGGCACCCATGAGACGGCACCCGGCGCGGCCCAGCCGCTGGCCCTGTTTACGGCGGCGCGGGTCGATTATTCCTTGCAACGCTTGCGCCATTACACGGGCACCGCGCCCGAGCATTTCCAAAAATTCGTGCTGTTTACTAATTACCAGTTTTACATCGATGAATTTGTGCGCCTGGGGCATCAGATCATGAGCGGGGCCCCGGTGGAAGGAGTGGAGGAAGAGGGCGGCTACATCGCCTTCGTCGAGCCGGGCAATATCGTCACGCGCCGGGTGGGCCAAAGCGTGCAGCCGGGCGATGCCCACGGCGCGCCGCCGCCGCGCCTGCCGCAAATGCCGGGCTACCACTTGATCCGGGCCGATGGCAGCGGCATTTCCATGGTCAATATCGGCGTCGGGCCGGCCAACGCCAAAACCATCACCGACCATATTGCCGTGCTGCGGCCGCATGCCTGGCTGATGCTGGGCCATTGCGCCGGTCTGCGTAACACCCAGCAACTGGGCGACTATGTGCTGGCGCATGGTTATGTGCGTGAAGACCATGTGCTGGACGAGGATTTGCCGCTGTGGGTACCGATTCCGCCACTGGCCGAGGTGCAGGTGGCGATCGAGGCGGCGGTGGCCGAGGTGACCAAGTTGACCGGACACGAGCTCAAACGGGTAATGCGCACCGGCACCGTGGCCAGCACCGACAACCGCAACTGGGAATTGCTGCCGCACCGCACGCCGGAATTGCGCTTTAGCCAGAGCCGTGCCATCGCGCTCGACATGGAGAGCGCCACCATCGCCGCCAATGGTTTTCGCTTTCGCGTACCTTACGGCACCTTACTGTGCGTGAGCGACAAACCGCTGCACGGTGAAATCAAGCTGCCGGGTATGGCCAACCAGTTTTACCGCGAGCGGGTCGATCAGCACTTGCGGATCGGCATGCGCGCGGTGGAGTTGCTGCGGGCGCTAGGCACTGACAAGATGCACAGCCGCAAATTACGCAGTTTCGCCGAGGTGGCGTTTCAATAAGGCGTCCTGTTAACCTGGCAGATAGGCGTATTTGAAGGTAAACACGGCCGCGATCACCCACACCACCGGCTTGACGTGGCGTGCGCGGCCGGTCGCCAGTTTCAAGGCGGCATACGTGATGAAGCCGAAAGCGATGCCATGCGCGATGGAATAGGTAAATGGAATCATCAAGGCGGTGATGGCCGCCGGAATGCTTTCCGTGCTGTCGGACCAGTCGATCAAGGCCAGATCGCGCAACATCAGGCAGCCGACAAACAGCAGCGCCGGCGCGGTGGCGTAAGCGGGCACAATGCGGGCCAGCGGCGCGATGAACAGGCAGGCTAAAAACAGCAGCGCCACCGTGAGCGCGGTCAAGCCGGTGCGCCCGCCCGCCTGCACCCCGGCCGCGCTCTCGATATAGGCGGTGGTGCTGGAGGTGCCCAGCATGGAGCCGGCCACGATGGCGCAACTGTCGGCCAGCAAAGCTTTGTTCAAGCGTGCCATGTTGCCGTCCACGAGCAGCCCGGCCCGCTGCGCCACGCCCATCAAGGTGCCGGTGGCGTCGAACAATTCCACCAGAAAAAATACCAGCACCACATTGAGCACGCCGGTCGACAGGGCGGCGCCGATATCGAGCTTGAACAGGGTGGGGTCGATCGACGGCGGGGCCGAGACCAGGCCGGCGAAACGATTGCCGCCGAAAACGAAGCTGAGCGCCGTGACGGCCACGATGCCGATCAGGATGGCGCCTGTGACCCGCAAGCGGTCGAGTGTGACGATCAGCAAAAAGCCGAAGATCGCCATCAGCGCGGCCGGTTTGTGCAGGTCGCCGGCGGCCACCATGGTGGCGGGATGGGCCACCACGATGCCGGCGCTTTTGAGGGCGATCAGGGCCAGGAACAAACCGAGGCCGACCGCGATGGCGGTGCGCAGCGAGGGCGGAATGCCATTAACTAACATCGCGCGCAGCTTGAACACACTGACCAGCACAAACAGGCAGCCGGAAATGAACACCGCGCCCAGCGCCGTGGGCCAGGGCACGCCCATGCCGAGCACCACACCGTAGGCGAAATAGGCGTTCAAGCCCATGCCGGGCGCCATGCCGATGGGATAGTTGGCATAGAGCGCCATGATCGCGCTGCCCAGCGCGGCGGCCAGGCAAGTGGCCACGAAGACCGCGTCCTTCGGCAAGCCGGCGTCGCCCAGGATGGCGGGGTTGACGAAGATAATATAGGCCATGGTAAGGAAGGTGGTCAGTCCGGCCAGCAGCTCGGTGCGGACGGTGGTGCCGTTGTCTTTCAAGCTGAAAAATTTTTCTAGCAATGGCACATTGTTCTCCGAGAGGGATGGTAAGGCGGCCCACGCCGCCTATTGTTGAGGCTGCTAGGCTGATTTTACTGACTTTGCGCGCCGGCAGGCGAACTGACAATCGAGGCGGCAATATGGAAGGGTGTGCGCCTGTGCGCCCTGCGGTTGGGCCGGCGGGCGCCGAGGAGAGATTGAGCGGATCGAACCGCTTGCGCGCACCGGCACCGGGCAGGTCGCCGGGCACCACGCGCCCGCGCCCGCGCGGTGGTCCACGCCGGCTTAATGCACACCTTTCGATGCGGCCACGGGCGTGAGGCCGTCCAGTCAGTTAGGGACGGGCCCGCGATCCATCGACGGGATCGACAGCGGTCACCCGCGTGACAGCGGCGACGGGCGCGATGGGCACCGTTTTTATGGACGGCGCGCCGGCCTGGCGTTCACTGTCGCCGGTCTTAAATTGGCTTTCATTTAAGTGGTAGGCGGCGATGGCGGCCGCGGTGGCCGGGTCGCGCGCCAGTTGACGGCCTTGTTCGACGTTCAAGGCGGCCGCCGTTTGCGGTACGGTCTGCGCGACCGGATTGACGGCGGCATTGGCGCCGCCTGGTTGGGTGGCATTGACGGACGCCGCCTCCACTCCGGCCCGCGCCAAGCGTTGCGCGGCGCTATTGACTGGATTGACACCGGCGCTCAGGGTTACCGCGTTTTGCTCCAGGGTGGTTCCCGGTACGGTGCCGGCGGCGGCAAGTTGGTTCACCACGGGGCTGTTGCCGCGCGCAGTGGTTTGCTCGCCGATCAGTCGCGCGTCGGGATTAATGGTCGTTGCGGCCAGGTTTGCTTGCCGCTCAGCCAATTGCACGGCCTCGTAACGCTCGCCGACGCTACGCCGGGCGGCGTCGGCGTCCGTCTCCTGTTCGGTTTGCAGCCGGCGCGCTTCCAGTACTTGCGCGGCGCCGGCGGCGTCGCGCGCCCGTTCGGCCAAGCCGGCCGCCTGGTCGCGCGCCAACACCGCCGCCGCCGCGCGCGCCTGACCGCGCACCGCCTCGCTTGCGCGCGCCTCGGCGGTTTGCCGGTCACTGCGGTCGTCGTCGGCGAGCCGGGTTTGCTGGTCGGTATTGGTAGCCGAGCGCAACGCGGCCTGCTGTTGCGCCACCGCCGCGTCGACGGCGTCACGTTGGCGCTGGCTCGCATCGGCATTCAGGGCGGTCTGGTCCGCGTTGCTCCGGGCCGCTTGCGCCGCCGCATCGGCTTGACGGTCGCGCGTGCTTTGCGCCGTCAACTCTGCCACGCGGTTCTGTTCGGCGAGCGCGGCTTGGTCGTCCAGCGCCGCCGCCGCCGCGCTATTTTGCGCCAAGATGGCGTCTTGTTGGAGCCGGTCCTGACTCTCGGCTGCCACAGCCGCGTCGCGGATGCGCGCCGCTTGCGCTTGTTCTGTACTGTCGCGCGCGGCAGCGGTGGCGTTTTCCGCTAGCAGTTCCTGCAATGCGATGTCGGCCACGGTCGCTTGTGCCGCAGCCGAAGCGTTTGCTGCCGTGTCGCTTGCGGCTTGCTCGGTTGCCAGCTGGTCGCTTGCGGCCTGCCCGTTTGCCGCCCGGGCAGCCTGTGCCGGATTGCCAGCGACCGCGCTCGCGTCCTGCGCGTCCGACAGCGCATTCTCGCCAATCACAACATCTTGCTCTGCCGACAGCGCGGTACGGCTGGCATCCGGCGCAAAGTCGGTGCCGATTTGGCCCAGCTGTGTCGCGCCATTTTCCAAGGCGCTGAGCGTGCCGGCCCGGTCCGTTTGAAACGCGGCGCGCAGCGCCGGTTGATCGATCTGCACATCGCCGACGTTACCCGCCAAGGGCGAAGCGAGAAAGTTAAACCCGACCCGACCCAACTCCCCTTGCTCGGCGCTAGAGGAGGCGTCACCGGTCAATTGTCCGGACGGTTGGCCGAACAGTTGAGCAAAGCGCTCAGACAGCGATCTGGCCTGGTCCGGGTCCAGCCGAACTTGAGCATTAGCAACATCCAAGCTTTGCAAACCATTCACAGCGTCCAACAAGTTCTGGCTCGCTGCCGCCAGACGGGAAAAGTCGGCATCGTCGTCCGGTCCGTTCGTGGCATCGGCTTGCAATTCTGAAAAACGTTTTTGCGCGACCGTTATCCTGGACAAAAATTGTCCTAGTGGCGATAAGTCGACCGCGGTCGACGCAGCGGTAGGGGCGCTGAGGGGGACGCTTCCGGTGAGCTCACCCGACGGGGAGGTGGCGGCCAAGCCCGCCACGCTAGCTAGCGATGCGATATCTTGCAAGCCAGCCGTGGAGTTTAATGGGGCGATATTCATAGGGAACGTCCTCCCGATGGTAAGCGGAATTTTACTTATTAGTAATTGTGAGCCGCATGGTGGCCAAGCGGAATCGGTGGCTGCGCCGCGTCTTTGTAAGAGCCCGCTTACAGCATAGGCCGCCGTGCGCGGTTTGCAATGGTTTCGCGGCGCCCGCCTGATGGCTCCGCCAATTCCCCGACGGGCTGCTCAAGCCGTCAACGGACGCGGCTCGCCGACCCAGTAACCTTGCGCGAAATCGACGCCGATTTCCCGCAAGCTGGACAGGATGGCGGGGTCGCTCACGTATTCCGCGATGGTCTTGCGGCCCATCATGTGGCTGATGTCATTGGTGAAGCGCACCATTTCATAATCGACCGCGCTTGACGACATCATTTGAATGAAAGAACCATCGATTTTGATGAAATCGACGGGCAACTGCTTGAGATAGGCAAACGAGGTCATGCCGGAGCCGAAATCGTCCAGCGAAAAGCGGCAACCACGGGCCGACAGGGCCTCGATGAATTCTATGGTTTTTTGCATGTTGGCGATGGCGCCGTTTTCGGTGATTTCAAAGCACAATTTTTCGGCCGGCACGGTGCTGGCGTCGATCAAATCGGCCGCGAATTTGTGAAACGACAGGTCGGCCAGCGAGCGGCGCGACAGGTTAATACTGCACATTTCCAGGTCGGTGGTGTGGTCCGGGTGACGTTCCAACCAATCCAAGGTTTGCTTGAGCACCCAGCGGTCGATTTTCAAGATCACGTCGTAACGCTCGGCGGCCGGCAAAAACGTTCCTGGACCGATCGGTTCGCTGGCGCCGTTTTTCATGCGCAGCAAAATCTCGTAGTGGCGTCGCATCCCGCCGTCGCCCAATGCCAAAATGGGCTGGTAATACAGTTGCAGCTGGTCGTTCTGGAAGGCGGACGCCAGTTTGGTGACCCAATGCATGTCGCTGCGGCGCTGGGCGAAATCGACATTGTCCGAATAATGCACATACATGCGGTTGCGGCCGCTTTCCTTGGCGATGTAGCACGCGTGATCGGCGCGGCGCAGCGCTTCTTCAATGCTCAGCAGGCTGCGGTCGATAGGCGTCAAACCGATGCTGATGCCCAGCTGGAACAATTGGCCTTGGCAGCCATAACGGAAATTGCGGGTGGCGTCGAGAATTTTTTCGGCCACGGCAACCGCTTCCGCCAGCGAGCAATGCTCCACGATCAAGGCGAATTCGTCGCCGCCAATGCGGGCCAGGGTATCGCGCTCGCGCACATGCTCCGTGTACAGGCTGGCCAGTTGCTTGAGCAATTCGTCCCCGGCCGAGTGACCGCAGCTGTCGTTGACGATCTTGAATTGGTCCAAGTCCATATATAACAAGGCCGCGTCGTTGCCGCCGCTGTGGTGCGCGCGCTCCAAAGTGCGCAGCAGACGGGTTTCGAACTCCCGGCGGTTGACCAACCCGGTCAAGGCGTCGTGGCTGGCTTCAAAGCCGAGGCGGCGTATCAAGCGTTTCGATTCGGTGATGTCGTGCAAGATCAGTACCGCCCCGACCTGTTCGCCGTCATTCAAGCTGACGGGCGCCACCGCGCTTTCCACCGTGTGCCGCTCGCCCCGCTGGCCGACCAGGGTGGCATGGACCAGATTGGAGAGCACGCGCCGTTGGTTCAAGCATTGCCCGATCGCGTCCATCATGGTTTCGCCATTGCTATCTTGGTCAAAGCACAACACGTCCCGGTAGGGCTTGCCCTGCACGTCGCCCTGGCTGGCGCCGATCAAACGCTCGGCCGCGGGATTGATCGACATTACGGTGCCGCTGCGGTCGATGGTGATCACGCCGTCGGTGATGGCGGCCAAAGTCACCTGGGCCCGTTCTTTTTCGGTGGCCGCTTGCAACTGCGCCGTTTTAAGGTTGCTCACATCGTGCAACACCGCGATGGCGATGCGCGACACGCCGTCGCTATCGAGCACGGAGCCGGTGGTGACGGCGAAATGGCATTGGCTGCCGTCCTTGCGCACATAGACCAGTTCTTCAGCCACCGACAGCTCGCTGGTGCGCACGGCGCGCGCCAAGGGCAGGTCTTCCGATTGCACGCGCTCGCCCCGCATATTGAAAAAGGTATAGTAATTACTATACTCGCGGTAGCTATCGAGCGCTTGCAAACCCCGTCCCAGCATCTGCTCGGCGGCCCGATTCTGGTAGGTGAGCTTGCCGGACGGCGCGTCCGCCAGCATCACCCCGGACGGCAATTCGTCGAGGATGTTGGCGAAGCGCGCGCGTTCGGCCTTGAGCTGTTGATTGAGCCGCTCGGTTTCTTGCTGTGATTGTTTCAAACTGTCGATACCGACGCACACGCCCACCAATTCGGACGCGCCGCCCAAGGGGTCGGCATGCCAGGTGGCGCGGATGAAGAACCACGCTTCGCTGCCATCGTGTCGGATCAAACGCAACTCGGTCTCGAGCGCCGAGCCGGGCGCCTGCTGGCGCGACTCGCTCAGTTTCGAGCGGAAGTCGTCACGGCAGCCGGGGCGGATAAAATTGAGCCATTCCTCGAACCGCAGCACGATATCGCCATCGCCATAGCCCAGCAGGCGCAGGAAGTGGTGCGACACTTGCACCTGATCGGTGGCCACATTCCACTTCCAGGTGCCCGATTCGGCCGCCTCCAGAATCACATTGATTTCAGCCTTTTCCCGCTTGCAATCTTCAAGCAGTTTATGGGTGGTTAAATCGAGCGTGGTCTTGGAAAAGCCGAGCAGGGCGCCCTTGCTGTCACGCAAGGCGGTGATGGCGATATGGGCCCAAAACAGGCTGCCATCCTTGCGCTGGCGCCAGGTTTCCTCGGTGTAGAAGTCATGCTCGGCCGCCTCGCGCAGATTGTGTTGCGGGCGACCCCGGGCCTGATCCTCTTGGGTATAGAGCTTGCCAAAATGCTGCCCGATCACCTCGGCTGCCGGATAGCCCTTCATTTCCTCGGCGGCCTTGTTCCATACCGTGATCACCCCGCTGGTATCCATTAAAAACACCGCGCACTCCCGAATCCCTTCCACCATCAGGCGGAAGAGCTCCGTGGCTTCGTGGGGCGGAAGCGCGGAAATAAGGGCACGATGGGGCATGGCGGCCTGTCCCGAAGCGTACATGCGCGTCGAGCTATCTCCCGGTCTAAAACAAGTGGCACATGGTTCGACGCCGGCGCGCCGATTTGGTTCCAATGCCAAACTTGAGCCGCCCCGGTTCCGTGCCGCGGCGCCGCCGTGCCAAGTCGGGTGGCGCAAGCGTCAGGCGGAACAGGCCGATCTGAACAGGCAAGCTATCATCGCTCATCGTCATCGGCCATGTCCCCGGGCCAGGTGAACTCCTCTACATGTTTTTTGTCAGATCAGGCAAGCGCTATGCACCGTGATAACAAGCAAACCGAGCAGGCCGGGCGCGAACAGGCGCAGCTGAATCAACTCAACCGGATGCGGCGCATCGCCACCGGCCTGCTGATCGGCATGGCGGCGCTGTTTATCGCGGCCAGACTTGGGCAGCCGGCGTGGCCGCGCTGGGGCGCGACACTGTCGTTTGTGGGCGCGTTCGCCGAAGCGGCCATGATCGGCGCGCTGGCCGACTGGTTCGCGGTCACGGCGCTGTTTCGGCATCCGTTCGGGATACCGATTCCGCATACCGCCATCGTGGCCAAAAACAAGGACCGGATTGGCGAAAGCATCGGTAACTTCCTCGAACACAATTTCATGACGTATGAGGTGTTGCATGAGGAATTGGCGCAAGTGGACTTTGCCGGCAGCGGCGCCGCTTGGCTGGCCCGCGGGGAAAACAGCGCCGCCGTGGCGCGGCAAGTGGTCGATGCGCTGCCAGCCATCTTGCGCCTGATCGAGGACGACGATGCCGGCAACTTCCTGCGCAAGGCGATCACCGGTTCTCTCAAGGACGTGCGCTTTGCGCCCTTGCTGGCCGAAGTGCTCAACGTGCTCGCCGCCGGGCGCCAGCACCATGCTTTGCTGGAGCGGATACTGGGCATCGTGGCCGGCGTGCTGGAGCAAAACCGGCCGTATATTCGTCAGAAAGTGCATGAAAACAGTCCGCGTTGGATGCCCAAAGCCATCGACGAAAAGTTTTTTGAGCGTCTGATGGATGGTGTGCAAGATATTCTGGCCGACATTCGCAGCGAGGACAGTGAATGGCGCGAACGCCTCGACGGCGCGACCGCCGACCTGATCGCCAAGCTGGCCCAGTCGCCCGAATATGAGGAGAAATTGCAGCGCCTGCTCGCGGCCAGCCTGGGCCACCCCATGTTCCACGATTATCTGCATCAAGTGTGGCAAGATATCAGGGCGCGTTTGCTGACCGATACGGCCCGGCCCGATTCGCGCTTGGCGGCCCGCTTGCGGCAAGCCTTGCGCGTGTTTAGCGAAGCGCTGGCGAACGACGACACCATCCGCCGCAAGCTCAACGAATGGATGCGGGCCGTGGTGGCCGACACCGTGGTTCAGCGGCGCGATGTGATCGCCGCCGTGGTCCAGCGCGTGATTCGTAAATGGGATGCCGACACGGTGGCGCGCAAATTCGAACTGCATGTCGGCAAAGATCTGCAATACATTCGCATTAATGGCACCCTGGTCGGCGGTCTGGTCGGTCTGGTGCTGCACGGCGTGACGCTGCTATTGCAGGTTTAGCTTGAGCGCGTCGGCGCCCCTTCGGGCGGCGCGATGCAGACTTTTCTCACCTCAAAACCTTCCCCGCTAAAACCACCTGCAAGTACCGCGGCACCATCCGGCTTCGAATCGGATGGGACCTTGCGGCGCCGCTGCGGCGCGTAGAGCCGCCATCCGCAAAAGCGTTGAGAAAACTTGAGCAATAAACATCGTATTACATTGCTGTTTGGAAATTTGCAATGTAGAGTATTGCGTATTCTTTCGATGTAACGCGCTGCCTTTTCAAGCCGCCGCAAACGGCGATGCGGCATCATCCATCGACAGGAAGACTAGCCGACAGGGGCTGTAGGGCGGCGTCGGTATGCGCGATATCGCGCTCGTCCATTGGTTCTTAAAAAAATGAAGCGCAAACGAGCTTCACATTCAGCATAAAAGAAACAGTTTTTTTAACCATTTTTTGTCGCGGCGGCCGGTCGTCGGCCAGCGGTGTCCATCACTAGAAATCAATATGAAAAAACTAAACCAATGTCTGTCCCTGATCGCGCTCGGTCTGTCACTGTCCCACGTGGCCGCGCAAGCGGCACCGGTGGCCGTACAAAAAAGTGTAGGAAATAAAATTTACGTGCATTTAATGCCGTGGTTCGAAGCGAAGGATTTCTCTGGATATTGGGGTTCGCACTGGACCATGGCCAACCGCAACCCGGATAAAATCGACGGCGCCGGTCGGCGTGAAATCGCCGCTTACGATTATCCTTTGATCGGGCCGTACTCGTCTTCCGATCCGGCCGTGATCGAGTATCAATTGTTATTGATGAAGCTGTCGGGAGTCGATGGCGTGATGATCGATTGGCCCGGCACCACCAATGCCTTCGATTACGTGCGCAATCGTCAAAATTCGGAAGCGGTGATCGGCAAGATCGTCAAGGTCGGCCTGGAATTCGCGGTGGTCTACGAAGATAATAATCTGACGCTGGCCAATCTGGGTGACAAGGTCGGTCAGGCGCGGAATGACATGGCGTATTTGCGCGATAATTATTTCAACCGGCCTGAATATATCAAGATTAACAATCAGCCCCTGTTGCTCGATTTCGGTCCCCAAACCCTGCAAAGCCCCGGCGAATGGAGCAATGCGTTTTCCGTGTTGCCGACCAAGCCGTATTTTCTGACGCTGTGGTACGAGCATGCGGAAGGCGGCGCCAACTCGCAGGGCGAATTCGCCTGGGTATACCAGGACGGCACGCCATTTCTTTCGCACTTGACCAATTTCTATCAGAACGCCCAGGATTATGGCTTGAAAATGGGCGTGGCCGCGCCCGGCTTCAATCCGTTTTATGCCGCCGGCGGCTGGGGCAGCAACGCTTTTGTGGTCGAGCATAACGGCTTGAATACTTTCAAGGCGACTTTCGATCTGGCCCTGAGCAAAAATTCGCCGCGCATCCAGATCGCGACCTGGAACGATTATGGCGAAGGCACCGATATCGAGCCGACCCGCGAATTCGGTTACGGTTTCCTCACTTATATGCAGCAGCGGCTGGGCGTGAACCTGGGTCAGGCCGACCTGGAACTGGTCAACGAACTGTTTAATCAGCGCAAACGCTTCGCCGGCAATGGCGCCGAGCAGGCCCGCCTCGACAATGTGTTTAATTACATGGTGTCGCTGCAAATGGGGTCGGCCCGCAGTTTGCTCAACGGCAGCACGCCGCCACCGCCGCCGCCCGATCCGGGCACCGGGGTGGCCACCGTCTACCAGCATTGCGACTATTCCGGCTACGGCGTGGCGCTAAAGGAAGGGTCGTATAACCAGACCCAATTGAGCGCGCTGGGCGTCGCCGGGCACGACGTGTCGTCGCTGCGGGTGCAGCAAGGCTATCAAGTCCAGATGTTTGGCAACCCCGACTTCACGGGCAAGGCGCTGAGCAAATCGGGTGACGACAATTGTCTGGTGGACGACGGTTTCAACGACACGCTGGCCTCGCTGGTGGTATCGAAAGCCGGTGGCGCCTGGTCGACCCAGATCGAAGCGGAAGATTATGTGCGCATGTCGGGCGTGCAAACCGAGGCCGCTTCCGAGGGCGGGCGCAATGTCGGCTGGCTCGACGGCGGCGACTGGATGGTGTGGAACTTGAACACGCCGTCGGCCGGTAATTATAAGGTTGATTACCGGGTCGCCAGCGCGGTGGGCGGCGGTGCGATCCGCCTTGAAAACGCCGGCGCCAGTCCGATTTACGCCACCATCGGCGTGCCCAACACGGGCGGTTGGCAGAATTGGCAAACCATCAGTCATGTGGTCGCCTTGCCCGCCGGACAGCAGCAAATCGCCATCTATGTGCCCACTGGCGGCTACAACATCAATTGGTTGAAGTTGACCAAACAGTAAGCACGGCAGCGCCGACCGTCAGGTGAGCGCCGCGAATGGACCGGTCGGTCCACCTCATCGCGCCTCGGGCAATTTGCCCGGGGCGCTTTTTTTGGTATCGCACCATCGTCACCTCTGCTGTGTGTGTGGACGTACAGACGGCGCCGCGCTGTGCCGGCAAACTGCATGCATACTTATCAAGGAGCAAACATGACCAACAAGACCAAAGCCAATAAAGCCAACGACGCCATCAGCCTGCTTGTAAGCGATCATGAAGAAGTCAAGCAACTGTTTGCCCAGTTCGAGGGCTTGAGCGACCGCTCCAAGGTCAGTAAAAAACGGATCGCCGATCAAATTTGCCACGCCTTGACCTTGCATACCCAACTCGAGGAAGAGATTTTTTACCCGGCGGTGCGCGAGGTCATCGGCGAGCACGATTTGATGGACGAGGCCGTGGTGGAGCATGCCAGCGCCAAGCAGCTGATTGCCCAGCTCCTGGCCATGGATGCCGACGACGCGCTGTACGACGCCAAAGTGAAGGTGCTCTCGGAGCAAATCGACCACCACGTGGGCGAGGAAGAGGACGAAATGTTTCCCAAAGTGCGCAAGAGCGATCTGGATCTTGTCGCCCTGGGCGAGCAAATGGCGGCCCGCAAGGAACAAGGCGAAGCGGTTGCGGCTTGACGACCCGGCGGGGCGACTGCCCGCCGCCAGCGCGGTGGGGGTGTAACGGCCCCGTCAGCACGGCGAGGTCGTTGCCCGGACCGGCTCACCGCGCTGGCTTGGCCGCGTCGCGGTCATGCATTTCAGCGTATTGTTTTGCCCAAACCAGGGAGCCGACATGTCCGATACCTTCAATCACATCAGCCTAACCGTCAATGGCAAGCCGCATACACTGGCGGTATTGCCGTGGCGCACCATGCTGGATGTGCTACGCGAAGAATTGGGCCTGACCGGCACCAAAAAAGGCTGCGATCACGGTCAATGCGGCGCTTGCACCGTGCTGATCGACCGCAAGCGGGTCAATTCCTGTTTGATTCTCGCCGCCATGAAAGACGGCGCCGACGTGGTCACTATCGAAGGGGTGGCCGACAACGATCGATTGCACCCGTTACAAAAAGCGTTCGTCGAGCGCGACGCCTTTCAATGCGGCTACTGCACGCCGGGCCAGATCTGTTCGGCCATCGGATTGATACGTGAAGGGCAGGCCCGCACCCGGGCCGAGGTTAGCGAGCTCATGAGCGGAAATATTTGCCGCTGCGGTGCCTATCCGCAGATTGTCGACGCCGTGTGCGATGTGCTCGACGCGCGCGCACCCGCCGGGGAGGGGTAACATGCGTCCCTTCGATTTGCAAACCGTGGCCGACGTGGAAGCGGCCCTGCGCCAGTTGCCGGTGGCGTCCGAGCCGCCCGCGCCGCGTCGGCAGCAACAAGCTGTGCAATTTATCGCCGGCGGCACCAACTTGATCGATTTGATGAAAGTCGACGTGCTTGGTCCGTCGCGCCTGGTGGACATCAATTTTCTCCCCCTAAACAGCATCGAACCCACCAGCAATGGCGGCCTCATGCTCGGCGCCTTGGTCAGCAATGCCGACACCGCTTACCATTCCGAGGTGGCGGCGCGCTATCCGCTACTGTCGGCGGCGATATTGGCCGGCGCCTCGCCCCAGCTGCGCAATATGGCCACCAACGGCGGCAATCTGCTCCAGCGCACCCGCTGCTACTATTTTTACGACGTGGGCACAGCGTGCAATAAACGTCAGCCGGGCAGCGGCTGTCCGGCCCGCGATGGCGTCAATCGCATCCATGCCATCCTGGGCGCGAGCGAGCACTGCATCGCGGTGCATCCGTCGGACATGTGCGTCGCCTTGGCCGCGCTGCAAGCGCTGGTGCATGTGCAAAGCTTGCGCGGCCGGCGCGTGATCCCGTTTGCCGAGTTCCACCGCCTGCCGGGCGACACCCCCGACCTGGACACCAACCTGGCCGAAGATGAACTGGTGCTTGGGATCGAATTGCCGCCCAATCAACTGGCCGCGCATTCATGCTATCTCAAGTTGCGCGACCGCGCCTCGTACGCGTTCGCCCTGGTGTCGGTGGCCGCGGCGCTGGCGCTCGACGCCGACGGCGCCATCTGCGACCTGCGCCTGGCGCTGGGCGGGGTGGCGCACCGGCCTTGGCGCGACACGACGGCCGAATCGAAATTGCTGGGCTACCGGCCCAGCGCCGAGTTGTTCGGCGCGCTGGCCAACGAGGTGCTGGCCGGCGCCCAAGGCCACGGCCACAACGATTTTAAAATCACCATGGCGCGACGCGCGATCGTGCGCGCGTTGTCGAACGCCAGCGGGCTGGCCACTGTGGAGGCTCACGCATGAGCGCACTCGACTTGCTTGCGGCGAAGGGCGGAGCCGATAAAGGGGATGATAACGGAGCCGATAACGGAGCCGATAACGGAGCCGATAACGGAACCGATAACGGAGCCGATAACGGAACCGATAACGGAGCCGATACCGGTACCCCGGTCGCGCTGGGCACGCCGCGCAGCCGTGTCGATGGGCCCGCCAAAGTGACCGGTCAGGCGCGCTACGCGGCCGAATACCACGCGCCCGGTTTGGCCTACGGTGTGGTGGTGTCCGGCACAGTGGCGCGCGGACGCATCCGCGACATCGATAGCGCCGCCGCGCTGGCCGTGCCGGGCGTGCTGGCCGTGCTCACGCATCAAGACCATCCATCGATGCGCTCCTTCGGCGTGTTCTATAAAGACATGGACGCGCCGCCCGGCATTCCGTTTCGCCCGCTGCATGACGCCGAGATCCACTACAGCGGCCAGCCGGTGGCGCTGGTGCTGGCCGACACGTTCGAGGCCGCGCGCCACGCGGCCGCGCTGGTCAGGCTGACCTACGACGCGGCGCCGTTTGCCACCGATATGGCGGCCGAGATGGGGCGCGCGGCCAAGCCGGGCAGCAAGCGGCTCGGTTTCACCCCACCGCCCGATAACCGGGGCGACGCCGATGGCGCCTACGCCCGCGCGCCGCATCGTCTCGAAGCGCAGTACCTGGCCGGCATCGAGCACCACAACCCGCTTGAAATGCACGCCAGCACCGTCATTCTGGAGCCGGACGGGCATCTGACCGTCTACGATAAGACCCAAAGCGCGCAAAACAGCCGCATGGTGGTTAGCCACGTGTTCGGCATCTCCAAAAACAAGGTCACGGTGCGCAATCCGTTCGTCGGCGGCGCCTTCGGTTCCGGCTTGCGGCCGCAGTATCAGTTGATACTGGCCGTGCTGGGGGTGAAGGCGCTCAAGCGTTCGGCGCGGGTGGTGCTCACGCGCCAGCAAATGTTCAGCTTTGGGCACAGGCCCGAGACATGGCAACGCATCCAGCTTGGCGCCGAGGCGGACGGGCAATTGACGTCCCTGGCGCACGAGGCGGTGGGGGTGACGTCACGCCTGGAAGATTATATGGAGGTGGTGGTCAACTGGTCGGGTCAGCTGTACCGCTGCGACAATGTGCGTTTCGATTACAAGCTGCTCAAGCTCGATCTGTTTACCCCGCTCGACATGCGCGCCCCCGGCGCGGCCCATGGCGTGCATGCGATCGAGGTGGCGCTCGACGAGCTGTCTTACCAGGTCGGCATCGATCCGCTGGCGTTGCGCCTGAAAAACTATGCGGAACACGACGCCAACGAGGACAAGCCGTTTTCCAGCAAGGCCCTGCGCGCTTGCTTTAGCGAAGGAGCGGCGCGTTTCGGCTGGCAAGCCCGGCCCTCCGCCCCGCGCGCCAAGCGCGACGGCGAGCAGTGGATCGGCTGGGGCATGGCTTGCGGCACCTGGGACGCCTCCCAAATGTACGGCAACGCCAGCGCGGTGCTCAAGGCCGACGGCACACTGGTGGTCAGCAGCGCCACCAGCGACATCGGCACCGGCACCTACACCGCCATGTGCATGATCGCCGCCGCCACCATCGGCTTGCCGCTCGAACGCGTGACGTTCCTGCTGGGCGACTCGACGCTGCCGGCCGCGCCGCTCGAAGGCGGCTCCTGGACCGTGGCGTCGGTGGGGCCGGCGGTGCAGGCGGTATGCGAAAAACTGAAAAAAAGCTTGCTCAAGATCGCGGCCGGCATGCCCGCGTCGCCATTTGCCAAGGCCAAGCCGGGGCAGGTGCTGTTTAGCGGCGGCGCCTTGCGCCTGGCCGAAAACGAGTCGGTTGCGCTCAGCTTCGCGCAATTGGTGCGCGCATCCGGCAAAGCCGAGTTGACCGAGAAAAGCACCACCTTGCCTAACTTACTCAAGCAACGCAAGTTCACCCGCGCCAGCCATTCGGCCGTGTTTGTCGAGGTGCGGGTGGACGAGGAGCTGGGCACGGTGCGCGTGACGCGGGTGGTCAGCGCCGTGGCGGCCGGGCGTATTGTCAGTTTGAAGACGGCGCGCAGCCAGATCAGCGGCGGGGTGGTGTGGGGTATCAGCCAGGCTCTGCATGAGGAAACCTTGTGCGACCATCGCTTGGGTCGTTTCGTCAACACCGATCTGGCGCAATACCACGTGGCGGTAAACGCCGACGTGCCGCCAATCGATGTCATTTTCGTCGAGGAGGACGACACGGTGGTCAATCCGCTGGGTGCCAAAGGGGTGGGCGAAATCGGTATCGTGGGCGTGGCGGCGGCCGTGTGCAACGCCATTTATCATGCCACCGGGCGGCGGGTGCGCAGCCTGCCGATGACGCCTGACAAGGTAATGGCGCCCTGAACGTCGCCAGGGATTGCTTGCTCGCAAGACACTTACATCATGAAACTGTTGCGTGTCCGCCCCAATTGCGTGCCGCGCCAGGCGCAATGCGCCTGAGCCGTAGCAAAGCGTGGGCGTCGGGTGTATCTTTGCAGATGAAGCATATTTTTTGTCGGTGGTGACACTGCACGGCGTCGGTCGGGCGCGGCAGCGTGCGGCCGCCGGCGGATGGCGGCGCTCTACCGTCCGAGCTACCGGGCGATGGCTGGCGGGTATGAGCAAACTAAAAAAAATCAAACTACAGGATTTGCGTCTGGGCATGTATCTGCATGGCTTCGATGGGCCGTGGATGAAACATCCGTTCTGGCGCTCCAAGTTTTTGGTTAGCGACGTGGCGGAACTGCATGCCGCGCAACAGAGCGACTTGCTCGAATGCTGGATCGATATCGACCTGGGCAACGACGTGGCACCGGAAGCGGCGGCCTTGCCCACGCCGGCGCGCGCGGCGACGCCCGCTGCCGCGCCGGCACCGACACCGCAGGCGGCCCCGGCCAGTTTCCACGACGAGTTGCAGCGCGCATCGCAATTGTGCAAGGCGGCCCGCAGCGCCACCATTTCCATGTTCAAGGAAGCGCGTCTGGGCAATGCGGTCGACGTCCAGCAATCGTTGACGCTGGTGGCCGATATCGCCGATTCCGTCATGCGCAATCCTGGCGCGCTCATCAGTCTGGCGCGTCTGAAAACCAGTGACGACTACACTTATATGCATTCGGTCGCGGTGTGCGCCTTGATGGTGGCGCTGGCCAAGCAACTTGGGATGGATCAAGCCGCGTGCCGGGAAGCCGGCTTGGCAGGCTTGCTGCACGACATAGGCAAGGCCTTGATTCCGCTCGAAGTGTTAAACAAGCCCGGTAAGCTCACCGATGAGGAATTTCTGATCGTCAAGCACCATCCGGTGCGTGGGCACGCCGTGCTGGTCAAGAGCGGCGATGTGAGCGAAGGGGTAAGGGACGTTTGCCTGCACCACCACGAGAAATTCGACGGCAACGGTTACCCCAGCAAATTGGAGGGCGAACGTATTTCGCTCTTGTCGCGCATGGGCGCGGTGTGCGACGTATACGACGCCATCACCTCGAACCGGCCCTACAAGGCGGGCTGGGACCCGGCCGAATCGGTGGCGCGCATGGTGTCCTGGAAAGGCCACTTCGATCCCGCCGTGCTGGCCGCCTTCATCAAAACCTTGGGCATCTATCCGACCGGCGCCCTGGTGCGCATGCAGTCGGGCCGGCTGGCCATCGTGATCGAGCAAAATACGGCTTCGCTGACCAAGCCGGTGGTCAAGGTGTTTTTTTCCACCAAATCGAACACCTCGATACCGATCGAGCTGCTCGATCTGGCTTGGCCGCATGCCACCGACAGCATCGCCGGCGGCGAGTCGCGCGAGAAATGGAATTTCCCTTATCTGGATGAATTATGGGCGGGCGAGGCGGGCCGCCGTCCGGCCGGGTAAGGCGGCCTGGCCGCACCGCGGCGCCGCGCTCAACGCCGGGCGCGCTCGCTCATTTCAGCGAACACGTCCAACAGCAGCCTGGCGCGAAACGGTTTGAGGATGATGCGCGCGATGTCGCGCGCGCGTAGTTCTTGCAACATGGCGACGTCGCATTGGGCCGCCAGCACGGCGATGGGCAGCGACGGCGCGCTCGCCGTTTCGCCTTTGCGGACTTGATCGAGCAGGGCTAAACCGTCGCCGCTGCCGCCTTCGATGGCGATCATGGCGCCATCGAAAGCGCTTTCGCGCAACATGCGGCCGGCCGCGCCCAGCGTGCAAGCCTCGTGGATGTTACCGATGCCGATGCCGCGCGCCGTCAGTGACACCGTGCGGCGCAGCAAAGTTTCAGGCTCCATCAGCATCATTTTCAGCGCTCTGGCGGGCACCTCAGCCATGGATCGCCAGTTCCGGCTGGGTCAATTCCAATACCACCAGATCGCGCAGTGTGGCGAGCAAAGCTAATTCGATGGCGTCGAGCTGACGCGGCCGGGTATCGAGAATGCACAATGTGCCCATCGCCACGCCTGGAGTGAGCGCCAGCGGCGCCCCGGCGTAGAAGCGCACCCAGGGCGAGCCGCCGACCAGCGGATTGTCAGCGAAGCGCGGGTCGAGCGCGGTGTCCGGCACCAGCATGATGTCACTTTGCAAAATGGCGTGCGCGCAAAACGACACATCGCGCGCCGTCTCGCACACCGCCAAGCCAATCTGGGCCTTGAACCATTGTCGCTCGCTGTCGACCAGCGACACCAAGGCGATCGGCACCTCGAACTCGTCAATTGCGAACTGGACGATCTTGTTAAAACGTTCTTCCGGCGGCGTGTCGAGGATCAGCAGCGCGCGCAGCGCAGCGAGTCGTTCGGCTTCATTGGCGGGTATCGGAGCGACCTGCATGATTGTTAGCGCCATGGAAATGGTTTTCATCAGAATACTGTATTCGCTCCCGCCGTGCCAATATTTTTGTATGCCAGCCATGCGAAGCGATGTAGGACAAACCGCGGGAACGTTCAAGCCTTTTCCGAAAGCAGAGGGGGATATCCGCCGACTGCGTGCCACCGCCGCGCCGTTTAGACTGCAAGCGAGTCCTGATCAAAGGGCGAGCAAACGGCCTTAACTTCAATGGAGATCGATATGGCTAATATACAAGCTGGCGCCGACGGCAGCGTACACCGCAGCAATGCCTCACGCATCAACGCCATCGACTGGATCGCAATGGTGCTGCTCATCATCGGCGGCCTGAACTGGGGTTTGGTCGGCCTGTTCAATTACGACTTTGTGGCAGCGCTGTTCGGTCCGATGACCACGGTGTCGCGCGTTGTTTATTTACTTGTGGCGCTGGGCGCACTGTATTCGATTTATCTGTGTACCAGAAAGTTGCCCAACCGGGCTTGAGGCGTTGCCAAGCCGGTCTGGCTGGCATTGTAGGGTGCCGGCGGGCATACACCATTGCTTAGGACTTAGAGTTCGGTGTACACTCAGTGTCAGGATAGCAATTCGGTACCGTCCCGCAGGCGTTAGCCGTGAATGGATGCGCGGTGGTGCTTGACAGCGCGGATCCCGTGCGCGGAGCCCGATTGTGGCGGGAAAACGGCGGGAAACCGTGTGCACGCCGGAAGGCGGGCCGGCAGCCGGCCCGACCGCAAATGGAGCAGTAAGCGCTGCCGAACTCGCTGCCGAACTCGCTGCCGACTCGCTGCCGACTCGCCCTGGCGTTGTCGGCGCGTTCAACACGCAGCGAAGGCGGTGGTCCGCGCCTGCCATTTCATTTACTCAGGTAACGGACCCGCAACGTGTATTCATTTAGTCAAACCGATCCGCAACCGGCTTTCCGCAATAACTTCGGCCAATGCTGCTACGGTGGCGGCAAGCCACGCCACCGCGAGGTGGCCGGCGCCTCGCTCGGCGAACGCATCGATCCCGCCTACCGTGAGGTAGTGGAAAACGCCCATGCCTTCCTGGTCGACGCCGCGCGCAGGGTGGGGCGGGTTGACCGCAGCGCCATCTTGTCCGGGGCCGATGGCAGATTGCGCGCCGACGTGTTTGAGCAGTTGGCGGCGCCCTTGGTCCGGCAAACCCAGCATTGCCTACAGGGCCTGGAACGCGAAGGCGCGCGCCTCGACCCCGCTCTGGTCCCGTCGCACCGGGACTTCGCCCAGCGCGCCCTGCATCCCCTGATACTGAGCGCCCCCTTTGTGTTTCGCTCGTATGCCAAGCCGCTCGGTTACGCGGGCGACTATTGCATGGTCAACCAGATTGTCGATGATCCCCGCCAGGGGCCCAGCACCTATTTTCAAATTGTTAATGTCGCATTCCTGCAATCGGCCGTGGCCATCGCGCATCGCAACCGTATCGATTTGCTGCTCGCTTTCCTGGTGCGCCAGGCCGAGCGGGCCCGCCGCGCCGGCCGCCCGGCCCGTGTCCTGAACGTGGGCTGTGGCCCGGCGGTGGAAATGCAGCGCTTTTTAAGCACGTATGCCGAGCCGGAATGGCTGTCTTTCGAGCTGGTCGACTTCAACCTCGAAACCTTGCGCTGGACCCGGGATCGACTGGCGCGCATTCAGCGTCAGCGCGGCTCGGCCGTGAGCATCGCCTATACCCATGAATCGGTGCAGCGCTTGCTCAAGCACCGGCCGGCGGCCAGCGCGCAGGATGAACACGGTTACGACGCGCTGTACTGCGCCGGCCTGTTCGATTACTTGTCGGACAAGATCTGCGCGCGATTGACCGCCCGCTTCGCCGCGCGCGCCACGCCGGGCGCCAGTTTGCTGCTGACAAATGTCCACCGCAGCAATCCAACCCGTTACTGCATGGAGCATTTGCTCGATTGGCATCTGATGCACCGTGACGAAGCGGGCCTCGATGCCTTATTGCCAGCCCAAGCGCGGCAGCGCCGCCTGTATCTGGATAACACCGGTGTCAACGTTTTGGCCGAAGCCACCCTGGCTTGAGCGGCGGCCCCACACCGATGACGATGAGCGGCACCACTATGAGCGGCATGAACACCAGCGACCCGGCCATGGGCAAAGCGAACGAGAGCGGTTACGACGAAGTGCTGCGCGATTTTCGGCTTGAATTTAGCCGGGTTGGCGCCTATATCTGCATCGTCATGGCCCTGCTTGGCAGCATCCTCGACTATGCGCTCTACCCCGCCATGCAAGCCCGCTTTGCCGCGGTACGGGTGGTCGTGTCCTTACTTATCTTCGGCGTGGCGCGGTTGATGGGGACCACTTGGGGCAGGCCCCGCGTCCATTGGCTGACGCTGGCCTGGCTCTTGTTGCCGCAACTGATGATAGCCTGGATGATCGGCGTCACCGAAGGCGCCACCTCGCTCTATTACGTGGGCTTGACCCTGGCCATCTACGCCTCCGGTATTGTGCTCGCTTTCGGCATGTGGCAAAACCTGGTGTTCGGCGCCGTCACCTACCTGCTGTTCGTGGCGGCCTGCGCCGGCCATCCGGGCAGTTTCCAGTTGCATGGCGCTTTCATGGTGCATTCGGTATTTTTAGTCATGTCGACCGTGGTCAGCGCGGTGTACACCTACTTCAACGAACGTGCGCGTTTTCTATTATTCCGCTTGCAGTCCGAAGTGGTCAGAAAAAACAACCAACTGGAAGCGACCAACAAGGATCTGGCCGACATCAAGGGCCAGATGATGCATCAAGAAAAAATGGCCGCGGTCGGCACCCTGGCGGCGGGCTTGTTGCACGAGGTGAGCAACCCGATCAACTTCTGCATGATGGCCATCGATATCGCGGCCGAGCAACCGACCGCGCGCGACGACGCACTGCTGGCCGAGTGCCTGGACGACGCCAGACAGGGCATGCTGCGTGTGCAACACATCGTGTCCGACCTGAAGACCTTCGCCTATCGGCGCCAGGATGCCGGCATGGCGGGTGCGCCGTTCCATTTAGAAAAAGCGCTGGCGTCGGCCGTGCGCCTGATCGGTCATGAAATCCGTGACGCCACCGTTAGCCGCAGCTTGGCGCCTGACACCATGGTGCACGGCGACGAGCCGGCCATCATCGGCGTGCTGATCAATTTGCTAAGCAATGCCGCTTTGGCCTTTTCCCAGCGGGACCAGCCGGCAGGCGCGTTCCCGGCCACGGACCCGGCCGGCCGCACCCATGCCGGCCGCACCCATGCCGGCCGCGCCTACCCCGGCCGCGCCCACATTCACGTGTCGGCCGAATGGCATGGCGACCGCTTGCAAGTATGTGTGCGCGACAATGGCCGCGGGATCGCCCCCGATCATCTGGCGCGGGTGTTCGAACCGTTTTTCACCACCCGCGACGTCGGACAGGGCTTGGGGCTGGGGCTAAGCATCAGCTACGGCGTCATCGAGCGCCACGGCGGCACTTTGTCGGCCAATAGCGTGCTGGGCGAGTGGACCGAGATGCAATTCGACTTACCACGGGCCGATCTGGCTCCGGTTCCATGATCGGCCCGGGGCACGCACCGCCGCCGCGCACGCGTTCGCTGCCGCTAGCGTATCATCGTTGCGCGGCGCGGTTTGGCGCGAGAATAATTGTGCAATAAATCAAAAGGACTCAGCATGACCGACCCGCTGGCACAGGCGCCGACGATACTGTACGTGGATGACGAACCGAACGCGCTGAAATACTTTGAGCGCGCCATCGGACCGTTGGCGCCGGTCGCCACGGCCGGCTCGGTGGAGGAGGGGAAACGGGTATTGGACCAACATGCCGGCAGTATCGCGGTGTTGGTGTGCGACCAGCGCATGCCTGGAGCGTACGGCAACGAGTTGCTGTTTTATGCCTGGGATCGTCACCCGCACATCGTCCGCATCTTGACCACCGCCTATGCCGAAATCGAGCACACGGTCGACGCCGTTAACCAGGGTCAGATTTATCGCTACATCCAAAAGCCGTGGGAAATTGGCGCCTTGCGGGTGGAAATCATGCAAGCGATCGAGCTGGCGCGGCTGCGCAAGGACCACGCCGCTTTGCTGAGCGAAAAATTGCTGATCCGTCAAAAGCAAACCGTGGCCAACCGCATTGGCAGTCTATACGCACTATGTGCCACCCTGGCCAAACCCGGCCAACTGATGCCGGTTGAAGCCTACCTGTCGGCCGCCTTGTGCGCCCGGCTCAGTCCGCCAGAGCCGGATTGGCTGTTGCTCGATTATGCAGATCTGATCGCGGCCGAAGCGTTTCGTAGTGCCAGCTTCGCCGGTGCGGTGTGTAGCCAGCTTGAGCAAATCGAATCAGAGCAGGCGCGGCAGGACGTGGAAAGCGCCCTCAAGCACATGGCTGAGCAAATCGGCGCCGAAGAAGCCGCTGGCGGCAGTATCGTATTTCGCAATGCGCGCATGCTCACGGAATTTTTGGAAACGCCGGCCAACTTGGCCGTCTCGGCTCGGCATGCGAACTGGCTGGCCTGTTTGTTATGGCTGGGAAAGCGCGGCTGGTTGTTACAGTCCAGTCGCGGCGAGCTTGGCGTGCAATGCCGCCTGGCCCGCTCGGAAGCGGTGCTCACCCCGGCCCAACTGGCCGCTTGGGTCGAGCAATTTTGAGTCACGGGCGGTGCCGCCGTCTTGTCCCAAGCCTGCGCTCATGCTGAGCCAAGTTCCCCCTTAAAACCTTGCGTTCGATGACCGCGTCCGTCGCGGCGTCAACATTGCGCCAGCCCCCATCTTCCCCTGGCGCCGCAGGCGCGCGGCGCGCTTCCCGCATCCGCGCCAGTCGCGCAAAGAGTGTTGCAATCGGCCACAATCCGATAAAATGCTGCGCTTGAGCCTGTCAGCACCCTCCCGCGTGCCCGCGCTCCGTATCACATCTAGGTAAACATGATGCAACGTTTGATCGCCGGCTTATCGCTGGCATGCGGCTTGCTGGTCGCCACCGTCGCCCACGCGGGCGGCTGTCCCCACCACTACGTCGATGGCCGTTTGCCCGAAATCCGCAACCAGAAGCTGGGCGCCGCCACCCATGAGCTGTGCTATGGCGTGTTCGGCGTTATGCATTCCGGCATCACCCGTACGCCGCTGTGGTCGGCAGAGCACTTGACCGCTCGCAACCTCGCCGCCGCGCATACTCTGTCGCGTGAAAACAGTTTTCATGCAGAGCAAAAACTGCCCGACAACCAGCGCGCCGAATTGAAAGATTATGCGCGCAGTGGCTACGACCGTGGACACATGGCGCCCAATGGCGACATGCCCAACCGCCTGAGCCAACATGAAAGTTTTACGTTGGCCAACATGGTGCCCCAGGATGGCGACAACAATCGTCATGTCTGGGCCGGCATCGAGGGCGCCGTGCGTAAGCTGGCCGAAAAAGAAGGCGATCTATACGTCATCACCGGTCCAGCCTTCCTGGGCGCCAATCTGCACAAAATTGGCAACGTGATGGTGCCCAGCCATTTATATAAGGTGGTCTACAGCCCGCGCCAGCGGGCCGGGGCCGCCTACTATATCGAAAACGCCTCCACCAACGAGGTCCACATGCTCACTATTGCGCAGTTGGAAAGCAAGGTCGGGATCAATCTGCTACCGTCACTCTCGACTAAACAAAAAGAAGTGCTGTTGCGTCTGCCAAAAATTCGCGCCAAAAAACCCAGGAAATAATGCAGTCCCAACGGAGTGACCATGAGCGCTAAAAAATTTGTCCCGTACGCCAACGAAAGCGATGTCTTGCATATCGGCGACTTGATGATCGAAAACCGGGTCGATCGCATCACGCTGAGCGGCGATGTGGACTTGACGGCCGACCAAGCGGGGCTGGCCAATGCCAAGCTGCTGCAAAAATTACTGAACGACGTGGTGGCCCAGCTAGAGACGCGCGATTTGCCTGCCAAGTTGCCACCACCCGATGTGCAAACGGTGGCCAATCCATTTCAATAGCCGCCAGGGGCGTCTTCGGATCGAGTCGGATTGACAGGCAGCAGACATGTGGGATGGCCGGGGAGGCTTTCTTCCGTCGCCAGCGTGTGACACGGAGCGGTGTGTATTCGCGTCAAGGTGTTGTTTGCCAACGCAATACTAAGGCGTTATGCACGAACCGGCATTTACACACAAAAAATGTATCTCTATATTAAAAGAGATTCAGATTAGCGCCTTGAGATCAATCAAGCACGCTTAGCTCCGCTGGCGCGCGTATGCTTCGCCGATGCCTCCACAACGATTGTCGACTTGGACTGAGGACAATTTCATGACAAATTTCAACTGTCAAAAAAAGCAAATGGCAGTATTGGTGGCCGGTGCCTGTTTGTGGATGGCTAACGCGGCGGCAGTAGGTAACGCCTGTCCTGCGGCAAGTGGCGGGATCGTTACGGTCGACAATGTGACCGTTGACAACACCTGTACCATCGGCTCTGGCGAGAGCTTGGACGTGACTGCCACCGGGGTGATTACCGTTCCGCTGGCCAATACGCCGAACAATGGCGTCGAGGTCCATAGCGGCGTCACCGCTGGTTCGATTACCAATGCCGGCACAATCAACCCGGTCGCCGTTGCCGTCAATATCGAGGGCACGCTAACGGGCGGCATTACCAATACCGGCACGATCGCTTCCACGGGACCTTGGGGTGGGGTGACCGAGGAAGGTATCCGTTTGAACGGTGCCAATATTGGCGGGACGATCGGTAACGGCCCGGCCGGGGTGATCAGCGCCGTCAATGGTACCGCCATCAATATCATCAACAGCGCCTTGCAAGGTGGTATCACTAACGCCGCCGGCGGCAACATTTCCGCGGCCGGCGGCTTTGCCGCGCTCAATATCAGCGGCTCGCAAATCGGCGCCAGTATCGTCAACCAAGGGCATATCGGCCACACGCCAGGGCAAAACGCACGTGGTATCGCGATATCGACTTCCAGCCTGACCGGAGATATTCTCAATAGCGGTGCCATTGACACCCAAGGTGGCTCCCCGGCGCTGTCGCTGATCACCGCCACCGTGTCTGGCAAGATCAGCAATAGCGGCACACTCGGCAGCGGAAATAGCAACGCTCTGACCATACAGGGCGTTTCCGCCGTCGGCCAAATTGAAAATACCGCGTCCGGCACGGTTTCGGGCGGTTTCCTGGGCATCTACTTAAACAATTCCACGGTGAGCAACGGGATCGTAAACGCCGGCACGGTCACCGCCACGCACGCCATTGGTCTTCAGACGACCACCATCAGCGCGGGTGGCATCTTAAATGACGTCGGCGGGCAGACCCACGGCGGCCGCGGCATCGATCTGAACATGTCCAACATCAGCGGCGACATCGTCAATCTCGGCTTGTTAGATGGTGCCGAAGGTGGCATTGTCGCGTACAACGAGACCACGATCACCGGCAAAATTAGCAACGGTGGCACGATCACTTCGGGCGGGGATTCGATCTCCTTGTCCCATGTTCAAGTCAGCGGCGAGATAGCCAATAGCGCTAACATTACCAGCACTGGCGCATCCGGCATTCACTTGATGGGCGGCGCGACGGCCGCATCCATTAGCAATAGCGCCAGTGGCGTCATCACAAGTAGCAACGGCAGCGGCATCTACGTCGATGGCACGAACACCAGTATCGCGGGCGGAATCGTCAATAGCGGCGCCCTGAATGCGGCGCGCGGTGTGTACGTAAGTAACGGCGCCAATATTATCGCCGGTGGCATCGTCAATCAACCAGGCGCCACCATTACCAGTACAGATATCGGCATCGCCGTGCCCAATGCGCAAGTGCACGGCGGCATTACTAACGAAGGCGCGATCAGCGGCACCAATAGCGGCATCACGGTCACCGGTACCAGTGTTCTGGACGGCGGAATTTTGAACAACGGCACCATCGGTGGCGCGCAATCGCTTAATTTCACCAATAGTGGCAACGCGTTTACCGTCACTAATCGTGGCGGCTTGACCGGCGCGCTCGCGTTAGGAATCAATACCCTCACTATCCTGAACAACGACGCCAGTGTCGCTGGCGATGTCAGCGGCGGCACCGGCAGCGTGGTCAATATTGGCACAGGTGTCGGCAACACCGCGGCGATCACGGCTGGCGGTAATTTCGCCGGCTTAAGCCAGATGAATATTAGTGCTGGAAGTTTGCTCCGCTCTACCAGCGCGCTCAATATCGGCGCACTGACAATGAATAATAACGGCGTGCTTTCGGTCGCCGCCGGGCATACCGTGACGCTGACAGGGGACTATGTCCAAGCTGTCGATGGCATATTTCGCACCGGCCTGGTGGACGCCTCGACTTACGGCAAATTGAACGTTACCGGCAATGCAGACTTGTCTGCCAGCAGCAAGGTTGATGTCGACGTCATTGGTGCGCCTGTGTTGGCGAACGGCACCATACTCGCCGATGTGATCAAGGCGGGGGGGACCCTGACGACAGCACAGACTATTCCGGTAACCGACAATAGCTTCCTGTTCGACCTGACAGGCGTGAAAAACGGCCAATCCATTGATTTGGTAATTTCTTTAGCGGCAACACCAACACCGACGCCAACACCAACGCCAACGCCGACGCCAACACCGACGCCAACACCAACACCGACGCCGACGCCGACGCCGACACCGACGCCAACACCGACACCGACGCCTGTTCCAACACCGACACCGGTGCCGACACCGGTTCCAACGCCGACACCTGTTCCGACACCGACGCCTGATCCGACCCCGGTTCCGACGCCGACGCCAACGCCAACACCAACACCAACGCCAACACCAACACCGGTTCCGGCGCCAACGCCAGCGCCGACTCGACCATCGAATACAGCCACGTCGGCTGTCCTTGCTAACGGTAATTTATCGGGCAGCGGCGCGGCCCGGGTCTTCGACACCCTTATCGCAGGTAGTGCCGGCGGCGACATGGGCCAGGTCATTACCGCATTGGGCCAGCTGTCGACGGCCAAGCAGGTCTCCGACGCTGTAAGCCAGACTCTTCCGGTTGCTGCCGGCGGTGCCGCCGCAGTCGTTGCCAACACCATGAATTTGACCGACCGCGTCGTTCAGGCGCGCATCGAATCGAACCGCGGCCTGTCCGCCGGCGACGGCTATGCCAGCGATAGCGGGATGTGGGCCAAGGGTTACGGCTCATGGGCGCGTCAATCCGAACGCAATGGAAGTGCTGGCTTTGATGCCGACAGCGGAGGTTTGATCGTGGGTGCCGATGGGGCTATCGACGAAAATGATCGGGTCGGAATGGCATTTAACTATGCCAAGACCAAAATCGACGTTAACGGCGCCATGCAATCGGCCGATATCGATCTGTTGCAGCTGATGACGTATGGCAGCCACAATCTGGACCCGAACACTGAGATGAGCTGGCAGCTCGATATCGGTACCAATAAAACCAAGGGTAGCCGCCTGATCAGCTTTGGCGGCCTGACGCGCATGGCCAGCTTCGACTATCGCGGTCTGGCCATGCACGCCGGCAGCGGCATCGGGCGCACACTGCCGATGAGCGAACAGACCAGCCTGACACCATCGCTACGCATCGACTACACCACCGTCAGGAACAAGGCCTATGCCGAAACAGGCGCGGGTGCGCTGAACTTGCTCGTTGACGGCCAGCGCGCCAAACAGCTTGTACTGTATGCGGATGCCAGGCTCAATCATTCACCGTCGAAAGACATGACGATCTCCGGCAATCTCGGGGTCGGCTATGATTTCCTTGCGGAGCAAGCAACCGTCGTGGCGGCTTTCGCGGGTGGCGGTCCGGCATTCACCACCAATGGGATAGACCCCAAGCCGCTGTTTGTACGGGCCGGGGCGGGCGTGACGCTGCTACGCCTCGGTAGCACCGAACTGACCGGGCGCTACGATGCAGAGGCGCATCGCGGGTTTAGCAATCAAAGCATTTCGCTGAAGTTGCGCAAGCAGTTTTAGAGTCCCTAGTGCTTGCCGTGTGCCGCCGTGATGGTGGCGCACGCAGGCCCGGCGCAATGAGCGTACCCATTAAAGGACCCGGATGCTAAATAGCGCGCATGGATGGCGTTTGAAGAGCAACTTGAACGCCATTGCCTGGCCCGCCATTCCCGATGTGCGCAGCAACCTGGTTTATTCTCTATTTTGTCAGTTGGAAAGCGAACAATGGCTGCCACCGCAGGCGCTTGCCGATCGGCAGGCGGTTCAACTTGAGCACATCGTGCGCCATGCAGCCCGTACGGTGCCTTGGTACTGTCAACACTGGCCGGCCGGCCTGGTGGCTGATCTCGCCAGTGGCGTGGCGCTGTCCGCCGGGAGCTTTGCCAGTTTGCCGTGCCTGACACGGCGCGAACTGCAAGCACAGTTTGAACTGCTCCAGAGTAACGATGTGCCGGCCGAACACGGCGCTTTGGCCGAGGGCAGCAGTTCGGGGTCGACCGGCACCCCGGTGCGATTCCGCAAGACCTATTTCAACCAGCTGGTATGGGAAGCACTGACGCTACGCGACCATGCTTGGCACGCGCGCGACCTGAGGCAAACCCTGTGCATCATCCGGCGCGGCGATGCCGCTCAGGCAGACAACTGGGGCCCGGCCACACGCATGTTCGACACGGGGCCGGCTTATCTGTGCCCGGTCGGCGTCGACGTCCGGACACAGCTGGCTTGGCTGGCGGAGCGCCGCCCCGGTTACCTGTTGACCTACCCGTCGCTCGCGTTAGAGCTGGCCACACTGGCGCGGGAGGAGGGCGTTCGGCTCGATGGACTGCGCCAGGTACGCACCTTTGGCGAACCGCTTGGTACCGAGGTACGGCAAGCATGCGACGACGCTTGGGCAGTGACAGTCAGTGACACTTACTCGTCCGAAGAGTTTGGTTACCTGGCGATTCGCTGCCCGCTCAGCGGCCATTACCACGTCCAGTCGGAGAACGTCCTGCTGGAAATTCTTGATGAGGACGACCATCCCTGCGGGCCTGGCGAATGCGGCCGCGTCGTGGTAACCGGCCTGTTGAATTTTGCGATGCCGCTGATTCGCTATGAGCTGGGCGACATGGCAGAAGTCGGCCCCCCATGTCCCTGCGGACGCGGCCTGCCGGTGCTCACCCGCATCCTTGGTCGTACCCGCAACATGCTGGTGACGGCCGATGCCAAACGCTATTGGCCGACCTTCGGTTTCCGCGACAGTGCGCTCAGTTCACGCATCATTCAGCGTCAGGTCATTCAGAGCGCACCCGACCAGGTGCATATCCGCTATGTCAGCGCCGGCGTACTGACGCCGGCCGACACCGCCATGCTGACGGAGCAAGTAAGACAGCGTTTGCCGCCGGGGTTCCTGGTCACGTCGGAACGGGTGCCGCACATCGCGCGCCACGCCAATGGCAAATTCGAGGAATTCGTGTGCGCCTTTGTGACGTAGCCGTTCAAGCTGGCATCTGTGCATGCACCACCCATTTGACATAGCGGCTGCTTGGGGTGGCCGGCCGGTGCGCATTCGCGTCCTGGTCGAACAGCCGCTCGCAACGCACCGCGGTCAACCCGCTCGTCTTGACGCTGGTGACCAATTCTTGTTCCGAGGCGACCGCATGGGTTGTCTTCGCCGCGCAAAAATCGCGCACGATATTTTCCAACGCCGCTTCGTTCAGGATCGCCAGGTGCCGCTCGGGTTCGCGCTGGGCCGCAAGACTGAGCGCTACCATGCGCTTGACCTCATCGGGTGCGAAGGCCAACAGGCCCGTTCCATGGCCGGCACGCACGCTCTGATACAGCAGCAGTCGCCCGCCCGTTCCCAGCCGCGCCGCCAAATGGCGGGTCAGCGTGAGGCGCGCCTGCGGCGCGATAAAACTCAGCAGTGAATGAGTGAGTACCAGATCGGCAACACCAGCGCGTAGCGGCGCTTCGCACAGGTCACGCTGTTCGAGCACGATCTCCATGCCCGCGTGGGCCGCATATTGGCGGCATAGCGCCAGCGGCACCGGTGAGCGGTCCACAACCTGTACCGCCATGGCCCGCACCCCGTCGCCGAAGGCCTCATGCAGGAGCGACAGCAGGCCGCAGTCGGCGCTGCCGGCGATGCAAACCGAGGCAATCGGGCGTGCGCGGGCCAAGGCACGCAGGTGCCGCACAATGTAGCTACGCTCGCTGGACAGACCGCTGATGACACCCAATAATTGCAGTACCACCCAGCCAGTGTGATAGGCCGATTGCATCGCCAGCACAGCCGGCAGTGCCTGCAACAGCAGCGCGCGTCGCGCCTCATGCTGGTAGTTTTCGGGAGCAGGGTGCATTGCCAATTTACCGCACTGACAAATCGGCGCTATCCACACGAAAGCGCGCCAACGCGGCCTCGTCCAGTGTCACCCCGAAGCCGGGGCCGGGTGGCAGCCGGACCTGGCCTTCTTCAATGACCATGGATTGCTCGACGATGTCGCCCGCGAAGCGCTCGAGAGCCGAGCCATAGCCGACAAACTCGCCGCTACCCGGGTAGGCCGCGGCAAAATGCAGCAGGGCCGCCGTGCCAACGCCGAGCGTATGCTTCGAGCCCAGGTTACACTGCAAGCCGCCGGCCAGCGCGATCTGAAGAATGACGGCCGATGCGCGCAGGCCGCCTGACTTGGCCAGCTTGAGGGTGATGATATCGGCCGCGCGCGAACCGGCCACGCGCATCGCGTCAGCCGCATTGAGCACGCTCTCGTCGGCGGCGATGGGCGCATGGGCGCGTTGCGTGATCTGCCGCATTGACGCGATGTCCCACCAGGCGCACGGTTGCTCGATGCATTCGAGCTGGCATTCTTGCAGCGCCGCGTCGACCGCCAGCGCCGCCTTCGCATGCCATGCCTGGTTCGGATCGATTTCAAGCCGCGTGTCCTGGCCGACAGCGCGCTGGACCGCGCGCGCCATGCGGATATCGTGGCGCCAATCGGCGCTGCCTTTCAGGGTCAGCAGGCGGTATCCCGCCTCTGCCAACATGCAGGCGGATCGCACCGTCGTGTCCTCGTCATGCATCGCCATGCTACGCGACAGGGGAAAGCGGGTGCGGGTGGCGCCGCCCAGCAGGTCGGCCACCGCAATGCCAAGGTGGCGTGCCTTCAGATCGTGCAGCGCCAGATCGACCGCGCACAAGGAAGTAGGGAAGGCATACTGTTCAGACGACAGGGATGCCAGGTTGTGCAAAATAACGGCAATATTCGCCCCGTCCTTGCCCAGTAAATGTGGCGTGATCACCTTGACCAGACGACGAAATACCGAGTCGGCACATTCGCCATCGCGCGCGGGAAAAATCACCGATGCTTCACCCAGGCCCACCGTGCCGTCAAGCGCATGCAAACGCAAGATGACCTTGTCGCCCGCTTCCAGGCGGCCCCGTGAGGATTGCATCGGAGATATATATGGAATCTGCACCTTCCAGATCTGCACCCGCACGATCGTCAGCGGCGCACCGCTGCTAGATCCCGTAACCAAATCAACCATTGAGCGAACCTGCTTGCAGACGTTTCTGATAACTCAGTGTACGGGGTTTGTTGTTCTTGCGGCAAGCGTGTTTTGTTAGATGGGTAGTTCGCTCTTCAAATGCGTTGTCAGAATGACACTCGATTCGTTGGCATCGGTGGTTGACACCAGCTGGCCCAAGGCGTCGTAGATTTGACCTACCACGCTGTACCGTTCAGTTTCAATTTTTTAGCTGATTAAAAAACGTAGTTAATTGCTGTGCGAACTTTAAATGATTTGGTTGTTTGATTTTTTTTAAAAATTGAATTAATATATTGCTCTTATCTTTTAAAATAATATAGAATAT
Source organism: Pseudomonadota bacterium (assembly GCA_040385995.1). Lineage (GTDB taxonomy): Bacteria > Pseudomonadota > Gammaproteobacteria > Burkholderiales > Burkholderiaceae_D > Janthinobacterium. The sequence continues at coordinate 44,503 of JAZKGI010000030.1, forward strand.
AGCATTTTGAAATATAAATGTTTTGCTATGCCCTACGTATTCTTCATAGGAATTATCAAAATCTTCCTGGGATTCATTTGGGTTATACTGTTGGCCTTGTTCCAAATTATTCTCAACAGTCATGTAGGCCAAACAATAATCAAAAAAATGAGTGCTTTTTGAAAAAATTAAATTTTTTGCTTCTAATATTGAAATTTCTGAAGCTTCAATCATTTTCAGACAAAATTGCAGTTCCGCATCATAAATATCTGAACAAAGTATTTTATTGGATTTCTTTATTATTAATTCTGAAATTGCTATATAAATTTGAGATTGAATTAACTCGCTTATTTCCGAAAATTTGTCATTTTTTATGGTTGCCATATATCGATATTCTTTATAACCCTAATTAGTGTTGCGCCAGTTTTTCCCTAAAGAGGCTTGATTTGCCTGCCAAGTTGCCGCCACCAGATGTGTAAATAGCCGCCATGGGCCTCGCGAGCAAATTTCATATTGTTTTCTTCTCTACAGGACATTTTAATATTTATCTGAAAATTTTTACCGATCAAAATATCTATCGAACCTCTATCTTTTCCAATCGGACGTTTTTTAAGGCTTCTAATTCCGAAATGGGAATAATGTCATTTTTCAACAAAATTCCACCGAATTCTGTGAAGGCGACATCTTTGATCTCATTTATCTTGCTATCCACATATCGTTTTCCCCTGCCATAACCAAATCTGGTTTTACATAAGGGGCAAATCCGGATTTGAGGGTTTGCAACCGGATTGCCGTCAATAATTGAAGGGACTTCGCCAAAAAGCAGTGTCCATTGCTGTTTTCCGGCAACCGCAAAATGACTGGAAATTTTTATATCATAATTTTTTAAAAAAATTTGGCTAAAATTTAGGTATTCATTAGCGCAGTCAAAAATTAAACTTTTAAATTTTTCAGAAATTAATGAAGGTGAATTGTATCCTATCGAAAACATGTCGGCTTTTTTTGGGATTTTTTTCTCAACAACCAAATCAGGGATAGCTGGTAAGTTAGGCATAACATTATTGCATGCTTTGCAAAAAAATCGACCCATATTTTTATTTCGCCACTCTTCATTGGTATCTACAACGTCCGTGCCTGAATAATAAACATGCAAAAATTCGTTTTTCATGGGAATATCCTGAATCGGTCGTTAATTACATTGTCCCATATCGCGTTTGTAATATTTGTTCCATTTTTTAAATCTACTTGGTCAGCCGCATCAAGTGTTGCGTCTAATGCTTTTTTTTGCATTCCTGGATTTGCAGACATTTCCCTTGCCCAGTCACTGGTTCCATTGCCCCTGCCTTCGCCTCGCATTCCAAAAATTTTTTTAAAATGTTATTGATGCCATTATGTAAATCTACGTGAGCATCTTTTTTTAATGTAATTAAAATTTGTTTTTATTTCCGCCTAAAAATTTTGGTATTGTATGATGCCCATTACTTGTGCCGCAGAACCAGCCTAAAGGATCATTCCATAAAATCGGGTTGGGCACATAAGTATAAAGATTCGTACCGCCCTCAAGCCCAATCGGATCTTGACTAATATACCCTCCAATATCGGGATCGTAATACCTGAACGTATTGTAATGCAGTCCCGTGCTCTCGTCGGCGTACTGCCCGGGATAGCGCAAGGGCTACTCGATACGGGGGAATAGCGCCACGTCCTCGCCGTCGTCGACCTTGCCCCAAGCCTGGTCTTTTGTAAGCGATCCATAAACCACAGCCTTGTGAGTCGCCTTTGATTTGCGCATGCTTACCGTTTCAAACTAAACGGAAGCAAACATGGAAGGCGACACCCAATTCTGGACCTCCCACGTCGAGGCCTGTTGCAGGCAGGCGGTGGCGGCAAGCGTATATGCGCGGCAGCATGGCTTGACGCTTGCGTCGCTGTACTACTGGCGGCGCAAGTTAAAGTTAGCCGCCGCAGTCAACACCGGTGGCGACAGCCCAGTTGGCAAGTTCGTTGCGCTGCGCGTGATGGATGCGGCAGCGAGCGTACCAAGCTGCCCGTGCACCCTGGTGCTAGGTTCCGGCCTGCGCCTGGAACTGACAGCGCTGCCGTCGCCGGCATGGCTACTGGCCCTCGAGCAAGCTCACGCGGGAGTGCGCTGATGGTAAGCGCTCCAGCAACCCCAGCCTATTCAGCCAGGCACATCGCTGGTTAAATCG